>NZ_WHOA01000103.1 GCF_013141715.1 Paenibacillus phytorum | reverse complement strand
GTCCACCACATCGTCATTACCTCTCTGATGATGTTCATCTCCCCAATAATCGAACCAGCCATTCCAATATTCCATACATACCAACGGTTTGTCCGGCTGATATTCCTGCAATTTGGCAAATGCTTCTTCAGGCCGCGATCCGAAATTGACTGTTGCGAACACGTCCGGAATTAACGTACCTCCTTGAAGATTGGAATCGTCATACCCATCTGAAGTGAACAGAAGCACATCCATGCCACGGATGATCATGGCTTGCCTTATATACGCCAGATATTCTTTATCTGTTCCATAACTTCCGTATTCATTTTCAATTTGCATGGCGATAATCGGTCCGCCATTCGTACAAAGAAGGGGTTTAAACCTTGCCAATAATTCGTCGTAATAGGTGTATATTTTATCCAAATAAGGCTTATAGTAACAACGCAATTGCATGGAAGGGTCCTTAAGGAGCCAATAGGGCAACCCGCCAAATTCCCATTCCGCACAAATATAGGGACTCGGCCGAATAAGAATTGAAGACTTTTTTCAAAAATTTTTCAATCGCGATTTCATCGTTGCAAAATATCAAAGAATTATCCCTTGATAATGATAACAAGCGCAAATATATCCTCAAATGTTAGAGCTCATCTACATGTACCCTGGATTGGGTTTCAATGGATCGTTCTACAGCCTCGAGGACTTGTTGGCATTTCATCCCATCATAAAAATCGGGATACGTCCTGGAATGGCGCGAGTCCATACTGCTAATCATTTCATAAATCAAATGAATGAATGCATGCTCATAGCCAATTGTGTGACCCGGCGGCCACCATTGTGCCGCATATTTATGAACGCTTTCTGTGGCCATAATAGTTCTGAAGCCTTGAAGATGCGGCTCATCCTCACGTAGAAATACTTCTAACTCGTTCAATCGTTCCAAATTGAAACGAACGGCGCCATTGCTTCCATAAATTTCGAACGTATTGCCATTCTTCCAACCTGTCGCAAATCGAGTCGCCTCGAAAGTGCCCAATGCTCCGTTTTTAAATTGTGCGAGAAATGAGGTCGCATCGTCGACCGTCACAGCGCCCATCTCATCCGATGAAACTGCCGTTAACCCGACCATAGATTTGGCAATGGGACGCTGTTTGACAAACGTTTTTTGCTGGCCGACAACTCTATCGATGTCACCGATCAAATATCTGGCCAAGTCGACGCAGTGGGCATTCAAATCTCCGTGCGAACCGGAGCCGGCAACTTCCTTTTGCAGCCTCCATGCAAGCGGAAAGCCTGGATCTACGAGCCAATCCTGCAAATAAGTCGCTCTGTAATGATGAATTTCGCCCAATCTTCCCTCATCAATAAGCTGCTTGGCCAATTGAACCGCTGGGAGATAGCGATAGTTGAAACAGACAGCATGCACTATGCCCGCCTTTTCCGCCGCACTAAGCATTTCTCTGGCGTCTTGCAGATTTAACGCAAGGGGCTTCTCGCAAAACACATGCTTACCGGCTTGAATCGCAGCCATTACGATTTCCTTGTGCGAATTACTTGGCGCATTAACATCAATTAGATCAATGTCACTCCTTGCAATCAGGGCACGCCAGTCCGTTTCATACTCACTCCAGCCGAATCGCTCTGCCGCCTCCTTAACATTCGCCTCATCTCTGCCGCAAATTGCTTTCATTTCGACGGATTTATCCAAATCGAAGAACATGCCGATATCCTTGTAAGCATGGCTATGCGCTTTTCCCATAAATTTATAGCCAACCATGCCGACTCGAAGCTTTGGCTTTAAGCCCACCACATGTCACCTGCCTTTTCGCGAATCAAGATGTCATTAAGAAACCGAGCCGCTTTCGTATACCCTTCATTCACAGACATTAAACTATCTTCATGTTCGATACTGATAACGCCATCGCAACCTACTTTTTGCAGTGTGCTCACAA
The DNA here is from genome assembly GCF_013141715.1 of Paenibacillus phytorum. GTDB lineage: Bacteria > Bacillota > Bacilli > Paenibacillales > NBRC-103111 > Paenibacillus_E > Paenibacillus_E phytorum. The sequence continues at coordinate 6,157 of NZ_WHOA01000103.1, read as the reverse complement.
TACTTTTCCATACTTTAGCGTCTGCGCCATACCCGATCGTGCGAAAAATCCAGGACCTGTTCAGCTCATCCGAATACGGTTTGACGTCCAACACGCCATTTATGGCAGTATTTCTGGGATCTATGTGCGTATCCTTGGCATGCACATGGAAAATAGCGCTTCCTAATGCCTTAATGCATTCAACCGGATCCATCCCCTGCCAGAATAAATGAGATGGATCAAAATTGACGCCGATGTTATCTCCTGTCGCTTCACGCAGACGTAATGCAGTCTCTGTGTTATAGACGACAAAGCCCGGATGAGCTTCGATGGCTACCCGAACCCCGTATTGCTTACAAAATTCGGACTGCTCCTTCCAGTATGGAATAACCTTGTTCGTCCACTGCCATTCCAATACATGTAGAAAATCCGGGGGCCAAGGACATGTAACCCAAGACGGATATAACGAATGCTCAGAATCTCCGGGGCAACCGGAAAACGTTATGACCGTATTTACGCCAAGGGCAGCGGCGAGTTTCACTGTACGCTTGTTCCTGATTCGGATGAAGCGGATTGCCATGACAACTGAGCGCACTGATGGTCAATCCTCGTTCTCCCGTCATCCTTATGATCCTGCTAATCGCTTGCTTATCTTGTAATAGTTCGGCCGGGGCTATATGGGACTTGCCCACATAGCCTCCTGTACCGATTTCTACCGCCTGCAACCCCTGCGATTGCGCCAAGTCCAGAGCCTCTTCCAATTGCTTATCGCCGAACAGAACCGTAAAGACACCTAGTTTCATGAGCACCTTGTTCCTTTCAAAGAATCAATAATTGGAATCCTTCTTAATAAATTGATCTATGTTTTCCGGAGTAACCGGCGTTGCTTCCAAAACGATGTGATGCGGAATGGATGATTCCCAGAATCCTTCCAGACCTTTTTTCTCTAAAATTTTAGTTGCCATGTTAACGGCGGTGCCTCCCATTGTAGGCGCGTATGTCAGGGATACGATAACCTCAGGCAGTTGTTTTTCTTTCATCATTTGATAAATTTCTTTCATGCCGCCGGAACTGACGATAAACATTTCTTTATCGCGCTTCGCATCGCGGACTGCTTGGACGATGCCGATCGTCATGTCGTCGTCTTGCGAATAGACAGCATCAATTTGCTTATTGGCTTGTAAAATGTTCTCTGTTGCTTTCAGCGCTTTTTCTCTTGTGAAATCGCCAGGCTGTGTAGCTACGATTTCAATCTCAGGATAATCTTTAATATAATCGCGGAAGCCTTTCGATCTTAAATCGGTAACGGTTGACGGCACGCCAGATATTTCGATGACTTTCCCCGCAGGCTTGCCCTTCTTCTTCTTCAATGCTTCCACTAAATATTTGGCGTCTCCATAACCTATGCCGTAATTGTCACCGCCTACATAAGTACGGTAGCTTTCTGTGTTTACAGCTCGGTCGATGACAACGAGCGGGATCCCCGCTTTGCTTATTTTTTCGGCTGCCGGAGTTAATGCGGCAGATTCCATCGGCAGCATGACAACAGCGTCAACTTTTTTGGTAATCAAATCCTCGATATCGGAGGTTTGCTTGGCAGGATCTTTAGCCGTGTACAAGATGTACTTCACATTCTTATGCTTTTCCGCTTCCGCCTTGGCGTTGGCTACCATTGCGCCCATCCATCCATGATCCGCGGAAGGAAGTGATATCCCGATCGTATATTCGCCTGCTGCGCCTGCTGCGCTTGTTGCATCTGCAGACGGACTTACTTTTGTTTCAACGCTAGGCTTGCTGGCGGTTTCCTCCGTACAACCCGTTAATACAGCACCGAAAGAAAGCATTAAAACCATTGGCAATACCATAAATTTTTTCACCATTGACTGACCCTCCAATTATAATAGTAGTAAACTTTTCTTGCTAATCCCTCTTTTGCAGCAAAACAGCAGCAACAATAATTAGACCCTTAACCACCCCCTGTAAGTATGGCGAGATATTTAACAAATTCATAATATTACTTAATACTCCCAGTATCAGAACTCCAAACAAGGTACCGAGAATGCGCCCTCTTCCCCCGGCCAGGCTGGCGCCGCCAATAATAACGGAAGCAATTGCATCCAATTCATACATATTTCCGGAGGTTGATGTCGATATAGAGTTAAGTCTGGAAGTTTCAATAATTGAACCAACTGCTGCTGTAAATCCACAAATCAAATAGGCAGTGATCGTGACTCGGAATACCGAAATGGCTGATAGACGGGCTGCTTGCGAATTGCCTCCAACAGCATAAATGTGTCTCCCTAATACTGTTTTCTCAAGCACGATATAGGAGAGGAATACCATTACGGCGAAAATGATAACCGGAATCGGTATGCCGAGCACATAGTTATTGCCGATTTTGGCATATAAGGAATTCATTCCCGAGATGGCGCCTGCGTCTGCATAATAGAGAGCCAGAGATCTTGCGATCGTCATCATGGCCAAAGTAGCGATGAATGCCGTTATTTTTCCATATGTCACCATCAAACCATTGATAAGACCGATCAATACGCCGCATAATAAGCCCAGCATAATCGAAACGATGACAGAGGAATGATAATTGACTTGTGCAGCCATAACGACTGTGCCGGATAACGCTAATATGGAACCAACCGATAAGTCGATCCCCCCCAGAATGATCACAAATGTCATGCCAAGGGCTAAGATGCCTACGATGGAAACCTGCCTCAGTATGTTCGTAATGTTGGCAACACTTAAGAAGTGTTCGCTTAATATTGAAGCAAAAATAACCAGCACGATAAGCGCGAATAGCACGCTGTATTGATCCCACACATATTTAATCCAGTTTCGATCTTGCTTAACATCCTTGTTGATTCCCGTTGCTGCGGTTGACATGCATCATGCTCCTTTTCATTTATAGTCCTGTAGCTAGTGCCATTACATTTTGTTCATTGGCGACGGTGTGATCGAGTTCTCCCTTAATTTTACCGTGATGCATAACGAGAATGCGGTTACATAATCCAAGAAGTTCGGGCAACTCTGATGAAATGACGATTACAGCCTTGCCTTCAGCTGCAAACCTGGAAATCATCTCATAGATTTCCTTCCTGGCTCCTACATCAATGCCTCTGGTCGGTTCATCCAGAATGAACAATTCGCTATCAGAAGCAATCCATTTAGCCAGAACTATCTTTTGTTGGTTTCCGCCACTTAAATTTTTGACGGGTCCTGTTCGTTTATGTACTTTAACATTTAATTCGTTTATTTTTTGTTCCACGAATTGTCTTTCTAATTTCCGACGAATAAAACTCCATTTGCTTACTTTACCCGAGCAGGTTACCGAAACATTCTGAGTTACTCCCAAATCCAGAAAAAGTCCCGTCCGTTTCCGATCTTCGGTTGCGAAGCCGATACCTGCTTGTACCGCATCTAATGGACTCCTGAACGTCGCTTTCTTGCCTTTCCAATACACTGCGCCGGCATCCGGCTGCCAATCTCCGAAGATAGTTCTAACGAGTTCTGTCCGACCGGCTCCGATCAATCCTGCGAAACCAACGATTTCACCTCTCCTTACGGAGAAACTTACGTCTTCAAAATTTCGCTTGCGCGTCAGCCGCTCGACCCTCAGAATCTCATCGCCAAATCGTTGGCGTTTATCCGGATACAGATCGCTTAGCTCGCGACCCACCATCAAATTTGCGATTTCTCTTTCTGTAAGCCCTTCCATCGAAAGAGTCGTAACAAATTGACCATCGCGCAACACGGTTATTCGGTCGCAAAAGCGCTTCAATTCGTTTAATCGATGGGAAATGTAGATAATGGCTACGCCTTTGCTTTTAAATTGATGAATCAGCTCAAAAAGCTTTTGCGCTTCTTTCTCCTCCAGAACGGCAGTCGGTTCATCCATGATCAGGATTTCCGCCTGCATAGACATTGCTTTTGCTATCTCTACGATCTGCTGTTCTCCAATGCTCAGGCTGCTTATCAGCGCATTCGGGTCTAGCTGCAAATCAAAGCTTTCAAGTAGTGATTTCGTTTCGCGAACCATCGAACCGAAATCGGAAAAAAAGCCTCCTTTCCTGTGCTCGCGTCCAAGAAAAATATTTTCAGCCACGCTCATGTGAGGTATAAGATTCAATTCTTGATGAATAATGGAGATTCCAAGCCGCTTTGAAACGTTAGTCGATGAAATTGTCACCGGCTTTCCGCGTAAAATGATCTCTCCATCATCGGGCTGATGAATGCCGGCAAGTATTTTCATCAAAGTAGATTTGCCGGCGCCGTTCTCCCCTACAATTGCGTGGGCTTCTCCCGCGTTCAGATTGAACTGCACTTGGTTAAGCGCATTCACTTTGAAAAAGCTTTTGGATATCCCTTTCATCTCTAGTAGCATTTCTCTACCTGCTTCCCAATTTAATAAGGTATAAGACTATCGTAATGGAAAGGGCCGGCTCGAACAATTAACTAAATTGAGGTAAAAGTTATACATTCTTGTGGTTGTATAATCTTCAACTATTGTAATGCTCAAGAACAGAAGTTCATGAGGTTTTTTCCGGGTTAATTGCTTTATATGTATAAATGGAAAAGAGACTGATTGAATAACAATCAGTCCCAGACCGTGGTGAACCATTCATTTCCCGCTCATACATTGTCAATCGCGTCGAATCCGATCTCTTTCCATGATTGCCATTGCGCTCAATTCATCTTTCAACTTGCATTGCCACTTGCCAGTTTGATCACGGCCGGCTTTACCCCTTTGGCTAATGCTAACACGGTTATTTCGCCCGGCGTCTCTCGGGCTTGCAGCAGCACGGTAGCGATACCAGCCTCCGCCCGTACTGGATTTTCACCGACGATGACCGCCGGACCATTGATGTCGAACAAAACCTCGTCGCAGGCAGAGGGTACCACAGTCCCGTTCGCGTCCTTGATTTCGGCATAGACAAACACGAAGTCGGCGCCATCGGCGGAAATCTTTTTGGTTATTATAGCCGAAGCCTTACTGTTGCTTGAAACAACATTAGACTCTAGCTGCGAATCCACCTGTTTCACGTTGTCCAGTGCAATTTCAGCAGACCCTTGACTAACCGCTTTGCCGAATTCTTTTAGTGGATCATGCAACATCTATCACTATATTATAAGAGTTTGTTCGTTCAGATAACGTATGTAATCTATTATTTGTACCGTTTTGAAGTACAAATAGTTGGATTTCTAATTGAGTCAACTTCTCGCACTAAATGTCAGCGTAACCAGCATTACATCGCCGTTCAGAGATGGAGCCCGTTTGAGCCTCTTGCAGCACGTGGAAATGTAAGGGGGAGACACTAAATCTCCCCCCCCATTTCTTTACCGATTTCCAATACTTGAAGATGTCGAATTCTTTTAGTAGATCATTCTACACTTTAAAATGAAGTTTATATATCGCAGTGTAAGCAATGCTAATAATCTAATATTAAACTTTTGGTTGTACATTGAGTATCCTAAAAATATATATAATTATCATAAAAAGTGAACTTTTTCGGCATTTACAATATTCTGAAAGAGTCTTATCAAACTCCTATATACTTCAACGTGACCGACGGTGCAGAATGATTAAATAATTCTTTAAGCACGGATGCGTTTTTGGTTTTTTGATAAAAATGATATCCATACGTCTTACGTAACGTATGTGTACCGACTTCATTTAAACCTGCTTCATTGGCAGCCTGATTTAAAATTCGATATACTTGAATCCGTTTGATTGGAACGCCCGTTCTCTTTGAGCGGAACACATACTCTTCATCATCCATGGGTTGAAGATACTCTTTGTAACCGAAACGTAACTCTTCAATCAGCTCGAAACTTTTTTCTTTTCCGGTCTTTTTTTCTTTTACTTGTATAACATTTTTCCCCTTTACATCTTTACTTTTAATTGGAGCAGGTCGTTAAGATGCAAACCCGAATTTATTCCGGTTGTAAACAGAAGCCAATCTCTGAGTGATCGCTTCAAAAGAATATCTTGGATTTCTTTTATTTTTGCCCTATCCCTTATGGGATTGACCTTTTGCATAACTTTCACTCCTTCTTTTAATTTGTGATACATTTTGTATTATGAAGATTGGCAAAGTGATGGCATGAATTTCAATGTTGAATTTGCGCTAAAACATACCTTAACCCCAGCATAAAGGTTGCTTTTATG
>NZ_WHOA01000102.1 GCF_013141715.1 Paenibacillus phytorum | reverse complement strand
GACACTTTGAAAAAGTGTTCAAACTATGGGTACTTTTTTTGTATACTAGAGTAAGCACCGGAGGGGATTACATCATGTCTAAGAAAATCTTTAGCGAAAAAGACCAAATGAGCTTATCAAAGAATAAATACGTGATCAGGATTAGCGATAAAGCAATAACCTATGCGGATGAATTTAAGCAGTTGTTCATCGATCAATATATGGCAGGTAAGCTCCCTAGAGAAATCTTTGAAGCTAACGGGTTTGACGTAAACGTAATTGGAATTCAACGTGTAAATGAGTCTGCAAAGCGTTGGAGAAAAGCATATGGAAAAGACGGAATTATTGGATTAGCTGACTCTCGTAAGGAAGCTTCTGGACGTCCGCTGAAGCGTGAACTAACGAAGGATGAAGTAATTGAAAGACAGGAAGCAAGAATTAGACTCCTTGAGTCCCAGGTGGATTTATTAAAAAAGCTAGACACGAAAGAAAGGTTGCTGGTAGCAAAGGGAAAGAACCTAAGTAAGAGTAAGTTATTTGAGCTAATTAAAGAGACTGTAGGTCAGGGTTTGGGACGTACAACTCGCTACCTTTGCGATTTATTACACGTATCTCGCTCAGGCTATTACAACTACATCCAGGCCGTAGAAGCCCGTAAAGAGCGGTCTCTTTCGGATGCCAAAGCTGGAGAACTGATCAAGAAAGCCTTCCATAGAAAGGGCTTTAAAAAGGGTTCTCGTTCTATTAAAATGACGCTTGAGAACGAATTTGGCGTGATCTATAACCTGAAAAGAATCCGCAGACTTATGAAGAAATTTGACCTCGTATGTCCACATCGAAAACCTAATCCTTACAAACGTATGGCAAAGGCGACTCAAGAACATCGAACGCTTCCCAACAGTTTAGATCGTAATTTTAGAAAAGGTGTTCCTGGGCTTGCGTTGCTCACCGACATCACTTATCTCCCATACGGCCGCTCAGAGACGGCTTATTTGTCGACCATACTAGACGCTTCAACGGGAGAGATCCTTGCTTACAACCTTTCCAACAGCCTTACGTTGGACATAGCTACAGACACGATCGAGGCACTCATGAAGCAAAGAAAATTGAAGTTGCACAAAAAAGCATTCATCCATTCGGATCAAGGAAGTCATTATACGAGTCCCGCATACCAAAAACTTTTAAAGCAAAAGGGATTAGGGCAATCGATGTCTAGACGAGGCAATTGCTGGGACAATGCGCCACAGGAGTCGTTTTACGGTCATATGAAGGATCATGTTGACCATCGTAGCTGCCCAACCTTAGCAGAACTACAACGTAAGATTGACAGTTACATCCGCTACTACAACAATAATCGATACCAATGGGGATTAAAAAAGATGACCCCTG
>NZ_WHOA01000101.1 GCF_013141715.1 Paenibacillus phytorum | reverse complement strand
TTTCTTTTACGGTTGTAGAAAAACTCAATGTACCGATATATTTTTTGCTCCGCTACTTGCTTGGAAGCGAATTTTTCTAGGTACACTAATTCTCTTTTAATCAGGGAATGAAAAGATTCGATACACGCGTTATCGTAACAGTTGCCTTTGCGACTCATACTACAAACCATGCCGTGTTTCTTCAGTTGTTCTTGGTACTCCAAAGAAGCGTATTGCGAACCTCGATCGGTATGATGCATAAGACCTGGAGCAGGTCTCTGTGCATCTACAGCCCGGTCTAATGCTTCAAGGACAAGCGCAGTTGTCATGTTACTTTTTAGTGACCAACCGACAATTTTACGTGTAAATAGATCCATGACACAGGCAAGATACATCCGGCCCTGACTAGTCCAGATATACGTAATGTCCGTCACCCAGACTTTGTTAGGGGCGGTCGTTTTAAATTGTTGGTTAAGCAGGTTTGGAGCGACTGGCAGACCATGAGTGGAATCGGTTGTTGATACTCTGAATTTCCTGACTGTACGTGAACGAAGGCCCTTTTCCCTCATCATGCGACCAACGGTTTTCTCGCCAATTTGTTTGCCCTCATCCTTCAAACAGTCTGTAATTTTCGGGGCGCCATAGATACCATAGTTGTCATGATAGTGATATTCAATGCGTCTAGCGAGGTCTTCCCGATTACGGGTTCTCTCGCTTTTCGGGGCTTTTAGCCATTTGTAATAACCACTCCGTGAAATGTTGAAAACTTTGCACATCTTCTCGATCCGGAACTCAGAGTGGTGTTCCTTGATGAATTGGAACTTTATTTCCGGTCTTTGCTGAAGAAGTGCATGGCCTTTTTTAGGATTGCGATCTCCTCTTCGAGATCTTTAATATGATTGTCTTTTTCTTTCATTAGACGCTCTGTTTCACGGAGATTACCACTTCCTACAAACGGCTCGTCTTCAAATTTGCGGTACTGCCCCACCCAGTTTCGAAGGGTGCCAACATTTATGTTTAGCTCCTCGGCTATCTCTGGCAGTGATTTAGCATTTTGCTGAACGTACTTTACCGTTTCTTCTTTAAATTTTTTGTTGTAACTTTGACGTTGTTCTCCCATTGTGCACACTCCGCTCACCATTTTAGTTTCATTATGGTTGCACCAATTCTTTGTG
>NZ_WHOA01000013.1 GCF_013141715.1 Paenibacillus phytorum | reverse complement strand
CTGCCCGTTACTTTAATAAACGAAGAGGAGCTGCTGCGAAGCAAGACCCTCAACCCTCGTTAGCGTAACAACATCGTTTCACTAAAAGATAACTTGCTGAAACCTTAACTTTATAATCCTTGGCTAAGTCCTACTATCTGATCATTTACATTTACATTACTTAATCCCCCGTGATAACAAACCACGGATGCAATGTCAAGGTCTACATATTTTTTCAAAGAGAGACGAGCTGCATTCATATCCAATGTGGTCGGGACATGAATTCCCCCGAGAATCCCGTCTACACTGTACATCGAATCCCCGGCAATGAGAGTCTTACTTTGCCTTAAATAAAGGCTGATATGACCGGGAGTATGCCCAGGAGTATGGATGACGCGAAGCCTGCCGCAAAACGGCAGTTCCTGACCGTCTATCAAGGTTTCATCTACTTTGCCCTTCGGGGGATTCTCAAGGTGACCGTCTTTTATAAGAGGTATCTCCTCCTTAATATACGGCTTATCCAGCTCGTGTGCATATACTTTAACATCATTGCCACACTCCTTCAAAATCTCAGGAAGACTGCCTATATGATCCACATCCTGATGCGTCAAAATCACAACTTTTAGTTTGTCGAACGACACTCCTACCTTTTCCATGACCGGATGAAGCATACGGCCTATGTTGCCAGTCTGCTCAGACCAGTGCCGGGTGAGCCGGACACCAGGATCCGGTATACGCTGAGAGGGACTGTAATCGGACAGAAGGACAGCGCCAAGCAGGACATGCTGGACTTGGTTCAAGGTTCGGTTATTCCTGAGCCATGAGAAAAAGCGTGGCATGCCTGCCGCATACAAAATACTGATTGTGATTGCACATTTTATGACTTGATTAACTAACTGCAATTAAACCTAATAAAAACAAGGAGCAGCTGCCGCAGTGCTGCTCCTTGTTTTGTTCTAAACTATAGTTCCTCGTTAGCTCAACAAGTTAATCCTGTTTACAAGGTCTAATTGGTGCAAAACAAGCTAGTACTCTTTTAGTACCAATTCCATCCATGAATTTTACTATGAATTCTGTATCGTTCCCTCTGCCAGTAATTTCAAGAATTTTACCTGTTCCAAATTTATCATGTTGGATTTCATCTTCGACCCCAAGAGATCCAATAAATTTTAGTTGCTCATCGGGAATTTTGATATCAGACTCATAGATATTTACTACTGGCTCCATGCGCAGATGCTCGGGCGGTTCCGTATATGAATTATTCGTATTATCATAATATTCGCCTTCATCGCCTTGAACTCGAGCTCCAATTCTATTTGCAATAGTTATCATTAGACCGATTACCATTTTATCAGCGCCGCATAGAGTAAAAGCCTTGGTATATGAAGATCATAACTCATAGAGACCACTTCCTCAGATATTTGTATTTAAAAGAAATATTCTCCATTACAACCCGTTCGTAAAAATCATGGTCCAGTTCCATCCGCAATCACACGATAACCTAACCTATTTTTCTTCACCCAAATATAAGATCGGGATACATCACCTACATAGTACAATTTCGCTCCCCCAAAAGAAGTACTTCCCGTCCCTTTAACTTGAGCACTGAAAACCTTAATCGGATGGAGAGAGAAGAATAAATGCTTCCTAACCGCTAATTCCGCCGTTGGAGTGGGAAAGAAAAACAAATAAATCACTAACAATGTCGTGATAGATATAACCCAATTCTGCTTTCTCTTCGACATCGACATTGTATCATCCTCTCGTACATTATTATCCTGGTTTTAAAGGCTGTGCAAAGGTCTGCACGAGACAGCCCTATTGATATTGAACTATTGTTCTCCCGTTAGCGTAACGTTGTTACATTGTTACCCCAGTCTTTTTTCTGGCTTAAGCCATGAAATGTCATATCCCATCTCACTTATAATATAGAGTCCGTCTTGGAATTCTATAATATTTTCACCAGTCCATCCATTTTCCAAGCCATACAAAATGAAATCTCTAATAGTTCTTGGATAATGCAAATTATAATTTTCTGTATTGTTGGTTTCTTTATTTTTTAAGTCGACACCTACTAATAGCGGGCTCCCCGTAATAGGATCATCCCAAGTACAAAACAGGAATGTACAAGTTAAGTTTTTCAAGCCCTTTAAAAATATCTTTAGAGAAATATTGCTTGAATTTTGCCTATACTCTTGTTTAATCAAATATAAGTATTCCTTTTCGCCTACAATAATTCTTCTTGTTTTTTTCTTCAAGACTGTCACCTCGTTATCCTGCTCATTACTTTAATAGACACAAGAGGAGCCGCAAAGCAAGCCCCTCAACTATAGTTTCTCGATAGTTAAGTCCTTCACTCAGTTTGGGTATTCTTTCTTCCACTCTTCGATTAGCGGTTTGAAATTTTTATCAGGTTCTATAATAGGGCGCTTTGCTTTTATTTCTTTAAAAGCTTTTGTGAAAGAGCCCCCTTTCTCACCTAAAAACCACAGTAGTAACATAACAGAACGAGACCTTCCTTGATGACAAGTAACAAGAATTCGTTTGTTTCGTTCGATTCTATTTTGAAGGGCTTCCTTTGCTTTTGGTAAAAACTCTTTCGCTTCACTTAATTCACCATCACGAAAAGGAAATACAATATATTCAATTCCTTCTGGTGTGTATACATTACGATTTGACGATCTAATGTCTCTTAAATCAATCCAAACATCAATCTTAGGAGTTGGTTGATTTTCGAATTTTCCAGTTCGATTTATATTACGGGCCTCAACAACTCCATATAACAACTCGTCTATGTCATCTTCACCGCCGAGATATAGCTTATCTTTTATTATCTCGGAGTAACCATATTTACTTTCCCAGTCTGGAGGTTGATGTTTCATAATACACCTCTAATTTCTTTACTCATATGTTACCATATTCAGGAATTTTTGATCAGTTTTTCTTAAGAACTATTACACTATTATTAAGCAAATCTGCCCGTTACTTCAACAGGCTGCCGAGTAAGCCGGCAGCCTGTTGATATTGTGCTATTGTTTTCCGTTAAATGAATTACCTTTTCCTCACATTTGTATGTTCTTGTATTCGACATCAATTGATAATAATCTTCCGTTGTCCATTGACTTTTGAGATGGTATAAATTTCAGATTCAACCGTAAATATTTCTAGTAATTCAAGCGCTCGTTTATCCGGCACTTCTTCAGGGATATCAAAACCTTGAAAACTTACATTCAATAAATTCGCTTCAAACGAATGTAGAAATTCATTTTGACCAGCATAGGTGAGAGCAATTTTCCCTTCCCATTTTATATCAAATTTATTTAATTCGTTTTCTGAGAAATGTATCCGATGTTCAGCAACAGAATCGTGTCCTAATAAATAAATATTAAAAGACGGATTGTCAAAATCATATTTTGACAACGGATCGACATCATACACCTTTGAACCGAGTTTTCTAATGTCAAATTGATTTAGCTCTTTCCCTACCTGAAATCCACTAGCCTCTCCCCAGTAAGTTGATGATAGCGTACAATTATGATAATTATTCCAAACGATTTTTGCCTGCCAGTCAGATACTTCTTCATCATCTTGAGAATCCAACTCATTATTTTCTTCATCGTAATCGGCAGATTCTAAATGGAAGTCAAACCAGAGTCCATCTTCATTTATGTGACCACTCCAAATAAAATTCAGGATTCGATGTCCAGCTTTCCATGGATTATCTTTAAAAGTTATTTTATTAGTCATGATTGACAATTCAATCCTTCCATTATTTCAATAATAATATAATTCGTTTTATTATAAATAATCCCTTTTCGGTATTCACCTGTTGAACTATCCTGCACGTTAGTTCAATAGGCTGCAGCGGATGCTGGCAGCCTATTTGTAATTGTGCTTTCGTATAATGCTCAAATATCTGTCCTTTTTTAGCCATAAAAATATCCCCTCCCAGTATTCACTCATTTCCTCAACATAACATGAGGTTTTTTTTGAGTGTCTACTTGAAGGGGATAATACCACCTATTTAAATTTCTCTGGTTTTTCCACATATCTTGATATAATGTACCCACATTCAACACAAATCGATGAAATTATCGCAGACCCCGATATTGTAAGCTTTCCTTTAGGAACAATGCTAGCAGTACCTTTTAGTATTCCCTGACCAATCTGAGTACTATTACATCTAGGACAAACTTTATCTACGCTCATCAATACTCACTCCTATTCATTTGTTTGATTTGTTTTACCATAAAATGTAATTAAATAGTAGTGAAAATGTATAGTTCCGGTCTACAGTCGTTTGCTTGCCATGACTTCCAGCTACGGTCTATCCTAAGTAATATCCGTGCTTTCTTCTTGCGTCTTTCTCTACACGAGGCGAGTTTTTGATAACCTTCAATGCTTCGATCTGCAGACCGCTGTCCGCAATTTTTCGGGCCACCTGGATACAAATTTTGATCCCGTCTTCGTCCTCCCCTTGTTCAAGGAAAATAAAGTCTTAGACTGCCGCTTTTTTATCGAACTATCGTTCCTCGTTAGTTCAACGTTATCTGATGTACCACACTTCCTTTTAACTACAACCAAATGATTTCATAGTCATTTGTTATATACTATGTTTAATATTCCAATTGCTTTTATTTCAATTTTTTCCCCGTTCTTGTCTTCATAGTAATCTCTATAAATCGAAAAAATTCCATAGTCATTTACAGACCGCGATTTCCATTCAATTATTTCTTTAGCTTGTTTACAGTTTAAAGCAAGACCATCATTGATACAGGAAATTTCGTGGTTATTTTCTAACCAACTTACGTACTTTGATTCACTCGGGTTTGTTAGAAATAAATATACAATAATGACTATTATTGCCCCTATAGATACCTGATATTTTTTCTTCATGTTTCCTCCAAATTAAAGTTTCTCCACTTCAAAAAAGGCAAATTATTGCACGAGTTCCCATATTTCATACGATTCCATTACTTGGAAGTTGCGTTAACCTGCCCGTTAATGGAGCAGGCTACCGAGATCAAATCAGCGGTAGCCTGTTGTGGTATTCTTATTCAACTATCATTCTCCGTTAGTTTAGCGAGCTAGCGTTTATTCGTCAGATGCTGAACAGGTCATCTTCATTTTTTTTAGATGATACATAGGTCAACAAGATGGAGAGGGCAAAAGCAAATACGTAAGCAACTCCACACCTCATCCCTGCTTTCACACCAAAGAAGAGATAGAGAATCCACATCAGGATTAAAGGTCCCGTAAAGAATCGAATCATTATCACATCCATTTTAAGTTTAAGTCCAATACCCGTTATCAAGCCAACCATTAAACCTGCTGCCATATAGATATGATTGAAATAAGCATGTTTTAATCCGTCAAATTCTCTTCCTTTCAACCATAACGTAAACCAAAGACCATTTAAATACTTGGATACAAACAAGCCAACCATCAGACTTATGAGCCCAATTGCTGCATGCCTTAGATAATACAGATGAAACAACTCCCCAAAATAAAATTCTTTGCTGTCCCTTTAATAGCTTGGAACTCTTCTTTGATTTTTTCGAAACGCAAGCTCTTCAACTATCGTATGTTTCATGAATCGCTTCACACGAGGGGTCTTTTACAAATCCTTTGAATTCTGATATACATATGCAACGTATTTTTCTCCCAGTTTTACAAGAAGCAATTCAGATTGCATTTGACCTTGAATCGTAAATATCTTTGTCCCAACTTGGAGTTTAGTTGCCATGTAATCTTCAAAAATATTTCCATCTTTGTACTCTTTTCTTACCTCGCCTAACTCATGATTTATTTTCAAATCCATTTGTTTATATTTTTCCTGATCTTCGGCGCGTTTATAAAAACGTGCACCATAGACACATAGAATATCCGCGTCTTTGTTCTGTTTAAATATCTTCTCTGATGTGGAGGTTCTCTCCATTTGACTAATCTTATTTGCCCCTTCAATTTTTGGGTCTTTATAGCATCCAATTATTATTAATAGCAAAATGCAAACGAACATGATCTTGAAAAAGGGGTTCATTGTTGTTTCATCCTTTTAATAAGTTATTATTAACTATTCTCAAAAACACTTCCAAGGGTTCGTTATAACGAGTTGTTTTACTCTATTACAGACGATACGATTATGATTATGTTTCATTTAGTTGAAATTACTCCACTAAACTGCCCGTTACTTCAATGAACAACAAAAGAGGAGCTGCTGTAAACAAGCTCCTCCTCTATAGGAAATAAGAAACTAGATCTTTGGCTCTCTAATCTCGAAGTAATGGATAGGGCGGATCTCAATGCCAAGCCAAACTGCTCGCCCGCACCTACCTGCGTGGTCGGATGTCGGAAGCCACCCGGATCGCTTCCTCCATGTCCCGTGCTTCAATGAGGAACCGCTGCCTTATTTCGACTGGTTATATTCTTACCTATATTAATACGACGAACGGCATACTGCAGAATCGACACATCCTCAAAAAATATTTAAAGTATTTCTGACGTAGTTCAATCTCTACCCATTAGATGAGTAAAAGGCTGCCATTCATGCATGCAGGCAGCCTCGTCATAGGTGTTTATTCAACTATCGTT
>NZ_WHOA01000100.1 GCF_013141715.1 Paenibacillus phytorum | reverse complement strand
TGAGGCGGCTCCTTTTTGATTTCGTTGAAGTAACGGGCAGATTTGGTTAAAAAAGAAAAGTTCTGTTTTTGCCATTTAGGGTCCATTTAATTGAAAAGAAGGATGAGCTAACAACAATTTCTCAAAGTAATACATCAAAGAATAAAAGTACCATTCCCAAGCAATAGTGAATAACATATTTTATACTTCTGCGAAGGGAATGAGTAACACAATGAATTACGTTGGGAATATGTATCCATATCCATACTACGTTAACGCACCAATGTATAACTATGTAAGACAGCCTGTGTACTGGGCGATTCCACAAGAAATAGAGAATGCAAACCGATTTGGTTATCGGCAATCATCAAACATGAATGAAAAAATTCAGTTAAAAGATTATGGAAGAACACCGTTTGTTGTGAATATTAACGAGGCTACAAAGCAAAACAGTACATTTCGCACTGCCATATGGACAGGAAATAACCTACAAGTTACTGTGATGAGTATCAATGTTGGAGAAGACATCGGTTTAGAAGTTCACCCCACAACTGACCAATTCTTGCGTATTGAAGAGGGGCAAGGTATAGTTCAAATGGGTGATACTAAAGATAATTTAAATTTTGAAAAAAGAGTTTATGATGAATATGCAATCATGGTACCGGCTGGTAAATGGCACAATATAATGAATACGGGCAATACACCACTTAAACTTTATTCTATTTATGCCCCGCCTGAGCATCCATTTGGTACGATTCATAAAACGAAAGCAGACGCATTGGCTGCTGAATAAAACCATATACTTGCAGACATTCTCCATCATCACTAAAAGACATATGAACAAAACACTAGCTTTTGTGGAGCAGCGGCATTTGTAATCAGAATGAAATCTGGTCTTCATCTGGCGTTAATGAATCGAGCCTATAATAGAACTCGACCTCTTTTAAACTATAAACATTAAGACCCACATCAAATTGGTGTGGGTCTCTTTCTGTGATCAGTCATGATCATAAAATAGGTAGTTTTATACATATGTCCGTTACGCTAACGGGCAGAATAGTTCATTTAATTCTACAGAATGCCGCGGGGATTGAGTATTTTTAAAATCACAAATCAGACGTTATCCGCAAAGATTGGCAACATAAGAATACCTATAGAGAAAGGGTAGACGTGAGAGCAGAGATCCACAGAGTGCGTAGCGATGACAATCAGAAGCAAAACAAACGAAGGAACGCTTGTTCAAGTGTGTTTGTGACGCCAGCCGCAATAAGTGCGGACCGTATCCGCACTTATTGTTGGATTCTTGACACTGGGAACATTTTGTTCTCTGAAGTCTAATCAAACAAAAACGCGCCTGAACCATTGTGGTTTTGCGCGTTTTGCCATGACGAAATACGGTGTCAGGACGGAATGTTCATAGCGGTCTGAATGTTTTTCAGATCGAGCAGAATTTGCTCTGGAATATGGTAGGGATGGTATAGGCCCCGCTGCATCATGTAGTTTGTTATCTTTTCATGGGAGTCTATGGCTTCGTCGAGCTGTTTCATCAAAATTTGCTTGATTTCGGGAGTGGCACATTCGGTTACGGCCATGGCGTAGTTTCTAACTCCGCTCTTGGCGTTCATCAAAAAATCCATTGCGATCACGTCGTCGGTCAGCGTATGAAGCCCTGTCATGTGTTCTAGTATTGTGTTCATGTTTTATCTCCTATAGGGTCACTTTAGACAGCACTCCACCGAGCTCCTGAAGCTGCTGCTGTGATAATTGCACGTCTTGCTGCAAAATTTGTATGAGCTCCGGGTCGGTTACCAGAGCTTGCATGGTTTTGGATTTGGTCATGCAAACGGTCTTGAACGCAGCCATTTCATGAACCTCCAGCATCACATGCAAGGCGTAATTGGAATTCATTTGGATTGTCCTCCCATTTATTCATCCATATTCAAGGTTTTAAGACGACTTTGATGCAATCGTCCGTTTTCGTATCGAACACTTCATAGCCGCGCTTGGCCTCGCTGAGCGGAATGACGTGCGTAACAATGTCTCCAGGGTCCACTTTCCCCGACGTAACCAACTCGTACATATACGGCATATAATGAATGACCGGAGCTTGTCCGGAACGGATATTCACGTTGCGCTGCATGATGTCGCCGAACGGGAATCCGTTATAGCGTCCGCCGTATACCCCAGTGACTTGGATGGTCCCGCCTTTTCGGACAGCTTGAGACGCAATGATAAATGCGCTCATGGTGCCGCCTTGCAGTTTCAAACCGCTGGCTAGAAATTCGAGATCGCTCATCTTGCCGTCCATTCCTACCGCATCAATCACGACATCGGCGCCGCCTTTGGTCATTTCCTTGAGATTGTTGCCGATATTCTTATCCTGTTCGAAGTTTACGATTTCCACATTGTTCGTTCGCTTCGCATGCTGTAAGCGGTAATCGACATAGTCGACGGCGATGACCCGCTTTGCTCCTTTCAGCCAGCAGAATTTCTGGGCCAGAAGTCCGACCGGACCGCAGCCGAGCACGATGACCGTATCTCCATTCTTGACGCCGGCGTTATCTACGCTCCAGAATGCCGTCGTCATGGCATCGGCGATCAAGCTTAGCTTTTCATCCGGTTGTTCGCAGTTTTCGGGAATCTTGAAGTAGGTAAAATTTGCAAACGGAACTCGTAAATACTCGGCTTGCCCGCCAGGGTATCCGCCGGTCGTTCCGGAGTAGCCGAAATATGCCCCCATATCCCCGTGTTCGTTTGACTTGTCACATTGGCTTTCCAGCTGATTTTTGCAAAAAAAGCAATCTCCGCATGCGATGTTGAACGGGATGATCACACGGTCGCCTTTCTTTACCTTTGTCACGCCGGGGCCTACTTCTTCTACGATCCCCATCGGTTCAGCCCGATGACATAATTCTCCTGAAGGTTAGGAATCATCCCGTGAATAAGGTGAAGGTCAGAACCACAAATGGCGGTACTGGTGATCTTTACTATCATATCGTCCGGTTTCTCAATCTTCGGATCCGGTACCTCTTTGACCACGACATTTTTAATCCCTTGATACGTTACCGCCTTCATGCATTATGTCCTCCAATATGTTCATCTGGGGTCCGATCAAACATCCCTTTACGCGACGTATCATCCGGGAACAAATTCATCTGCCCGATCATCACCGTATTTTTCGCCGAAAGCTGGTCGAGTTGGTACTGTTCGTTCAGCTCGTAAGGATGGAACCATTTTTTGCGAATCATGAGCTCCGTGATTTCTTGGTGCATTGCAATCCCTTGCTTAAGATGATTGCGTAGCAGCGCTCTTACATCCGGAGAAGCCGTTTCCGTCAGGGCGATGGACAAATTTCGCACACCCTCCTTGGCACGAAGAAGGAAGTCCATTGCAAAAGTCATATCTGCCATTTCCGGCATATTTAATGAATTAATCGGGTCTAAATAATCGGTATTCATTTTTGTTCCCCTTTAATGTGTAATAGGTGTAGGGCTATTCGGAACAGGCGCTTGGAAAGGAGCTCTTGCGTAGATTGCTTGCAGCTCGGCGATCTGTTGTGTGGATTGAATTACGTCTTTCTGCATTAACGCTTTTAGCTCTTGGTCAAAGACCAAGCCTTGCATAAGTTTTGACTTAGCGAGGCAGAGCGTTTTAAAGTTTAACGCTTCATGCAGTTCCATCGATTCGTGCGGCGCTAGCGTTGGCGTATTCATTGAGAAATTATCCCCTCCTTTTTTCATCAAAGTTAGATTTACCTACGCATCGGATCTTATACTAAAATTGATTGCCGGAAATGTGGGTCGAATATTCCCATGCAGTCGTAAGAATATAAACAAAATCTCAACCGCATACTTATTTCTGTATAAGTTATTGATCTTTGCTCAAGGAAGGAGGACTCACCTTGCCCAATGGAAATAAAATTGATCTAGCCACCGAAAATGCAAGAAAACCGGCAGAAGGTACACTTAACTCGAGCGTCAATACGCTGGAGCAGCATGCATCTAACGCGGTTTCTGAGGCGCAAACGGCTTTAAATCAGGCGATAAGCTCGATAAGTGAATCTAATGCGGCAACAAATTCACAAGCTTTGGAGACGGCCCGGCAGCAATTGACCCAAGCAGAGGAATTTTTAGATCAAGCGCAAACTTCAGCAAGCGCATTACGTCTGCCGGACCAACAATAAAACGGTAGCTTTGGTAGTGGCAGAGATTCTCCTTCTTTTTCGGATACAAGTGGAGTCAAGCTCACTAATGTCGAGGTATGGTCGTCTGTCTATGTAGACGCTGCGTATAATGTTTTCCGAATTTACGCCGATACTCTCCGCATGGGCAAATGACTTGCGTTGACGCTCGGAAGAACGTATTTGCCATAGACACGGAGAGCCACCGTCAATAACCTCTTAATGTTGAAGACCATAATTGTTAGTGGATATAAGCGGACTACGGAAATTGCCCCCTTTTCAATGAGACATTTTTGCACGACGGCAAACGCGCTTGATTTGCCGGACCAGCGCAGCAAATCCATGACAAGCGAGAGGGAGGCCCTTAAGGGGCCTCCCTCTTTCTTCTGCTTCCTATTATTATGGGTTGGTCGTTAAAATGCCGACGTTCTTCAGCACCACAGCGCGGCGGCAGCAGGAGCGCAGCGCAAGCTGGGCGACGTCTTGGGGGCATAGCCCCACACTTAGGAACGTGTCGTACTGGCTGCGTTCTTTTGTTTTGCCGCTTCCACTCGTGTCATGGTTCCGAAGTAGACCACACAGAACACTCGAGTTATCAGGAATGTGAGAAAAATCGTGGCCCATGACCAAAACCAGTTCCAACGAACATACCGAATCAGATCGGTATATTGTACGAGCAGCACCTCAACTATCGTCAGTACAGTAGTGAATAACACGTAATAGCCGAATTGAATCCAGCCACTCCGATGGCTCGGATAATACGCGTTAAACACCGCGCATGTCATCGGATAGGCCATATATTCGTAGGTGAAGCTCGTCCGGCTAACGTCGGCAAGCTCCCTTACGGGATAGGCGAGAAGTTTGAGTTCGACTACGGCATGACCGAAAATACACGTAATATACTGTTTGAACAAAAAAGCGACCATCGCCAATCGACGTTTCTGCCGCGGGATGATGAGAATCAATAACAATGAAAGGATCCACACTGAAACGATAATGCCGTATTGCATCAGCAAACTCATCGCTCATTCGCTTCCTTCCTGAAAACTTTGCGATCCCTAAAGAACCAACTCGCTAGGCCGCGGACGGACAGAAATATAATCGAGTACACAATCGCCATCAGACTCCAGTGAAAATGAACATAATCCACCAATTCGGTTTTTGCGGCTAGCATCCCGTCGATTAAGGTGAGCAGTGAAATCCAGACAGCAAAGTAAAAACACTTTGTCAACTTATTGGCACGAGGTCTATAGATGTAATACAGACCGCTCGCAACAGGCGTCCACACTACTTTGAACGTGATATTCAAATCCGAAGCTTTGGGGAATTCACGCAACGGGTAGGCCACCAAATCAAATTGAACGAGTAGCACTTCTACTATCCATCCAACAGCCTGACACACAAGAAAGCACAACACAAATTCATGAGCTTTTGCTCTTGGAACAAGAAAATAGATGGTGGTTATAGACACAAACCAGACTAGCAGCAATAAATTTCGTTCCATGTCCATGGCCATAGCTTGTACAAGGAAGGAGGCTCCTATGTATAGTGTACTTCTTTTAATTCATACTCTCGTGGGTGGTGATACTTAGGCAAAAACACAACACCGTTTACTCGTTGTCCGTCATAGACACGAACTTGCGGGGTTCCCTTAAAAATATTTTATTATCCAGGCACTTGAACCACATTCAGTCATATATAGGTGATAGCAGTAGAACCTGTTGAGGAGGATTTTATACAAATGATGTTACCGAGTGAAAAGTATTTCGGTAAGTTTGAAGCGGTTTTTTTATTTTACGGGGCCATGCCTACAGGCGTTACTGTTTCTGAAACAGGGCGCATTTTTATTTGCTTTCCAAGATGGGGAGACGATGTTAAATTTACGGTGGCTGAAATCGTTCGCGGTACATTACAGCCTTATCCTAGTTTAGACGCTAATTTGGTAAGCCAATCGAATATCACAACGTCCTTCATTAGTGTCCAAAGTGTCGTTGCTGATGGAAAGGGAACGCTTTGGGTATTGGATACGGGGGCTCCTAATTTCTCAGAACCCATCAAAGGGGGGGCGAAGTTAGTCGCTGTAGATTTAAATACAAATACCATAAGAAGCGTATTTACATTTACAGAGGATGTTGTCCTGCCAACCACTTATCTGAATGATGTCCGATTTGATTTTCGTGTTGGTAAAGCAGGTTATGCTTATATAACGGATTCGTCTTCCCGAGGACCGGGTGCCATTATTGTCGTTGATTTAGAAACGGGTTATGCCTGGAGACGGTTAAACGGGGCAAATTCAACTTCGCCCGATCTCTTTCTTTTACCGAAAGTCGAAGGTAAAATCCTGATGAATCGAAACAAAGATGGATCTACTTCACCCTTTAGATTGGCCTCTGATGGTATAGCGATTTCCCCGGACGGCAAGATTTTGTATTTTTGTCCTCTCTCCAGTCGACATCTGTACTCGATTTCAACGGAAGTCCTAAGAGACCGAACGATACCGGATATGAATTTACAGGATCACGTGAAGTATTGGGGAGAAAAAGGTGCTTCAGATGGAATGATCACCGGTGCAAAAGGAACCCTTTATGCTGGAGATTATGAAAACAACAGTATTCGAAAGATATTGCCGAATGGCATCATGGAAACGATCGCACATGATCCGAGAATTTTATGGCCGGATACTTTTTCGATTGGTCCAGATCAATACTTATATTTCATCGTGAACCAATTACATCGGCAGGCAAGATTTCATTATGGAAATGACCTGCGGCAGAAGCCTTATAGTTTACTCCGTATGAAAATAGACGAACCACCTGCTCCTACCTTTTAATAAATATTTCACTTTACAAAGTTGACTCTATTTGCATAGAAAATGTATTTTATGACTTTATGGTTATTAAGAATTTGGAGGCTGCCGCTCGGGAGCCTGTTCAGCTATCGGCGAACGGTTGTTTAATAAACACACCAATGGGAGGCTACCGGCATGATCGGTAGCCTCCATTACGTTAACGGGCAGTTATCTATGGTGTAACTTACATTAAAAGGAATCCATGCGTCTATGGCGAAGAAATATGTACGTCAATATTAGGGAGCCAAGATAGGAATGAAAAAGATCCTCATTATTGGAATTGTAGCTAGTGGTAAGACGACATTGGCAAAACATTTATCAAAGAAAATTAATGTGCCTTGGTTTGAACTCGATTCCATTGTCCATCATCAAACATCTATGGGACGGTATAAGCGTACAGCAGAAGAACAAATTGATGTATTAATGGAAATAGATAAAAATGGGACATGGATATTTGAAGGAACAGATAGAGAATCCTATCAATGTTTATATCAAATGGCAGATACAATCATATTTCTTGATACTCCATTGTGGAAGCGTAGAGTAAGAATTTTAACTAGATTCCTTAAGCAAAAACTCGGTATTGAAAAGTGTCATTATAAACCAGATTTAATGATTTTAAAGATGATGTATAAATGGACACGGGATTTCGAACAAAGTAGAAGAAGTTTTGAAACCAAGTTAGAACTATACAATGAGAAGCTGATTAGATTAAGTGATAATAGCAACCTGAACTTTCACTAATCAGACAAAGACTACGCTAACGATAAACGATAGCTGAATAAAGGAAGGAGCTGCCTCGGTGGCTCCATTTGATCGGCTCACAAAGCTGTAATAAACATGAAATCTAATTTTCGCTTGGGCGTAATGAACTTGGCTTATAATAAATAACCAAGACCCCCTTTTAATATAAAAATTAAGACCCACATCCCGTTGATGTGGGTCTCTTTCTTTGTTCGGAGATCTTCTTCACAAAATAGGTGATTTTATACATATGTCCGATGGTTATCCATGTTTCGGTGCATTCTCACAACAATGGGCATCCATCATGTACCGATACAGGGCTTTTATCATAATGTAATATTGCCTAAGTAAATAATGAAACCCAAACTATAAAGGGAGTGTTTATTTTGAACGAAACGTCTAACCGTAATATGTATGGGTACCACGATCCAATGCATCAAGCTGGGAAACATTTCGTGATGGCGGAACATTTTGAGCGAATGAAAATGGCATATGCCGGTGACCCAGCACGGTTTTATCAATATGCCGAGTGCGAATATTATCACAAAGCACTTGCACACCGTTATAAAGGAATAGCCGCAGCAGGCATGTAGTCCATAGTGGGTTATAAAAAGTACCCACTTTTGTGCAGATGTCTACAAGCAAAACCTGTCCAGAAGCATAAAAAAGGCCCTAAAATCCATTTTCTTTTTCTTGATCGAACATTATTCGAGAGAAAAGGGAGAATGGAAAATTAGGGCTGTCGGATGACAAAAACATTGTCCGAATCGAGTCCGCGTAAACCGCGGGCTTTTTTATTTATCGGCTCAAGTTCTTGTCAATTGACAATGTCAAGAACTTGAGCCGATTGCCGATTTGTGACAAGAACATTGTCCGAATGCCGACACATAAAAATTAACCGTGCTAAACTAATGGGCAGATTACACTAATAATGAGGTCTCTACAGGATAAGAAGGATTAAAAAGGGCTCATCACGAACTGAGAGATACACCAAATACGCTACAGATGAGTTTATCTATGATGGAGGTAAAACAATGCCAGGTGAGTTCGAGAAGATAGAGGTCAAATTATCAGCGTTAGGGGTCACAAAAAAACTAATTAAAGACTCTGAGGACTTGGTTTCGATAGAACAGCAGTATGGTTTTCAATTGCCATTGGAGTATAGGAGATTTCTTTTGGAATATGGGAGAATAGACTTTCCTACTGGAATTAGTTATTTATATAAAGAAAGGGTTTCTGAAGTAGCCAGATTAGGTGACTTTTATAATTTGCAATCCGATGGATTTAATAGTTTACGCAAAAACATTGATACATACCTTGGACGAATGCCCTTTAATTTAATACCTATAGTGGAGATCAAATCTGTATTAGAGTTAAAGAAGAAATGCATGGAAGAATCTATTTCTGGGATCATAATCAGGAGAAACTCAACCCTTCGGAAAATGAACTATGGAATAACGTTTACTTGATATCAGATTCTTTTGTAGATATTATTTTAAGCCTCCAGAAAATTGAGGAGAGTACTACACCGAAAGATCTAGGTATAGTTAAGGTTACAACTACCCCTGAGTTTTTAGCACTAGTAGAAAAATTTAAAAATAAAAATAAATGACCAATAATTTGGTACGTTATTTGTTCCCAAATTTAGTTCCACACCAGACTCCACACACTGATTCGTCGACTGGATTCTTACTACTTTCTTAAATCAGTAGGAAGCTTAAGCTCCCTTTTATGTATACTGAGGTTGATATGCCGAAAGAATTGATATTGTATGTTCAATTCTCGAATAAATGCGGATAAATAGTTAACTTGGAGGAATTTGGATGAAACGCACAGCTGATATCCTGATTCGAGGGAACAGCAACTTATTTAATACAATTAGGAGTCAGTTTGAAGGTAGACTGGATCAGTTAACATTACAACCAAGTGGTCTCCATATAGTAACAGATGAAGAGAAGCCAGAATATCAAGAATTAATGTCAATGATCAACAGTGAAGGTATTAATCATTCTTTTACAGAAACCAGAGAGTACACAAAGCAAGAATTGAAGGAAGCAAAGTTTTTTCATGTAGGAGTTCTCTATCCATGGGAGCATGATGCTCTCAAGGATGCTGAACATTATGGGACAAAGTACGTTCAGGACCATCACTTCGAACACTGTGGTAAAGTTCAGACTTCTGAATTAAAGTTGGATGTGAAGAAAATTGGTAAGCATCATTTAGTTCATATTAGACCTGAACTAATTATTACCGAGTATGCTAAAGAGGTTATTGAGAGCAATCAGCTCAGCGGGTATGAAATCCTTCCCGCTAGTGATTATAAGACTCGGGGTGTTCAAAAGGTATATCATTTGGTTATAAAGAGTATTTTGCCACCATTTGATGATCAGGTACGTTGTGACCCGTATGAACATTATCCTGATAGTGATTGCGAAACTTGCAGTTTGAGAGGCTTTCCTCGCTCAGAATTTATTTACAGAGAAGAAGAAATGGAGAGGTTCCAGGACTTTAATTTAACTTTTGAATACTTGGACGCTTATCAAAATCGTTTGTTGATCGTAAGCACTAAAGTGAAAGGAATTTTTCAGAAACATAAAATAAAGCTGCTTAGACCAGAACCAGTTAGATTCATATAAAGAAAGTTTATTACTAATACCACATACGACTAACAATATGACAATTCCAACCGTTCGCGCTACTTTATACGGATGGCTATTTTATTTTGGGCACGCTAATTGCATTGAGCTAACTCAGAACTATAGTTGAATAACATCATTGGACGAAGCTGTCGGCACGATCGGCAGCTTCATTATGTTAATGGGTAGAAGAGCGAGATATCATAAAATTCCATATCTGTGATCCTTTATTCCATTCCAGATTCCTTTTTCTATCGTTATGATTTAGTTAAGAAAGGGGTGGAAGAATTTTGATACGTGTCGTAGTTGGTTCTGGTGGTAGTAAAAATAATCCTGAATGGTTGCACACCGAGGAGCATGTTCTTAGTTTATTGGAAATCGAGGATTGGGATAAAATATTTGCCATTGAATCAGTTGATGCCATATTGGCGGAACATGTTTGGGAACACCTTACTTACGAAGAAGGTATTCAAGCAGCAAAAATCTGCTTTAAATACTTAAGGTCTGGTGGCTACATTCGTTGTGCCGTCCCAGACGGATTATTTCCTGATGATGCGTACCAGAATATAGTTAAGATTGGTGGACCTGGTCCTAAGGATCACCCCGCAGCTTCTCACAAAATCGTACATACCTTTCATACAATATGCACAATGTTCGAGGAAGCAGGATATTTCGTTCAATTACTTGAGTATTGCGATGAGAAAGGTAAATTTCATTATAATGACTGGGACGAGACGAAAGGTTTTATATACCGTTCAAAACGATTTGATCATAGAAACAAGGATGGACGTTTAGGCTTTGTATCACTCATTATTGATGCAAAGAAGCCCAACCTGTAGAAGGATTTATTGAGCTATCGGGAAACGATAGTGAAGGAGCTTGCATCGTGAACTGCACCCCAATTGTTAGACACAGTCTAACAATTG
>NZ_WHOA01000099.1 GCF_013141715.1 Paenibacillus phytorum | reverse complement strand
CGAATCCATGAGGGAAAGTGTCATTGTGGGCGGTGCCCGAACGCCGTTCGGGAAGTTGGGCGGTGCCTTGAAAGAAGTTCCCGCTGTCGTTCTTGGAGGAACAGCGATGAAAGAGGCGATCCTCCGATCTTCGATTGATCCGGCAACCATTGACGAAGTGCTTATGGGGATGGTGCTGCAGGGAGGGACGGGACAAATGCCTTCTCGTCAGGCTGCCCGATGGGCCGGTTTGGACTGGAGCGTGACGACGGAGACCATTAACAAAGTGTGCGCTTCCGGGTTGAGAAGTGTGACAATGGCTGATCAAATCATACGTTCAGGGGATGCAGATATTATCGTAGCCGGCGGGATGGAAAGCATGAGCAACGCACCGTTTGCTCTGCCAAGCGCCCGATGGGGAGCAAGAATGGGAGATCAAAGCCTCGTGGATCTCATGATTCATGACGGTCTATGGTGTTCATTTCACAACGTGCATATGATCGTTCATGGCAGCACGGTTGCCGCAGAGTTCGGAATTAGCCGCAAAGATCAGGATAACTGGGCTCTACGCAGTCATATTCGAGCAGTAGAAGCGATGAAAAAGGGATATTTTGCGGAGGAAATCGTCCCAATAACTATCGAGAGTAAGGGTGGAACGATTGAGATTAGTCAAGATGAAGTCCCTAGAGCAGATACAAGTCTTGAAAAGCTTGCCGCATTACCTTCTTTGTTCACAAAGGATGGCACCATAACAGCTGGGAACGCCCCCGGCGTAAACGACGGCGCTGCAGCGGTGGTGGTCATGTCCAAAGAAAAGGCTGTTTCTCAGGGGATAAAGCCTCTGGCGAGGATTATTGGTCACGCTGCTGTAGGTGAAAGTGCGCCATATATCGCGACCACACCAGCTCTGGCGATTCTGAAGCTATTGCGTCAAACAGGTTTGTCGTTGGAGCAAATCGACAGGTTCGAAGTGAATGAGGCCTTTGCGGCTGTTATGCTGATCAGTGGAAGATTGCTTGGTTGGAATCCGGAGCGAGTCAATGTAAATGGGGGAGCGATTGCACTTGGTCATCCCATTGGCGCCAGCGGGGCGCGAATCATATTGACTTTGATCCATGAACTACGGAGAATTGGAGGAGGATACGGAATAGCTGCGATATGCAGTGGAGCAGCTCAAGGAGACGCCATTCTTTTGCATGTAGATCCATAAGTTTGTAGCGGGGGTGAATAGATGAATATACAGACTATCATGGTTGTAGGTGCGGGACAAATGGGGAGCGGCATCGTTCAGGTTGCTGCAGCTTCGGGTATGAAGGTGCTATTGCATGATATTTCCATGGCGTTTATTGACAAAGGATTAGCTTCGATAAACAAACAACTATCTAGAGGTGTTGAGAAAGGAGGTCTTACAGAAGTAAGTAAGACTGAAATTCTAAGTCGAATACAACCTTTGGAGCAATTGGAACAAGCGGAACAGGTAGATCTTGTGATAGAAGCCATTTCCGAGAATATGGTGTTGAAAACTTCACTATTCCAAAGGCTGGATACCATTTGCCCGCCAATGACAATCTTGGCATCGAATACATCATCACTTCCCATTACAGAAATCGCCGCGGTCACGGGGCGTCCAGCCCAGGTGATTGGCATGCATTTCATGAACCCAGTACCGGTAATGCCTCTAGTTGAAGTCATCCGTGGTTTAGAAACCTCGCAGGAAGTGTTCGAAGCTGTATATAAATTGAGTGAAAGAATGGGGAAGACACCTGTAGAAGTGAAAGACTTCCCTGGGTTTGTGTCGAACCGTATCTTAATGCCGATGATTAACGAAGCTATTTTTACCGTTTATGAAGGTGTTGCCTCTGTTGAATCGGTCGATACCGTGATGAAGCTAGGCATGAAGCACCCCATGGGACCGCTAGAGTTGGCGGATTTCATCGGGTTGGATACATGCTTATCCATCATGGAAATTCTTTATGAAGGCTTTAAGGATTCGAAATATCGTCCGTGTCCACTTCTTAGGAAGTACGTAAAAGCAGGTCGTTTGGGGCGTAAATCTGGTCAGGGGTTTTATTCGTATCATGGTTGAAAAAAAGGATACCAATGGACAGTCACTTCACATGGGGCTGTCCATTTTGATTCGTCTATAAGAATTTTTGAGAAAGGAGGGAGTTTGTGCAGGGATATTTTGGGATTTATTGAATTAAACCAAAGGAAGTTTATGATAAAAAATGGATCAAGCACTGAAAGGAATAACCAATGACGATTATTGGAATTATTACAGCCATTATATTTGCAATACTGATTTCTATTTATCTAGGGCCATTTGGGGGAATTGTTATACTTGCTGTTATTTTTGGGCTTGTTTTAAGTACACATCAAAGAAACAAAAAAATGTATGAAGATATTCAGAGAATTAAAGAACGATTAGGCATCGTGGATCGTAACGATTTTCATATGACGAATGAGGAAATTGAAGAGGAACTTGAACTTGAAGTGCGTAGTGAATCCGAACAAAAGGAACTTGAAAAGATTAATGCAGAAATTGAAGGCGAGCTTGAGACATATTTGAAAAAAGAAAATGAGAAAAATAAAGATATGGACAATGATAAATGAGGAAAAACTGATATGAGACAAAAGAAGTTCATAGTTCGAGTTCAACGCGACTTAGATTATTATCTGAAAGAGCATCAGAATAAGACCAATCGAATACTGCACTATTTTGCTTTTATGTCGGCTTTTATGGCTTGGCTATTTTTGTTTTTTGACCTGAAAGTAACGCTAATCCTAGCCTTATTACATTACCTTTTATCATGGGTAGGACATTTCTATTTTGAGGGGAATAAACCGGCATCGTTTCGCTACCCACTTATAGGTTTCTATTCTGGGTTTACATGGTTTTTTATAAAAACGTTTGAAATTGTAACTGGTAAAGAAATTTTGAACAAATGGATATATGAGAAACTTGAAGATTGAGATCACAAATAATAAGTGGAGTGTGTTACATTGTCAATAGAAATTAGAGAGGCAAAAATAGAAGAAGTAGACATTGTATTTCGTACAATGCAAGAATCATTTATGGAATATAGTGGGTAGCTGAATCCACCTTCAGGAGCACTTGCTGAAACGACTCAACATGTAATAAATACCTTTAAAGAAGGTGGGGGAGCCGTATTAGCATGGCATGGAATTAGGGCTGTAGGCTCGGCTAGATATAGATTTATTGAAGATTATATTTATATTGGGCGAGTTTCAGTTATACAGGAATATCGCGGAAGAGGAATATGATCGGACAGATAGCTGGTATGTAATGAGAAAGAAACTATAAGGTAAGCTGATAACAATCTTGAACAATTACAATAAGAAAGTAGTGAACATCAATGGCAGTTATTGCATGTACAAAGAAGTTATTTGATTTAAGCAATTTTCCAGTTTCACCAATTCCGGAAGTGGGATATAGACCACTGAATAGTTGGCATGCTCATTTGTTTAAGGTGGGCAGAAAGAACTGTGTAATGATAATGAACGATTTAACAAGATACCAAGTAGTTCTTTATGGGGTCAGGAAAGAACATGTTAAAGACTTTCAACATTTGTTTTTGAAAAATTTAGAGATTGTCTTAAGAGCAGATCAATTCACAGATCAAGAGGTTAATTTGTTTTTATCAAACATGGACAAGTTTATTTACACGAAAACTCACAATAGAAGCATCGTGGGATCTTTAAATGAGCAAATTTTCATGACACAACATTGGATTGAAAAATATCTTCCTACTGACGAGCTGAATATTGTTGGTCTTAATGTAAAGCTGAATGATTCTGTTATTTTAAAGCTAGCGGAAGGATACCCTAGGCTCGCTCTAAAGAATGCTTTGCTGGATATGTAAACTATACTAATCCAATTGTATAATCTGCGAATAAATCTCTGGAATCGTTACGCCTGGTGAGGCCAGGATGATATCCGTGTGAATATGTTTCTTTTTGAATAACAGTTGCAGTTTTTCCAGAGATATTTGCTCGAAGTGGTACAGATCCTGATTATTCAAGTAAACATAAAGGTCGAAATGTTCTTGTAAAAAAGATAAAAATGCATGGGCATCCGTATCACTTTTGGCTAAATATTTACTGTCAAATTCAATAAATCCAAGTATATTGGGACAATTTATTATGGATTGCAGCATCCCTTGAATAACCTTTTCTTCATGACCTTCCACATCGATTTTAAATAAGATCTTTTCTTTATTCAACGGATACCGGCTAAGTATAGAGTCAAGTGTAATGCTGGGAATATCGTGTTGTTGGTAATGCTTCGAAACGCCCCCCTTGCCAAGAGCTGCGGTTGAAAGGCCAGACCAGTATTTGTTAATGAAGAAAGATTGCTTATCGCTATCTTCGTTAGAAGCCATAGCATAAATGGTGTTAATTCTTTTGCGGTTAGGATGTACTTTCTTGGAACGCTCAATATACGGCTGCAAATTAGGATTGGCTTCAATTCCAATTACTTTACTATTTTTGGGATAGGTCACGGAAAATAGGCATTCGCCATAATTTACTCCTACGTCTACGATCAAAGTTGGTCGGAATGAGGCAACCGCCGTTTTCCAAAATAGATTCAGCCTTGGCTGCGTCATACCACCTGTCATATACAAAATTCTTCCACGATTTTCGGTTGGATCGACATACAGAATATGCGATGAACCGGGAAGCACAATTCGGTCGGTGCGCCATCGTCTTATAATCGTGCGAGAAAGTACATAGCGGGCAGTTGATTTCATTATTTCCCAGTAACGTAAAGTAGAATCGTTCTTAATAGCAGCTTCGTAAGAGTGTTTATCGGGCATCGTGTAGTTCCTTTCTAACTTAAAGTTTTTGGATAGGAACGTATCGTCTTTTTATTTTAACAAAGAGTTATTATTTATGAGTTATGTGGATGTAAAGTGAATGTTATTTATGTGAAAAGAAAATGAGGAAAACAAAAATGGATAATAGGATCAAAATCATTAGAAATGAAGAGCGAAAATATCATGAAGCTTGTTATGATAACTACAAATTATTTGAAGAGGGATCATGGCTCTCAAAACCAGTAAAAACAGTGATGGATACACTAGCTCATTTTAAATCCAAAGATAATCTCACTGTATTAGATCTAGGTTGTGGAGTGGGCAGAAACAGTATTCCAATTGCTGAATCAATGAAGGAGCGCCAGACTGGAAAAATTATTTGTGTGGATATTATTGAATCTGCACTTAATAAATTAGTAGATTATAGTGAACAGAATGGAGTTCGTGCGTACATAGAACCGAAGCTATCAGACATTGGAGACTATCTCATCGAAGAGAATCAATTTGATTACATCATTGCGGTTTCTGCATTAGAACATGTGGAGTCAGTCCCAAAATTTATACAAGTCTTAGAGAGAATGGCACGAGGAACGAAAGAGAACGGGATTAATTGCGTTATTATGAGCACCAACATACAAGAAATAGATGTAGAATCAGGAATGGAATTAGATCCATTTATGGAACTTAATTTGACAACAAATGAAGCGAAACAGTTATTATCATCGGCGTATCCAGACTGGGAAGTAATATTTACTACTTTAAATGCATTGCAATTTAATATAGTGAGAAATGGGCGCGAAATTCTGCTTAAGAGTGATTCTTTGACGTATGTCGTTCAAAAAATTAAGGAGAATAAATTATAATAAGCAATTAAGTTTGAACTTCATTTAAAAGATGATTAGGCCGGGGGTAATCCTTCGGTTTTTATTTTTTTTAAAATCACTGAAACATTTATCACGTACGATACGTTTGGGATAGTGTAATAAGATAAACAACTAAAAGGAGAGAATTAACTATGAAAAAGATAGCAGCTTTAACTTTAACAACGGCTTTAGTTAGCAGTTTGACTTTTAGCAGTGCCTTCGCTTTTACGGATGTAGAGGAAGGACAAGCTGCAGCAATCTCTGCTCTGCAAGATCGTGGAATCGTGAGCGGTATTGATAAGGATCATTTCGTTCCAAAAGGAAAGATTAGTTATGCCCAAACCGTTCAAATGATTGTAAAAGGCATGAATTTAAACATGGATACATTGCGTTTTATTAAACAGCCATTAGCTTCGGACATCTTTACCAACATCCCTAATGATGCTTGGTATGCGGATGCCTTTATCATAGCGCACTACAACGGTATGAACATTCCGAAGGATGTAAATCCGAACGCTACGATTACTCGTGAACAATTTGGAGAAATGCTCGTACGAGCTTTAGAAAAGAAGGGCAATTTCCCGCTAGTGAAAATGTTTATACCGATCAAAGATGAGGCTCAGATCACTCCCGAATATCAAGGCGCTTTACAGCGATTGCTGCTATACAAAATTGCCGATCTTGACAAGGAAGGTATGTTTAATCCCAAAGCCGAACTTACTCGTGGCCAAGCCGCAGGTTGGATCTATAATGCGATTCGCTTCTTAGACACACATATCCAAAAACCGGCACCTATTGAAGATGTATCCGTAACTGTGGAGAAAGTAACTGACGATGTGAACAAGGTTACCCTATCAAGAGGTCAAAAACCGAATTCAGGTTACAGTATTGCCATTCAAAATGTTCGATTTGACCAAAACGGTCAAGCGGTGATTTCGTATACCTTGCAAGATCCAAAACCGGACTCGATGTATGCTGATGTGATAACGGAGGCAAAAGCCGTAACTTACGTTTCCTCAGCTTATAAAGCAGTAGCAGAACCAGCAGCTGCAAACTAATAAAAAGCTTACTTAGGAGTGCCGCTCACCTATATGGTGGGTGGCACTTTTTGGGTTACCCCCCTAGAATGGCTGCTTTATGCGAACAAGTATGAAGATGCAGTTAAGTCAAAATCAACTAATATACACGCTACTATGGGCATTGTCTATTGAACAGCGAGAAGGAGCGAGTCATGTTAAAGAGATTGGAAGAACTGTTTGGAGTAGACCTGGGGACCTGTAACACAATTATTTATCAACAAAAAAAAGGGATTGTATTGTCAGAGCCGTCTGTCGTCGCCATTCAAACGGATACGGGGGAAATTAAAGCTTTTGGCAAGGAAGCCTATGACATGATAGGGAGAACTCCGGCTAATGTGGAAGTCATCTATCCCTTAAAAGATGGGGTTATAGCCAACTTCGATATGACCTTAGCGATGCTGAAATATTTTATTGGCAAAATAAAAAGAGGTTATCAATGGTTTCGCAGCTTCCAAGTGCTGATTTCAGTGCCTTGTGGAATTACGAATGTGCAAAAACGCGCCGTCGAAGAGATGATTTTACATAAAGGAGCAAGGAGATCAATCACTATCGAGGAGCCGCTGGCTGCGGCGATGGGCGCCGGGCTTCCAGTTGCAGAGCCAATTGGTAGTATGGTCCTTGATATCGGCGGAGGGACAAGCCAAGTAGCCATCATTTCTCTTGGTGGAATTGTTGTAAGTGAGTCGGTTCGCCGTGGAGGCATGTCGATCGATCAGGATATCATTGAATATGTGAAGAAAACTTATAATATGGCCATTGGAGAACGGACTGCGGAGGAAATCAAGAAGAACGTCGCTGCCGTAGTGATGCCTGTGAAAGAAGTGAAAATGGATATAAGAGGGCGTGACCTTATGCAGGGCTTGCCTAGAACAATATCAATTTCATCACAGGAAATTTACGAGATTATGGATGATTTTGTGAAATCGATTCTAGAATGCATTCGACTCGCGATGGAGAAATGCCCGCCGGAACTTGCTGGTGATGTGATGGAGCAGGGCATTCTGTTATGTGGTGGCGGCGCATTGCTGGAAGGATTGGATAAGCGGCTTCAGCAGGACATAGGCGTTCCGGTTCATCTCGCTGAGCACCCGATGGAATGTATTGCTCAAGGTACAGGGAAAATGCTAAACTTCAATGGGGCGATAATAATTGACCGGTCTGAAAAGATTGTGACAGAAGATCGAGAAAGCGTCCTGTAAAGGAGGCTTTTCTATTGAAATTTAGAGCAGTATCTGATCAGACGAAAATGAATGTTATGCTTTGGAGTATTAAAAAGGAAATCATGAAAGAGAATAAATATTTAGAATCCCTACCTTATGACCCTACGCCAATTATGGAGGTCGTGAAACACCACATCGATAGATGGGACCCCGTAAAGCTTCTAGCGATGGATTGTCCGGATGATGAATATGATGGTGAAACGCGAACGATAACCATTTATATCATTAAACATCTAGATGAATTGGATGCGCTATCCCTCGGCAAGGCGATTAATAAGGTATTGGGTGATTCCTTTCGTGATGAATTTCAAGCAGACGAACAGTCTATTGAAATAGCTTCAAATATCATACATTCACTAAGATCAGGCGTATAGAAATGGGGTGTTGTTGTGAGCGAAATGCTGAACAAATATTGTGCCAAAATATTCGGTAAAACGGGTGTTATTATCGAGATTGGCGTCGTAAAAAAGGTTGCGAGCAGGACGGTTCACGTCGATTGGGGAACCAAAACGTGGATCTATCAGAATAAAGATTTCATTTGGGCACCGCTATCTAAAGAAGAGTTTGAAGAGAAATATAAGAAACCTAAATTTTCTGAAGGGGCGCTTGCCCGAGCTTTGGAATTAGGTTTAAAGATTACTTATAATTAATACCTCAAAGAAGCCGTTCCTTGGTCATCAAGGATCGGTTTTTTTATTTGTTCATCTCAAAAATAATTTCATTTACATGGGAACAAATATTCGGTATTATGGATATGGGTATAAATACCAATTGTGGAGGTTGAATCATTTGGGTCGTGTTGTATTATTTGAAATGAATAGTCAAGATCCGGATCGTGCTGCAAGTTTTTATTCGTCTGTTTTTGGCTGGAAGATAGCAGAGCCTAACTGGGGATATCACCCAGTGACAACAGGAAATGATGATAAATCTGGCATTAATGGCGGTATTTCTAAAGGACCTAGTGTTTATCCGCACGGAATAAGAATTCAAATCGAAGTTGACAACATAGATGAGGCACTTACGAAATCCGTTGAGTCGGGAGCACAAGTTGTTAGAGGAAAAATGGAATTTGATGATTTTTATCTTGCCTATTTAGTGGATCCAGTAGGGAATGGGATCGGTTTAATCCAAAATAAATAATCAATTGGAGAGGGACGATTACTCTGGAAAACAAAACGATGATTAAATATCACTGTGAGACTCTTAGGAAAGAGTATCAATTAGTTGGTCAGAGTCTTACAGCCAATTTTCCAAAAGGTTTCCCAGATGCAGCACTACAAATACAAAGTCAATTTGCTGAGAGAAGACATGAGATCACAAATGCTAAGGATCAGGAAGTATTATTTTCGCCATATATGTGCAATGGGATATTTGCTACCTATTTTGCTTGCCTTGAAGTGGATGATTTAACTTTAATACCCGAAGGGATGATTGGTTTTAAGCTCCCTACCGTCACTTATGCCAAAATATATTGTACAACTAAAACAATAGGTGAAGCGTACTCGAGAATATTTGAGTGGATGAAAGAAAATGGATATCAACAGAAGTTTTTGGATCAATCGTGTCCGATCGAAATCTTTTACTTTGAG
This sequence comes from Paenibacillus phytorum, assembly GCF_013141715.1. Lineage (GTDB taxonomy): Bacteria > Bacillota > Bacilli > Paenibacillales > NBRC-103111 > Paenibacillus_E > Paenibacillus_E phytorum. The sequence goes on along the minus strand of NZ_WHOA01000099.1, from coordinate 185,127 downwards.
GAAAATGTAGAGGAAGAAAATGTTGAAATATTAATACCTATAAGAGAGGATTAATTGCATCAAGAGGCGTGTTCTTTAGAAAAGATCACGTCTCTTGATATTTTCTTTTTTATATTTCCAGAGGAGAATGGAACATGGAAGATCAGTGGAGAATTGCGGAGTACAAAGGCAAAGGGCCAGTCGTTTGGGAGATATTACAGTGAGCTCATAGTTGGTCTCAAGAAGTTGGATGGAAACCAGGCCAATCAGATATGTGAGAGTTAAGGATTATTTGGTGTCTAGTACTGAACCACCTAAGGCAAATCGATAGGTTAGATGATTATTGGCAACTTCATCTATACGTACGCCACCTGTGGCAGCTGAGGCTGTGTGGATGATTTTACCATTACCCAAATAAATACCCACGTGTGTAATGTTTCCGATTGATTTATCCATCCCGATGTAATTATCCGGATTTGTCCCTTTATAACTGACGAAAAAGAGCAAATCACCACGATGGGCTTGATCGATAGTTGTGTAAGTCCGATTGGAAAAAGATTGAACATAGGTCGCTTGACTTCGAGAATCTTTTGGAATATCCATCCCTAGAGAAGAAAGATAAGCCCAACGTGTGAAGTCGGAGCAGTCAAATGTGGATGGGTCAGATCGATCCGAACTGAATTCGTATGGAGTTCCGTAGTACATAGCCGCTTGTGAGATCACATTCTCTGCATAATTACCTTCTTTGGGCTGGATGGATGGATTGGGCCTAACTTGAACAAGTCCTTGCGTTCCTCCAAGAATTTTGATAGAGCTATTAGTGGAAGAAGCGACATCTTGCGCGCGATAACCGCGTTTTTCTAGTTCGATGTTCGCATCACCCCTTTGAAGTAATACGTCTTGATTAGTAATTTTAGGATCCAATAACCGCCTATCCATACCGCCTTGTTGCGTGGAGACTCCAATTTGTTGAGGGGCAACATTCCCTTTACCGCACCCGGATAAAACAAGTACACAGCTTAATACGGTTAGTAATTTTTTTGTGTGTTTCATTATAGGCCTCCTATAGTTGATACCCATATTATGTTTAGATCGGTCACATTTAATCCGATGGGTAGATTGATCAACTTGAGGTTTGATATTGGTTTGCAGAGGGAGTGTTTTTCGGTAATGTTACACAAAATAGGATCAGGAAAGCTAATGCGATGATTAGGAGAATGCGTTTTGGATGTGATTAAAACAAATTTGTTACGTGAACCGGCAAAACGAAAGTTACTTTTCAGCACAGGTATTAGCTGGTTGTTCGACGCTATGGATGTAGGGATAATCTCGTTTATTGTTGCTGCATTAGCAGTCGAGTGGAAATTAGGTGCACAACAAATTGGGCTGTTGGCAGCTATTAATTCGATCGGGATGGCTGTAGGGGCTTTATTAGCAGGCTCACTTGCTGATCGTTATGGACGAAGAATGGTATTACTTGGAACGCTAATTATTTTCTCGGCTGCAAGCGGACTCTCTGCTATTGCCACTAGCTTTGTTATCCTATGTGTCCTGCGTTTCGTTACTGGAATAGGACTCGGTGGAGAACTTCCTGTCGCGTCAACGCTTGTTTCGGAGTCGTTTCCCACTAATGAAAGGGGACGAGCTGTCGTTCTGTTAGAAAGCTTCTGGGCGTGCGGGTGGATCATCGCGGCGCTTATTGCTTACTTCGTCATTCCTACATATGGCTGGCGTGCGGCCTTTGTTATCGGTGCGCTGCCGGGCTTATATGCTTTATACCTTAGAAGATCGATTCAAGATTCACCACGATTTACTGAATTGCGCAGCCGAAAATTGTCATTCAGCGAACGTTTAGCTTCCGTATGGTCATCTAAATATCGAAGATCTACCGTAACACTTTGGATCTTGTGGTTCACGGTGGTATTTTCCTATTACGGAATGTTTCTATGGCTTCCAACCGTCATGGTTCTTAAGGGTTATGGTCTCGTAAAAAGCTTTCAATATGTATTAATCATGACGTTGGCACAGCTTCCAGGTTATTTTACCGCTGCTTTTTTCATTGAGAAATTCGGCCGTAAGTTTGTGCTCGTCACTTATTTGCTGCTGACTGCAGCAAGCGCATTGTGGTTCAGTAGTGCTGCTACGGAGGGGATGTTGATAGCAGCTGGTGTTAGCTTATCTTTTTTTAATCTTGGTGCATGGGGAGCCATGTATGCTTACACACCTGAGTTGTACCCGACTGAAGTACGCTCTACGGGTGTTGGGCTTGCCGCATCCATCGGACGTATCGGCGGTATCATTGGTCCATATCTTGTAGGTTTGCTGGTGGCGAGTAATAAAGCAATCACCTCTATTTTTATGGTATTCTTCATAGCGATTGTCATCGGAGCACTCGTTTTATTGTTTTTTGGCAAAGAAACAAAAAATACGGACCCCGATTTTGCACCTGATCCTACCTAATGGATATTCCTATATGATGAGATACAACAAAAAACCACGCATCAGTGCGTGGCTTCTCTTTATTTTTCTCTAATTAGTTACAAATTACGTTGTCTCACGTTCAATGATTTCTTCTAGTTCTGAACTGTGCTCATTAGCTGCTGCAATGATTTCTTGATCAACCTTATTTTTTCCTTGCATGAGCTCTGCCGCTTGCGCCTGATTGTTCAATTGTTCTACCTCTTGACCGATCCCATGCGCTCCTTGATGTCCACTGTTTGTTGTCATCGTTCATAATGCTCCCTTGCTGTTATTTATAAGGATACAACAAACTGTAATATGCACGAGAATGAGGTTGTTTTATTCATTATAGGAGATAATGAGTAAAGAAGTTTTATACAATATTCTCTGGGTGGTGGGTATGAACTATGATCTATATTTATAACGATTTCGGGGGAACACATACAACAGCTTTAGCTGCAGCTTATCATCTCAAAAAGCTAGACGGTTCCCACGAGCCAACAAAAAATGAGATACTGAATACACACAATTTCAATAAACTAGTTTACAGAGACAGAGGGAAGTTATATTTTCATGGCAAGGATGAGGATGACAATAAAGTATACACAATGGGCAGAGGAAGGTCTAAAATCCTAGTTCCGGGTGTATTTAATCTCATAGATATGTTAATTGAAGAAGAGGTACTCAACGAAAAAATCATATTATCAAACACGTCTCCAACTGTGCCTTTTGCGATGACATGTGGTGGAATGCTTTCACGATGGTTAAAAATTGATTTCATCGGTGTGCCCTTATTGGTTACTGGAGCAAAACAAGCGTATCAAGACATCATTAATCTCGTTCAACATACGAAGCAGACCGCGAAAACATCAACTTCCCAATTAATTATGCTTGATAATAAAGAATTCAAGTAAGTAATCATGGTTCTAAGATACAAACTTATTGGGAGGTACTCATATGAAGTTTCATCAAAAACCAAATACATTTGTTAGTCATGTACATTTAATCGTTGAACAGCTTGAAAGGTCTTTATCGTTCTACCAAGGCGTATTAGGATTTCAAATTTTGGATCGCACAGAATCCTCAGTTTCACTGACTTTAAACGGAAAGGATGCTCTGGTGACCCTAGAGCAGCCAGCAGATGTTTTACCGAAAGAACCGCGCCGTTCAGGACTTTATCATTACGCGGTACTTTTACCGGACCGGAAAGAGTTGGCAAAAGTCATTCAGCACTTCATAGATATCAAATACCCGTTACAAGGCATATCCGATCATCTTGTAAGTGAGGCGCTGTACTTGGCGGACCCAGACGGGAATGGGGTGGAAATTTATGTAGACCGTCCTTCTGAAAGCTGGGAATGGATTGGGGAGCAAGTCAGCATGGCAACCGAACACGTTGATTTACGCAGTCTTTTATCTGAAGCGAATGGAGAGAAGTTCACGGGTTTGCCGTCTGATACCATTATGGGGCATATTCATCTACATGTATCAGACCTCGTGAAAGCAGCAGAATTTTATCTCAATGGACTTGGGTTTAAGGTTGTTTACCAAATAAGCAACCAAGCGCTTTTTATATCGAGTGGAGGATACCACCATCATATTGGATTAAACATCTGGAACGGTAAGGGCGTACAAGCGCCATCTCGTAACAGCGTTGGTTTGAAATATTATACGATCGTATTTGCCGATGAAATTACTAGAGTTAGTGCGATAAAGAATCTAGAATTGTTAGGCTATCATGTTCATGATTATACAGCTGTCGACCCATCAGGAAATCATATTCTGCTAACTGTTTCCATGGATTAGATGGGCATCCAGTTAAGAGGACAAGTTAATAAGTAAACGGGCCTCGCGCCCTTAAGAACCCTCGCAGCCAACGCGATGGTTTTTTGCGTTTTTCAAAGCTATATGGGATTGTTTTCCTGACATTTTGACATACTATGCGATATGGCATTGTGAAACGAGGGATTGTTTAACATGCAGAACATGAAAAACGACATACCTGCGGATATTATCGAGTTGGAACAACTGCTCGAAGAGGCACTTAATGGAAATCCCAATTTAATTGCCAAATATGTCGTGCTTGGACAGCAAACGGCCGCCATCTATTACATAGAAACTCTAGTTGACCAGGATTTGCTTCAAAGGGATATTATTCAACCTTTATTGACTTTTGTCGATGTGCCTTCAATCAATGAAACAGAACGATTTCCCGTTGCAGGAATTGTTCAGGTTAAAGTTATTCAGTCTGTTGCGGAAATGTTATTGCTCGGATGGGTGTATCTTCACAGCGATGATAGCCGCTTCAATTTTCTGTTGAATGTTTACAAGCCACCTAATCGTAGTTTTTCGAAAGCTGAGATTGAAAGCCAAGTATTTGGCCCACAGATTGCATTCAACGAAATTTTAAGGTCCAATATTGCCTTGCTTCAGATGTACCTGCCGAGTCCAAACTTATGTCAGGAGAACTTGGAAGTTGGAGTGGAAATCAAGACACAAGTGGCGATGTTTTATATCAAAAATCTTACAGATAATGAGCTCGTTAAACGAGTGCGTGATAGGATCAATAGTCTTGAGATAGATGGTGTGGTATCCAGTGCACAACTAGTACAGTTAATAGAGGATAATAAATTTACGATCTTCCCACAGTTTGTAATGACCGAACGTATAGATCGTACATCGTATTCCCTATCAGAGGGGAAAATTGTGCTGTTTGTTTCCGGAAGTCCGTTTGCCATTGTATGCCCATCGACGATGATGGATTTCTTCTCTTCCGCGGAAGACCATCAAGTTCGGTGGAATATGGCTACCTTCTTCCGGCTTTTGCGGGTTGGAGCCATGGTTTTATCTTTATTATTCACCCCCATCTATGTAGCTGCATTAACGTTTCATTATGAAATCATTCCTTCCGCCATGGTCGTGCCGCTGGCTGAATCACGAACACGAGTACCATTTCCCCCCTTAATGGAAGCTTTGTTTCTAGAAATTACGATCGAGCTGCTTCGTGAAGCAGGCGCAAGACTTCCGACCAAGATTGGTCAAACTATCGGAATCGTAGGTGGTATCGTCATCGGACAGGCAGCCGTACAGGCAGGATTTACAAGTAATATTCTCATCATTATCGTAGCGCTAGGAACGTTGGCGTCGTTTATTACACCAATTTATCTAATGGGTATTACGATTCGTATCATCAGGTATCCAATCATTATACTTGCAGGTTTTTATGGAGGAATTGGGATCATGATTGGTATCTGTTTTTTGGTGATTCACCTACTTCGTTTAACTAGTCTGGGTCAGCCTTATTTGTATCCCCTCTATCCATTTCGAAAAGGGGACTTGAAAGACAGCATTTTGAGACTACCTTTCTCTTTTTTGCGCGAACGCTCCATGTTTACCCATGGCGATGACACCTTCAGGTTTGTGGAACAAGAGACTGTGACTAGCCACGGAGATATTGATGAATAATGGACAAGGAGGAGTTAAGTGAAGACTGGTAGTCCTCCAAAGAGATTGATGTTTAGTTCATTTCTCTTATTCTTTGTTATTCTTGCCAATCAGGTAGGAACTGGTTTGTCTGGATTTCAGCGTATCATTTACCAATCGGCGGGGCATGATGCGTGGATATCCGTCTGTATGGCTGGGGCATGGTCTCATCTAACGGTTGGAGTTATGCTGCGAACTCTTAAGCTGAATCCGAATATGGACTTATATGAAGTTCACAAAGACCTTTATGGTCGATATTTCGGGGGGATAATCAACACAATTGTTATGCTGTATATGCTAACTGCCGTCATGGTGTTATCCCGCAATTATGTGGAAATGGTCCAGACTTGGATATTCCCGGACCTGCCAACATGGCTGCTGAGCGCTTTTTTGGCTATGTTAATTATTTATGGCGTTCTTGGCGGTATTCGGATTGTTGTTGGGATCGCCCTTATGTCGGTAATTTTGACAATATGGTTGATTGTATTTTTGTACTTTCCGTTACGATATGCAGAATGGACACATCTTACACCGATCATGGAAGCAAGCATTTCCGAGTTAGTTCAAGGTATGTTAAAAATGTCATTGACCATCGTCGGGTTCGAAATTCTGATGTTTGTGTATCCTTTTATTCGTAACAAAGAACATGCCCCCTTGGCCGCTCATTTGGGACTTTTTACCACCACGATCATCTATGTAGCTGTTATGGTGGTCACGCTTGTTTACTTTAGTCCAGGACAATTATCGAAGACCGTTTGGGCTACATTCAGCCTGTTTAAAATTGTTGTGTTTCCATTTCTAGAACGCTTTGAATATGTGGCTATCTGTGTATGGATGTTGGTAGTCCTCCCTAACTTAATGATGTACATGTGGGCAGCTTCCAAAGGAATTAAACGAATATTTGGTTGGAAGCAAAAATATGCCCTTTACACCTTTGCCCTTATATTGGTTGTTGTATCAATCTTTTTTAAAACACGCATACAGATTAATACTTTAAATGACATCTTTTCGAAAGTGGCTCTTTACTTTGTATTTGGTTATCCCTGGGTACTTTATGCTGCTGTTCTGCTCAAAAGACATTTTCAAATGAAAAGAGGAGGGATCTAATGAAGAAATCCCTGCTAGTTCTGTCGGTTATCGTATTATTTATTCCTATCTGGACAGGCTGTGTGCAAAAAAGGATTTTGGAAGAATTAGGACTCATCGTCATTGTTGGTTATGATCCTCTAGAAAATGACCGCATCAAGGGAACGGCACTGCTCCATCAAATAGATCCGGAAGCGAAAGAAAAGGTTCAGGTTGTCGTTACAACAGGTAACACAAGCAAAGGGATTCGGAATGCTCAAAACCGTGAAGTATCTAAGCGTGTCGTTAGTGGACAGCTCCGAATTGCCATGTATAATGAAAAGTTAGCCCGGAGTGGGATCTTATCCCTTACCGATACACTCTCAAGAGACTCTGCCATTTCGGATACGATGTATGTAACCGTCAGTAAAGGGAGCACGGAAAATATCATCACGCATCGATTTCCGGAAATAAGCAATATCGGAACCTACCTCTTTAAAATGATCCGTCAAAATATTCAAGGAGAACAAATCTCCTCATGTACGCTTCATGAATTTATTCATGACGTTTATTCTGTAGGAAAAGACCCGGTTCTCCCTATTATTGAGCGTAATGGCGACGAAATAGCATTGAATCATACGGCAATTTTTCAGAATGATAAGATGGTAGGAGGGCTTAGGGTAGACGAGTCTTTTGTTCTAAAACTTATTCGAGATCGTTACAGAGCCGGCGCTTTGGAGTTATCCTTGGATACGGAACCTTTTCGACAAATGAAGTCTGGTATTCAGACAGATAAAATTAATATCGTGATAGAAAATATTGCAAGTTCCAGTAAAATTAAGCTAATAGACCCCTCAATTCCGTCATTTTCTGTCCATATATCTATGAATGCCAGGATTCAAGAGATTTCGAACGAGTTGAAATTAGGAGATCCAAAGGTCGTTCATGCCCTCGAAAACGAGATTGCCAAGCAATTGGTCCGGCGTGCGAATCAGCTTATTGCCAAAACTCAAGCGGTTCGGTCAGATCCGATTGGTTTTGGTGAAGTTCTCCAATCAAAGGTGCGACACGCCAATCTGACAGATGAGAAGTGGAGGGAGATGTATTCCAAAGCCAAGGTTCAAGTGGACATCAAGGCAATTATGGTTCGCTCAGGAGTGATTGAGTAGTTGTTTTAAGTCTCAACCCGTTCGTGATCGCAAGAAATAAGCTTAAAACTTGATGAGGATCATGGTTCAGAAGTACAATGAAAATGTACATATTATGACATGAATTCCTTAGTAGGAGTGTGAAAGATGCTAACTCGAACGAACGAGCTGCTGGTAAGGATCGAGCCATGGGCTGAGGCTGATCTTGCACTTCTGTATCGCATGAATGCACCAGAGATGCTGGAACACTTGGGTGGTCCGGAGACGGAGGAGCAGATCCTGGCGCGCCACAAACGCTACGTCGAGATTGGCGGCAAGGGGAAAGGCCATATGTTCAGCATCGTTCTGCTTTCAGAACTAGAAGCGGTCGGCAACATCGGGTACTGGGAACGTGTCTGGCAGGAAGAGACTGTGTACGAGATCGGTTGGGGCGTACTGCCGACTTTCCAAGGCAGAGGCATTGCAAGCGCAGCAACCGCGGCGGCTGTTGCCAGCGCCAGAGCGGAACAGAAGAACAGGTACATTCACGCATTCCCGTCGGTCGATAACCCCGCATCGAATGCCATTTGCCGGAAACTCGACTTCAAGTTCAACGCCGAGTGCAGCTTCGAATACCCTCCGGGGAGCTTCATGAGATGCAACGATTGGAGATTGGACCTTACTGCTGCAACATAGGATGAAGCAACTCTTTATGTAAATGAACATGTATAATTTGAATCAGATCAGCCATAATACTTATGACGGTGAAACAAGAGAGGTGTGGTTCCGTTGTACATTCAACGAGATAAATACCAGGGAAGTTGTTTTTGAATCCATATAGAAGCGAGGAGATGTGCCGCAAACACTTAGTGTAGTACTTGTACTGCAATAATGGATGAGGTATAGATCAAGCCAAGTAAGGTTCAAGGCATAAGTACCATCAATCAATTCACCGTCAAAAGAACTCCGAAAGGGGTTCTTTTTCTTCATAACAAACGTAATCTTGAGCCACAATACTAGAAGGGTGAGAATAATTTGACAACAACTGAAAATTCCAATAAACAATTGATTGAGCTAACAACAATTCTTAATAATTGCATATCGATGGAACTAAGAGTAAGAAAATTCGAAGTAGAAATGGAAGTGAAAAAAATGGAAGAATACGACTTTAAATTTAAGAATTCATGGGCTTCCATGGAATTAGCGGACCATATTGTTATCGAATTTTGGAAGAAAGATCTCATGAAGGATTCAAAGATTAATGAGTAAAAATGCAATGACGATTAAGTTTAGGGCTGTCTCTCAAGGTCAATGACCTTAGGGGCAGCTCTATTTTTTAATAAATTATTTAAAAATGGATGAACGATTTCTCACACTCAGTCGTACTATAGGTGTTTCCACAAGAAAATCCAAAATATATAAAGCGGAGGTAGTTAAATTGGCTAGAACAATCGAATTTACGAAGGATGCTCTTATACTTCATCTAACGGGATTGACAAGTGCTGCTGCTTTGAAACAACGTGTTGAAATTCCGTATCCGGATATAATGAATGTCTCTATAGATGACTTTAAGTTATCCATGTTTCAAATTAGAGTGGGTACCTCAATAGCTGACATTAGAGAAGGACGTTTTCTGATCGGAGATAGATGGTGTTTCATTTCCTATGAGGATCATAAGGATGTCGTCATACTTGAACTAAATAATCATAAGTTTGGAAAAGTTGTTTTTCAAATTGAGAATCCATTGGAAATCAAAGAACTAATTATAGAACGTTTAATGAAAAAGACGATGTAATCGACATGACAAACTTGACTTTGATGTCAGTTAGAACTATACTGGTTACAACGAGTGGGTGATAATGAATGAAACAAATTAGCAGTCGCTTTTCGATAGCTGTTCATATCCTGTCGTTAATTGCGACCATTCCAATGGAATGTACAGGTGATTTCATTGCTGGCAGCGTGAATACGAATCCAGTCATCATTCGCAAAATTATTGGGATGCTGAAGAAGGCAGGACTCGTTGACGTACGTGCTGGAGTTGGCGGAACATCGCTGTGTAAGGATACGGACCAAATTACATTACTTGATGTATACCGGGCAGTGGAAGTGGTCGAGAATGGGGAGTTGTTCAATTTCCATAACCATCCTAACCCCAACTGTACGGTAGGGAGAAATATTGAATCAGCCCTTCGTGCAGAAATGCGTGATGCTCAAACCGCGATGGAACAAAGATTGTCTAACGTTTCCTTGCAACAACTCATATCTAATTTTAATTAAAAATAGCTCTTAAGTGAGCTAATTTTTATAACCTAGTTGTAACCAATATGGTTATAACTGTGGTGATTCTAACTCATTATTAAATAATCTGATGGAGGTATTTACAAATGAAAATTCTAGTGACTGGTGCTACGGGACAATTGGGATCAAAAGTGGTGGAGGCTTTACTTGCATTCGTACCAGCTGAAAGATTAGCTGTTAGCGTAAGAGATACGGAGAAAGCAACCGATTTACGTTCTCGGGGTGTTGAAGTTCGCCATGGTGATTTTGATGTTCCAGCATCTCTTGATAAAGCTTTCGCTGGTGTTGACCGCTTGCTTATCGTGTCGACGCAAGGGGATAACGAAACTCGAATTCGTCAACATTTAGCTGCTGTATCCGCGGCTGAGCGCGCTGGGGTTGGTTTCATCGCGTATACTAGTGTCACAAACGCAGAGGAAAGCTCTCTCTTTCTCGTGCCAGTGCATCGTGCGACAGAGGAAGCGATTCGTAAAACGGGAATTCCATACTCATTCTTGCGAAATAACTGGTACATTGAGAACGAGATTGGAACGATACAAGGCGTTTTGGCGGGTGCACCGCTCGTAACCTCGGCAGGAGCTGGTAAAGTAGGTTGGGCTTCTCGCGGCGATTATGCACAAGCGGCAGCAAATGTGCTTGCAGGTAAAGGACATGAGAATACCGTTTATGAGCTATCTGGCACACCGATCACGCATGATGACCTTGCAGCGGTTCTGTCTAAGGTACTAGATCGTGAAGTTCCTATTCAGCATGTTGACGATGAGACTTACGCTAAAATCATAGTTGGTGCAGGGGTTCCTGAGCAAGTCGCTCCTATTCTTGTTGCCATCCAAAGCGCAATTAGAGATGGCGTGCTAGATATAGAAAGTAACGATCTTCAGACACTTCTTGGTCGTCCGGTTACACCACTAAGTGAGGCGATTGAAGTTCTTGTGAGCGGGTTGAAGTCATAAAACGAGCATAAACATGGCTATTAAGCCGCGGTCTTTTTAGACTGCGGCTTTTTGTGATCTTTTGGTTTACAACTAGTTTCGTTCAAGCTATGATGATATTTTGAGAAATTGGATGGTATAAAAAGAACCAAAGTGGTTGATGAAATTCAGATCAATTTCCTATATAATTTTCACCGAAGGACCAATTTTACAAAGAAAAGGTGGTTATTATATGAATATGTATATCTATTTCGGGATATTTTCAATCATACTATTATTTGGTTTAGTAGTTACCTTTATGGTTGGTTTTTCTCGCAAGAATCGTGAAGGCGATCAAACCTATTTCCAAAAAACAGAGGTAAAATGGGTTCGACTTACATCTTTTTATGTGATTTCAATTGCTGCAGGATTGTTAGCCTTGGTAGCGTATATTCGTTATTCGATCGGGTAAAAATGGCCACGCCTTCGCTACACAATGCGAAGCGTGGTCATTTTAAAATTTCATGAAAACAATTACAATAATAGGGACGGCATTCAGAGGGGGATTCATAGAAAATGAAAAAGCTTAACAACAAGAAAATTGTAATCGCAGGCTCTAGAAAAACAGAGGAAATGAGCCTACTAATTGAGAAGCAGGGAGGTATCCCTGTCATTCGTCCTTTGCAGGGCCTTATATATTTTGATGAGTCAGCAATCGAACAAGAATTATTATTTTGCGTGAATAACAAGATTGATTGGTTTGTTCTTACAACAGGTACTGGAACAGATACGCTGCTGGGTGCTGCGGAACGGTTAGAAATTCATACAACTCTGATTCAAAAAATGAAAGAAGCGAACGTAGCGGCACGCGGATATAAAACGTATGCTTTGCTTAAGAAATTGGACATAAAACCTGAAATTGTCGATGAGGATGGAACGACTCAAGGTTTAATTCGAAGTATGGACCTTTGCGATTTCTCGGGCAAAAAAGTAGTTGTCCAGTTACATGGTGAACCTCAGCCTGATTTGATCCAATTCTTAGAGAATCGAGGGGCGAATGTTATTCAACTGCTGCCATATCGACATGTAGAACCGGAATCATCCACTTTGGAGACGTTGTGTCATGAGTTTTCAACGAAATCGATAGACGCTGTTTGTTTTACTACCGCGGTACAGGTGCGATATCTGTTTGAATATGCTAAACGTCAAGGGATCGTGGATACAGTTCGAGAATCGTTCAAGACACAAGTAAAAGCAGTAGCGGTCGGCAAAGTAACGGAAGAAGCTTTGAGAGCAGAAGGGTTGGACCACGTCATTGTACCTGAAAGCGAACGGATGGGGGCTATGGTTATTGAATTAGTCAAGTATTATGAAAATCAATAGTTACTTTGATTCGGTCCACCCGTAACGACCAAACCAAGGCCTGACCAAACGGAAATTATTAACATTAGGTAAGCCGGCATGAGCTGCTATTTTGTGGCGCTCATGCTGGCTTATTGTTTTATAGTGTTTGTGACGTAGGTCTCACAATCAATTCATTGAGAGATACATATGCTGGCTGTTATATGGCAAATAGCACTGAGTTCGCAATATCTATCAAACCAAGCAGTTGGTTGCACGCCGCCCGGGGAGATTAAAGTTGTATGAATGTTTTGCTATGGTTTTAATTCCATCCACATTCCTACAGTAAGAGCGTAGTGTGTTAATTAAGCACAAATTACGAGAAGATGCAGGAAATTTTTGGAATTTATCGAATTAATCAACGGGTGGCTAAATGATTAAAGTAATTATTCAGTCTTGAGGATGGAGGTAAATGTTTGGGGATTGAGTGGTATGACATGATCGCCAGAAAAAATGGTGGGTATAAAAGCACTGCCATTTATACAATTGAAGGAATTTCAGCTGAAGAGATTTTTGAACAGAGATTAACAAGCATGCTGCCAATGTTTAATTCTGTCTTAGATGCAGGCTGCGGTCATGGGGAATTTACTAGGAAGATGGGGAGAATTGGAGCGGCTATTACTGGTTTTGATAACTCATTAGAAATGATAAACATTGCTAAATCAAGTTTAGAGGAAGCTCTCTGCGATAACGTTAAATTTGTTTATTGTTCTACCAAGGGGGAACTGGAACTGCCTTTTAATAATGATCAATTTAATTTGATCTACAATCGAAGAGGCCCAACTTCAATATTAAATCATAGCAGAATCCTAAAAAGCGGAGGTACGATATTCGGTATTCATTCTGGTGCGCTTGAGAAAGTAAAGGAACGATTACTCTTTAATGGATTTATAAATATTGAGATAGAAGAATTTCAGAACGCTATCTATTATTTTCCCAACGAGAGGGAATTCGCTAAGTTTTTAACGGATACACCCGGTAACCCAGATTATACAACGCCAACAATGAGTAACGAGCTTCAACAAAAGGTCAAAGAACATATCTTTAATGGAAATATAGGTTTTAGAGAATATAAATACATAAGGAGAGCTACTAAACCATAAATGTTTGGGTTAAATCGAGAAGATGGCAGCTGTACCCAAAATCTTTCAACAATGCGCTCCGCGGCGAATCACATGAGAAAAGATCCTTGGTCTGAATTATGAAACTGGAGGTTTACGATGAAAGAAGTTATTTTTACAGAGAAGGCACAAAACCCAGAGGGAATGCCCTATTCGCAGGCAATTAAAGTAGGTAATACGGTATATGTAGCTGGACAAGGACCTTTTGATCCTGAAACTGGTAGGGTAGTAGGAAATACTTTGGAAGAACAAGCGAGAAGGGCATTAGAAAACCTCAAAGCAATTTTAGAAGCATCAGGCGCAGCTTTGAAAGATGTTGTTAAAGTAACTGTCTTCCTTGGAGAAGGAGCAAGCTTCGATGAATTTAATTTGATTTACAAAGAATACTTCTCAAAACCATATCCAGCTCGTACAATAGGGCCGGCAAATATGGGTTTTATGGTTCAGATTGATGCAATAGCTGTGGTTGAATATTAGAGCAAGGAAAGAATGTGTCCATGAACAAAAAGTTACTACAGACTTTAGCATGCTTGTGTTGTTCGCCGTTGATATTTGGAGCCATGTATTATGATTATTATTATAAAATTACATATTTCTATTTCATAGCTATAGTAGTTCCATTCATATTTATTAGAAATTATAAACACCTAATAATAGTTTTCATTTTATCATGCGTAGTTTCTATTTTACTGGTAAATATGTATATCCCAAAAACAGAAACCTTCTTTAAACCATTTGATCAAACCCTAGAGTTGTTGGTAGTTCTAGAAGCAATTATTTTCGGAATCATACAGTTATTGTTATTATTGTTGATTAACTTTCTTAGAAAAGCTAGAAAACAAAGATTTTGATACGGATACCGCTTAATTCCTTAAACAGGAAATGAGCGGTTTTTTATTCTTCAGTAAAACTACTTTCCAATAGTTAGTATGCAATTCGTTGCCTTTGTGAATCATAAGAAAAAGCTTTGTTGTGAAAGTTTTTGGATGTTTATTACTATATGTTGTGGCTTGAATATAACTTTGGGGGGCTATTTCATGGGGTTTATTGGACTTTATGTTTTGAATACAATCTTTATGTTAATCGTAGCGATCCGTGAAGTACGTCGTCCGGAAAAAGCTTTGAACTGGCTAGCTATAGGTCTGATATTTCCTGTTCTTGGATTCGTCATATATCGCATCATTGCCAACCCAATTCATTTTCGTAAAGAGAGACTCACTTCTCCGAACAATGTGTCAGATCCATTGCCTGATTCGTTCAGTCCTGCTTCCTCCATCATCGCTCAATCTGTAAGTCAGCTGACGGTGCATGGACTTAGGAGTGGCCGAGTTCAATTGCTTACGAACGGCATAGAAACCTATTATAAACTTATCGCATCCCTACAGAATGCGCAAAGCACCGTGGAAGTGGAGTATTACACATATCGGGATGACCAGATTGGCAAACGAATTACGGATATCCTGATTGAACGAGCCGAAGCAGGGGTGAAGATCCGTTTCATTAGAGACGGATGGGGGAGTAAACAATTTCCAAAACATGTGATCAATCGGATGATGGATGCCGGAATTGATTGCCGGACGATATTTCCATTGAGTTTTCCTTGGATACCCACTTTGACTTATCGGGATCATTGTAAGATTGTCGTCATCGATGGAATCGAAGCTTTCACAGGAGGTATCAATGTAGGGGATGAGTATACAGGATTAAAGCCGGACGTAGGCTTTTGGCGTGATACTCATATGCGATTAGTCGGAGAAGTTGCAAATGATCTGCGGAAAATATTCGATGTCCATTGGCATATTGCTTCGAAGGAAAAGATTCCGCAAAAGGCTAAACAGGGTATAAGAAATAGGTCAAAGCAAATCATTCCAACTGCCAAAGTTTCACTTTCCGGATGGTCGGAAGAATGGGGTGCGGAATTGGATGCGGGCGTTGATCCCGTTTCTGGCACAGAGTCGCTGCACTATGCATACATGCAAACGTTAGAGAGTAATCCTGGAATTCCTACTGAAGTCATCCGGCAGGCTTACTTCATTTGTCTGACACAAGCGACTAAGTCCATAGATATTACCACGCCTTACTTTGTGCCCGAATCAGATATCATTATGGCGTTGAAGACAGCCGTGGCACGCGGTGTGCGTGTACGATTGCTGGTTCCACGTCATGTTACTCCCAAAATCGTGGGACCTGCGAGCCGTACATATTATGGTGAATTGATTGAAGCAGGAGTTCAAATTTATATGTATGAGAAAGACATTCTTCACGCAAAGGTAATGATCATTGATGAAGAAATGGCTGGCGTAGGTTCGGCGAATTACGATATGCGAAGTTTTCGTTTAAATTTCGAGGTCATTGAACTCTTATACAGTGCCGATGTGGGACGCGAACTCACTGAGCAATTCGAGCGTGATCTACTTGATTCCGTACCATTGCAAATGGAAGAATTGCTACAGCGTTCCTATCCTCAGCGCATAATCGAGCAGACAGCACGCCTATTTTCCCCATTGTTATAAAACGTATTTTCGAAAACACACCAACGAGCAGGACGCCATGGCGATCTGCTTTTTTGATCTGTTCAATGTATTTGTTCTATGTGTAACGCAATGAAGGTTCCAATTGATCAAAAATAATTTTAACAAGAACAGTTGACATTACTACGATTACGTAGTAATTTAACGATAGGAATTAATTACGATATCGTAGTTTATTGTAAGAAGAAAGGAATGTTCATGCAGCAGCTGTTTGAGCTTATTTTCAAAAATGGACTTCGTCCACTTAGTATGTTTCCTGATACGACCTACCTGGAACTGCAGCTCACGAGTTCTGATTTTTCAACATTGTTGTTGCTGAAATTTCATGGGCAGCTGACAATGTCCCAAATGGCAGATCACTTGGGTGCGCCTCTTAGCACAGTGACCAGTATTGCCAAGCGGCTTGTTCGAAAAGGCTACATCTATAGAGAGAAATCGCAGCAAGACCAGCGAATTATTGTTAATCGATTGACGGAAGATGGGGAACTGATAGCCGAAGAGGCTCTAGGTACGATGAATGTCATGTTTGGGCGTATTGAAAATGCCTTGACAGCTGAGGAGCTTCAGCAATTTATTCATCTGTCGTTGAAAGTGGCTAAAGCTTTACAACAAAACGCAGAGTCTGCCGGACCTTCGAAATCGACGCAGACGAGAACGATTGAAATCGATTAATTTTTTTATGCAATTAGTACGAAATCGTACTAATGGAGGTGCTAAGCTTGCGCATTATTATTTACACAGGTAAAGGCGGAGTGGGAAAAACCAGTATCGCCGCAGCAACAGCTTACCGAATGGCAGCCGAAGGTAAGCGAACAATCGTTATAAGTACGGATGCTGCCCACAGCTTATCGGATTCGCTCGGTATTCCGCTGCAGCATGAACCCATATTAATTCAAGAGCGATTGTGGGCGCAAGAAATCGATAGCTTAAGGGAAACACAGCGGTATTGGGGGAGTGTTCGCAATTGGTTCTCGAACTTTATGCAGTGGGCCAACCTGGATGATATCGGATCTGAAGAGCTGATGGTGTTTCCAGGGTTTGAAGAATTATTTAGTCTCCTGAGAATTAAAGAGCATGCCGAAAGTGGACTGTATGATGCAATCATTGTGGATTGTGCACCGACTGGAGAAACACTTCGCTTGCTTAGCTATCCCCAGCTACTTCGTTGGTGGGTGAGAAATATATTTCCTTTCGAGCGTAAAATTCTCAAGGTAGCACGCCCGATTTTGAAAGTGACCAAGGGTTTGGAACTGCCCAACGACGATGTCATGGACAGCTTCAGTCAAGTTGTCGATCAATTGGAAAAGCTGCAGCAGGTAATCGCCGATCCCGAAATTACTAGTATTCGCCTTGTTGTTAATCCGGAGAAAATGGTTATTTCCGAAGCGCGAAGAGCCTTTACAAACCTCAACTTATACGGGTTTCACACCGATGCGGTCATTGTTAATAAAGTGCTTTCCGAGGAAGCATCTGAAGGGTACTTCGCGCAGTGGAAACAAATTCAAAACAAGTACGAAGAAGAAATTGTCCAATGCTTTAGTCCTCTGCCGATCTTGAAAGTACCTCTAATGCCTCTTGAGGTTGTTGGTAAGGAGATGCTTGAGCGCGTAGCAGCAGCGGCTTTCCACGAACGGGAATGCGGAGCAATTCTACACAGAGGAATTATAGAGGAAGTGAAGAAAACAGAAGCAGGATATGAACTCCGCATCTCGCTGCCTTTTACCGAAAAGAAACAACTCCAATTAAATCAAAAAGGCGATGAATTGACACTGCAGGTTGGCAGCTATCGACGGATCGTTGCACTGCCGAGGGTCTTGCTGGGGCGAAGGGTGGAAGCGGCACGTCTTGCGGACGGCATACTGACCATACATTTCGGTCTGAACGAAGAAGCGTAAATTGGAAGGAGGAGATGGTTCATGAGCATCCGTACAAACCTACAGGATTTAGAAAACATTGCGCTCCTCTTCGAGGATATTAAAAACATCGCTGTGGCAAGACTCGTTCCAGAGGCAGCAAGAGCACATTTTCGTCAAGCGGAAAAAGAAGCCTTATTAGGAGTCAAATCTCTGCTTGATGCGGCTATTGTCCGGTTGGAAGAAGATGATTCCATGAAACAAGAGAACGAAAGTAATCATTTGAAACAGATTCCTGTTGAGGATTAAAGCTATGTCTACGTTAGATAGTTTTACTACAACGGAACTCTAAGGAGGTGCGGCATGGCCATACAGAAGCACAGCGGATGGATGATGGAGTGGACTTCTTATATTCATAATGCTGTCGGTTTGATATTATGTTGGAAACCGCTCAGCGAGATGGTGAAAGCGGGTGTGTGGAATTCCGTTGATCAGTCTTTCGACAGGATGACAGCTATCTGGTTTTTATTTTTTGGTGTTTTGTTGTGGATTATTGGACGAATGATGCGTTGGATTACCAAAGAGAAAGGCCTTGCGATACCTCGCTTTGTAGGCTGGCATATACTCATTTTGTCTATCATAGGGGCAATAATAATGCCTATATCGGGTTTCTGGCTCGTCATTCCGCAAGGGCTTTATCTCATACGAAATTCTTAAACGCATAAACGCTACTGACATACAGCTGTCAGTAGCGTTATGTATACTTAAGGTACAAGATTCGAGAGGAGCTAATAATATGATGAAAACAGCCGAAACTTTGAAACGAATTGAGGAACTTACCCACCAATACTTAGATGAATTAAATCCTCTGAGCATAGAGCAACTGAAACTTCAGTCAAATGAGAATGAATGGTCGCTTGGACAATTGTACCTCCATCTCATCAAAACAGCTCTCTACATGCAGATTGGCAATATTGAGAAATGTCGAAGTCAGAGTGCAGATGCAGTCGATCCTGTTGGAGAAAAAACGGAAGCGGGAGCAGCAGTCTTTGCGCTAGGCGGTTTTCCACCTGAACGTATTAGGGTTCCAGCATCTCCTCAATATACGCCCGAGCAGCCAGCTAGTAAGCAGCAGATCATCGATGGCATGCATGCCGTGCTCCAAAAAATGAAAGAAATCGAGCCTTTGCTTGAGGGCATATCTCCGAGATGTACCTCGTTGCATCCAAGATTAGGCGCACTTAACGCGAAAGAATGGTTTGCACTCATTGAGATGCATTATCGCCATCATCTTCTTCAGTTAGAGCGTTTGAAAGCATTCTTAAACAGCACGGAAACCGTATAATATCAGCAAAACGAGGGAGTTCCTTATAAGACTCTCTTATTTTTTTATTTTGAGAAAAGATGAAGTGCAATAAGGGTTCCATTTATGTCAGCCTAACACTTACTAAACATATTCATGATTGAATAGGAACGTGAGATAAATGCTGGTATAGAGGAGTCTGATCAAGTATGGGATTAGTTAATGCAGTAGAAGCAATCGTTAGCAATTTGTATGAAGAGTTTCAAAAAAGCTATGATATCAAATGCGGTTGTCAACATTGCAAAGAGGATATTCTTGCTCTAGTTTTAAATCGTATACCTCCCAAATACACATCGAGTGAAAAAGGTCAGCTGTACATCAAAACCCTCTATTTAAATCCGCAACTGCAATCCGATGTCATGAGAGAGCTCATGCGAGCTGCTCTTGTCGTTGAGCATAAACAAAACCATGTTGCTATTGAAGGGGTATAAAATAAAAGAAAATAAAACGCTGATGACATATAAGTGTCATTAGCGTTTTTTTATTTATTAAACAAAGCGGCAGCATTAAGACATATCTATTTAATTAAGACAATATAGTTGAATATGACTAAATTGAGGAGGGCGTTAGATATGGGGGCAGCTGTGGTCAAAGGATGGACAACTTTGTTTGCAGGCGTTATGTTATTGAGTTCCTTAGCAGGGTGTAGTGGGAGTGGAAGCTCCGAGAATACGGCAACTCCAAGCGGAAATACGGCAGCGCCCAGTGAGAGCGTGAAGAGCACTGAGCCTCCAGCCAAGCAAGTAACGCTTCATATGATTGAAAGTTTAACGAGTCCGGAACGCACCAAACTGCTTCAAGATGCCATAGCTCGGTTTCAAAAAGACAATCCGAATATTAAAGTGGAGCTCATATCACCGCCATTTGATCAAGCGGACAATAAAATCAGAACAATGCTAGCCGCTAAGCAGGAACTCGATATTCTCGAGGTACGGGATCTGAACATTGCCGAGTATGTGAATAATGGTTATTTGGAACCATTGGATACCTACGCATCGAGTTGGGCGGATAGTAAAACTCTCTCCGGTACATCCAAAGTTGTTGGCTCGAATAATGGCAAACTCTATTTTATCGCGAACGCTCTATATCAAAGACAAGTTTTTTACCGGAAAGATTGGTTCGACGCCAAGGGGCTTAGTGCACCGAAGACATGGGAAGAGCTGGTCGATTCTGCCAAAAAGCTTACCGATCCGAAACAAAATCGGTACGGTTTCTCGTTCCGCGGAGGTCCGGGAGCTAACGGCAACTTTGACCATATGATTTATGATTATAACGATAAAGTGATGAATCTCGACGATGCACCGTTTACGAAGGACGGTAAGACGGTGTACAGCACACCTGAAGCTAAGCAGGCATTGGAGCTGTATAAGAAGCTTTATAAAGAGGCATCGCCGCCGGACTCGATCAACTGGGGATTCCAGGATCAGGTTCAAGCTTTTACATCTGGGGTAACCGGCATTTTACTCCAGGATCCAGACGTTATCAAGGTGCTTCAGGATAAAATGGACCCCAAAACATTAGAAACGGCAGCGATGCCACTCGGTCCTAACGGCAAATCACTGGTCAGTACAGGAGCTGCAGGATGGGGCGTAACAGCGAATTCCAAAAGTAAGAACGAAGCTTGGAAATTAATTTCTTATCTCTCGAGCCCGAAAGAAAATACGGAATTTTCTAAGCAAATTGGCACGATACCGATTCATACTTCGGCGACTGCCGATACGTTCTTCCAAACAGGTCCTTACAAGACACTGCTAGATATGACTGCAAAAGCAGATGTTTTCGTCAACTTTACACCGCCGTTTAAATATCCTGGCAACGGAAGCTGGGGAGAGCTGAGCATGAAAGGGCAGCAATCTTATTTACTCGATAAGAAATCGACTGACGATACCCTTAAGGAATGGGATAAATTTTGGTTAGATCAGAAAGCGGGAATGAAAAAATAAAGGAAGTAGTTGGAAGCGGCGGGCGGTCATCGCTTGCCGCTTTTTTCTTACCGGGGGGTGTTCATGTGAGTTCTCGGCAAAAATTCATTCTCTCCAGCTTGCTGCCCGCACTGCTGCTTGTATTGATTTTTACATACTATCCCTTCTTCAAGGGAGTGGTGATGGCTTTTCAAAATTACAAGCTGTTCAATCTGAAACAGGTGCATTTTGTCGGTATACAAAACTTCGTTGATGCGTTTCGAGACCATCAATTTCTTGCAGCACTGAAAAACAGTGCCTACTGGGTGTTTTTCTCCTTAATTTTGCAATTTCTATTAGGGTTTATCCTGGCGCTGTTTTTGAACAAGAAATTCTGGGGACGAGGATTGTACCAAGCCTTTATTTTTTATCCATGGGCATTATCGGGATTTCTGATCGGCCTTATTTGGAAGTGGCTGTTTAACTCACAAATCGGCGTCATCAACGATCTCTTATTGCGTCTTGGTATTATTGAAGATCGCATCGGGTTCTTGTCGGATCCCAAATGGGCGATGTCATCCGTTATCGTCGCCAACGTATGGTACGGGATAGCCTTTTTTACCATTATGCTGCTGGCTGCACTGCAATCTATACCTTCGGAGCTGTACGAAGCAGCGAGTATCGACGGAGCGAACGGTTATCGAAAGCTGCTTTATGTGACGATTCCGTACATCATGCCGACCATCATCGCCACAACGCTGCTGCGGGTCATATGGATCTTCAACGATCCTACGCTCATTTACGGTATGACGAATGGCGGACCGGGAGGGGCGACACACATTTTGTCCTCTTTGATGCTCAATAAAATTATTTATGACGGCGATTATGGGGCTGCATCAGCAATCGGGGTCATTATGATCGTCATGTTGTTTTTGTACACTTTGTTTTATTTGATGGTTACTAGGTCGGAGAAAGTAGGTGACTTCTAAATGAAACGAAATTACGGGTATCGGATCATAAAAGTTGCCTTTCTTTTCGTGTACTTAGTCATTATGGTGTTTCCATTATACTGGATCGTCATCACCTCGTTAAAGCCGCAAAAGGAAATATTCAGTTATCCCGTCCATTACTGGCCAGAGCAATTCACACTTCAAAATTACGTCAACATCTTCAAAGTATCTAAGTTTAACGTATATATTGCCAACAGCCTTCTCGTTTCAATTTCTTCTGCTCTGATCGTAATCGTGATCGCCATATGCAGTGCTTATGTACTCGCTCGATTTCGGTTTCGCGGCCACAAGCAAATCATGCTCGCTTTCTTCGTAACTCAGATGCTCCCAGGCTTCATTGCTCTGGCTCCGCTTTACATGATGATGTCAAACTTGCATCTGCTTAATCAGCGAATCTCATTGATCCTCATGTATACGGTCATCTTGATCCCGTTCTCCACGATTATGCTGCGAGGCTTTTTCCAGCGAATTCCTGCCAATCTGGAGGAAGCAGCGATGATCGACGGCTGTTCCCAGCTGTCTGCCCTCATGCGAGTCATTATCCCGATCATGATGCCAGGCATTTCCTCGATGTTCATCTTTGCTTTCGTTCAGAACTGGAACGAGCTTTTCTTGGCCGTCATGTTTATCGATAACGAATCGTTAAAGACACTGCCGGTAGCGATGAATTCTTTTATCCTTAAATTTAATGTGGATTGGGGTTCTATGTCCGCCGGAACTGTGCTGTCTGTACTCCCGACGATACTTTTGTTTGCCCTAGCACAGCGATTTATTGTAGAAGGATTAACCCAAGGGGCGGTGAAAGGGTAGTGAGCGCAAAGGAGAAGCTTTATTCTATTGTGGCGCATGATGCGCACGATGATCGTCATCATGGCGCCATCAGTGTTCCCATTTATCAGACGAGTTTATTTTCGTTCGATAAGTACGAGCAATTCAACTTGGCAAGACTCGATGAGCAAGAAAACTTCGTGTATTCCAGAGGCAATAATCCTACAGTGAGGTACCTGGAGGACAAGCTCGCCCAGTTAGAGCAAGGGGAAAGAGCCAAGTGCTTTGCGTCCGGAATGGCGGCGATTTCGGCAGCGATTATGTCTATAATCAAGCAAGGTGATCACGTCATTTGCACTCATCAGGCGTACGGACCGACACGAGAATTTCTAGGCGTCTACTTGCAAAAGTTTGGAATCGAAACGACCTTTGTCGATGGCAGCTCATTGGAAAACTGGAAACGTGCGGTTCGACCGAATACCAAATTGCTGTATTTGGAGAGTCCGACTAGTATGATGTTCCAGCTCCAAGATATACGAAGTTGTGCGGCGTTGGCACAAAGTATAGGAGCAGAAACGATTCTCGATAATTCGTGGGCGACGCCTTGTCATCAAAATCCGCTCACGAAGGGGGTTAGCCTCGTCGTCCATTCGATCACGAAGTACATTTCCGGGCATAGCGATTGCGTGGGGGGCGTTGTGGTTGGCTCCCATAGATTAATGGACCCACTGATGTCGACGGAATATATGTTGTTCGGCGGCATCATGACGCCACAGACAGCGGGTTTGGTTACGCGGGGGCTTCGCACACTGCCAATGCGGATGCAGCGTCATGAAACGAGTGGGCTGAAGGTCGCCGAATATTTAGGCAGGCAAAATTATGTGAGGAAAGTAAACCATCCGGGGTTAACAAACCATCCTCAGTATGAGCTGGCTCGTACGCAAATGTCAGGGTACAGCAGTTTATTTTCGTTCGAATCCCTTGAGTCGGTTGCCAAATTAAGGGCTTGGGCGGACCGTCTTCAGTATTTCCGGATTGGAGCCAGCTGGGGTGGATTCGAAAGTTTAATCAACGTAAATGCCTTAAATAACAATGATCAGCAAACAGGTTCGCTTGTTCGACTCTATATAGGTTCCGAGGATCCGGACGATTTAATTCGGGATATGGAAGAAGCATGGCGATGTGTCACACAAAGCCCTTCTGAGGGGGAGATATATGAGCAGAATGCGGGTATCAGCCAGGACGGATGAACGACAACCGCTATACTTGCAGATCCAAGAGCATTTTAAACAGTTGATCCAATTAGGCGCTATGGAGGAAAATGACAAATTTCCAACGGAAAAGCAGTTGATGGAGCAATTCGGAGTCAGTCGGATGACGGTTTCAAATGCGCTTACGCAGCTGGCGAAAGACGGATGGATTTACCGGATTCCAGGGAGAGGAAGCTTCGTTAGTCCAGAGTCCCGCTCGGAAGTAGCTGAGAGCCTAGAGAACATTCAGCTTGACGCTACGGATGTGAAAGAGCATGATGAGCGTGCTTCCTCCCGCAAAATGATCGGCTTCGTTCTACCCTTACTTGAGGATTTCTTTGCTATTCGACTTTTAAAAGGAATCAATTCCGTGTTAGAGAACACCGATTATTATGTGTCGATTGTGCTAACTCACAATAACAAGGAGCGGGAGAAGGAAGCCATTCAGGAACTGATTAAGAATGGGGCCGTCGGACTTATTATTTTTCCGATTGATGCGGAAACGTACAACGAAGAAATCTTGGTACTGAAACTGCGGAAATTTCCTTTCGTGCTCATTGATCGCTACTTGCCAGGCTTTGATACCCATTGTGTCTGTTCGGATAATTGGATGAGCGCTCAGTTGGCGGTTAACCATCTGTGGGAGTTAGGACATCGGGACATCGCTATTTGCTCCGATATTCCGATCAGCACGGTGACAGTCGACGAACGGATTCGCGGCTATATGGAAGCACTGAAACAAAAAGGTTCGATGATTAACCCAGCTTTAATTGTGACAGATTTTCAAGTGACGGATACGATCCCAACTGAAAAGCACCCGTTATATCATTATCTCAAATATCGCACAGCAACCGCGTTCATTACATTGAATTTGAAGTTGGGCTTGAATATAGCTAGTATGGTTAAAAAACTGGGAATGAATGTACCGAGCGACCTCTCTATTATAATGTACGATAATCCCTCATCCGAGCTAGATGGAAACCCTACATTCACTCATATAGACCAGCATGAGCAGGAAATTGGTGCTAAATCGGCTGAACTTCTGCTTAAACTACTGAATAGCCAGGAGAGTGTGACAGAGTCCACTAAAGTGATCGTAAAATCGACCTTAGTGTTAGGAGAATCCACTAGAGAACTATGGGTTAAGAAATAATCATTTGTTTAAAAAAGGAGGAGCTTTACTATGAATCCTATTTCTAATCTAGGAGAATTTACGGAGCTCGATCAGTTTATGTTTGAATCATGGGGCTATCTGATTATTCCTAACGTACTCTCCGAAGATGAGGTGAAGGAATGCCTGGAAGCATCCATCCGCTTACACGAGTCAGAGGGCGCAAAAGGTTGGGCACAGGTGGGAAAAGGCTATGAAACGGAATCCGCTTTGGAGCGATTGATTGATCATCCCGCTGTATTGCCTAAAGTTAGGGCGCTTTACGGAGATCGCTTCATTTTACAGTCAGCATGGTGTACCAAACAGCCAGCTTTCGGCGGAGTGGGGGGTTGGCATCAGGATGGGTCAGGGGCTTATGAATTTAGTAAACTCGGATATCCGATTCCGCTGATTCAGCTTCGAGCTTCTTTCTTATTGACGGACCAATCCATTCCTAGAACGGGGAATATGGAGATGATCCCAGGCAGCCATAGAAGCCAAGTGCAGCTTCCGGGTGCGATTAGAACTGCTAAGGATGATGTTCCGATCGGTCATGTCATCTGTGCACCGGCGGGATCGGTACTATTTTTTCATAATGCCGTCTGGCATCGGACTTTCGCTCATGATGGTGATTACGACCGATATACGATGCACTATATTTATAGTCCGCCTTGGGTTCGATGCTCAGATCGTTTCGAGAATAATCAAGAGTTCTTAGACCGCACAACTTCGACACGTCGTTATTTAATGGGACAATTTGCAAGACCGGATGCACCCTTTGGAGCTAGCTATCCTGCCGAATTCGAGAAGGGTTGAAGTTGTGGAAAATGTTGAATGGCCGCGAATGTAGCGGTCGTTTTTTTGTGTTTTAGTGCTGTGTATTTGTTATGGACTTTTGTCAAATAATTGAATATGATATAGATGTATATTATGAAACGTTGTTTCATCAAGTGAAACAAAAGTAGTTTCTTAACACATCAACAGTTGGCCGCTTTGTTAGTAGAAGGATATTTTATCTGATGGGAGAGGTATGAGATGAATAATCATAAAGAACGTTTTTCAAATCGAGTTGATACCTATGTGAAATTCCGCCCGAGTTATCCGAAAGAGGCTATTGATTATTTGTATGACGTCGTTGGTCTGCATGCAAATGCAGTAATTGCAGACATCGGCGCAGGGACAGGTATTTTTTCAAAGCTGCTCTTACAAAGAGGGAGCCAAGTAACCGCTGTTGAACCGAATCAAGCGATGCGGGAAGCCGCTGAGCAAATGTTAAGCGGAGATGCAAATTTTCGTATTGTAACGGGATCTGCTGAAGCGACTGGTCTACCGAATGAGTCTGTCGATTATATCGTTTGTGCCCAAGCGTTTCACTGGTTTGATCGCACGGCCGCGCAAGCCGAATTCCATCGGATTCTGAAGCCTGGCGGGAAGGTGTTATTGATCTGGAACTCGCGTCTGGAACATGGCAATGCATTTAGAGAAGAGTACGACTTATTGCTTCGTACATTTGGAAGCGATTATGAAAAAGTTACTCATAAAAATATTTCGCAGGAAACGCTGGCGTCATTCTTCAAGAACGATAGTATGCAGCTAGAACGATTCGCTATTACTCAGGTTTTCGATTTTGAAGGTTTGAAGGGGAGGTTGATGTCATCTTCCTACATTCCCGTACCTGAGCACGCCAATTTTGCGCCGATGATGACAGAACTGCACCATATATTTGAACGGCATGAGCAAGATGGAAATGTGTTTTTCGACTATGAAACCGAGGTATATTGGGGAGAGGTTTAGTAAAATCGAATAGAGGAATATAAAGATACGCTGCGCGAAAAGCCGGTGCTAGCAAGCAGAAAGGAAATCATCATGTCCATAAAACTATATTACAATTCCGCTAACGTAACCGAATGGCAAACAGACATACACCAAACTCTTGAAAGAGAAGATGGGTATTATGTCATCCTGAAGGAGACGGCTTTCTACCCACATGGGGGCGGACAGCCCTGCGATTTTGGGCATATTAACGGAATTCCTGTGCTTGATGTGATCAATGAAGAAGATGAAGTGCTGCACAAGCTGGCACGACTGCCGGATGAGAGCAAGGTGACTTGCCAGATCGATTGGAATAGAAGATTTGACCATATGCAGCAGCATAGTGGGCAGCATCTGCTCTCTGCGGTTTGCCGCGATCTCTATCAGGCCATGACGGTAAGCTTTCATCTGGGTAACGATTATGCCACCATCGACGTGGAGCAGCCAGAACTGACATTGAACCAGCTTGCTGCTATTGAGAACGAAGTAAACCGGCAAATTTACCTGAACAACAGTATTGTTAGTTATTTTATTACCGAAGAAGAATTAGCTCATCTGCAGCTAGTTAAACAGCCCAAAGTGACGGATCATATTCGAATTGTCGAGATAAAAGGTGTTGAATACAACGCTTGCGGTGGGACACATGTCTCATCAACGGGCGAAATTGGCATGATTAAGCTACTGAAAGCAGAAAAACAAAAGGGAAACATTCGGATTTACTTCTTGTGCGGGTACCGCGCCTTGAAGGAATTTAATGAAAACCAGCGGATTTTGGGTGTCTTGTCCTCCAAATTCAACACCGGTAAAGACGAGATTATCGACCGGATTGAGAAGTGGGAAAATGAACAGAAGCAGCTGCAAGCTGAACTGGTTGCTCTCAAAGAGAGAAACAATGCTTATGTTACGCGGGAGCTATTATCAAGCAGCGATGACAAACTGATAACAAGTGTTTTTGATGACAAGACGCTTAAAGATTTGCAAAGTCTGGCGGTGAAGCTAGCTTCAGAAAGTGATACTCCAGTATTACTTGCTACTTCTGCGGAAAACAAAGTTATTCTTGCTAACAACAGTAGTTCTCCACTTTCTTGCGGAGCCTTCTTCAAAGAATATGTAGGAAAATACAATGGGAAAGGCGGAGGTAGCGATATCATCGCGCAGGCGGGATTCCAGACCTGGGAGGAAGCCTTTGCTTTCTTTGAGTTCACAAGACAGCAAGTTAATGAGAACTTAAGGGCGGAGATATAGCATACATTGCTTTCGAACTAGTCGAATGACGATTTTCTATGATCCGGTGTATTTCTTGATTAAGTTCGACAAATTAGTTGTATGCACTTACAATCCATAATGTGTCTAACTCCCTAT
Source organism: Paenibacillus phytorum (assembly GCF_013141715.1). Lineage (GTDB taxonomy): Bacteria > Bacillota > Bacilli > Paenibacillales > NBRC-103111 > Paenibacillus_E > Paenibacillus_E phytorum. Next base: position 156,279 of record NZ_WHOA01000099.1, on the reverse strand, counting down.
ATTCTTATATAATAATTAGGCATATAATAGATTTACAGTATATAGAAGTCTACCCACGATAATGGCAAAACCGTTTAAAGGCGGTGACGCAAAGCTAGAGGGGCTAAGGGAAACTATGCCAGCCAGCTATTAAATGAGGGTAGGCTTTTTCTGTCCAAAATGACTCTTTATTGATTATTGACACTTTTGTTAGATACTAGGCCACCCGGATCTCCCTTTCGTAAGGAAGGAGGAGGGTAAAGGTGAAACCAGATGAAATGATAAAGTTGATTCTACAATTTGGGAGTTTCCTCTTGGCATTGTTAACTTTTATAGCCTTAATTATTGTTAGAATACACTAAAAAACCTACCCCTTCGCCGCTAAACGATCAGGTAGGTGTGTATGAACCATTAGCCCCAGGAGGTCCCAAAAGCCAATGTATCTAAAAAACAGGAGTGTTGGTAGCACTCTTGTTTTTTTTAACAAAATACAACGATAAGTTAAAAATGTTCCCCCAAATAATAGCATAGAGATAACCCGTCGATCAACATCAAATTTGAATGAATCAAGCATTATTATTTTAATCCTAATTAGGAGGGAATAAAAATGGAGCGACAAGTTCATGTGATTCCGTTTCGAGTTCTTGAGAAGATTGAACAGGTCAATGAAATTCCAACTGGAGTGGAAATGATTCAGGCCCCCAAAATCTGGGATCAAACGAAAGGGAAGGGGATAACAGTTGCCATACTGGATACCGGCTGTGATATCACTCACCCTGATCTAAAAGAACGTATCGTCGGTGGCATTAATTTTACGAATGATGATGGCGGCAAGACGGATGCGTACATGGATTACAATGGTCATGGAACACATGTTGCCGGGACAATCGCTGCGACCAAAAACAATAATGGTGTTGTCGGTGTAGCTCCTGAGGCTAATCTGCTTATTATTAAAGTTCTGGATAAACATGGTTCTGGTCAATATGATTGGATAATTAATGGCATTAACTATGCGGTCGAACAAAAAGCGGATATCATCTCCATGTCCCTTGGCGGTCCAGAAAATCTGCCTGCATTACACGAAGCCATTCAAAAAGCCGTAGCCGCTAACATTTTGGTGATTTGTGCGGCAGGTAATGAAGGCGATGGTGTTGATTCGACAGATGAGTTTGACTATCCAGGTTGTTATAACGAAGTCATTAGTGTAGGTGCGATTGACTTAGAGAGACACTCTTCCAATTTTTCGAATTCGAACAATGAAGTCGATCTAGTGGGCCCTGGAGAGAAAATTTTATCAACCTATTTAAACGGAACCTATGCGACATTAAGCGGAACTTCTATGGCAACACCACATGTCGCCGGAGCAATGGCGTTAATAAAAGTACTTGTGAATGCAAGCTTCGAGCGAAATCTCACAGAGCGTGAGCTGTATGCTCAATTAATAAAAAGAACCGTACCCTTAGGGAATTCTCCAAAACTTGAAGGAAATGGGCTTGTCTATTTAAATGTAATGGACGAGCTATCCGAAGTATTTAATCCCAAATTCGTCGCTAAATTACTGAGCCTATGATGAATAGCCTAGAATTATTGACAGCAGAACTTGAATAGATTCAGCCTGAAAGTACAAACTATATTGGATATAGCAGGCAAATGGAGGTGAGTGCGGTGAAAAATGAGAAGGAATCTCGTGACAAACAATTAGAAGGCAGTTCACTTACGCATGAACAACTATCGGATGTGTATGCAGCTGGAACGAGTGACGGTATACACCAGCTTGCAGAGGGGAAGGTCAAAATAACGGACGAGCCTTTTGATTCCGGGCAAAAATAACAAGAAGCCTTAACCGCTTGCCGGTTAAGGCTTTTTAAAATGAAAAAAAGTAGGGGCGAACAACATGGTGAATGTTAGAGGAGCAAAACGATGAGTGATGATGTTGTAAGTACAATAACAAAATCAAAAAGCAGAAAGCACTTATTCCATTTTACAAGAGTAAGGAATTTACCGGCTATTGCTCATCTCGACCAGCTATTGTCCAGTAATCAAATAAATCCCATCTCCACAGGTGACCGCCGATTAAAGCCTGAGAAAGTGAGTTATCATGAATATTCGATCACCCTAAATGCTCATCTGAGGATAGCTAACAGCATGATTGATGCGGCAATCACACAGGAACAATTTCGGGCTTGTTTGGATAGGCATGTGTTTTTTTGGCCCACCTTAAGGGACTGTATGAACATGATGGACACCTATGCACGAAGAGAACCGGATGAAGAGTTTGCTGTTTTGGAATTTGACGCGTACGCTTTGCTATCCGAGCATTATTCAACAGTGAAGCTATCTAAATACGATTCAGGGAGCTCGCCGCGATTTCCAACTCGTTGTTCCTACAAGAAAAGCTTGGATATGTTTTTACCTTTAGATGAATTCAAGATCGTATTGAATAACTTAGTGCCAACAAAGGCATCCGAAATACGAGAGATATTAATTGAAGGCCAAGTTACTAGTGTATCTAAGTATTTGCAATCCGTTTACGTCAATAAAAGTGAAGATGTACCTGAGAGCTGGAGGAGTTTGACGCAGCCTCAGACAGATTTAAGTGCAAGATGATACCTCAAAAAAGCAGAAGTCGTTAGTGCTCATGCTTGGGCAAGTTGGCAGCTGCTTTTTGTCGTGCGCGGAATCGACGTACTTTCATTAAATTACCGCACAGCTTATCGTCACAGTATCTTTTGGAGCGGTTGCGAGTATCGTCGTAATAAACCCATAAGCAGTTCGGATTATCGCAGATGCGTATCCGAGATGGTTCACCCTCAGCGATCAATTGTGCCAAAGATGCTGCAATCTCGGCCTGAGTATGGGACCACTGATGACCGATTGCGTACAAATTTAATTGATAACGTTCACTGTTTCTTGCAAGTTGACGAATAACAGCCCCGTCAGCCATGACTTTGTTGAGGGCTTCTATATCTTCCTCACTAGGCGAGGAATTGGCTGCGAAATCTGTCACTAACCGATGTAGAAGTGTTCTTAACTGCTTCAGGGCAATGAATTCTTTAGGGGAAGGACGATGATCAACGGAAAGTTGGTGTTTCTCAACCCACTGATCCAACCATTCCGGTTGATCTAGGCGATCATCGATGGCTCCGTCTCCTCGCCAATCATGATGTAAGCTATTCAGGAAATCGTCCCAAAGCATAGATGGTAACCCCGTTCTTTTTTTAAAACATTGTAACATCTTAAACTCGATTTTGCTAGTTACTTGACCTCCATAATATTCCATGGTACATTACAATTGTAACGCATTAATCGAATTTAGGTAGTTACAAAAAGTGTGATCTAAGGAGGATATGAAATGAATAAAGTCGAGTTGTTGCTTCACGGATGGGATAGTTGCTATGAGAAGGAAGACTGGTATCCACCACTAATTGATGCGCTTAAAGAGTTAACTGCAGAGCAAGCCAATTGGCGGCCTGAGGGCGAACATGTCAACACGATCTGGGAAAATGTCCATCATCTGATTTTTTATAAAGAACGATTATTGAAAAGAATGACGGGTGAAGAATCCGATTATCCTGAGGAACTAACCAATGACGATACTTTTGCCGTGCTGTCAATGTCGACTAAGGATTGGCAAGAAACCTTGGATCGTTTGCAATCCGTTCATCAGGGAATTCGTGATCGGATCGCAAGCTGGCAAGAGGAAGAATTCGAGCACATTTTCCCGAATCGAACTCTACCTGTTGGCCGGTGGGTGAATAGCCTGATCATGCATGACGCTTATCACACGGGTCAGATCATGTTCATTCGCAAACTGCAGGGGTCTTGGCCATCTCGCCGTTCTTTTGATTAGAGGGATACGAATATCTCTAAAGTTGGGAAATTGATTAAGTAGAGGAAGCCATATTGTGGAATGAAAAAAAGACACCCCAGGTGTCTTTTTTATTATTTATCTCGAACTTTTAAAACGAATAAAAAGAATAGTCAGTTGGTTAAAGGTAAAGAGATAATGAATTCTGTTCCTTTTCCTAATGTACTTCGAACATTGACAGCACCGTTCATCGAACGGATTAATTGATACGAAAATGTTAGGCCTACTCCTGTCCCTTTGCTTTTAGTTGAAAAATAAATGGTGCCAAGCCGCTCCAGCTGTTCGCGGCTCATGCCGACCCCATTATCATGTATGGTGATCTTTGCATAGAGTTGGGGTTCGGGGGCCATACGAATGATGACTTTTCCTCTTGAGATATAAGAGCAAGCCTCAATGGCATTTTTTATAAAATTAATGAGTAGTTGTTTAATTTCATTTGGATTCGCAGAGATATAAAGTTCATGCCCCTCATTGTGTACCTCTAATGCGACGTTATTCATGTTAGCGTATGGTGTTATGACATCTATAACGGAGTTTAACTGCGGCACAAGATCCATTTGTTCATAAATTGGAATGCTAGGTTTAGCTATGGATAGATATTCGGAAAGAATGACTTCCGTCCGCTTCATCTCTTCAACACAAATATCAATATAATAGTGGGTCTTTTCTTTGGAGAGAGAATCATTACGGATTAATTTCAAGAATCCCATTACGGCTGTAAGTGGATTACGCACTTCATGGGCAAGGGAGGCGGCGACGTGAGCGATGGTTTCAACTTTTTCGTTTTGAAGATATTTCTGGAATAGCTGCTTATCTGAAACAGCCTTATTGAAAAGGGAAATCAATAACCAAATACCCAGGGAATTTTGTACGGGCATAACTAGGATATTAAACGTCAAGTTCTCGACTATATACTTGCGTTCAGTTACAAGCATTACACAAATAGGTATAAAGGAAAAGCTTAACCCAGCTATGAAAGTTATTAGGTTACGGTACTCGGAGCGTCGGCGATATAAGATGGCTAACAGGATAGATAGGTTGAATGTAATCACAAGAATAATCATCGCTGAGAACAGTCCTTGTCCGCCAATTAGTACTCGGTACAATACAAACTCAACAAGCAATAGAAGTCCAGTAGTCATGCCGCCGTACACCATTCCGAAAAACATGATCACGTAACGGATGTCAAAAATGATTCCGTTATGCACGCTAGAATGAAAGGTCATGGACATAAATAGGCAAATCATAGACGTAAAATTGATAAACCGTTTTGAATAGTTTGCGGTTTTATCACGGTAGTAGATGTTATATAGAACAAAGGGAGTTAGGGCGAATAGTAACTGCAGCAATACATCTTTTATATAAAGCATAATGGCCCCCTCGCCAGTTCGGAAATAATTTACCATACAGTTATTCGATATATAAGTGGAAACTTCCTCTTTGGGATTACGGTAGAAAAGGCTCTTCAGGATAGATTACCTATTCTCATGTATATTATTGGGAAAATGGATAAAAATACGGAGAAGGAAATGAAAGGGAATCAGGAAGAATAGAACATCTTGGGACTGTTTTCAGGAGGCGGTGTTAGCGTGGCTATGTGGCAATGGTATAAACGTAGGGCTATAAAAGTATCTCAAAGCCAGCAACCTCGCATGATTCCGCCAAAAGAGCCGCCTGCCCATCAGGTTTTGGAAGAGAATGAAGAAGGGAAAATCACTCCAATTCTCGAGGAGACGATTTCATACGTTGATAAGATACTTGGTGAAAATGACGATTTTGTTATGCACCAGTTTCGTATATTTGATCAGTACCCGGCTGTGCTCATGTATTTCTCAGACTTAATTGAGAAGCAGTATTTGAATGAGCATATTTTAAAACCATTGATGTTCTCGGTGACTAACAAGCAGGGGAAAGCGAAAAACAGCCGCCCCTTAAAGGATGTATTATTTGCAGATACGCTGTATGCCTGTGAAGGGAGATCGGAAAGACACTTAGCTGAGTTGATCCAAGCCGTTGTACAAGGTGAAACGGTTCTCGTAGTGGAAGGGTTGGAGGAAGCGCTGCTATTCAGTACACGAAATGTGGACAAGCGCTCGATCACGCAACCTGAAACGGAGCAGGTCATCCGCGGAGCACGAGAAGGATTCATCGAAATGTTGGGTACTAACCTTTCGCTGCTTCGCTATCGCCTTCCGACACCGGATCTACGGGTAAAATCGATTCGGATAGGGCGTGTAACCAAATCTAAAGTGGCTGTCTGTTACTTGGATGGGATTGTTAATCCCCAACTTGTTGAAGAGGTTTTCAGACGATTAGCGTTGATCGACATAGATGGCATTCTTGATGTTGGATACTTGGAACAGTTCATTGAAGATAACCATCTATCCCCGTTCCCGCAGATTCAAAATACGGAACGCCCGGATAAAGCTGTTGCCAATCTACTGGAGGGCAGGGTTATTCTGCTGGTCGACGGTTCCCCCTTTGCCCTCATATTGCCAACTGTGTTCAGTCAGTTTTACCAAACGGTTGAAGATTACTCGGAACGATTTCTACTGGTCAGCTTTATTCGGTTAGCGCGACTCGTAGCTCTTGTTTTCTCTTTGATATTCCCATCGTTATATGTAGCCTTGATTTCTTTTAATCCGGAGCTCATCCCGACAGAGTTTGCCGTGGCCGTTGCGGGAGGGAGAGCCGGAGTGCCTTTTCCATCTCTTATTGAAGTTCTGATTATGGAGATTTCCATGGAGGTGCTGAGGGAAGCGACTCTGCGTCTGCCGCAGCAGGTTGGGGGAGCGCTATCCATTGTTGGTGTGCTAGTCGTCGGACAGGCCGCGGTTGCTGCTGGATTCATCAGTCCGATTACGGTCGTCATCATCGCCTTAACAACGATCGGTTCTTTTGCCACACCGGCGTACAACGCGGCGCTGGCGTTAAGGATGCTGCGCTTTCCGCTTGTGATTTTGGCTGGTATGTTTGGCTTGTACGGCGTGATGATCGGGCTTATCCTGATCGCCAACCATATGCTCTCATTAAAATCGTTCGGGGTGCCTTACTTGAGTCCGATTGTACCAGGGAATTTCCAAGGGATGAAGGATACATTGGCCCGGCTGCCACTCTGGTCCATGCCAAAGAGACCGGCACTCTTGCATACGCCGAATGATAGCCGTCTGGGTATGAAAACGAAGGAATTGAAGCATCCACCAAGCAATACCTTAGATCCATTGAAAGTAGGGAATACAAGGAGGGACATAGAAGATGGAGTATCCTCGTCAAGTAACAATGATTCAAGCAGCGATAATTCTAATTAGCACGATTATTGGTGTTGGTGTATTAGCACTCTCGCTTTTTGCTGTTAGAGCTGCCGATTCGGGGGCGCCGCTCGTAACCTTAATAGGTATCATAATCGGCTCCTTTGGGCTTTGGCTAGTTACCGTACTCGGCATGCGCTTTCCAACTCAAACGATTATTGAATACAGTGAAGTTTTGATCGGTAAATGGACGGCTCGGGTATTCAGCGTCTTAATCATCGTTTTCTTTTCCCTAATCACAGCACTCGCTTCGCGCGAATTCGGTGAAGTTGTAGTGACTTCCGTATTAACGAAAACGCCGCTGGAAGTGACTGTTATTGTGATGCTGTTGTTAGCTGCGGTTTCCTCGCGTGCTGATATGACAACCTTTACCTATTTCCATCATTTTTATTTCCCACTTATTGTATTCCCGCTTGTATTGATCGTCGTTCTATCGCTAAAAAATGCGCAAGGGGTCAATTTATTGCCAATATGGGGGAATGAACCGAGCGGCATGTCAAAAGGAATCCTTACCATGGCTGCCTTGTTTCAAGGATCTTTCGTCATGACCATCGTAATTCCTGCTATGCGTAAGCCGGATAGAGCGATGTTGGCGAGCTTAGTCGGCATGTTGATTTCGGGGGGACTCTACTTACTCATTGTAATTGCTACAGTTGGCGTATTTGGAGCAGAGGAAATTAAAAATTTAGTTTGGCCTACCTTGGAATTAGCCAAAACCACATCATTGCCGGCTAACATCCTGGAGAGGTTAGATGGCGCATTTCTTGCCGTTTGGGTCACAGCGGTATTTACAACATTGTTGTCGACCTATTACTTGGCTATTCACTTTCTAAGCCAACTGTTACATTTGCGCGATCACAAGCTTTTCTCATTTTTTCTCATTCCTTTCATCTATGTCATTGCCATGTTTCCCCAAAACCTGCTGCAGATGTATGGCATTATTCAAATTGTTGGTCGTTGGGGACTGGTTATCACAGTCTTCTATCCATTGGTTCTACTGATCGTTGCCCTCATTCGCAAGAAAAAGAAGGGGAGTCGGGGTGATCAGCGTGTGGCGAAAACGGATTAACCGTGTTCTTGTTTTTCTATTACTTTTACCAATGCTTACGGGATGCTGGGATCGTTTAGAAATCGAAGATCGAGCCGTTGTTTTAGCCATTGCCATCGATGAGGCCAAACCGCAAGAAGCGAACGAAAGCAGTAATGCAACACAAATCCTTAAAAATCCTAAGTTAAATAAAGGATTAATACGTATCACCGTACAAATTGCCGTTCCGGGACGCATTCCCTTAGGGACGGGAGGTACTGGAGGCGTTCCAGCCGGGCAGAAACCAGTCTGGGTGCTGAGTAGCGTTGGGAGTACCATCCATGATTCTTTGATGAATCTGCAGCAGCAATTGGCGGATCGCTTGTTTTTTGGTCATTTGCGTGTAATCGTAGTGTCAGAAGCGTTGGCAAGGAAAGGGATCGAAAATGAGAAAGATTTCTTCCGTCGTCAGCCTCAGGTAAGAAGAACAGTTTGGATGGTTGTGTCCAAAGGGAAAGCTTCAGATATCATGAGAGCCACTCCCCAATTGGAACGTGTTCCCACCTTATATCTAGTGGCCACTCTAGATCGTGCCAAGGAAATGGGTAAACTTCCAAATAATTTCCTAGGCGTTTTCTATAGTGCTAGTTCAGCTAAAGGACAGGAAGGGTCTCTCCCGTATCTGGATTTGAAGAAAGAATCTAACATTGAAATCGCCGGATTGGCTTATTTTAAAGGTGATAAAATGGAGGGAATCACTACGCCACTGCAAATTGGTCACTTTATGGCAATGAAGCAAATCAATCCTGGAGGATACAGCGTCATCACACAGATACCCGGTTCAGAAACAACTGTCATGTTTCAATCTACGAATCGTAAAGGGAAAATTAGTACGGAGATCATAAACGGTAAAATTCATGCCAAAGTTGTGAGTCAAATCGAAGGAGATTTACGGGAAAAATCAGATGAAAATTTGACGTTAACGAAGGAAACGATTAAAAAATTAGAGCAATCCATAGAAAAGGACGGGAAAATAGGGTTTGAAAAACTAATTCACCAGACCCAAAAGGACGGTTGCGACATTTTCGGTTTCGGGGAAGACGTGCGTGCTTTCCATCCTTCCTATTGGAATAGGGAAATTAAAACGAAGCAGAAGTGGGAAGAAATGTATCGAGATATGTCCGTTGAGGTAAGTATACGTATAAATATCCGACGAATTGGCACGAAAACCAAATAATCCGTTAAAGCTTGGTTCCATGCTATGAGTTTTACGACCGCGGCTCGGGTGAGAAGGGGTTCGAGAATGATTACCTTTAACTATTACACGGTTTTGTTGTTACTAATTTCTGGGATCCTCATTTTATGTTTCGATGTTAGAATCTATGCGAAGACGGGTATGATCAAAGAAAAAAAAGGTGCCCTTATTACAGGGTGGCTTAGTATAGCTCTCGCTTTCCTTTCATTTTGCATCTACTATATTTATGAGAAATGGTTCTGGCATTAGACTTCCTGAATCATTCATGGAATAAACCTAATCCATTTAGCTATGCTGAACGGATTAGGTTTATTTTGTATGAGAGTAGATGGTAGGGATTACTTATTCATGTTTTTTGAAAATGAGGACGGCGTTATGCCCACCAAATCCAAATGAGCTGGACAAGCCATAACGAAGATCAGCTCGTCTTGCAACAAGTGGTACATAATCGAGATCACACTCGGGATCTGGATTTTCTAGATTAATTGTCGGAGGGATGAGGCCGTCCTGTAAGGTTTTGATCAGCGCGACCGCTTCTACACCGCCAGCTGCGCCAAGCATATGGCCAATCATGGACTTGTTTGCGCTGATAGGCACGTCATACGCACCGCGACCAAGCAGCCGCTTAATGGCGAGCGTCTCGGAGAGATCGCCAGCGATCGTGCTCGTCGCGTGCGCGTTGATCGTGTCGATCTCCGCCGCGGCGATCCCGGCGTCGGCGATCGCTTCGCGCATGGCTCGGTAGGCCCCCGAGCCTTCAGGATCGGGCGCCACGATGTGGAAGGCGTCCGAGGTCGATCCATAGCCGATGAGCTCGGCATGGATCCGCGCCCCCCGACGCTCGGCATGCTCGAGCGACTCCAACACGAGTACGCCGGCGCCTTCGGCGGCGGCGAAGCCGTCCCGCTCCGCGTCGAACGGGCGGCTAGCCTGCTCCGGCGCGTCACAGCGCGTCGACAGCGACGTCGCATTGCCGAAGCCCGCCAGCGCGAGGTCGGTGACCGTCGCCTCGGCGCCACCGGCAATGACGGCGTCTGCGCCTCCGCGCTGGATAAGCTTAAAAGCTTCGCCAATGGCGTTGTTGCCCGTGGCGCAAGCGGTCACTGGAGCTAGCGAGGGGCCCTTGGCTCCGAACAGGATACTGACTTGTGCCGCCGCCATATTGGCGATCATCATGGGTACAACTGTCGGACTCACGCGGCCAGGTCCGCGGGTCAGTAAAGTACGATAATTGTCCAGAATCGTCTGAATACCGCCAATACCAGAGCCAATATAGACTCCGATACGTTCCTCATTCGTGGAATCAATGACCAATGCTGCATCATCAAGTGCCTGCTTGGCCGCGGCAACTGCAAATTGGCAGTATCGATCCATCCGGCGTACATCTCGCCGACCAACCGCTGCTTCTGCATCGAAATTCCGAACCACACCAGCGAAGTTGGTTTTATAATCCGTTACATCCATATGATCTATTAAGGTAATACCTGATTTACCATCCGTAAGATTCCCCCAGAACGTATCCACCTGATTCCCAATGGGTGTAATGACGCCCATTCCTGTCACAACTACACGCTTCATTTGTTATTCCTCCTAATGTTTATCCTTCCATTAGATTGTCACACTCTTTATCCTATTACAAGTTACGGTTTATACTGGTATAATAGCTTCTATGATAAATGCGTAGGAGGATTATGGCGTGGATACAAAGGAACGGTTACAGGCACTATCAGAGTTTTTAACTACTCATCGTGCTAGAATCCAACCCAGTGAAGCTGGGGTGCTGGGCGGGAGTCGTAGACGAACACCTGGCTTACGCAGAGAAGAAGTGGCGTCAATTGCAGGTGTCAGTACGACTTGGTATACCTGGTTAGAGCAGGGAAGAGATATCAAGATGTCCGTGCAAGTACTTGACCGTATCGCATTAGCTTTGCAGCTTAATGAGGATGAGCGCCAGTATCTCTTCATGCTGGCTCTCGAGCAGCCGGCACCGACTACATTTGTAGATCATATTCCTACGGTCAGCCCAGCGTTAAGTAGAATCCTAACAGAGCTTCACGATTGCCCCACGATAATTTCAGATCGTAGATGTAATATTGTTGGATGGAATCAAGCAGCCGCGGCTATATTCCTAGATTTTGCGATTATCCCTGTAGAGCAAAGAAATATGATATGGCTGCTTTTTACACGTAAAGAATTGAAGGCTCTGGCTGTAAACTGGCATGATTTTGTAAAGGGATTCTTGGCGATGTTTCGATCTTATTATGGGCAATATGTGGGAGATAACTGGTACAGTGAGTTTATCGAGCAGATCAGTGAGCAGAGCCAGGATTTTAGAGCTTTTTGGAACCAAAGTGATGTGAGTTCAGCTCCCGAAGTGTTCATTGAATTCAGGCATGCCAAAGTGGGAAAGTTGCTGTTCGATTTGACCACGCTTCAAGTACAAGGGCGTACCGATTTAAGATGCAGTGTGTATACACCTTCTCCTGGTTCGGATACCGATTCGAAAGTCAGGCTTTTGATGAGCAAATTAGAAGATCAGGACCATGACTAATGCGTTATAACAATTTGCAAGGAGTCTGAAACAAGAACCGCTCGCATTGAGTAAGCAGTAGAGAAGATATCCGTAGGACTGCGTCTAAAGGGATGATGATGTTGTACATCAATTCCATGTGAAAAAGTGCTGCTATTTCGTTATTTACGAAGTAGCGGCACTTTTTTTTGATAATAGGACATGACATTTGTCATACCCGCTACTTGACGTTTATGACTACAACGAAATGAAAGCGATATCTATAATGAAGATAGGATATTGCGACTTACGTTCGACAACATGACTCGCTTACCATACCCGAGGAGGAACAATAACGATGACCCAATCTACGCTATCCAATTTAAAAAAACAGGTTGCCCCCTATGAAAAATCAAATACGAAGGCGAGTGTTAAACAGCTGCTCAACACTATAGGACCTTTATTGCTGCTGTGGTATGCTGCGTATCTAAGCCTGTCGGTATCATATTGGATAACATTGCCGATTACGTTCATTGCTTCCGGGTTTGTTATACGGACATTTATCATTTTCCATGATTGCTGTCACCAATCGTTCTTCAAAAGCCGCCGAGCAAACGAAATCATCGGTACGATAACGGGTATTCTTACGCTCTTTCCGTATCAACAATGGAAGAACAGTCATTCCATTCATCATGCAACGAGCAGTAACCTTGAGAAACGCGGCACAGGTGATATGTGGGTTCTTACGGTCGACGAATATGCGGCTTCTTCCTTATTACGCCGAATTGCTTATCGATTATATCGGAATCCATTTATTATGTTTGGACTTGGCCCTATCTTTTTATTCCTATTTACTAACCGTTTTAATACAAAAGGTGCAAAACGTAAAGAAAGAATCAGTACTTACTTGACTAATGTTTCCATCATCGGTTTATATGCATTTATGTGCTCAGCAATTGGATGGCAAGCGTTTGTTATGATTCAAGCTCCGCTCGTTTTCGTAGCCGGCTTGCTAGGTATTTGGCTGTTCTATGTACAGCATCAGTTTGAGGACTCCTACTTTGAGAACGAAGATGAGTGGAGTTATGTGAAAGCCGCGGTAGATGGAAGCTCTTATTACAAGCTGCCCAAGCTTTTGCAATGGATAACCGGAAATATTGGGTTTCATCATGTGCATCATTTGAGTCCGAAAGTGCCAAATTATAACTTGGAGAAGGCTCATAACGCAACTCCACCGCTTCAAAAAGCAACGACGATTACAATTAGCACGAGTCTGCAATCGTTACGTTTTCGTCTTTGGGACGAGCAGAACAAAACGTTTGTCGGTTATAAAAATAAAAAACAGGTGCTCCCTAACCAAGATAAGCAAGATTCTTTGGGGAACAACTTAAAAGTCCGTAAATCGGTCATATAGGAAAATAATCCTGTCCATTCATGATTATGTTAAAATAGAATGAAATCAATGGCGAAGAAAAAGAGGGTAAAGGGACCATGCAAAAGTGGCATCAAATTTTTCACAAAAAAACAGGTCTTAGTCCGTATGTATGGGTTGTCTTTTACATCCTCCCTTTTTACTTCATATTTCGTTCTTCTGCTACTTACCAAATTGTATTAGGCACCAGTATGATTATTGTATTCTTTATCTGCTACGTGCTTTCTTTTGTCTCTAAAGGCTGGCTCATGTACTTCTGGTCAAGTGTACAAATACTGATTTCAATTACGATGACCTTATTGTTTAGCTATGTATATTTCTCGCTGTTTTTAGCCTTTTTTATTGGCAATATTCAAAATCGAGCCGGATTTATTACGTTGTACACCATTCATCTAGTAAGCACAATTGTCACGATTAACTATGGATTTGTATCCCAAAACCCTGTATATATTACGCAGCTGCCGTTTGTCATTATTAACGTGATTGGCGTAATTCTCCTTCCAGTCACAACGTACAACCGAAACAGGAGTGATAAATTGCAGGGTCAGCTAGAGGATGCAAATAAGCGAATTTCCGAGCTGGTAAAGTTGGAAGAACGCCAAAGAATCGCTCGCGACTTACATGATACACTTGGTCAAAAGCTCTCATTAATTGGCTTAAAGAGTGATTTGGCGGGGAAATTAATTAGCAAAAACCCGACGCAAGCACAAATTGAAATCAATGATGTTCGGCAGACGGCTAGAAGTGCATTGAAGGAAGTTCGAGAGATGGTTACATCAATGCGAGGTACTAGACTCGAGGATGAGATGTTTCGCGTTAAGCAGATTTTGAAGGCTGCTGAGATCGACCTCATTTTGGAAGGGGACCCTCAGTTAACGAACACCTCCCTGATGAACGAGAATGTGGTGAGTATGTGCTTAAAAGAAGCCATTACCAATATTATTAAACATAGCAGCGCTTCTACCTGTTCGATCGCCATTGAGCCGACACAAACTGATTTGGTTATCAAAGTGGGGGACAATGGGGTCGGCATGGGCAAGGAATCTGTAGCTTTACTTGGAAATGGACTGCGAGGCATGAAAGAGCGGCTTGAGTTTGTGAACGGATGCATGGAAATTGTTTCAAACCATGGAACGACGATCGTTATTAAAGTGCCGAATGCCTTCAAACCACCGGAAAGGGAGGCGGGGATATGATTCGAATTGTAATTGCCGAGGACCAACGAATGCTGCTTGGCGCACTTGCTTCTTTGCTGGATTTGGAAGAAGATATGCAGGTCGTTGGTACAGCAAGCAATGGCGAGGATGCCGTGCGATTGGTTCATCTTCATAAGCCAGATATTTGTATCATGGATATTGAGATGCCAGTGAAGAGCGGATTAGACGCGGCTGAGGAACTTAAGGGGTTTGGCTGCAAGGTGATGATACTGACTACGTTTGCCCGTTCCGGATATTTTGAAAGGGCTGTGAAGGCAGGTGCCAACGGGTATTTGTTGAAAGATAGCCCCAGTGAGGAACTCGCTACTTCGATTCGCAGTATCATGGCCGGCCGGCGCATCTATGCCTCAGAGTTAGTAGATGACGCATATGGGGAAGAAAATCCTTTGACCGAGCGGGAGAAGGAAGTGCTGATC
The DNA here is from genome assembly GCF_013141715.1 of Paenibacillus phytorum. Lineage (GTDB taxonomy): Bacteria > Bacillota > Bacilli > Paenibacillales > NBRC-103111 > Paenibacillus_E > Paenibacillus_E phytorum. The sequence continues at coordinate 141,268 of NZ_WHOA01000099.1, read as the reverse complement.
CTTATCGCCGACGGTAAAAATACGAAGGAAATCGCCGATCAAATGTATATAACAACGGGAACCGTCCGCAACTACATTTCTGTAATTCTTGATAAACTCAATGTAAGCAATCGTATTGAGGCTATTATGCGTTTTAAAGAAAAGGGATGGTTCAAGTGACCAAAGAGAGCTTCGAGAAATCGGAGCTCTTTTTATTTTCATGAAAACAAAATATAAATTATAGTGAAGGTCAAATCTTAATTATGAACAAGCCTCTACAAGACTTTCAAGCAGGGAACTTAATCCTTTCTCGGTTATAGCATCAGTAATGACGCCTTCTTTATTAAGTTTTAAGTTAATGTGGGGGATCATCATGGTTCCTCCCTCAACAATTGTGGCATTGATCATGTTCAGCGTTAGCAGAATGGAATCATGCGCCTTGTCACCGCCCATAGGAGTGGGAGACGCGGTGACTACCGCTGTCGGTTTATTCATAAACTGACCTGAAGATACTAACCAGTCTAGTGCATTTTTCAAAACCCCAGGTACTCCGTTCCCATACTCTGGTGTGCATATTAGAACGGCATCCGCTTCGTTAAGTCGTGTGCGCAGATCTAGTACTGATTCTGGTCCGTCATCGACATCAAGATCAGGGTTAAAATGTGGTAGATCACCTAAACCGTTATATACACTAAAGATCATATTTTCTCTGGCTAGTCCTATTATAGCGTGCATAAGGGCAGTATTAGATGACTTTTCGCGAAGACTTCCCGAAATAGCTAATACTTTTATTGTTTTCTCCATGCGAAATCATCTCATTTCCTAAGTTATTTCCTTTATATTACATTGTACGATAGTCAAAAGTAAAACAACTCAAAACATAAAAAGAGCAGATGCTGCGGCAGCCTGCTCGTTTAAGAATTTCGTTAAAATAGGTGAGCTATTTTATTCTAATTAAGCTGCGTTGAAGCACCGTATCCCCTTCTTGTGGCGTAAAGGATGCATTCGTAACACCAGTTACATTCGTTACTAACTTGCGATCATGATGCTGTGTAATGCGAACCTCATATTTAAACCTTACCTTTGACACGTCTGCAAAAAAGAAAATCGATTTATTAGATGCAACCGTTATCGTACACTTTTTTGTGTTGCAAGGACTTACCTTCAAGGGAATCGGTGAACCAGTGGACCAGTCAAAAACTTGTACAGTTACCCTACGGGAACACTTTTTATTGAAGTTAACGACATCGACAAGGGCAAACTTGGTTTTCTTTGGCCTCCGCAAAATACCAGTTGATAAAGTAACTCGCTTTGCATTCATCTTAGCAATTCACCTTCCTTAATTAATACAGTAAATGCAAAAGCTGCAAGTCTGTTTGTACATTTGTACGTTACGAAGGAAGGAGAAAGGGTTGTTAAAATGAGAAGACTATGGCAGTATATAAACATATAACGAATGGGGGAAATGAGATTAATGCTAGAATTACCAAATTGTCCAAAATGTCAATCGGCGTACACGTATGAAGATGGGAATCTATTGATTTGCCCAGAATGCGCGCATGAGTGGACTTTAGAATTGGAAACGGAAGATCGTGCCGATAACAAAATTGTTAAAGATGCCAATGGAAATGTCTTAAATGACGGTGATACGGTTACAGTGATCAAGGACCTTAAAGTAAAAGGAAGTTCATCCGTCATCAAAATAGGTACAAAAGTTAAAAATATACGTTTGGTTGATGGAGATCATGATATTGATTGCAAAATTGATGATTTCGGAGCAATGAAATTAAAATCCGAATTTGTTAAAAAGGTTTAAGCTTGAAAGTCGCGCTAGTCGCGGCTTTTTTTATTTTGTTCAGGCTATTTTTTCAGCAAAATAGTACTAACTTCTAGGTAAGTAGATTACCCTAAGCCAACTATGTTAAGGAAAAGTGCGTACTTCTGAATCTTCCCAGATTCAGGTATGATAATGATGGAGATATGAATAAAGTAGATATCACTTCACGCTGGAAACGAGCTTTGCTCTATAAAACTACTGGAGGAGATAAAGATGAAATATAGTTACTTAGGTCGTTCGGGCTTAAAAGTCAGTAAATTGTGCCTTGGAACCATGAATTTCGGTGTAGATACAGAGGAAAAAGAAGCTTTTCGAATCATGGATGCTGCATTGGATGCTGGAATCAATTTTTTTGATACGGCAAATATTTATGGTTGGGGAGAGAATGCTGGGCGTACCGAGGAAATTATAGGTCGTTGGTTCGCACAAGGCGGCGGACGTAGAGAGAAAACGATCCTAGCTACGAAGTTCTATGGAGACATGCATGATGTGAACGACGGACCTAACAGGGAAGGCGGGCTTTCCGCCTACAAGCTTCGCCGACACTTGGACGCGTCATTACGCCGCCTACAAACGGATCATATTGAGCTTTATCAAATGCACCATGTGGATCGCAACGTTTCTTGGGATGAGCTGTGGGAAGCTTTTCAAGTTCCTGTGTACCAAGGGAAGATCGGCTATGTAGGCTCTAGTAACTTTGCAGGTCGTGATTTGGTGAAAGCGCAATATGAAGCCAAAGCTCGTCATCTTATTGGTCTTGTATCCGAGCAGCACAAATACAGCTTGCTATGCAGGCTGCCTGAACTTGAAGTTCTGCCAGCGGCTCAGGAGCTTGGCATTGGTGTAATAGCATGGAGCCCGCTAGATGGCGGACTGTTAGGCGGCAATGCCTTGAAGCCGATTGAGGGTTCAAAACGAGCGAGTAACCCTGAGAGGGTAGAGAAGTTTCGTACACAGTTGGAGGCTTTCTCGACTTTAAGCAAGGAACTTGGTGAGAGTGAAGCGAATGTGGCATTGGCATGGACGCTGGTTCACCCAGCTATGACAGCACCGATTATTGGGCCGCGTACGTTAGAACAATTTCAAAATACACTGCGTGTTGTTGATATTATACTGGATGAATCAACGTTGAAGAGACTAGATGAAATCTTCCCGGGTCCAGGGGGAGCAGCTCCTCAGGCTTATGCTTGGTAAAAAGGAAAAAAGCCGCGTTATATTCGCGGCTTTTTAATTTCGAAAGGGAAGAAGTATAAGGAAATTCATCACGAAGAAATTCCAAGACGGTATTGCCCTGGGGTGATGTTTTCGAATTTTTTAAACACTTTGAAAAAATGCCGCGGATTTTCGTAACCTACAAGCTCTGCAATGGTGTTGATCGGCCACTCAGGATTCTCTTGCATGATTTGCTTGGCTTTGGCAAGTCGAAACGTATGCAAATAGTGAAGAAAGGTTAGTCCCATCTCTTTCCGAAACAACATGCTGATGTAATTGGGATGCATTTGCACATGATCCGCAACAGCATCGAGTGATAAATCCAGCTTGTAATTTTGTTCCACGAAAGCGACGATTTTATCGATTGCCTGTGTGTGCGGCTGGTGGCGATCGGTGCTGCGTGCATATCGAACTAGCTGTGCGATAATCTCCGATACACTGATATTCTCAAGCGGGGTACTGCTGGGCGAAAAGAGTTTGGTTGCCGCGTGTTCACCCCAAATGGATTCAGGCGTTAGGCCAAGACTTTGCAAGTAGACACCAACACAGATAAGAAACTGCTCACGCAGCTTGTTATTGCAATCCGCATGGCCTGAGAAATGAGGCAGTATGGACTGGATGTCCTTCTCAATCTGCTCGATTGGAATCTGTTGGGCTAGCGAATGTTCAATATATTGAACAAGATTATCATAATCACTATGTATGTTCTCTGACTCTGGTCTATATATCGTCAAACTGCTATTGGAAAAGTACCGGTTGAATAACATCGCAGCCATCGCTTCAATATACAGATCACGCAAGTTATCGTTAACGTTCTTCCTCACACTGACCCCAATGCAATATCCGCTGCCCAATATCCTCTTCGTATCGAACAACCCGCCACATGCTCGCTGAAACTCTTCGTCTGTCGGTACATGCACACCGTTCGCAATGAGGACCGTTTGCCGTAAGAAACGGGAGTGGACGGTGTACATTTTCTCGCAAACGTGCGACAGAAGGGCACAAACACATTCCAGACGTTCGGCCGTCAAAAGGGGAACACTCTCGTATGCCTGGAATACGATGATCGTCGTATATGGATAGGGAAGCAGGGTGTGCAGCTGTTCAGGTTTGAGCGGCATGTCCTCAATTGGTGTATTATAAAGGATATGTTCCTTGAGAAGCAGTAGGTCATGCTCAATGGTTTGCTGCTGTTCCTCCCGAATCGTTTGCTCAACTTTCGTGAGTACAGTGACTAGTTCTTCCTTATTAATGGGCTTCAACAAATAATCGATGACTTGATAGCGCAGAGCTTGTCTCGCATAGGCGAAATCGCCATAACCGGTTAAAATAACGAAACGATTGCAAAGGTTCAGGGTTTGAATTTCTTTAATAAGAGCGAGTCCGTCCATTTCCGGCATATGAATATCCGTAAGGATCAAGTCGGGTTGAAAATTGGCTAGCTTTTGCAGCGCATCAACTCCGTCGGCTGCGCCGACGATCTCGATAAACGATGTATTTGCTTTCTGGATCATGCGGATAATCCCATTTAAAATGATAGGCTCATCATCGACAACCATCAGTTTCATTGTGTTGCCCCCTTAGCTAACCTGAGTATACATGTCGTCCCCTCGTTAAGCTTACTCTCCATTTGAATACCCGAACGTTCACCAAAAAACATTTTCACTCTTTCGTTCACATTGAAAATACCGAGACCCCCGCCATCCGTCTGCAAGTGATGGACATCCATTTTACCGTTTAAGACGCCTTGAATGAGCACAAGCCTTTCTTCTTCAATGCCTGCACCAGAATCCTTAACGGCAATGAACATAAACGCGGAATCTTCCCAAATGCGGATCGAAAGCGAGCCTTGTTTTCTTACATTCGCTATCCCGTGAACAATGCTGTTTTCAATAATTGGCTGCAGCATATAGTGGGGACAAATAAAGTTATCGATAGCAGCGTCTATATCGAAAGATACTTGCAGCCGGTCAGCCAGCCGAATTTGCTGGATTTTGATATAGTCTTTTACATTTTCTACTTCTTCTCCCAGCGAAGTCTCGCTTTTCGTTCCCGACAGGCTGTAGCGAAATAGTTTGCCAAGCGTATAGGACATCTCAGCTGCTTCTGGGTCATCGTTCGCTTCTGCTATCATGCGAATTGATTCGAGGGTATTGTATAGGAAATGAGGCTTGATTTGCGCCTGCATCATGAGATAGGCCGATTCTTTCCGCAGCATTTCCGAGCGGTGTACGGTATTTACCAACTCGTCCATCCTCCTGATCATCGCATTATAAGCGGAGGTCAGATGCCCTACCTCATCTTTATTAATTTCCCCGTGATAGAGCGGGAAATGGTTTTCGTCAACCTGACGCATATGTTTGGAAAGCTTTAAAATGCGTTTCGTAATTGAACTGGCGATCAGGTAGTAGATGCCGGATAGTAGTAATAAAAGGATGGATACCGTTAATACGAGTACGTATTTGTTTTTTTTGATGCCAATAAAGACGTCATCAACTTGCTCAATCATGACAAACTGCAGCTTAAGGCTTTCGGCATAAAACGATTCAATTAGCATTTTATTTCCGTTAACCTGTTGATACGAGTATTTTGCGTTCGATTGGAAGACATCGGCAAATAAGGCTTGTTCTGAATCCTGAGATAAGTGGATTTTTTCCACAAGAGAAATGACTTGGTGATCCTGATCAAGCACATATAAATTGCTTCTGTTGTTTAAATTTAGCGATTCTAACAAAGGTTTAATTAATTTCGAAGTAACTTTGATATCAAGGAGGCCGATATCCTGTTCAAAATTCCGGTTTCCGATTTTATGGACAAAATGTAGGTTGATGTCTGGATTCGACCCGTTTTTTATCGTAATCCATTTTCCAACACCAAGCGGGAGTTTCTTGATGCTCTCGTCCAACTTGGATTCGTCCATTTTGGCCATTTCGGGCCGAAATACCATACCGTTCTGCTGCTCCATATAGATGGTCATTCCGTCGATCAGTCGATTGGATGACAAAATATAAGAGAATAGGGGTCTGATATAGGTCAAAAAATTAGATACCTGATCGAAATCTGTCCGGTAGTTGCCACTCAAATAGGCAATGGTATTCGAATTATTTTGAAACAATTGATAAGCGGATTCGATCTGCACCGTGCTTACATTTAAGTTGTTAAGCACCTGATTAACAATTTTCTGCCTACCTTGCGCGTACTCTTCGAGAAAACTGTTGTAGTTCTGGTTATACAGATACAGGCCGAACGAAATAATCGGAATGAAGATGATGACAATATAGCCAATCGCCATTTTTTTCACAATCGACAAGTTTTGAAAGGTAATCGTTGGCTTCGTTATGACTCATCACACCACCTTATGAACGGACACTACTGCTTAAGAATGATCCCTATAAATTTAATTCTAGCTCCTTTATCATAGATCCTGTAAGCGCTTAATATTAACTTTTACGTAAATGCAGTGAGGGGGAGTATCATGAGTATAGCACTTAGAATGGTAAAGAAAAACTGGCAACTCTATCTGATTATCTTGCCATCACTCGTATATTTGATTATTTTTAAATACGTACCTATGGCTGGCGTGCAAATTGCTTTTAAAAATTATATGGTTACCAAAGGGATATGGGGAAGTGATTGGATTGGTTTTAAGCACTTTGTAGACTTTTTCCATTTGCCTATTTTTTGGAGGGTTATCAAGAACACGTCGCTGCTTAGCCTTTACTCGCTTCTTATCGGGTTTCCGGCGCCGATTATACTTGCACTTGCATTGAACGAACTGAAAAACGGGGTTTTTAAGCGGGCCGTACAACTGGTCACATTCGCGCCGTACTTCATTTCAACAGTCATCATGGTTTCGATTATTATGCTGTTCCTTTCCCCGCAGCTTGGCTTCATCCATCTCTTGGCGGATAAGTTTGGGTTTCCAGCGGAAAATATTATGTCAAAGCCGGAGTATTTCAAAACCGTGTATGTACTTTCCGACGTTTGGCAGTTTACGGGATATGCCTCGGTCATTTACATTGCCGCTCTAGCAGGGGTGGATCCTCATTTGTATGAAGCGGCCAAGGTGGATGGTGCGTCCCGTTTTCAACGGATGATTCATATCGATTTGCCAAGCTTAATGCCGACAGCCGTCATCTTGCTCATTCTGAATGCAGGGCAAATCATGAACGTTGGATTCGAGAAGGTGTACCTGATGCAAAATGCGATTAATGTTGGGGCGTCTGAGGTTATTTCCACCTATGTTTACAAAATGGGCTTGGTAGGAGCGAATTTTAGTTTCTCCGCAGCAGTCGGACTGTTTAATTCAATCGTTAATTTGCTGCTGCTCATTGTGGTCAACTATGTGGCGAGAAAAAATTCTGAGACGAGTTTGTGGTAGGAGGTAGAAAATATGGTAAATCCCGATCAGACTTTGACGCTAGAAGTGCGAAAGGCACCTACCCGCATTCTTGAAAACAGTGTGGACAGAATTTATTTGTTCTTTGTCTATTTGTTTTTGATCATATGCTTGATTATCGTAGCTTATCCTCTCATCTATATTGTTAGTTCATCATTCAGCTCGTCATCAGCCGTCATCTCAGGTAAGGTTTGGTTGTTCCCAGTTGAACCAACACTTCGTGGCTATCAGGCCGTGTTTCAAAATCCGCAAATCTTGACGGGGTACGGCAACTCTTTGTTCTATCTCTTCTTCGGGACATTGCTTAGCGTTTCATTGACGATAACGGCTGCTTACCCACTATCTCGCAAAAACTTTTATGGACGCAACGTCATTACGGCATTATTCGTTTTTACGATGCTGTTCAGTGGGGGATTAATTCCCTATTATTTGACCGTGAAGGGGATGGGCTTGCTCGATACGAGGTGGGCGATGATTATTCCAGGTGCGATTTCGGTTTGGCAAGTTATTCTGGCGAGGACGTTTTTCCAGACATCGATTCCTTCGGAACTAACGGAGGCCGCACATTTGGATGGATGCAGCGACTTCAAGTTTTTATTTCGAATCGTGATTCCACTTTCCAAACCTATCATTGCCGTTTTAGTACTCATGTACGCCATCGGCTATTGGAATTCCTATTTTGAAGCCTTAATTTTCTTGAAATCGGCTAATCTGTATCCGCTGCAGCTTATTTTAAGGAACATTCTGATCCTGAACTCGATCGATCCTACGATGATTAAAGATGTCAGAGAACTTGCGGAAAGGCAAGGCTTGAAGGAGCTGCTTAAATATTCGTTGATCGTAGTCGCAAGCGCACCCGTACTTATTCTGTATCCTTTTGTACAAAGACATTTTGTTAAGGGGTTATTGATTGGTTCTCTGAAAGGTTGAATTTAGTTAGATATTGAAAGGAGGAATGCGAGGCACGAACAGATCAGGTTTGCCCCCAAGGATTGATGATGTATAAAAAACAAGGAGGGTTTTGAATATGGTAAGTAAAGGAACCAGAAAAACATGGTTATCGGTGGTCCTGATTTTATTCATCACTTTGCTTGTAATCGGCTGTACGTCGAATAGCGATGAGCCGAAGGATAGCGCTAGCCCTAATGGGGGTGGAAGCGCAAACGGGGGAGCGAACGTTAATGCAACAGGCTTTCCTATCGCCAAAAATAAAATTACGATGAGTGCTTTCGCGCCGCAATCGGCTAATATTGCAGATTTGAATACGAATTGGTTTACCAAGTATTTGGAAGAAAAGTCGAATATTCATTTGAACTGGCAGCTTGTACCGGGAGAAACAGCGGCATTGAATGAGAAGAAGCAGCTGCTGCTAGCCAGCGGCGACTATCCCGATATTTTCATGCAAGGGAATCTAACGAAAGAGGAGCAGCTGCTGTACGGTCAACAAGGCGTCTTGATACCGTTAAACAAGTTAATCGATCAATACGCTCCGAACATTAAGAAAGCGTTTAAAGACATTTCGTATTTGGAGAAGGCGATCACTGCACCAGATGGCAATATTTATGCGATCCCTTCCGTAAACGAATGTTATCACTGCCAATTCTCGGCCAAAATGTGGGTGAACACGAAATGGCTGCAAAAGCTCGGTCTTAGCGCGCCGAAGACGACTGACGATTTCTATAACATGCTCAAAGCGTTTAAGGAGAAGGATCCAAATGGCAATGGCAAGGCAGACGAAATTGCGTTCACGGGTTCACCGACAGGTTGGCATACGGATGTTGAGACGTTCGTGATGAACGCGTTCGTCTATTACAATGCGGATAACAACTATTTCATGATGAGCGGCGGCAAGCTGGCAACATCGGTCGACCAACCAGGCTTCAAAAAAGGTTTGCAATTTTTGAACAAACTGTATGCAGAAGGTTTGATTGATAAGGAAGCATTTACGCAAAAATCGGATGCGCTTACCCAAAAAGGGAATAGCCCGGATACGGCGATTGCCGGCGCTATCCCGGCAGGCTGGTTCGGCGAATTCACGGATGCATCGCCAACAGCAACACGTCACAAAGACTATGATCCGATCGCGCCGCTTACAGGACCGGACGGAGCCTCATTCACAGCACACTACATCGGCATCGGCAACTCTGTGTTTGCAATAACGAATAAAAATAAAAATCCGGAAGCGGCAATTCGTCTAGCCGATTATCTGTACTCCGAAGAGGGGACAACAACGTCCAACTCTGGGGAAGAAGGCCGTAACTGGGTGAAGGCGGATGCGAACGATAAAAACACGCGCGGAACTGCTGCCAAGTTCAAGGTTAAGGAAACGTCTTACGGGGTAGGTCAGGTGCAGAACGATCATTGGAATCAAATGGGACCGAACCTTCGTTCTGCTGAATATCGCGAAACTTCGTATGCAGCCAGCCAGGAAATCTATACGATGGATGGCTTGGAAACCCGCTTGTATAAGGCCACCAAGGAATTGTATGAAGGACATCAACCGAAGGAAGAGTTCCCGACGGATATTTTCTTGACGAACGATCAAGCCAATCAAGTAAAACAGTTGAAGCCGATTATTACGGATTACGTCAAACAGTCTATGCTTCAGTTCATCATGGGGGCTAAAAGCATCGACAAAGATTGGGACGCTTACGTGAAAGGCCTTAAAGATTCCGGCATGGATCAATTTATCAAAATCTATCAGGATGCCTACGACAAAGTGTATAAAAAATAAGTAATTGCGTCTGATCGTACGAGTTAGTAAAGAACCTTCAAACCTATAGCAGGGTCTGAAGGTTCTTTATCCTTTGAGACTTAATAATGGAAGGTGATAGAGATGAAGGAAGAAAATAATAGCGGATATTTAACTAAACAACAAATTGAATTTTATAATGAGGAAGGTTACATCGTACTTGATCGTTTATTATCAAATGAGGAATTAGCGCCAGTGCAAGAAGCGATGACGTACAAGGTTTCAATGATTGCCGATGAATTGTTTCGTGACGGATTAATTGAGGATAAATTGGTTGACCGCCCGTTTAAATATCGGTTAGCGGAACTTTTTGAGCATTTAACCGCTGAAGAATTTTTGAAATACGGACGAAGTTGGCGTGACCGGATACCTGGTTATTTTCATTTAATGAGCAACGATAAAATTCTTAATGCTGTCGAATCTTTGATTGGGGGTGAGCTCTTCTCGAATCCAGTTTATAATGTTAGGCCGAAGATTCCGAAAGTCGCTGCTGGAGCAGTGCCTTGGCATCAAGATAAATCATACTGGCCGGACGCTAATTCTAATCCTGTCATTACAGTGTGGATTCCTTTAGTTGATGCTAATGAAGTGAATGGCTGTTTGCATATTAAACCGAAGACACACCGAAAACCACTTTTGAAATGGCACCAAGAATCTGATACTGGAACCGGTTACACGGCATTGAAGGAAAATCAATTAGGGAACACAAAGACGGTTGTATTGCCCGTTTCCGCTGGCAGCGCAATATTATTCAACGATCGCTGTCTCCATATGTCAACGCCGAATCAGTCTGATGAAGTAAGGTGGAGTGTGGATTTGCGTTACCAACCGACAGACCAAGATCCCATGTTAGCACACGGTGCTGGCTTCTTGGCTAGAAGCTACAAATATCCGGATCGAGTTGCAACTCTTGAAGACTGGTTAGAGGGACGACCTGAGCATGGCATGTAGTGTGCGTAGATGTTGAAATAAAAATGAACTCCTGAGAAGGAGTTCATTTCATTTTTATTAAGAAAAATTATTTTTTGTCAATGATAGCGACCGTACAGCGAGAAATACATATGAGTTGATTATTCTCATCGGAAATTTTAATTTCCCAAACCATTGTTTTTCTACCTTTGTGTAAAGGAGTTGCAACAGCAGTTACGATACCATCTTTCTTACTTTTGAGGTGATTGGCGTTAATTTCAAGTCCTACAGCTGCATGTTTTTCTTTATTGATATTTATTTCAGAAGCGATAGAAGCTGCGGTCTCAGCCAAAAGGACAGAAGCCCCTCCATGTAAAATCCCTGCTGGTTGGTGGGTAGCCGGTCCGACTGGCATCGTCATTACAACGCGATCAGGAGTTAGCTCTACAATTTCAATGCCTAGCGTGCGGATAGCGGTGTTCTGACTTCTTTCTTTCATAAACGCAATAAAGGAATCTTTATCCATGCCGTAGGACTGATAAATTTCTTCGGATACGATCATAACCATAACCTCCCTAGGTCTAGAAAATTTCACGAATCCTTCCGTCAGCAACAAACAACTTCGGACAAATCGACTATGATCACACAAAGTAGGAACTGTATTTATTTTATGTCCAACGATACAAACATAGGCTCATATTCTCTGACTGAATAGGTGAGGGAGGGGTTCTCCACAGCTCATCTGATTACTTTGTCTAGCTTCGGGCAAGCTCCTGTCGTACAATTGGCGCAACCCTAGTGCCAAGCAGTTCGATGGACCGCATGACCTCACGGTGCGGCATTGTGCCGACATTTACATGCAGGAAGAAACGCGTTATCCCCAAATTTTTGCGCAGTAGAATGATCTTTTCTGCGACGTATTCAGGATCGCCGACATAAAGAGCACCCCGAATACTGCGTGCGGCATCAAAAGTTCCGCGATTGTAATTCTGCCCCCAACCCCGCTCACGCCCAATAACGTTCATCTGGGCCTGCGTTGAGGGGAAGAATAAATCGGCAGCCTGTTCGGTAGTTTCTCCGACAAATCCGTGCGAGTGCGTCGCAATTGACAGCTTGTCTGGATCATGCCCAGCTTTCATGGCAGCTTCTTTGTAGAGTGCGACTAAGGGAGCAAAACTCTCGGGCATTCCGCCGATAATGGCGAATACTATAGGTAGGCCAAGCATTCCTGCCCGAACAGCGGATTGTGCACTCCCGCCGCTTGCGATCCACACAGGTAATGGGCTCTGAACGGACCGGGGATAGACACCGAGGTTATGGATGGCGGGACGATGACCGCCGCGCCAAGTTACCTTTTCGGAAGCTCTGATTTTAAGCAGTAGTTCCAGTTTTTCGTCGAACAATTCGTCATAATGGTCCAGACTATATCCGAAAAGCGGAAAGGATTCAACGAACGAACCCCGGCCCGCCATAATTTCGGCTCGACCATTAGAGATGCCGTCAAGGGTAGAGAAAGCTTGATAAACGCGAACCGGGTCGTCTGAGGACAGCACGGTTACGGCGCTCGTGAGCCTTATCCGCTTAGTCATGGCAGCCGCTGCTGCAAGGACGACAGCAGGCGAGGTTCCTGCGTAATCGGCACGATGGTGCTCTCCAATGCCATAGACATCCAGCCCGACCTGATCAGCTAGTACGATTTCTTCAACCGCATTGCGTAATCGCTCGGCATGGCTGATGACCTCTCCTGTCACTGGGTCTGGTGTAGTCTCCAAGAAAGTACTTATTCCTATTTCTATGTTGGTTGCCATATCGGCCATACTTTTTCGCCTCCTTCGTTATCTATATTAACTCATTTATTGTTGGTTTCTCAAATTTAGTAAGAGAAGTGAGGGAGCAACGAAGACATTAGAACGAACGTTAAAATACTTAGGGCTTGCAGCCGCGAGCTTGAGACGGTATCGTAAAGGTCAGGGAGGCGATGCAAATCCTATGCTGGAACTGGGGAAAACATATAATACGGCAGTGGAAGTAACGCTCGAAGTGATCGGAGGCAAGTGGAAGCCAGTCATTTTGTTCCATCTCACGTTCGGTACGAAACGCAACGGTGAGCTGATGAGCTTGATGCCAACGGTTACACAAAAAGTGCTAACCCAGCAGCTGCGAGAACTGGAGGAGGATGGGGTTGTTACCCGGATTTCATATAACCAGGTACCCCCAAAAGTCGAGTATGAGCTGACCGAGTATGGCTGGAGTTTGAAGGAACTTCTTCATATCATGTGCAGGTGGGGAGATAGGCATGTTGAACGTGTTTACGGTGATAAGGTCAAGATTTTAGAACGGGTACCAGACGTGAATGAAACATGATCAGTGATACGACAGAAACCGGTCTCTGGATTTCAGAGGCCGGTTTCTTGTGTTAGGTCATGGAATAACCTTGCGTTGACGCAAATCCTCGAAGATGTTCAGGAACATTGCTTCTGTATCAATGAACTCGTGAAAACCGAAACGACGCGCTTTCGTGCCGTCAGCAAAAAAGTCGTAATCCCAAGAAAACACAAAGTCACCGAACCGCCAGGAGGAAACATCACTATAGCTGTTATCCACTAATCCATGCTTCTTCACCATGGTGTTCCATAGCGACTCTTTGTCGGCCATGACTACATCCAAGGACACCTGCAGCGGAGGTGCAGTCTCTAGACCGAAATAGGTAGCAATCTTAGGCCAAAGCTCGTTCCACCGGAAGAGATCTCCGTTCGTAATGTTGAACGCCTGATTCGCGCAACGTTCATCTGTCGCTGCCCAGACGGTGGCCTTGGCCAACAAGCTCGCGTCGGTCATCTCCAGCAGGCTATTGTAGGCTCCCGGCTTACCGGGAAAACGGAGCGGCAACCCGAGTTCCTTCGACATGGAAGCATAGATTGCGATAACCATCGCTAGGTTCATAGGATTGCCTAATGCGAATCCGCATACAACGGAAGGGCGAAGCGCCGACCAGGTCCAACTGCTCCCTTTCTGTCGATTTTCGAGGAATTGCTGTTGGTCGACATTAAACTCAGGTGGCATGTGATAGGCATCTGTTTCACGAGCTGGTGTCTTGAAGGGACCGAGGTGCGCGCCATATACTTTGTAGCCCTGCATGAGACTGATATGCTGGAGGGATGGAGAGATTGGCTCCATCGCATTGACGATATTGACGAGCATGGCTAAGTTTGGGGGGACCAATTCGGCCCAGGTAGGACGGTCTTGATAAGCAGCATAGAAGATATGGGTGACTTCCGTTAGACTTCCAAGTTTCTCACGGATATCATTTTCATTAAGTAAGTCGACGGCTATATATCGGACTCGGTTGTTGGATTCCCCGCCTCGTCGTGACACACCAATGATATCCCAGTCGTGAAGCTGCTCCAGATATGCGATAAGATTTCTTCCAATAACGCCGTTAGCTCCGACAACAAGAGCGGTTTTGTGTGGTGTGGTTTCATTTGTTTTCATAAAGTATCCTCTCCTACTCCTTGGTGGTTTCATGATTATTGTGCACTTTGAAGTGTTGAATGAAAAGTACGCACTTTCAGGTCATATAGTTACTTTGAAGTAATAAAAGGCAGTGGAGAGGGGGGAGTAGGGAACAGCTAGTATTTCTATTTAAGCTGTGATCGAAGAGTATAAGCGTAACTCGAAATACTGATTTAACAATAAAAAAACTGGAGTAGGCGAAACCCTATCCAGCTTTTTTTTCATATTCGGTTGGATGGAGTCTTAACGCAACGTTTTTAAAGCGCCGCTCCATGCGACGACTTGATCGAACATCGTGTTGGCGGCTGCTTCCTGGTGTGGTGCAGGCTTAACAACGCTATAGTTTTCAAAATCCGTAAAGAGCGAAAGGGTGACCTGAGCACGTACATCAGCCACATGCAGCTCACCTAAGATGAGTCTCAGGTTTTCTGCAGCACGAGCCCCGCCAGTGCCACCGCCATAACTAACGATACCTGCGGCCTTATCTTTCCATTCATTGAAAAGAAAATCAATGGCGTTTTTGAGCGCTCCAGAGATAGCATGATTATACTCAGGCGTTACGAAAACAAAGCCATCATACGAATGGATTGCTTTCGACCAAGCCACTGTATGAGGCTTCGTATATTGAGCCAACATAGGCGGCTTTGGTTCATCATATAGCGGTAAATTGAAATCGGCAATATCCACGATTTCGTATTCAGCATCACTGCGTTTTTCTGCGATCTCGTGAACCCATCGAGCGACTGCTTCACCTCTGCGCCCTGGACGCGTGCTGCCAATTATAATTGCGATTTTTAGCATTGTTATTTCCTCCGTTATGTTGATTGTATTTTTGAATGCAATATGAAATTCAGTTCCAATAACCTCCTTCCGTTTATACCCATGGAAAATGGTAACAGATACCCTCATTACATTTCAAACGAAACAACCGTTATAACCAAAGTTTCCTTTGGTATAGGAGGGGATATTTTTCAAATGGTTCTAGAAGCAAGAGTTTTGGGTGAAGACACGAGGGGGAGGAGTAACGAAAAGTAGGTTCTCTGATACCTCTCAATGTGAAATTAATAGAGTGAGAATAAGATAAGGAAGCATGAAACGTTCAACTTAAGCCGATAAATTACAGTCGGGGAGGTTGAGCGTTTTTGCTTTGCTTGCTGCTTACGAGATCAGCGCAAGTAAAATCGTAAAAAATTCCATGTGTATCATAAATTAACTAATACAGAAATCTCAATGATTCATTATGATGGTAATTGAAAGCGTTTACTAGTCTCGCAAAAATGAGGAAAGAAGGGGTTCATAATGAGAAGAAGTTAAGTCGGATTTTATCTCTTGTAAGCAGAATTGTTTTTTTATAGGCGCGGAAACCGCGCTTTCAGCGAGAGGTCGGCGATCCGAAGCTCTTCAGTTGAGTCTGAGAAGCCGAAAATTGACTTCTCAGCAGACCGTCCCATGCGCCAGTGAAAGTTAAGCTCGGAAAACGCGCTTAATCAGGTACCTCCGAACAAATAGGCGCGGAAACCGTAAACATTTAATATTACGAAAATAGGGAGGCTTTCAAATGTTTAAGCAACAAGTTCAAAAGAAGATAGTAAGCTCAGTTCTTTCATTTGCACTTGCATTTTCGTTTATTAATCTGTCCGTTCTTCCAGTATCAACGGTTCATGCCAATACGCCAGATATCAACAAACTCAACTCTTCAGTAACGGATGCTGTTTATAACCCCTTAGCAACTGGTTCCGTCAATCTGTTGGCTCCATCTCGTTTTACACCACAAGCAGGCGTGAATCTCAAGGTAAGTTCAGAAGCTGCAGATCATCCAGGAGTAGACGCTTTGCGATCGGGAGGCAGTGGTTACTGGCGTAATTCTAGCTCAAATGTCTATAAGAGTAACTATTCGCCATCCCTACTAGCTTTAACCCTCGACTTAGGCGCTCCAAAAACGATTGATAAACTTTACCTTGAAATCCCCAACACAATTGCAAATATCCAAAGCAATGCGACAAGATTTGAGGTTTATTACACAAATGACCCCAATTCTTGGGCAAGTGCTCCCACGGCCTCCGACACAGCGAACAATTACAATTGGAAGGCAAACGGCTGGACGTTGGCTGGCGGGACGGAAACAGAAGGTTTATGGTCTTATGTCACTTATAACGGACAACAATGGGGTTATGATACCAAGACATTCTTGTATCCGTTTACAGCACGTTATGTGATGATCAACACAGTACTGGTTGGTCCTAGTGATAAGCGTGCAAATGATACAAGTTCAATGATGGGTATATCCGGCTTGGCTATCTACGGCAAAGATGCGGTTTCTAACGCAACCGCACTGGTACCGACTAAGGATACCTACAGTACATGGGATCAGGTTGCACCTAAATCTACACAAATAAATCTTGCTAGCGGACAGACTCTTACGAGCATAACCAAAGGCGAAACTACGCTTAGTCCGAATATCGATTACTCGTTAACTGGCAGCATGGTGACATTCTCGCTTCCATACCTAGCCAAACTGCCACTCGGCACGAATGAATTCACCTTTCATTTTAACAGCGGCAACCCATCCATATTTGCATTGGACGTAACAGCCCGCGGGTATGGAGCGAATGACAAGACGATCAAGATGAACGCAATTGAAGGCGTATCTCCTTATAACATTTTAGGCGGCGCCATGGGGACGGACGAGCCGGTAGAAGGCGTGACCAAAAGGATAAGAGACGCTTACCACGAATTTTACGGTGATCAACCTCAGGCGACTGCAGCCGATGACCATATTAAGAGCATTTGGGACAGTACCTTGCAAAAAAATGTGTTTAAGGTCATTGCGAACGGCAGAGGTTTGAATAATGAATTCCTCGATAAGGTCCGCGACGGCGAGTATGGCCACAAAGGTGTTTTTGATCGGAATTTAGGCTATGTGGTTGACGGAGCGGCAGTCACGGACAGGCAACGAATTGAAATTCGCCCCAGCGAAGATTCAAATGGCGATTTTGTAGCCTATGAAGGTGACTTGGTATCCTATGAATGGCTTTGGAATATTCCGGACGGCAACCAGTGGAATCAGTCAAACTTCCGACATATCTTCCAGTTGAAGGCTGTGAATCGCCAAGCGCCTGATACTTTACCGGGCGGGAACAACGGCGGAGAAAACGGCGCCTATATCCTCGCGATGTCGATTTCTGGAACGAACAGCAGGGATCTGGTCGTGAATCATAACCGATATGACGGCGATAAGACTATGATGCGAATTCCGTTAAAAGAAATCGATGGCCACTGGATTAAGGTTGAACTTAACGCGCTTATTTCGGATAGCGGCTGGTTCACAATTAAGATTACGGATAGGGTAACCGGTAAGGTATACACTTTTGACAGCCCGGATGTTTATCAAGTGTTTACAAACAAAGGTGCAAGCGACGGTACGAAAGACATTTGGAGAAGACCAGAAAGAGTCGGCGGATTCGAGACGGAGTATCCAGCTGCATTTGATCAATATTTGCGTCCAAAATGGGGCATTTACCGCAGCTCCGCTAACGGAACCAACTCTGCCTATGACGCTTCGCTTCAACTTGCCGATATCACCATAAGCAAGGTGGCATCAGGTTTGTCTTCAGTAAACCTAGCCCTTAATAAAAAAGCGTATAACGTAGGCCGTGCAGAAGGTGCCAACCCGATTCAGATACAATCTGCTATGGCTAACGAATACGGCAATGCAAACAAACTGGTGAGCGGTGTTTTGGAAGACCCGACAAAATGGAATGTTACCAACGTCACCAGTCAGAATCAAATCGGAAATTATTCATGGCTGGGTACCGACGGAGAGAAAAAAGGCAGTTTCGTCATTGACCTTGGCCAGGCCATGGATTTTAGCCAATTAAGACTATTTGCAAAATCCACAAGGTTAAAAGGCGCAACCGTTTATGTATCTGATGATTTTGGAAGCCATACATCGGCTACTGAATTTGACGCAATGACGTTTAAACAAGTGGATAGACAGTCTGCCCAAGGTTATACGTATGAAACAGGCAACAATAATGGAGGTACTGACTCGGAGGATGGTTCCTATCCAATTAATCTTGGTAAGACCTATCATTCCAGATATATCAAGGTAACGGTAGAGAACGCATCCGGGGGCAATTCAGGGACGGATCTAACAGGACCTCCACGCCTTACACAGGTTCAAGTGATTAATGCGCCAACTCCTCCACAGAATCTGACAATTGAAACTAACGGCTCAGCTAAAATACTGAAGTGGGACTCCAATAACTTAAGCGAAGGTTACACAGTTTATAATGGCACAATAGTACTTGCTGACTTACCGGCAGGCGCAACAAGCTATACTTTACCAAGTAGCATAACCGATGTATCCAAAGTCGCTGTAAGGTCAAAGGGAACAGACCTGAATTCCCGCAAGTTTATGATATCGGCGCCGGCCTTAGTGGTAGATCCGCAAGATGTGAATTCTCCTAAGACGGAAGCACTGATTGAACCGGCGCTGCGGAACGGCTGGCTGAACACGGAGGGGTCCGTTGCACTGACGGCACATGACGATCTCTCCGCTGTATCGAAAACGGAATTCAAGGTGGGGGACAACTCGGAATGGCAAACCTATGTCGGGTCAATCGTTTTCAAGAACGAAGGCGTGTATCGGCTGCAGTTCCGCTCGGTCGACGCTGCAGGCAACATCGAGCAAACGAAGGAGCTAATCGTCCAGATTGACAAAACGAAGCCGGCCTTTGTGCTGACAGCAAACGGGGAACCGCTTGTGGAAGGTGCAGTTTTCTCCGACGATCGTCCGATTACGCTGCTCTTGAATGCGAGTGATACCCTGTCTGGCATAGCGAGCCAGGAACTCGTCCTGGACGGAAAGCGTTTGGACAACGGCAGTTCCGTTGATTTGGCCGGCAAGCCAGGCCTCCATACGCTGAAGATCGTCATCACCGATCAGGCCGGCAATAAGACGGATGAATCTGTCCGCTTTACCATTGCAGCCACCCCTGAAGGGTTGTTCAGCTTGATTGACCGCTATGCCAAAGCCGGTGAATTGAAGGGACCGCTGGTTAACCAATTGAACAACAGCCTAGATCAGGCACGGCATCAGTTGGGCAAAGGCGACATAGACAAAGCGGCTAAGCATATGCAGGATTTTCTGAAGCATCTGAATAACAAGTCGATGACGGATAATGTCTCCGATACAGTGAAGTCCATTCTCACAACTGACGCCAACGCTTTGATCGAGGCATGGTCCGCGAAGTAACGAACATTAACATATAAACATATTGTAGATCCAAAAGCATCCGGCCATTGTTGAAGGCCGGATGTTTTTTTAGGCTCAAATGATTTAGAAATTCGTGTTGAAATATTTCACTGAAATCGATTTCATTTTCGCATATACGTAACAGCGGATCTCAACCAAGGCGGCAGATTGATTGGGAAAGCGAAAGGCATTGCGGGTTGGGAGAAGTTTTTGAAATCATTTGTTATAACCGCCGCACCTTTGAAAGAATAAATAATGCAAAAAATGGGCAGGGGCTCATTCCTGTCCATTTTTTGCATAGTCGGAAGAGCCACGGATCAGCAGTTCAGAATCCACTTTAAAAACACGATTCTCCGCATATTCGTTCTCATTCATCATGTCGATTAATTTCTCGACGAGAAGAGCACCCATGGTGTACTTCGGCTGATTTACTGTGCTTAACGGAGGGGTGATGTATTTACTGATTCGATTATTATCTACACCGACAACAGCTAGCTGCATCGGGATTTGGATGCCAAGTTCCGAGCATGCCCGATATACGCCAAGTGCCATCTCGTCATTTGCTGAATAGACGGCAGTAAAGGGTATCTTTTTAGCAAAAAGTCTATTAATAGCTTCATATCCGCCTGTTTCATTAAAGTTGCCGTTTTCAATTAATTCAGGACGAAACGGAATGTGGTGTTCTCTTAAAGCTTTCAAATAGCCTTCTAAACGATCATAACTGTCAACAGCATGGGCAGAACCGTTAATAAATGCAATTTCTTGATGGCCAAGTTCCACTAGATGAGTTATAACCTTCATTGAAAATTTCACATTATCGGTTACAATGCAGGGAATTCGGTCATGATCAATCTGCTTTCCAACAATGCCAATGGAATACCCATTATCTGCAATTTGCAAGATGACTTCGTTTGATAGCATGGGTGCAACCATAATGACGCCGTCGATGGTACGCGTGGTTAACAAATTCAAGAATTCAAGTTCTTTTTCTTCATTATTTTCGGTATCACAAATCACCACTTTATACTTCTTGGAATAAGCAATGTTCTCAATACCTTTAATGATTTCGGAAAAGTAGGAGTTGCTGATATCCGGAACAATGACCCCTATTGTCATTGTTTTTTGCGAACGAAGATTTTTTGCGGCGGCATTGGGTTGATAACCGAGCTCGTTAATGATTTTCATGACTTTGTCTCTTGTTTTAGGCGTAACCTTACTGCTATCATTGAGAACGCGTGAAACCGTAGCGGGAGCAACTCCTGCTCTGGTGGCAACGTCGACAATTTTGAATTTCATATCCATGAGTATCAACCTTCTATCCATAGTAAACACATTGTGTGATCTGTACACCAAGTATAAATTAGATTGAAATCGATTTCAACAAAGAAGGCATCTAACCTATCATATACATCATGACCAGCGGTTAGAAAACAGATGTTGAGAGGAAAAAACAAATATAAAAACAAATTGAATACGGTTTCATGCTAGTTTATAATTAAATGAAATCGATTTCAAATAACGAGGTGACGATGTTGAAAATAAAAACGTCCAATTCCAACGTGAAATTCTCCGCTTCTATTTTTCGGTCTTTTACGTTGACCATCGCTTTAACGATTGTGATGCTGTCGGGAATTCTACATGTTTATTTCGAAGATATTTCCCTCAACCAGACGTACAGATCCACATTGAATAATCTAGCCCAAACAAGCCAAGAAGCTTCCATCATGGCGGTTAACGCCAGCACGTTTGCCAAACAAATATATAACGACATGAATGTGTCCAAATTGCTTTACTTTTCGTCAGGAGATCCTCTTGATACAAGTACGGCGATGGCTCAACTGAACTCCTACCGGGCTACATCCCTTTTTATTGATTCCATCTACATATATAACTACCAGACAGATACGTTTTATACGAGCGCAGAAATCAGTGCCAATTCGGTTTGGAAATCGAATGAGTTTTACGATACGAAAGCCGTAGAAATGGTTAAGCATATTTCGGATTACAAGACGTTAATGCCGATCCCGCGTAAAATCCCGTTTGAGAGCCTCATGCTGAACAATCAAGAGAAGGAACGGGATTGTTATACCTTCCTGTTGTACGACACTCTTTCCCATAAAGATGAAAAGAACGTCATTATCGTTAATATATCCGAAACACAAATGCACAAAAATATCGACGGCATGATCGCCACTTCGGACAAAAATACGTTTATCATCAACGATCGCGGAGTCCTCATCACGAACAGCTGGAAGAATGCCATGCTGACGGACCTTACCCATAAACCGTACATCCAAGTGGTGCTCGGTAGCGGCGAATCAGAAGGATATTTCGTCTCCGATGTGGATGGGGTTAAATCCTTAGTGACGTATACGGCTCCTGATGTTCTGGGCTGGCGTTATATTAGAATTGCACCGTACAGTGTCATTACAAGCGGCATTAATCATATGAGGCTCTATACGATCGCAATCGCAGTCGCCATTCTACTTCTTGGACTTCTGACTTCCTACCTGATTTCGCGAAAATTGTCCTTGAATGTAAACCGCAAGTTAGTGAAGTTGACAACACTTGAGACGGAACGAAGAAACCATTCCATGGCGCTGCGGCAAGATCTGGTTCGCAATCTGCTTCTGGGATCGGGCAGCAGTAATCCTCATTGCCTGGACGAGAAGTTCAGGTTGTATGATATTCATTTGGATGCCAAGAATCATTTTGCCGTGACGGTGCTGAAGATTGACGGATATCTGGAGCTAGTGGAGAGATACAGCGTCGGCGACAGGAGCCTGCTCAAGATTGGGATTATGAACATCGCTCAAGAGTTATTGAATGCCTACTGTCCTTCCTTTGCTGTTGATATGGGGGATGATCGTATTGCGATTCTACTCAATATAGGGGAACCCGCTCCGGATAGTCATTCTGTCCTGCCAGCGAGTCTATGGCGTCAAATTCAATCCTTTGTGGGGGATTACATTAAAGTATCCGTTTCAATAGCGGTGAGTACGACCGGTGATGATGCTCGAAGCATCAGCCGTTTGTATACTCAGGCGACGGAAGCCTTATTCCATCGGCTTTTCTTTGGACATGAGTGTCTTATTTACGCGGAGCAAATCGAGTCGTTGAAGGCCAAATCCTATGTGTACCCGATCTCCAAAGAGAAGGTGCTGATCGAGGAGCTGATGCTGGGTCGAATTACCGAAGCATCGCGCATATTCCGCGAGATCGTCGAAGAAACTGCCGGCTATTCCTATATGTCGTATCATCTTGCTGTGTCGCACTTGGCTTTTGCTGTGAACAACGCAGTTTCCACGATTCAAAAGAATAACGATATCTCCTGGGATTTGAGTATCAATGCGCTACTTTCCGGTTTAAACGATGCGGAACTAGTCGAGGACATGTACCGTCCGTTCTTCGATGTATTCGTGCGTGTATCAACCAGCCTGGAAGAGAAGAAGAACACAAGACATGACGAAGTGGTGGGTAAAATCATCGCGATTGTGCAGCAGAAATATATGTTTCAAGAGCTCTCCTTGGAATCCATTGCCGAGGAGATGGGGTTGTCCGCAACCTATATCGGACGGTTATTTAAGAAGCATACGTTAAACACGATTCTGAATTACATCATTGAAGTAAGAATGGACCAAGCGAGAACGTTATTGCTTACAACTGAGCTTCCCATAGGGGATATTGCGGAAAAATCAGGCTTTTCAAACAGTCCGTATTTCTACAAAGCATTTAAAAAAATCAACGGTGTAACACCGGCTGACTTCCGCAAAAACGGACGATTGCAGGAAGAAGGGGTTCGAGAGATCAGTTGAGTTCCCAAACAACGGAAAAAGTGATCTGAAGCGGAGAAAAGCTCTTCGTAATGAAGCAAAAAATGATAATGATCGCATATTTATAGTTGCTCCAGCCTTGGTTGAAGGCCTAAGATTGGCCTTGTAAACAACAAACACAATCCAAGAGTTCGGAGGTGAGTAAGTGATGACAGCTTTAAAAGGCTTCTGGGCGGAATTGTCCAGGAACAAAATCATGTTTCTGATGGTAGCTCCTGCGATCCTTTTTTTCATCGTATTCAGCTATATTCCTATGGCGGGAATTTATCTGGCCTTCACGAAGTTCAGCTTCGACGGCGGGATATTTGGAAGCGAATTCATCGGTATGATGAACTTTAAGTTTTTGTATCAATCAGGTACGCTATGGAACTTGACGAAAAATACGGTCGTGTACAATTTGGCCTTTATTTTTATCGGTAACTTCCTGCAGTTGGTCTGTGCGATCTTCTTAAGCCAGATTGCCAACAAATATTTTAAGAAAGCAACGCAATCCATTATGTTTTTGCCGTTTTTCATTTCGTGGGTTCTTGTAGGTGCTTTCGTTTTCAACTTGTTCAACTCCGATACCGGCGTTATCAATACATTGTTGAAACAGCTAGGGGCGCAGCCGTATGACTTCTATTTGAATACGGAACCGTGGAAGTACATCATTGTCTTTTTCAATGTTTGGAAAGGGCTCGGGTACGGTACGGTTATTTACTTGGCCGCCATTATGAGCATTAGTGATGAGTATTACGAAGCAGCGGAAATCGACGGAGCTCATATTTTTCAACAAATTCGTCATATCACGATTCCGCTTTTAACCCCAACCTTTATTTTGCTCGTCATTTTCAGTCTCGGCGGCATCCTCAAAGGGCAGTTTGACCTGTTCTATCAGATCATCGGCAACAACGGCATGTTGTATGATGCGACGGACATTATCGATACGTATGTGTATCGGGCGTTGGCGGTCAATTTTGACATTGGAATGGGATCGGCTGCAGGCTTGTACCAATCGTTCTTTGGCTTCCTCTTAGTTATGACGGTCAACTTTATTGTGAAAAAAGTCCGCGAAGATTACGCATTGTTCTAATGAAATGCTTACGAAGCCAGTTTTGCTAAAGCAAAACTCTTAGGAGGGACTACCGTGAGACGCAAAAAAGACTCGGCGACGATGGCTTTTATGGTCATCGCTTATGGAACGGTAGCGTTCTTGACCATACTTTGCCTGCTGCCGTTCTGGTTAATTATTTCGGGTTCATTCACGTCGGAGAATGAAATCATCGGGGAAGGGTTTAAGCTTTGGCCGAACGAGTTGTCTATCGATGCCTACAAGGCGGTCTTCACTAACCCTGAGCAAATTTTCCGCGCCTATTGGGTGACAATTTGCCTTACCGTCATTGGAACTTGCGTAGGCTTGTTCCTTACGTCCATGGCGGGATACGTGCTCGCTCGTAAAGATTTCAAATACCGTAATTCTGTCGCATTCTTCATGTACTTCACGACATTGTTCAGCGGGGGCTTGATCCCATGGTACATTCTCATCGTTAAGTATCTGGATTGGAAAGACAGCTACTTGGCCATGTTGATTCCCGCACTCATTAGTGCTTGGAATATTATTCTTATGAAAAACTTTATGAAATCGATTCCTGACTCTATCGTTGAGTCGGCTCGAATTGACGGCGCAAATGATTTTACGATCTACAGCCGCTTGATCCTTCCCTTATCAACGCCAGGGCTAGCTACGATCGGATTGTTCCTTGCTCTTGGTTATTGGAACGATTGGTTTACCGCCAACATCTTCATCACGACGGAAAGCAAGTTTCCGCTGCAATTCTTCTTATACAAGATTCTAGCGAATGCCGCTGTACTGCGTACGGACATCGCCGCAAATTTGGCTGCCGTCAATTTCAAAGCCCCAGCAGAGACGCTGAAGATGGCTGTTGCCGTCGTCGTTACAGGGCCGATCGTACTTCTGTATCCATTTGTGCAAAAGTATTTCGTCAAAGGACTGACAATAGGTGCAGTCAAAGGTTAGAACCGGTTTCACGGCTAACAAAGATATCGATTGTCCACTATTAAGGAGGAGTCATAAATGAAAAGAAAGATCGGAACTATTCTAGCAGGCGTCATGCTGGCTGCTACCGCTTTGTCGGGTTGCAGCAGCAGTACCGGAACTAAGCCTGAAACAACCGCACCTGCGAAGACTGAAGGAAACCAAAGCGCAGCGCCTGCAGCGACTGGACCGGACACTTCAAAATCGGTTGAGCTCGTATGGTATTTGGTAGGTGATGCCAATAAGGACACACCTAAGGTTATGGACGAATTCAATAAAATGCTGAAGAAGGATCTGAACGCAACGGTTAAATTGAACTTCACCACTTGGAACGATTGGCAAACCAAGTACAATCTGCTGCTGACAGCTGGTGAGAAAATCGATATGATCTTTGCCTCCTCATGGGCAGGATATTTCAAATATGCCAAGCAGGGTGCATTCACGGATCTGACTGCTTTGCTTCCCAAGTATGCGCCTCAGGTTCAAAAGCAAGTTTCAGCACAGGATTGGAGTGACGTCACCATTGGCGGCAAAATTTTCGCGGTTCCGAACACGAACCCGGAATACACGCCGAACGGTATTGTCTACCGCGAGGACTGGAGAAAAGAGTTGAACCTTCCAGAAATCAAAGATCTGGCTTCCATCGAGGCGTATTTGGATGGCGTCAAGAAAAATAAGCAGAACGTTATCCCGATCAACGGAAGTGCATGGAACGAAATTAGCACTTTATTCTCCGCAGTTCAAGGCTACCAGACAATCGGGGGAGAGAGCGGTGTTGTCGTAGCTAAAAACTACAACAGTCCTAGAGATATTGTCGCTTACCCATTCACACCTGAATATGAGGCTTGGGTGAAGAAAATGAAGGAATGGGCGGACAAAGGCTACTGGTCAAAGAACACACTGTCCTCTAAACAAGAAGCTGGCGATCTGATCAAGACGGGCACAGGTGCCGTTTACTGGCGCAACCCTCCGGGCGCAGCTGGATTTATTACTGATGTACAGAAGAAAGATCCGAAGATGGAGATCGGATACTTCCCGTACACACGCATGCAAGGCTTTGCGATGCCGACGATGGGTATTGCCAATGGTATGGCGATTCCGAAGAGCGCAGCCAACCCGGAGCGTTCACTCATGGTACTTGAGAAGATCAGAACAGATGCGAAGTATTATAACCTGATTACCTACGGCCTTGAGGGCTATCACTATGATTTGATCAACGACGGTAAAAATATCGTCACTCCTTCCAAAACCCAGGATGCTGCGAAGGTTCAAGGCTACGGTATCGCGGATTGGGGCTGGAGAAACAAGCCGCTTATGAAAGCAGGCGTCGGCGGTTGGGACGGTCTGGATAAGCTGAACGAAGAATTCTCCAAGATGAGCAAGCCGGACATTTTCTCGCCGATATCCATGGACTACGATGCTGTGAAGACAGAGTACGCTGCTGTCAATCAAGTCATCGATCAATACGGCAAGCCGCTCATGATGGGATTGGTACCGAATGTGGACCAAGCGCTCAAGACTTACCAGGATAAACTGAAATCTGCTGGTATCGATAAAGTTCTCGATTATGTGAAGAAGCAAGCTACGGCTTACTACGACGAAAAAGGCATTAAGTAAGAATAGAATAACAAACAAGTAAAGAGCATGGGGCCGAAAGGGCAGCAGCCGGCGTTAACGCTTGCGCAGGCCGTTGGCCTCTTGTTTTTTAGAATCTGTAGAGGAGCTGACATGATGAGCAACATACAAGTATGGCAAACGACGATTGATGAGTCGAAAAAACTGGCGCATATGGAATCGATTCCATTTTCTGGAAGCAATAAGGAGATTACTGATTACGTCATCACCATTGACGAGGCGGTCACCTATCAACAGATGGACGGTTTTGGAGCTTCTTTTACCGATGCCTCGGCCTGGCTAGTGGTTCATGCTTTATCTGAGGAGCTTAGGGATGAACTTATGAGGAAGCTATTTGACCGGGAAGAGGGTATTGGGGTTTCGTTCATACGTCAGCCGATGGGAGCTAGTGATTTCGCGTGGAAGATCTATAGCTATGACGATGTTGAGCCTGGAGAAAGCGACTATGAGCTTGCACGGTTTTCTATCGATCACGATCGGAATTACATTTTACCTGTTCTCCATCAGGCTTTGCAGCTGAACACTGAGCTGAAGGTGATGGCTTCGCCATGGAGCGCACCGGGCTGGATGAAGACATCCGACGCGATGATCGGCGGCACGTTGAAGCCGGATTGCTACGGGGTTTACGCAGATTATTTCATCAAGTTCCTAGATGCCTATCAAGCGGAGGGGATTCCGATCTATGCGGTTACCATGCAAAATGAGCCTGGCTACGAGCCGAAGGAATACCCGGGTATGATTGTGAAGCCGGCAGAAGAAGCCGCGTTTATCAAGTCACATTTGGGACCACGGCTGGCTAAGCGGGAGCAACCGACCAAGATCATGTGCTATGACCATAACTGGGATGTTCCCGGCCATCCACGCAAGATCTACGAAGACCCCGAAGCAAGCAAGTATGTCGCTGGAACCGCATGGCACGTGTATGGGGGACGGCATGAGGTGATGTCGCAGATCAAGGAACAGTTCCCGGACAAGGATGTTTGGTTTACCGAGGCGTCCGGAGGGCAGTGGATTCCGCCGTTCCACGACGCTTTCATGGACCAAATGAAGCATGTAATCCGCACGACAAGAAACTGGTCGAAGTCTGTTATTTGGTGGAACATAGCTTTGGATGAGAACAACGGGCCTACCGTTCTGTCGCGAAGCACGTGCCGCGGCGTGGTCAAGATCAATCAGCAGACAGGAGAGCTTACGTATAATCTTGATTACTACACTCTCGGCCATATAAGTAAGTTCGTGAGTCCGGGTGCTTATCGAATCGACTCGAATACGTTTGAAGATGACTTGGAAACGGTAGCGTTTCGCAATGAGGATGGTTCCAAGGTGTTGATTGTTTCAAATCGAACGACGAAGCCGAAAACGTTCGCCGTTGCAATCCATGAAAGGACTTTCGAATACAAGATTGATGGGGAAGCGGCCGTTACTTTTAAGTGGGAACAATGATGAGAAAATTAATGCGAACACCGATTGTGGTGGGCATTATCATTGTCCTGATAGCGATGCTCGGCTTCCTTAAGTACGGTCTTCATTCATCGCAAAGCCCAGTGAACGTGTGGATTACCACAGCCGATCAAAGTAAGCTGCTTCATCAAGAAGCGGATCTGGCTTGGGTAAAGGACAACACACCGAATGATTCTACCATTGTCATCTATGGAGAGAAGGTGTATCAGCAGATCGACGGTTTCGGTGCGGCTATGACGGATTCGTCCGCCTGGTTGATTGCGAACAAGCTGAATCCTGAGCAAAGAAGCGATCTGATGAATAAGTTGTTCGATCATAAGCAAGGCATCGGCATTAGTTATTTGCGGCTCCCAATGGGAGCCACGGATTTCTCGTTAAAGAGCTACACGTACGATGATATGCCAGAAGGGCAGACGGATCCGAAGCTGCAGAGCTTTTCGATCGATTATGACAAATCTTACATCATCCCGACTCTCCACAAGGCAAAGGAACTCAATCCGGATTTGAAAATCATGGGTTCTCCCTGGAGCGCACCGGCCTGGATGAAGACGTCTGGCTCCTTGATTAAAGGAAGCTTGAATCCGGACTTTTATCAAGCCTACGCTGAGTATTTCACGAAGTTCGTTCAGGCCTATGCAGCAGAAGGGCTGTCAATCGATGCTATAACGCCGCAGAATGAGCCCCACTTCGAGCCTGATGGATACCCGGGCATGAGGATGGAACCGGCGGATCAAGCCAATTTTATCAAATCCCATCTGGGTCCAGCTTTCGAGAAAGCAAAGCTTGGAACGAAGATCGTGATATGGGATCACAACTGGGATGAACCTTACTATCCGATACAGATTCTGATCGACCCGGAAACAAGCAAATACATTGCTGGATCGGCGTTCCACGGTTATGCAGGAGAAGTGTCCAGCCAACAGAAGGTGCACGATTTGTTCCCGAACAAAGACATTTACTTCACAGAGAGCTCGGGTGGAGAATGGGCACCTGATTTCGCAGGCAGTCTGAAATGGGATATGCAGAACCTTATCATAGGCTCGACTCGTTTTTGGGCAAAAACGGTGCTGAAGTGGAATTTGGCCCTTGATGAATCGTTCGGACCCAAGAACGGTGGATGTCCCAACTGTCGCGGCTTCGTGAAAATCGATCAGAAGACCGGGGCGATCTCTTATAACCCGGAGTTTTATGCATTTGGGCATGCGAGTAAGTTTGTAAGGGCAGGAGCATATAGGATTGATTCGAATACGCTCGGAAGTGGAAATATCGAGGATGTCGCTTTCCGAAATCCTGATGGATCCGAGGTACTCATCGCGTTTAATTCGGCTGCGGAGAGCCGATCGTTCAAGGTGCAGCAGGGAGGGAATGCCTTCTCCTACACGCTTCCTGCTGGCGCGGCAGCAACATTTATATGGACGGGAGAGAAGAGAGGCACGAAGTAAGGCGAGATATCCAGAATGCAGTCATAAATAAAATAAAACCGCCATGTTTGGCGGTTGACGAATTAAGGTTCATCGATATATTCTTCTTCGTTCGGGATACTGCTCAAAAGGTTTTTATCTACTTTTTTCTGATCTTGCTCGGTGTTGGTGTCGCAGTTAACGATACAATTCATTATTTCTTCGGAATTATCTTGGATATTTGTGTACTCAACCATGTATGAACCTCCTTTCATAGAAATTAGAGTTTCCAAGATCAAGCCATTTATTCGAGAAGTGTAAGCCTAACTCAAGGTACCAAGTTGAATAAAGCGACGCTCCTATAAAGAAGCGTCGTTTTCCTGTTTACTATTATCAATCACTGGAAAGTGTTGACCCAGTTTCAAGCAATGTCTTCATTCCCGAAAGTACAATAGGTAACCCCATTTCAAGAATCTTTGCGGTGTTTATTGCTTGTTCGAATTCATCATGCACGACTGTTACGAGGGTCACACCGACTAACTCAGTATGAGAATCGATTTCCCACGTAATACGTGAAGGGCTCTCAGAGGCCGTGTCTGGAAACGCGGGGAACTGCCAACTCATAACCAGCTTATGTGGAGGAGATATTTCGAGAATGATCCCATCTGCTAGTTTTTTCTCCTCTGGGTTCCATAGTTCGAAAGAGGAGCCAATTTCCCAGTTGGATCGGATTGCGCAATTGTACCAAAACTTTGATGTCTTGGACGGATCTGTAATGGCTTGCCACACTTGTTCGGGTGTCGCTTTAATAGCAATTCGGTTAACATGCCTAGGTTTGTTTTCCATATTCGTTTCACGCTCCAATTCGTTTTTAAGTGATGTTAATTCGATAGCCCAGGGTTCGGCGTATTTGCTAACCCAGCGGTCGTAAATTTGCCGTATGGGGACAGAATTTAGATAATGCAGCTTTTCTCTGCCAACTTTTCTGGTGGTTATGAGGTTAGCTTCCTCGAGAATATTAAGATGCTTCATTACACCGAATCTTGACATTTGCAAAGGGGTACAAAGATCGTTCAACGTTCGCCCATCAGTTGCGTGAAGCAAGTCTAAGAGTGTGCGACGGCTGGGATCAGCAAGTGCCTTAAATATATCGTTATCTATTTGGAACACCTCCTTCTAACAGTTTACTTACGAGCATGCTTTTTTCACCCTTGACATGTGACTTAATGGTAACGTATTATAAAGGTGACAGTATAGTCACATATTAGCACAAACAAGTTTGTTTGTCAGCCGGCGACAAATAGACCCATCTAACTCGACTAGTTATTTTAACATAATCGCTCCAAAACATTGTTGACTCAAAGTATTTCATGTAAGTACAAAAAAGGAGATGTTTTACTATGAAAACGATTGAACAGAAGAACATTGAAACGGTAACCGCGTTTATTGAGGCTTTTTCCAATCAAAATGATTTGGATTCCACCGATCAATTCTTTTCTAAACAAATAGGGGAGGCATTTCCTGATAAACACTACGCAGTGGAAGAGGTCATTGCCCAAGGAGAGAAGGTAATAGCTAGAATATTTATGACTGGTACGCATAAAGGTACGTTTGCAGGAAATTCACCTACAGGCAATTCCGTAAAGGCCACTCAGTTTCGTGAATTTCGTGTAGTAGATGGCCAGATTGTTGAGCATCGTGGATGGTTCGATACAGCGACACTTTTGCCTCAAATTAAAGCCAATTAACTTCAGATTCAGAACAACAATATGATAATAAAGGCAAACATATAAAAAAGGAGATGTTTTATTGTGATAACTATTGAACAGAAAAATATTGAGACGGTATCAGCGTTTATCGAGGCTTTTTGGAATCAAAGTGATATGGATTGTACGGAACAATTTTTGTCAACCGATTATCAAGAACACTCTTATCAATCAAAAGAAGGTCTGAAACAATTTGCTGGAAAAATATTAGAGGCGTTTCCTGATAAACTCTACACAGTGGAAGAGATCATAGCCCAAGGGGAAAAGGTAATCGTAAGAATGGTTGTGAAAGGTACGCATAAAGGGGTGTTTTTTGGAAACTCACCTTCGGGGAATTCCATTGATGTCACGCTTTACCGTCAATATCGAGTCGTAGAAGGTAAGATTGCCGAACATCGTGGTTGGATCGATATGATGACAATGTGGCGCCAAATACAAGGCAACTAATTAACTCAAAATAGAAATTCATGAGGAGGCTCTTTATATGCTGAAAATTGGAATCATATTGGGAAGTACAAGACCTGGACGGGTGAGTCCGCAAGTGGGAAATTGGGTCAAAGAAATTGCAGATAAACGAGGAGATGCAAGCTACGAGATAGTGGATATCGCAGACTACAAATTACCCTTTTTTGGTGACGCGGGTAGCGAAGAACAAATCAAAAATTGGACTGAAAAATTGAACAGTCTTGATGGTTATATATTTATTACGCCGGAATACAACCACAGCATTACTGGTGCTTTAAAAAATGCACTCGATTTAGCACGTGAGGAATGGAATAACAAAGCTGCGGGTATCATTAGTTATGGGTCAACTGGCGGGGCACGAGCGGCGGAACATCTGAGAGGGATATTAGGAGAGCTACTAGTTGCTGATGTGAAAGCACATCCAACCTTATCGATTTTTACCGATTTTGAGAACTATAGCACATTTAAGCCAGCCGAATTACATCTCAATAATATTAAACTTATGCTGGATCAAGTGATCGCATGGAGTGGAGCGCTTCAAACACTACGCAAGTAGGTACTAAACTATCACCAGATAAAAAACGCTTGGTCCTTAAACTAAGGGATCAAGCGTTTTCTATTGATTTTAACAAATATAAAAGGACTCCAGCATTGCAAATTAAACGGATTAATGATTTGATACTAATACAATTAATAAATAACATAATAGGAACAATGATGATATGAAAATTGAATTTGAAAATAATACGATAGAATTTAATGTTCAATATGGAATTAGAAAAAAGATTTCGATTCATATTGATTCTATGGGTTTCATTACCGTTAAAGCTCCTAATGATACAAGTAAAGAGATGGTTATGAGTGCTGTGAAACATCATGGTAAAACGATTTTGGAGAAATTACAACTCATAGCGGAAGCTCGAGAAACCCCGAAGACAAGAGAGTATCAAGATAACGGAAAGTTCCTTCATCTTGGGAAATATTATTATCTCCATGAGTTAATTGAGACGAATGAGCTAAATGAAGAAGAATTGAAAATGAAACTTAAGAAGTTCTATTTCTCAAGCTGCAAGAAGATTATTGGGGAACGAATCAAAATTTATCAAACACAACTAAAAGTAAAGCCCAAAACGATTGAGGTAGATGAGTCAAAAACCAAGTGGGGAAGCTGCAGCTCGGATAAAAAAATAACCTTTAATTATCGGTTAGCCATGGCTCCAATTGAAGTTATTGATTATGTCATCATTCATGAGCTATGTCATCTCCTTCATATGAATCATGATCGATCATTTTGGAGACGTGTAGGTAGCATTATGCCGGATTATAAAGAAAAGGAAGCGTATTTAGCACGGCATGGGCATGCTATGACACTTTGAGGCTATGTGATGAAATTCCAACTTTTTTCTCCCCTACATTTTATGGTAAACTCCTTTTGTAAATACTATTTTTTTGCGTGAAAGGCGGTGGAACCGATGCTGAAAATGCTCGTGGTCGACGATGATAAATTCGAACGGGACGGGGTCAAGTTTTTAATCGAAAAATACGGCTTGAACCTGGAGATTAGCGAAGCGGACAGCGGGGAAAGCGCACTAGCGTACATCGAAAGCAATGATATCGATATATTGTTTTCTGACATCCGGATGAAGGGGATGGACGGATTGCAGCTTGCAGCAAAGGTGCGTGAGCTCGGACGGCCGGTTAAAGTAATTTTTATGAGCGCTTACGGTGAGTTTGAATATGCTCAGCGGGCGATCGATTTGAAAGCGATCCGCTATATTTTGAAGCCGGTTCAGGTGAGCGAATTTATTAAGGTTGTGTCCCAGGTCATCCAATTGTGCGAACAGGAGCTGAAATCGAAGGCGCAGCAGGAGCGGATGGAAGAGGCGTATAGGAAAGAGGTCCATTACGAGAAGCAAAAGCTGATGACCGACCTCATTCTCGGCAAAGCCGAAGTGGCGGATGAAGACAGGGAGCTATCCATGCCGATCACTGGGTTCGATGGATATTGTTATGTGAGGATGCTGATGCTAGATTCGCGCAGCCGTTTTTTTGACCGGCTCGATCCCGATTTCGAACGTCAGCTTGCGGAAACGGTTCGACGAGGTTTTGATTTCATCCATTTGAATGAATTTCAAGGTTTGCTGCTCGTGGAAGCTTTTGCCGAAGAGTCGCTGGAAGCTTTAACGGATCTCGGACAGCAACTGATCCGATGGTTCCGGGACAAGTACGGACGGGAAATCTGCATAGTGGTCAGTGGTTTGGTGGACGATGTGAAACAGCTGTACAAAGAATATTACGCGATGGAATCGATGCTGGAAAACAAGTTTTTTTTCGACGAAGGAACGGTGCTGCTGGCAAACCGCACATCATTTGCCACAGGTGATGTTACCGCAGCGGTCAACGATGGACTGGAGGAGCTAACGTTGAATATTCAGCACAACCGTTATGATATCGCGAGATTGCGGTTCGAACAATTGTTTGACGCTCTGCAGGGCAGCGATCATTATTCCGTCATTTACGTCAAATATGTTTGTTCAGAAATCGTCAAAGCGATATTCGACGCTTCTGCCAAAAAGAACACGGATAAATTCAAATTGAGTTTGGAAAGTATTTATAGGACAACAAAGCTGAACGATTTACGCAAAGTGGTACTGACGATCCTGGAGGAAAACGAATCATCCGGAAGAACCAGCGCCGAAGCGATGCCGAAAGCAATTGAAGAGGTTGTTCGCATAATTGAAAGCGAATACAATACTGATTTGTCTTTGGAATTATTAGCCGAACGGATCTATTTGTCGCCAAATTATTTAAGCCATTTATTCAAAAAGCAAAAAAGAATCAGCATCAACAAGTTTATCACATTGTACCGGATGGAAAAGGCGAAGGAGCTGTTGCGTTCGACAAACCGAAAAATCGTCGACATCGGACATGACGTCGGTTACAGCAATTTTCCGTATTTCAGTTCGTTGTTTAAAAACCATTACGGCAAATCCCCGTCCCAATTTAGGGAAGAGGCGTAACCAGTGAAAAGGGCTATATTCGGACTATTCAACCGGCTGCGCTTTAACCAAAAGTTGTTTTTGTCCTATCTGACAGTTATCATCATTCCGATTTTGGTGCTTGGCCTATACGCCTACAATCAATCGAAGCAAATGCTGAATTATCAGGCGTTTCAAGGAATTGACAAAAACGTCAGTACGATTTCGGAAAGCATCAACAATTCTATCGAACGGTATAACCATACAATCCGGTCGATTGTCTTCAACAAGACATTTCAAAAAATCGTCGCCAATGATTATCTCGATCTGGTCAACCTGTCAGGTGATTTGAACAATTACTTATCGCCTTATTTCATCATGATGATGAATCTGGACAAGGAAATTGAAAAAATAACGTTTTATACGCAAAGCAATGTCCCGGAATACGGCGACTCCGTTGTTTCCTATAAACGTGTCGAAAACGAACCTTGGTACACTGAGACTGTCCAAGGAAGCGAAAATCTATGGTTTTATGATAAGGGTCTGTTTGTAACTGCTAAATTCCCGAAATTCTTCGCGGAGCGGTACACGAACATCGTCTATATGCGTATAAATGACAAAAGTTTTTTCAGAAGTGTGACCGATATGTCCAAGGATTACGCCATTGTCATCGCAGATGCTCAAAACCGGATCATTTACGCGAACCAAAGCGCAAAGATGACATCCACCTTAGACTCTAGAGAAATGATGGAGCTGAGCGAAGGAAGGTTAAGGATCGGTTCAACTGAGATGTTTCTTGTCAAAAAAACAGTGCCGCAAACGAATTGGACCATGTATTGCTTCGTACCTGCCGAGCAAGTGTCCCCAAACGCTGGAACGATTATCAATGCAACGCTGATTGTGATCCTGGCATGTATCGTCAGCTTGCTTGTCATCATTTCGATATTTTCCAAAACGATGATCCGACGCATTTTCAGGTTGAATGCAATGATGAAGCGGGTCGAGATGGGGGAATTGAACTTGCGGGTTCAAAGCTCATCAAGAGATGAAATCGGCGAGCTTACGAATCGGTTCGGCAACATGCTGATCCGGCTGAATGAATTGATTGAAGAATCGTTTCGCAGCAAAATCGTGCAAAAAGAAGCAGAGATGAAAGCACTTCAGTGGCAAATCAATCCACACTTTTTGTACAACACGCTTTCATTCATCAATTGGAAGGCGCTGCGGAGCGATGCTCATGACATCAGCCATGTTGTCACGTCGATGTCGAAATTTTACCGAACAGCACTTAATCGGGGCAATAATATCATTTCTGTACGGGATGAATTAGAAAATATCAAATCGTATGTAGAAATTATTCAGGTTATGGGTGAATATAGCTTCGATGTTGTTTATGAAATCGACGCAGCGGTTTACGAATATTCGACGATCAATCTCATCCTGCAGCCGTTGGCCGAAAACGCAATCAAACACGGCGTCAATCAGAAAACGTCTGGGAGGGGATTGCTCCAAGTGAGCGCCCGACTCGGTCATAGTACGATCGAATTCGCAATCGAAGACAATGGTCCGGGTATGCCGCAGGAGACGATCGATACGATACTGACAATGCAGTCAGTCGGATACGGGTTGAACAACGTCAACGAACGGCTGCAGCTACGGTTTGGAGCTGAATACGGCATAGGCATCCAAAGCCGGATCGGTCATGGTACGGTCATGACCGTCGTTATCCCGCAATACATGAATGCTTCATAGTGATCGTGAATCAGTTACATCATTCTCCTACCCAAGTCTGCCGCCCGGCAGGCTTTTTTTGCAACTCCGTAAAAAACTGAATAATATCATTACTATTTGATAATTTTTTCTTCTACAACCCATGCTATAGTTTAGTTATCGAAACGGAAGCGTTTACATGAAGGAGGGAAAGACAGCAATGAACGAAACTGTGGCGACCGTCAGCACGAATCGAACGCTAAAGCGAGAAAAGACCAAAAAATACAAGCAATACCGCGTGCTGCTCATCATGATGATCCCGGCGATCATCTATTACTTCATTTTTCACTATCTTCCGATGATCGGCGTGTTGTTGGCATTTAAAGATTTTAAAATTACGCAGGGCATTCTCGGCAGTCCTTGGGCAGGACTCTATCATTTTGAGAAAATCATCCATGATTCGTATTTCTACACGGTATTGAAAAATACGATTGTCATAAGCTTATACAAGCTCGTGTTCGGGTTTCCGGTACCAATCGTTTTCGCACTCTTGCTGAGTGAAATTTCGAATATGAAGTTTAAAAAAGTAGTACAGACGGTTTCGTATTTGCCGCATTTTATATCGTGGGTCGTCTTGGCCGGCATTTTCTTTACGATATTTTCGCTGGACGGTCCGATCAATGCGATCGTGAAACTATTTGGCGGCGATCCGATGTTATATTTGGCGGACGACCGCTACTTTCGGACAATCCTCGTAGTTACGAGCATTTTTCAAGGGTTTGGCTGGGGTTCGATCATTTATTTTGCAGCGATATCGGGCATTGACCCGCAGTTGTACGAAGCGGCTGTTATCGACGGGGCGGGGCGGTTCAAGCGGATGATTTACATATCCATCCCAATGCTCGTTCCAATCATTGCGATTATGCTGATTTTGTCTATGTCCGGCATTCTGGATGCGGGTTTCGATCAAATATTCAATATGTATAATGCCAAAGTGTATAACGTATCCGATATTATTGACACTTATGTGTATCGCAAAGGGTTGATTGAGCTGAATTACAGTTATGCCACAGCGGTTGGGTTGTTCAAATCGGTCGTCGCTCTGTTCCTGATTATTGCCGTAAACCGTATCGTTAAATGGATCGGCGGAAAGGAGCACGCCATATGGTAGTTTGTCGGGTGAAGGAGCGAGAAAGATGATAAATGTGAAAAAATCGATAGGCGACAAAATGTTTGACGTCCTTTTATACGTCATTTTGACTTGCATTATGTTCTGCACATTGTACCCATTCTGGACCCAGGTTGTTATTTCCTTGGACGGTGGGGGAGCCAAAAGCGCAGCTTACTCATCTGGGATCATATTTCTGCCTACACAACTGACATTCGATAGCTACAAGCTAGCCTTCAAGTTCGATGCGTTATGGATGGGCTACAAGAATACGATGGTTAGAACGGCTATCGGTGTCGTATTGTCCATATTTTTCACGGCGATCACGGCTTACCCGCTTGCGAAGAAGGATTTGCCCTTCAACAGAACGTTCACTAGCTTCATTTTATTCACGATGCTGTTCGGCGGGGGTACAATCCCATCGTATTTACTCATCAAGGAACTGCACATGCTTAACACGGTTTGGTCACTAGTCATTCCAGGCATGATTGGAGCATTTAACGTATTGATAATGCGCAACTTTTTCCGATCGATTCCTGATGAGCTGGAGGAGTCAGCTAGGGTTGATGGTGCCGGATATTTGCGGATTTTCACTCAAATCGTCATTCCATTATCGAAGCCAGTTTTGGCAACGATTGCTTTATGGGTAGGGGTTGGCCATTGGAACGCATGGTTTGACAGCATGATCTACATCTCCGATCCCAATAAACAGATGCTGCAAATCGTTTTGCGCAAAATTATTATTCAAAACAACATGACGGATATTAACAGTGTCATTCAACATATAGGCAGCAAAACGGAGTTTTCCGGCAGGCAGCTGCAAGCGACGGTTGTGATGTTTTCGATTATTCCGATGCTGATTGTATATCCGTTTATACAAAAGTATTTTGTCAAAGGCGTTATGATTGGCGCTATTAAAGGGTAATCTTCCCTATTAATAGAATCATAAAAGAAAAGAAAGGGTTGGTTAAAATTGAATAAAAAACGTTGGTTGTCTGGAGCCTTGTCCGCGGTTTTGATCATGTCCGTGATGGCAGGGTGCACCAAAAGCGAATCATCCGGAGATACTGCCGATAGTGGAAAAAAACAAAGTTCCGAGTCCACGGATAGCGGACAGAAACCGAAGCCCAAAATGAAGCTGACGTTTTGGAACCTAGATGAAAATCAAAATCCGGATTCCGTCGGCGTAAATGCGCTTAAAGAAAAATTTAGCATCGATATCGATTTTAATTCAGCCACACGTGAAGCAATGAAAGAAAAACTGAATCTAATGATTTCTTCGGGCGAAATTCCTGATTGGTGGAAAGAGCCGTCGTTCACGGAATACGACAAGTTCCTTCAACAGAACGTAGCGGCAGAAATCCCGCAAAAGCTAATCGAGCAAAATATGCCGAAATACATGAGCTGGTTAAAACGGTTTCTCGGAGACGATCCATTTAAATACGTCAGAAGAGACGGTAAAATTTATGGCTTGCCAGTCATCTGGGATATTGGCATCGACGGTTTGCAGCTGGCCTTTCGGCAAGATTGGTTGACTAAAGTCGGTATCACAAAAACGCCGGAAACGCTTCAAGAAATGGAAGCCGCTTTGATGAAGTTC
Source organism: Paenibacillus phytorum (assembly GCF_013141715.1). Classification (GTDB taxonomy): domain Bacteria; phylum Bacillota; class Bacilli; order Paenibacillales; family NBRC-103111; genus Paenibacillus_E; species Paenibacillus_E phytorum. Next base: position 101,359 of record NZ_WHOA01000099.1, on the reverse strand, counting down.
CGCAACGAAGATCCAGACGGTAACGGCAAAAAAGACACGTACGGCATTACATCTTCAGGCGACAATATCGAAAGCATGTTCAGTTCGGTGTTCGGCGCATTTGACGCTTATCCGAATATTTTCCGGGAAAAAGACGGCAAAATCGTTCGTGGTGAAATCGAGCCTGGAGCGAAGCAAGCACTTGAAGTGTTGAACCGTTGGTACAAAAACGAGCTGATTGACCCTGAGTTTGTTGTCAACAAGGGCAATAACGTCGAGGACAAAGTACTTACCGACAAAATCGGTGCCATCGAATATTATTGGTGGACGCTCTTGCCGGGCAATGCATTCCTTGGGGGAGATCAATGGCATGACAAGCTGGCTAAAAACCATCCGGGGTTCAACTTTGCGATTGTTGGCGGCGTTAAAGGACCAGACGGCAAATACGGCATGTCGCAATATAACCCGGCGTATGCTTCTGGCGTCATGTTCGGTAAGCAATTGGAGAAAGATCAAGACAAACTGGTCAAATATATGCAAGTTTTCGAAGCTACCCAATTCGAACCTGAAGTTTACGAAAAAATGAACTTCGGCGAAAAAGGTAAGCAATGGAAATTAAGCGACAATGGAACAATAGAATATATTGCGCCTTATACGGATGAGAAAGAACGTAAAAAAGCAGGTCTAGGCGGCTATTCGATGGCCGGTTCGTTCAACGATTATGATTTCCAAACGTCGTATACTTCGGAAAAAAACTTGCGACAGCTGGCAAAGGACACGCGTGCGAAAGGAACGAGAAACATCGATATTTTGGCGCCGTTTAATAAACCGATTTACAACGAAACACAAGATAAGCTGAAACAGTTTACGCTGCGAACGTATATCGACTTCATTACCGGTCGCAAGTCGTTGAATGATTTCAATAACTTTGTAACCGAATGGAAGAAAATGGGTGGTGATCAAGTGCTCGAAGAAGCGCAAAAAGTATACGACAAAAACTTGAAAAAATAAGATTGATTTGAGTGTCCTTTCCAAATTCGCAAGAATTGGGGAGGACATTCGAATTTAAGGCTTTACGTTGGACAACTAAACTCGAAAAGGGATGAGAGAAAGATGTATTCATGGCAAGCTGGAAAATTGACAATAGTACTAGACGGAAAAGGCCAAATCACAGATATGACCAATGCGGTCAGTGGAAAATCGTACGCATCGGCGGCACATGCAACACCTCTCTTACGTGTTATAATCGACGGGCGTTTGGAAGCGCCTTTGACGGCAGATTATGAAGTAGGCAGTGGCGTGCTGACGTTTCTATTTGAGGAAAGCGGTGCTAAGGTAGGCGTTGTGATAAGGGTAAAGGAATTGTATATGACATTCGCAGTGACGTTCATCGATGGAGCTGATGTGGATGCAGTCGTTTGGGGACCCTATGTGACAACGATTGCCGGTTCGATTGGCGAGGCGGTTGGCGTTGTGCATAACGGGCAGTTTGCGATCGGCATTCAGGCGTTAAATGTGAAGACGATTGGCGGCTGGCCCATGGAGGCAGAAAAGCTGCAATTCGCCGATCAATCATTTGAGGATGCCAAGTTTGAATATGAATCATGTGCAGCGTGGCCTTCGAGTGAAGGAAGCCTACTGCAATTGTTCACGAGAAACCGGACCAAAGCCACAAGGCGCCCGGTTTGGAATTTGCCGGACATTGAAGTAGCTGCGATAGGCGGGGGAGAAGCGGAAATTGTGGGCTCGTCAATCGCTATGTTCGGTTGCGAGGCGAACCGGGTGCTGGATACGATCGAAGCGGTCGAGCTAGGGGAAGGATTGCCGCATCCGACGATCGAAGGTGTCTGGGGGAAAACGTCGCCTTCGGCGAACCAGTCGTATTTGATCACCGACTTCTCCGAATCGACGATGGCGGAGGCTGTTCAATATACGATGAAGGCCGGTCTGAAATATGTCTATCATCCCGATCCGTTCGGGCAATGGGGCCATTTTTCCTTAAAGCCGCACAGTTTTCCTAACGGAGATGACGGACTGAAAAACTGCGTTGAATTGGCGGAGTGTATGGGCGTTCACGTCGGCCTTCATACGTTGTCTAACTTTACGACACTGAACGATCCGTATGTGACGCCTGTGCCGGACGAGCGGCTGCAAGCAGTTGGGGTGGCAAGGCTGACTGAACCGGTCGGAATGGACGACCAGGTTATGGTTTTTGACAATCCGCGCCCGTTTGCGGCGCATTTGTACCGACGTTCAGCGCGAATCGGCAGCGAGCTGATTGAATACGATGCGATCTCCGAGAGCGCGCCATGGACGCTGCTCGGCGTGCGGCGCGGTGTGAACGGCACGGCGGCTTATGCGCATGAAGCAGGTACGGAAATCAGCCGATTGTGGGATCACGGGTACGACGTCTTTTTCCCTAAACTTGAGCTTCAGGATGAATATTGCCAGCGTATTGCTGAGCTGTTCAGAAAGACGGGACTCAAACAAATTTCATTCGATGGACTGGAAGGCTGCTACGCATCCGGACACGACGGTTATGGTGTGAATCGATTCGTGAAGATGTGTTACGAAGGCTGGGGAGAAGAAGTGATCAATGACGCAAGTATAGTTGTTCCGAATTATTTATGGCATATTTTCACGCGCTTCAACTGGGGAGAGCCTTGGGGAGCGGCAACACGCGAAGGCCAGCTTGAGTGGCGGCTCAGTAATCAGCGTTTTTTTGCCCGGAACTTTATTCCGCCGATGCTTGGTTGGTTTCTCGTCCGTTCAGCCACCGATCAATTTGAAGCGACTGTTCTGGACGAAATCGAATGGGTGTTATCGAAAGCGGCCGGATTTAACGCCGGTTTCGCGCTCGTAGCTGACATGGGCGTACTTCAGCGTAACGGCAACATTAACGAGTTGCTTGAGTCAGTAAGTCAATGGGAAATGGCTCGACAGGCCGGAGCATTTACAGAAGAACAGCAGGAACGGCTGCGCGACCCGAAAGGTGATTGGCATTTGCGGTCGGAGGGCGAAGGACGATGGAGTCTGTATCCGGTCTCTATCTCTAAGCCGTTCGTGTGTAATCCGGCAGAGCTGCAGCCTGGGCAGCCCGGTGGAGCGGATTGGACGTTTTATAACCGCCATGCCGATCAGCCGCTCAAGTTCATCTTGCGAGTGATGCCTTCGTACGGCAATGACGATGCTTCGGTGAAACGGCCGGCCTTTTTTGCGAACGGTGTTTATATGACTTTTGAAACGGAAGTTCTCGCAAATCAATATCTTGTTTGCGATGGAGACCGGACTGGCAAAATTTACGATCTAAACTGGAATTTGCAGAAAACAGTGGAAACGTCGGTGGATGCGGTGATCGTTCGGAACGGCGGACAGACGTTGTCATTCAGCTGCAAATTCGAAGGCGAACCGAAGCCGTTGGTCAGCGTCAAAGTGTTCACTTGGGGAGAGCCGGAGACGGTAGAAGCTAGTTCAAGATAAGAACATTCAGAGGTACCTGCGGATTGATTTCCGACCAGGTATCTTTTTGCATGACCGTGTAATATCTAAGAAATATTGAACCTTCTATTTGATTAGAAAGTCCAAATTATTATTGGGAATCTCCAATATGCAAATAATTCCTTGAAGGTCAAGATGAAGAACTATATGGTTAAATTTCTTTTTAAATCTGCTCTTGTATTTGGTACTCTCGTTTTTATTGTTTATTTGCTTCTATTTCTCTTCATTTATTCTAGAACACCAGAACAAGCCATACAGAAAAAAATAGGCAATTTAGAAACAACATATATCGTAAATAACGCTGACTTTATCGATAAAGACGGAAGCAATCGCTATTATATAAGTGAATTGGATGGAAAATTTACTGATAGTATTCCTCATATTTTTTACTTGAAAAAAACAAGTGCTGGTTGGATTATAGTGAATTATGGTAATGCTCCATAATGCGCTTATTGAAACAATATAGACTATTTTACGGAGATATGTTCTTGTCTTTTTGCTCAAGAGAAGAACATATCTCCTTTGCCAATTCTGGACAACATGTTGTAGCTAATGTCAAACTCGTAGCGGAGTGTATTGCTTAAAAAATGTAAATATACTTCGAAAAAAACGTCAACTTTTCATAAAACTTAATTGATATGATAAGAATCAAGAAACAAGAAGGCAATGCACTGTGGATAGAACAAAAGGAATGGTGGGATTTACATTTTGATGTTGGAACGATTGGGAGTTTTGACGGATGAGGTTTCAGCTAATTTCGAGGAAGCGTTGGATTGGGCAGTCGAACAGGGTTTAAAGCATGTTGAAGTCCGTGTCATTAACGGACTGAATGTCGTCACTCTAAATGACGATCAAGCAATGGAAGTCCGGCGTCAGGTTGAAGCCCGCGGGTTATTCATTTCCACTATTGCCTCTCCTTTGTTTAAATGTGCGCTGGATCCGAGCAGACCGATTGCCACTGGAGACACTTTCGGCCAGAAAGAAGAGAGCGTGGATGCGCACTTTGACAAGCTGAAACGCGTGATCCAGCTAGCTAAGCTGCTAGGCACGACACGGATTCGTATTTTTTCTTTTTGGCGTGAAGCGGATCCGCAGCTCTATAGGGAAGATATTGTCCATCATCTGCGCCAAGCTGTTCAAGAAGCCCAGCGAGAACGCGTGCAGCTTTTGCTTGAGAATGAGCCATCCTGCAATGGCGGCTTTGCGGAAGAAGTTGCTGCCATTGTGCGCAGTGTCGATTCATCCGCTTTAAGAGGATTGTGGGACCCGGGCAACGAGGCATACGGCGGTCGTGAAGCTTTTCCGGCAGGTTACGGATTCATGAGGGATACATTGGCTCATGTTCACCTTAAGGATGCTTATGTAAGTGCAGACGGTAAAGCTTATTGTGTGCCACTTGGCTCAGGCAGTGTACCTGTGATTCCACATCTCAAAGCTTTGTTGGCAGACGGATATGATGGACTCTTCACCATCGAAACGCATTTCATTCCTGAGGGTGGCAGTCAGATGACGGGTACTCGTATGACACTCGATGCGCTGCGTGCGCTTCTAAGTGAGGTATAACACTATGACAACGTGGAGATTTGGCATTATTGGATGTGGATCCGTCGCTGACTTTCATATCGAGGCAATCCGCGAGATAGAGGACGCAAGCTTAACCTTTGTTTCCAGCCGTAAAGAAGCAAGAGTGAAAGCGATTGCGAAGCAGGAGAATTGCGCTTGGACGACCGATTATCAAGAGTTGATCCATAGTCCGGATGTAGATATCGTCTGTGTGACGACTTCAAGCGGAAGTCATGCCCGCATTGGGCTAGACGTTTTGAACGCTGGAAAGCATCTAGTTTTGGAAAAACCGATCGCGATGAACACGCATGATGCTGCAAAACTTGTACGCACGGCAAAAGAGCGTGGAGTTACACTGTCCGTTATCTCTCAACGGCGCTTTGAAGCCCAACATCAAGCAGTCAAACGTGTGCTTGATGAAGGGGCTCTTGGCAGACTTCTACTCGTGGAAACATCACTGTCATTTTCTCGGACGCAAGCGTATTACGACGAAGCCGAATGGCGGGGGACGATTGCCGAAGATGGTGGCGTTCTTATGAATCAAGGTATACACATTTTGGATCTGTTGCTTTGGTTTGCCGGAGAGATTCATACGGTCTACGGTAAAATAGCCACTCAAACACATCAAATAGAAGTGGAAGATTTGGGGCTGGCGATTCTGCAATTTAAAAATGGCGCTTTCGGCACGATTATGGCTTCAACCAACATCCAACCTGGGTTCCCGGCAACAATCAATCTCTTTGGCGAAAAAGGCACAATCAAGTTGGAAGGTTCTACCATCGTACACTGGACAGTTCCAGGCAGAAGCGAGCCCAATTGGACGCAAGCGAGAACTTACGGAGGGGTATCTGATCCTCGCAGTATTGTTTCCGATTTTCATCAAAGCCAGTTTATTGATGTGATAGCATCTATCGAAAGCGGTATAGAACCCCTCGTTACTGGCGAAGACGGATTACGAGCTGTGCAATTAGTTGAAGCCATCTATGAAAGCTCGGCCAAAGGTGTTCAGCTCCACATGGAATAATGGCATCTAGAATGATCTCTTTCGCATAGCCATTCGGATGATCGAGAGGAGTATGGAAATATGAATGAATTACCAATCGTCTTTAAACAAACGGTCGATTCTTTGAAGGTTAACGTATATAACGACCGTCGTGCTCTAGGGGCTGCCGCAGGCGCTGAAGTTGCCGCAAGGATCAAGCAATTGCTGTCCGTAAAACATGGCATTCGAATCATTTTTGCAGCGGCGCCGTCACAAAATGAGGTTTTGAAGTATTTATCAGAGGATGAATCCATTGACTGGTCCCGAATTACAGCCTTTCATATGGATGAATATAACGGTCTGCCTTTAAATGCGGAGCAAAAGTTCAGCCGTTTTTTGAGTGAGCGCCTGTTTGATCAAGTAAAGCCGGGTACGGTGCATCTGATTGACAGCTCAAATGAGAGCGAAGAAGAATGCCGCCGTTACGGAGAACTGCTGCTGCAGGCTCCTATCGATATCGTTTGTCTCGGAATCGGTGAGAACGGGCATATCGCTTTCAACGATCCACCAGTAGCCGATTTTAACGATCCGCAGGTTATCAAAGTTGTAGAACTGGATGATGCTTGCCGGCAGCAGCAGGTGAATGACGGTTGTTTCCCTTCATTCGAGGATGTCCCCACCCATGCGCTAACGTTGACTATCCCGGCCTTGCTCTCAGGCTCACATTTGTTCTGCGTTGTTCCCGGACCTACGAAACGCAAAGCGGTCGAGCGTACGCTTAATGGATCAATCTCAATCGAATGTCCGTCAACGATATTGCGGAAACATCCGGATTGTACCCTTTATGTGGATAGGGATTCTTATGGGAATTAAAGACATGAACTTGAAGGCCATTCATTATGCAACGGGTGAGCCTGTCTCGATCTGCATGGAGCAGGGGGTTATCAAGAGCATAGAGCCGGTCAAATCGGAGAACCGAGATACGTCAGAGCTGGCGATTGTCGCTCCAGGACTAGTCGATCTGCAGATTAATGGTTATGCAGGTCATGATTTTAATCAAGTGCCGTATCCTGACAAGATGGTTGGTGAAGTGATTCGCAAGCTTTGGCAGGAAGGGGTGACATCCTGCTTTCCGACGGTCATAACTAATAGTGATCAAGCCATTCAAGAGGCTTTGGAATCGATAGCTTTGGCATGCCGGCAGGATCCTGTTGCAGATCATGGCATTGCCGGAATCCATCTGGAAGGTCCGTTCATTTCGCCGAATGACGGCGCTCGCGGAGCACACAATTGTGATTATGTAAGACCGCCGAATTGGGAGTTGTTTAACCGTTGGCAGGAAGCATCCGGTGGACGAATCCGGATTATCACTCTGTCACCAGAATGGCCAAACAGCGCTCAATTTATCTCCAAATGTACGGAAAACGGCGTAACGGTTTCGATCGGGCATACATCCGCAACACCGGAACAAATAGCAGAAGCGGTGGAAGCAGGCGCCCGGATGTCAACTCATCTTGGCAATGGTGCTCACCTGATGATGCCGCGCCATCCTAATTATATTTGGGAGCAATTAGCTCAGGACCGGTTATGGAGTTGTGTGATTGCTGATGGCTTCCACTTGCCCGATCAAGTACTGAAGGTTGTGTTTAAAGTGAAAGGTGCTCAAGCCATGCTGGTAAGTGATGCGGTTTCACTAAGTGGACTGCCGGCGGGTACTTACACATCACACATTGGCGGTTCCGTCGTTTTAACACCGGAGGGCAAGCTGCATCTCGCTGATAACGAGAACCTCTTAGCTGGATCGGCGCAAATGCTGCTTAGGGGCATTGAGCATGTAACGAATCGGAATCTTGCTGAGTTAGCGGATGCTTGGGACATGGCTTCAGTAAGAACGTCCCGTTTTATGAAGCTGCCTACTGCTGCGGGCCTGACTCCAGGAGCTCCGGCCGATTTGGTTCTGTTCCGTAGAGAAGGAAGCCGAATTCGTTTGGAACGTACGTTTAAGTCGGGCAAACAAGTCTTCTTAAGGGAGGAAACATAATGAAGTTCGCGGCATTTAGTGGCGTATTTATGGAGCATAGCATTCAAGAGGCGATGCTGCTCACTAAACGACTAGGCATGGATGGCATTGAAATCGCTGTCCGTGAGCACCATCTATCCTCATCGATCAGTCAACCCCGGATCAATGAAATTAAAGCATTGTCCGAAAGCTTGAATCTCGAGATTCCTGTTTTGGCCACCTATACAGGTGGGTTTTCTACGGCAAGCGATAAAGAATGCCAACAGACGTTCGACGAGTTTCAAAGGCTCCTTGACATTGCAAATCAGCTAGGTTCCTCGATGGTTCGTGTTTCACCAGGTGGTCCAAATGCCTTTAAGGCACAAGATTACCACTACGCTAAGGCGGCTTACTGGCTCAATCGATGTGCGGAAGAAGCGAATGCACATAAAGTCGATATTATTATGGAAATTCATAATCAATCACTCATCGAAACCGTAGATAGCAGCTTGCGTCTACTTGACCTTATCGCTTACGATAATATTGGCATGATCCATGATGCGGGAAATATGTATATAACTGACACCGATTACGGCCGCGATTCCGTATTGAAATTGGGCAAGCACTTATTTCATGTGCATGTCAAGGATGAGCTGCGTGTCAGTGAAGTTGGTGCTCCAGGCACATTTACCAATGTCACCCACCGTGGTGAAGAGATGTTCCTTCAATGTCGTCTAGGTGAGGGAGAGGCTGATCATAAGCCGTTGTTTGAGGCTCTTCTCGAAACGGGCTATGCAGGTTGGGTTACTTTGGAATGCCATGCACCGTTTCCCGCTTATGAACGATTGGCACACGATTTTCAATTCGTGAAGAAGCTGATGAGTCCATCATAATGAAATGATTGTAGGTGGTAGTGATATGGGGATGGAAGGGGAAATACCCTTTTATCAAAGCAAGGATCAGCTTAATAAAGCGTTTCCTTTTAAAATCATGCGTTACTCCAGCAGTCTGCTGAAGCAGCCCATGCATAGTCACGATTATGTTCAGATCGTTTATGTCCTTCGCGGGGTGTGCAATCATCAAGTACGCGGAAAGTCGCTTACAGTAAGCAGAGGCGATATTTTCATCATTGCTCCCAATATTGGGCATAGTCTGAGTGCGATCGAGGATAAAGAGTTCGAAGTGGTGCTTGTCGATTTTATACCTAGTCTAGTACAGGAGCAATTAAAGCCCTTTTCCGATACACTAAATCCTTTACTTCAGCATTCCGACGAGGACTACAAGATTCCTTTCATACACCAATCTTGGCTTCATTTCGGGAAAAGCAAGCAGATTTTCGTCGAGCAGCTCCTTCAGGATATTCAGGATGAATACGAGCATCGTGAAGTCGGATTCGAACACTCGATCTTGCTTAACTTAGCCAAGTTGCTGATCTTAGTCGACCGCGAATACCGAAAGGCGAAGCGGAAGCCTGCCAAACAACCAGCACTTGCGGACCAACATCCGATTGATGATGTGAAACGATACATTTATGATAACTACAGTCAAGATATTCCGATGGAGCATGGGGCATTCATTGCGAATATGGCTCCAGCTTATTTCAGCCATCAGTTCAAAAAAGAAACAGGACAAACGTTTGTAGATTTCGTCACTGAGGTACGGATTGAGAGGGCGATGGAGCTTATCCGGCGCGATACGCATACGATTACACAGATCGGTTTTCAGGTCGGGTTTCATCATCTGAGCCATTTTATCCGAACCTTCAAGAAACGTTGCGGAATCACACCTACGGAATATAAGAAAACATTCGGCAATAATCAGTAAATTGACAAAGAAAGAGGTGTACCATTTATGAGTCAAAAGGTATTGAAGGTTGGTATTATCGGACAAGGCCGCAGCGGTCGCGACATTCATGGCAATCTGCTCGTTCAAATTAAGGAATATTATACGATTGTCGCCGTAGCCGATTCGATTCCAGAACGTCAGAAGCGTGCGGAACAGGAGTATGGCTGCAAAGCCTATGATACCTGGGAGGAAATGGTTGCGAACGAGGAGCTGGATTTAGTCGTCAACGCATCACCAAGTCATCTGCATTTCCCTATCACCCTGGAGTTGTTAAATAAGGGTTTTCATGTGCTTTGCGAAAAACCGCTAGCCAAATCAGTGGAAGAAGTGGATCAACTAATTGAAGCTTCGAAGCGATCAGGTAAAATATTGGCGGTATTTCAGCAATCCCGTTATCAGCCTGCTTTTGTCCAGATTCAAAAAGTGATAGATTCCGGCGTGCTAGGCCGTATCGTCCAGATTGATTTCTCCTTGAACGGCTTCGCTCGTCGTTGGGATTGGCAGACGCTGCAAAGCAACAATGGCGGCAACCTTATGAACACCGGACCGCATCCTTTGGATCAAGCGCTGCAATTGTTCGGAAGCGATGGATTACCTCAAGTAACGTGTATGATGGATCGAACGAATACGTTTGGGGATGCAGAAGACTATGTGAAGCTGATACTCAGAAAACAAGGTTATCCGACAATTGATCTTGAAATATCATCGTGCGCTGCGTTCCCTAATGAGCAATTTAATATTCAAGGCACGAATGGCGGTCTCCACGGTACTGCTGGGAAACTAGAATGGAAATATTTCAAACCGGAGGAAGCACCGGATCAAAAGTTGACGAAAGAACCGCTATTCGACAGCAATGGAATGCCCGCTTACTGTAAAGAGACATTAACTTGGCACTCTGAAAGTTGGGACGTATCGATCCCAGAAGGCAAGTCGGCGTTTGACCATATGACGGAGAAATTATATTTGATGCTTTACCGTACTTTATGCAACGGCGCTCCGCTAGAAATCACACCGCAGCAGGTACGACAGCAGATGTGGGTAATGGAAGAATGCCGCCGTCAAAATCCGCAAATTTATATTGTTTAAATCGAGGGGGGATAACGAGCATATGCATGTTAAATTGGATACATCCCTTATGTCCGAGGCTCGGCCTATTAAGGCTGTCATTATCGGCGCAGGAAACCGAAGTCTGATTTATGCTTCTTATGCTTTAGAGTATCCAGATGAATTACAAATCGTTGGCGTTGTTGAGCCGAACCCAGAGCGTCGACAATTAACAGCAGAACGCTTTGGTATTTCTCCGGAACATTGCTTTGCATCCGTTGAGGAGCTTGTTGTTCATCCTAAATTAGCGGATGCCGCTATTAATGGAACGATGGATCGGTTCCATCTGGAGACAACGTTGCCGTTATTGAAGGCGGGATACGATGTTCTGTTAGAGAAGCCGATCGGCGTAAGTGAAACGGAAGTATTTGAACTGTACGAAGCAGCGAACTCCTATAATCGTACTGTGATGATTTGTCATGTAATGCGTTATGCACCTTTTTATTTGGAAATCCGCAAGCAAATCGAAAGCGGAATCATCGGGGATATCATCGCCATTCAGACAGAGGAAAATGTCAGCTACCACCATATGGCGACTTCTTTCGTACGGGGGAAATGGAATAGTATAGCGAACTGTGATTCCTCCATGTTATTAGCCAAATGCTGCCATTACTTAGATATGACTTCTTGGATGAAAGGCAGTATACGACCGAAGAAAGTTAGCAGCTTTGGCGGATTATTCCAGTTTCGTGCGGATAAAGCTCCGGAAGGCGCTGGTACAAGGTGTCTTGTTGATTGTCCGATTGAAGCCACATGTACGTATTCCGCCAAGAAAATGTATATGGAACAAGAGTTGTGGGGTATTTATGCATGGGACAATATGCACCTAGGTACAGTCCCTACCCACGAAGAAAAAATCGAATCGTTGCGTACGTCTAATCCATACGGACGCTGTGTATGGCGCTGCGATAACGATGTTGTCGACCATCAAACGGTCATCATCGAATTCGAAGACGGAAGTACGGCATCGCACAATCTAACTGGCGCCACCTCCAAGCCGTGCCGGACGATTCATATCACGGGGACCAAAGGCGAAATTTCCGGCACGATGGAAGATGGTTACTTCTTGGTTAGGCAACCGGATACAAGGTCCGGTCATGTATACAAGGAAGAACGTATCGAGCTTAATGTAGCAGCTGACATGCATGGTGGCGGCGATTTGCGGTTGGTTGCAGATTTTGTTCGTACTTTACGGGGAGAAAAACCTTCTCTGTCTTCGACAGCTCTGGAGAAATCGATTTATGGCCACCAAATCGGCTTTGCCGCAGAACGATCTAGATCGGAGAACAGTGTTGTGGAAATCAGTCTTTAGTAGTCATTACATAAACGAAATACACAAAACTAAATTGTCTGCTCGAGCTATTCGAATGCTCGAGCAGATTTTTTTGCGTAAGAGGAAAGCGTAGTTAATTGTCGAATAACTCTGTCAAATATGATGGATCGATTCTTAGGATTTGAGAAAGAGGGGCTTCACGATGTCCATGCGATTAAATTGGCAAAATTGGTGGTTTTCCATTTTCACAAAGCTGTTGGTCATGTTCATTCTTGTCATCCTTCCTGTATATGCCATAGCTATTCAGATGAATGATGCGGTGAACAATGAATAACCAGATACGTAGAGATCAATTATATGGGCTGCTCGGTAAACTGCCAACCAACGTGGAGTTTATTCAGGTTACTAAAATACATGAGGAAGAGCATGAGAATTATATATTGGAAAAGCTGTTGTTGGAACTCAATGGGATTCAACCGGTTCCCGCCTATTTCCTGCGCTCCAAGAAAGCGGGGAGTAAAGCGCCAACCATCCTATATAACCATTCCCACGGCGGATTCTACACCGTCGGGAAGGATGAATTATTAACGCCCGCTCCCTATATGCAAAAGCCATCTTATGGCGAAACTCTTACGCAACAAGGGTTTTCAGTTCTGTGCATTGACTGTTGGGCTTTCGGAGAGAGAAGCGATCGAACCGAAACGGAGACGTTTAAGGAAATGCTATGGAAAGGTCAAAACATGTGGGGAATGATGGTGTATGATAGCTTACGTGCACTAGATTATCTCGTATCCCGGCCTGATGTAGATCCTAACCGAGTCGGCACATTGGGCATGTCGATGGGAAGTACAATGGCCTGGTGGTTAGCTGCTTTGGATACGCGAATTAAAGTAACCATCGATATATGCTGCCTGACGGATTATGGGGCATTACTAGACGAACGTGGTTTAGATAGACACGGCGTATATTATTATGTACCTGATCTATTAAACCATTTTACAACAGCACAAATTAATGCATTGATCGCTCCTCGTCCTCATTTGAGCTTAGCAGGCAATCTTGATAAATTGACTCCATACGCAGGATTGACCAAAATTGATAACGAACTGAAGAAAGTATACTTAGATCACAATGCAACCGATGCGTGGAAATTATTAAGATACGACGTAGGACATATAGAAACGGAAGAAATGCGCAAAGAAAGTATATCTTTTTTGCGAAAATGGTTATAGTGAACAACAATAAAAGGGAAGTAAATCCTATTCGAAACATGGGAAGCTCAGTGTATTTGAACAACTGAGCTTCTTTTTTTTGCTAATAATAATTAATAGGTTGTGTAATTTCCGTTGTACAGCATTGAAGAGCCATCGGAGCGGGTGTTAGCATGCACCTTTGCACTGCCGGAAGCTACGTTGACGATATAACCGATGCCGTTGAGATTGACCGAGTTGCCGCTGAAATCATTATTCGTGCCTGTTGGATAGCTGGAGCCGTGAATGCGGTTCTGAAACGCATCTGCGATATTGCTGTTACCGTTGCGATTACCGGTGTTATTGTAAATCTTGGAATTAACTCCCTTGAAATCGATGAAGCTGTCTGCTGAGTTGGCTCCGTTGATACCTGTACCGTTAAATGTACAATTTTGAACGAGGGTGCCATCTGCACCTTCTTTGATGTCAATGTGCTCGGCGGTGACGTTTGGACCGATCGTCGTGTTAAGGATTGAATTGTTCTTGACTGTGTGGTTGTAAGAGGCTGCCTCGTCTGAACCGACGTACACTCCCTCACCATAGCCTGGATCCACTTTGCCTACGTCGTGAATGTTCGAGTTCTTCAGCGTGTTGTAAGAGCTGCCGTCACGGAAATGTATACCTTCTGCACCGATATTATATACCTCCACTCCGTCGATTGTCGTATGGTTGGAATTATCGAGCATGATGGCTTTTTGCGAGTTGGTTACCTTGATGTTTTGAACCATCCAATAATCACCTGTCACATGCAGGCCGTAACCGCTGCTGGTGCTTGGACCTTTCAAAATCGCTTTGCTCGAGGAACTGGCACTTTTGATAGTGATCGGTGCGGATGAAGTTCCGTTCACAGCACCAGTGAACTGGCCGTTGAATGTGACACCCGCAGCCAGTACAATAATGTCTCCGGGCATGGCGTTTGCCAAAGCGTTCGTCAAACAAGAACTCGTACTGCAATTGATAGTGGCGGCGTTCGTTGTGCCTGCGCCCCATAGCGAGCAACCGCCGGCCAATGCGATAGACAGTAGTAATCGTGAAGATGCCTTTACTTTTAAATTCATTAATAATTCCTCCCATTATTCAAAATGTAATCGCTTACAATTTTTGATTATATCAGAATGGATTTTTAACTGTAGGGCATCATTTATGTTTTATTGGTGTTTTTTTAAGTAGTAGGGAGGGCTAAAAGTCACGTGATCAGGCATAATGTGTGATCCAGAGGTAGTAATATCACATTTATATTACAAATTATGGTATTATGTTGAAGGGTTAATGGAATGGGGGGAATATATGGGAGCAAATAAGTTTACAGGAATACTTGTGTTAATTGTCATTGCGGGCACGATCTCTTTGGCCGTTGTACATGATGCTGTAAACCGTAAAGTTAAGGATTTTGCAATATCAATAGATAACAAAACAGACGCTTCGACATGGTTAGCCTCTCCAGAATCGTTATTTGACGGAAATGAAAACAAGAAACTTAAGCCTTTACTCGGCCTGATGTCAGGGGCAGTCGCACTACATTACGAAGGTCCTTATCAAACGGTAGAAGTTAACATTGAATACTGGAAGAACGGCGTGAAAACAAATATATCGAGTGGTATGGGAACGACCTTTCAGGAAAAAAACAATCAAGGTAATTATCAATATGACGGAGATTTCGTATATTCGTTTCAGGACCGTCATGATCCGAGTGGAACTGTATATAGCGAACTGGTTTATGCATTTGTTTCCGAAAGTGGTTATGCCAGTACGGCTGTAAGAGTTGACAAACCAGCTGGGATCAACATGACAGGGGAGATGAGATTGCAACAGAAGGAAAAAGTCCCGCTTGATGAAAGTACGATAGTTTGGGGGTTGCAGGGTAATGATAAGCAACAGATGTTCTCTTACTCTTCAATTGTTGAGACTCTTCAAAGCGCGCAGTGGGCGATGGTCGTTCGGGTTGGGTTTAATGCTAATATGAATCTATGAGGAACGTTAACTAATATAAAACGCTAATGAAGCAAGCGCCGCGGCGACCTGCTTTTTTTGTGATAAAGGACAGGTTAATGTGATGAATATCATTCCTTTTGGAAAACTTATCAATGTAGTTTAACAAAGGGGGATTATCAATGAGAAACAAATGGGTCATTGTTTGTGTTCTAATCATAGCATCATTAATTACGTGGCAAATTTCTTGTGTTGCTGCAGCAAATAAAAAGCCCGAAAAAGTGTTAAACATATAGATCGATTAAATGGGTTTCGAGGGTTTGAATTTCAGATTACACTTGAAGCAACTCCTACTGTGGGACTCGTGAAATTTGAACATTTGAAGGGACCCAACAAAAAAGACTTTCCACCGAATTATCAAGACCTCTTAAAATAAAGCATTACAGAACTAACGATTTGGGAAAAGGTGATGAAATTGATTTATCGGTGTATTAGGAGTATCGTGCTAACTCTTATTCTTCTGTTTTCTTCAAATGATTACGCTGAAGCAATTCCGACAAGTGGTACGGTTGAAGCGAAAATGTATTTTAAAGTTACATTTGTTCTGGATGGCTACGGAACGAAGGAGAAACCATTCAGTGATAAAGCACTTAAATCAATACCTAATGCACGATTAATTGTGATTGACAGTAACGGTATCATTGTAGCAAATGGATTAACAGACAAAAAAGGGGAGTGGAGTGTCAAAATAAATACGCCAATTGATCCGCGTTTTCAAATAAAGAAAATGGGTGTATTGACTGTTATTACTGTGGCCGATGGATTTAATGAGTTCATTAAGTTTAATGTGCCTGTAAACGAGAATGGAGATGGAGAAGGCACGGCTTTAATCACTCTTAGAAGGATTAGACCTGATGTTCGCAATGAACCATCCTTCGATGTTGCATTTCATCGTTTTACGGTTTTTGGTATGTTGGATTACTACGCCAATCAAATCGGACTTGCAAAACAGGAACAGATTAAAGGTGCAGATGGATTTGGTGAAGTTGATATGCCTTGGAGCGCAAAGTTGAAGTAAACAAGCAATATACAAATTTAATGATATTAATAATTAATATAGATAAATAAATGCATTGCTAACATAATCCTAATAAAACAGTCAAGCTATCGGTAATTGTCGAGGTTTGACTGTTTTTGTGTATTGCACACTAAGCCCATGTTTTCCTAACAAAAAAAATGCTACACAGCAGGAATAGACTTTATTATAATGGAAATATATCGATAAATTCTTTTGCCAAAAAAGGACAAAGGAGGATCGCCTTGAAATCTTTGGATGAACGGATCCAACAGATTATGGACAAGCATCGGATCGTTGGTCTAGCAGCCTCGATGATTTACGAAGGGCGTAAGATATGGAGTGGAGGGTATGGATGGGCGAATGTGGAAAGGCGCATACCCGTTTCGACTCAAACCATTTTCCGGATTGCTTCAATTTCAAAGACAGTGGTCGCGTCAGCGATTATGCAGCTTGTGGAGAAGGGCTTATGCGGTATCGATCAGGATGTAGGAGACCTACTCGGGTTTCCAGTGCGTAGTCCAAAGTATCCAGATAACCCGATAACGCTCAAGCACATCATGACCCATACTTCGGGGCTGCATGATGAATATGTTCGATTTGTCGGTGACTCGCGAAGTGAGAACCCGCCCCAAAAACGTCTTGCGGATATTTTGCTGCCAGACGGGACTTATTTCACGGACAACCTCTGGGGAGAAGGGAAGCCCGGGGATCCGGATTGCTTTGAATACTCAAATCTGGGTGCCGTCATTCTAGCAACTGTCGTTGAACGGCTTTCGAATGAACGTTTTGACGAATTTTGCAAGTGGCATCTGTTCGAACCGCTTCAAATGAATGAGACGAGTTTTCATATCGGCGATCTGAATGATATGGATTCCGTTGCTGTGCTGTATGAATATTCCGAAGTCGATGATCAATTTATTGTAGGAACGGACGATTTTCGTGGAAGAAAACCGGACGCAATCGATTACAGCGGATATGTTCCGGGCACCAACGGAGCGCTTTTCAGCCCTCAAGGCGGATTGCGCACAAATGTAGATGACTTGACGCGCTTTTTGGAAGCGCATACGAACGCGGGTAAATTGAACGATGTTCAAATTTTGAAGCGAGAAACGGTGGATCTCATGCACTTCCCTCATTGGTCGGGGCATAGGCAAGATGGCTTCTTCCGTAATTGCGGGCTCCAGTTTCAGATTACAGACGATCTGATCCCGGGGCACAGACTTATTGGACATTCCGGTGATGCTTATGGACTGCTTAGCGATATGTATTTTCATAAACAGGAAAAATGGGGCTTCATTCTACTCATGAACGGCCTTATCCAAAGAAAAGAACAGGGCGTTTATTTTGAGGCAGAAGAAGAACTTGCTCGGTTATTGCATGCCACTTTCGCCTAGTAAGTGATTCGTTATTTACAACATGTTAATTCGATGTTAGAATATATTACATCATTAGTGTTCTAGCTTCTGGCGGTCGTAGGAAGCACCACCCTTCCCACATCCCGCTCGGAAACCGATCAGAATGCTAATTAGGAGAGTGGTCGTTTGCTATACGACAAAGACACAATTTATGTTATCGGCGACGCTCAAGCTTCCGTGAACAATCCTATTACTCAGCAGTACAACGCATTTTTTATCGGACTTGTCGTAGATACCACCAGCCATAAAATTATCGATGCAGGATGTTCATCTACAATTCCGCTCACATCGGATTTTGTCCGCTCGATCTTTATCGGTCACAATATGCTGCTCCTTGATGTGGTGACGGAGGAAATCCGACGCAGATATCATGGATCATCCCAAAAGGCTCTGATTGTAGCGTATAAAGACGCACAAAAAAAATATAAATTAGCACTTAACGGCCGGGAAGAGCTGGGCTTCCAATCTTCCGGTACAGTGTAAGCTGCTTTATTTATCCGTATGGAAACATACCCGTAAATAAAACCCAGCAAATAGTCTCTTGGGAGGAATGTTCCCATGGCTGTTTGCTGGGTTTTTGCAACTCTACACTATGGGAGGATAATCTATGAAACTGTATATTTCCATTGATATGGAAGGCATCACGGGGCTTGTCGACAACACGTTTATCGATTCTAAGCAGTACAACTACACACGCGGGCAGCACATCATGACGGAAGAAGCCAATCATGTGATAGGAACCGCTTTTGATGAAGGCTGCAAAGAAGTCATTGTCAATGATAGTCACTCCAAAATGAACAATCTGTTGATCGAGAAGCTCCATCCCGAAACACAGTTGATCTCAGGTGATGTGAAGCCTTTTTCTATGGTACAGGGGTTAGACGCCTCTTTCGCAGGAGCGGCTTTTCTAGGTTATCACACTAGAGCGGCTACCAAAGGGGTACTAAGCCATACGATGATCTTCGGCGTTCGTAATATGTACATTAATGATCGAGTAATTGGCGAGCTGGGTTTTAATGCTTATGTTGCCGGACATTACGGCGTACCTGTTCTATTGGTAGCTGGGGACGATGAGACTGCGATTGAAGCGGAGGAGCTTATTCCAGGAATCACGACAGCGATTGTAAAAAGACGGATTTCCCGGACTTCGGCTTTGTGCCTAACCCCGGAAAAAAGCGGGCAGCTGCTCCGGGAGAAAACGAAGGAAGCATTGGCTAATCGCAGTAAGGTCAAGCCGCTCGTACCTCCAGAACATCCGGTGCTGAAGATTGAATTTGCCAACTATGGTCAAGCGGAGTGGGCACACTTGATGCCGGGTACGACCATTGATGATAATAGCCCATTTGTTACTTTTCAGGCTAAAAATATTCTAGAAGCCTACCGAGCCATGTTGGTCATGACGGAATTGGCGATGAGAACGGCATTTTGTTAAAAAGCGGGAGTGGGTGATAGCGTGGCACAATATATTCTTCGCAGATTTATCTCCATGATTGTCACACTGTGGCTAATTATTACGGTTACTTTTGCACTGATGCATGCTGTTCCGGGTTCGCCTTTCGAAAAGGAGGGCAAGAATTCGAATCCGACGGCGGTTCAGAACTTGATGGAATTTTATCATTTGGACCAACCCATTACGACTCAGTACGTGCTTTATTTAAAATCGCTGCTTTCATTGGACCTTGGACCGTCCATTGGCCACTTTCCCGACACCGTCAATTCCATGATCGACAGGGGATTTCCGGTTTCGTTTAAGCTCGGTATCGTGTCCATCCTTATTTCTATCGTGACCGGTATCGCACTCGGCACAGTCGCTGCACTCCGGCAGAACCGAATCATAGACTATCTCGCAATGATCTTTGCCGTTATTGGCATTGCGGTACCCAACTTCATTGTGGCGACCTTGCTGATCAAATATGTAGCCGTCGAATGGAAGCTCCTCCCGGTAGCTACTTGGGGAACCTGGAAACATGTCATCCTGCCTGCACTTGCGTTATCTACAGGACCTCTAGCGATTATTGCTAGATTAACAAGAGCCAGCATGCTCGAGGTATTGACCGCAGACTACATCGAAACGGCAAGGGCCAAGGGCTTGTCGCCCGCAACGATTGTCTTGAAGCATGCACTTCGCAATGCGGTACTTCCGGTCGTTACCTTACTCGGCGCTTTGGTGGCTAACGTTCTTACAGGGAGCTTCGTTATCGAAAAGATTTTCGCCATTCCGGGAATGGGCAAATATTTCGTTGATGGCATTAATAATCGGGATTACTCACTTATTATGGGCACGACAGTATTCTATAGCGCTCTATTAGTCTTTATGATGTTCTTGGTAGATATCGCCTATGGCATCATTGACCCACGCATCAAGCTGCACAGGAAGGAGGGGTAGGATGAACGTTCCAGATTCCTTATTTGTCCCAATGAGCAAGAATAAAGGTACGGCTGAAGCGATTGTCCGAATACGGCTGTCGTTCTGGCAGGAAGCATGGATTAGGCTTCGTGCAAACAAGCTGGCCATGGCGGGGTTAATCATCGTTCTATTAATGTCGCTGCTGGCCATCTTTGGACCGGTCCTTACCGACCATAGCTACTCGAAACAGGTGCTGCTCGATGCCAATCAAAAACCATCGGCAGCCCACTGGTTCGGGACAGATGAACTTGGACGCGACGTCTATGCCCGTATCCTTTATGGAGCACGCATCTCGCTATTTATCGGTCTCATGGCTGCTTTAATCGATTTTGTAATCGGCATTATATATGGCGGCATCGCCGGTTACTTAGGCGGACGGATCGACAATCTCATGATGCGGTTCGTTGATCTTTTGTACGGGATCCCTTATTTACTTGTCGTCATCCTGTTGATGGTCGTCATGGGCCCTGGCCTATTGACCATCATCGTGGCTTTAAGTGCCACAGGCTGGATCGGAATGGCACGCATCGTACGAGGGCAAGTGCTTAGTTTAAAATCATCGGAGTATGTGCTGGCGGCAAGGACGTTAGGCGGAGGCGCGGGTTATATTATCCGCAAACATTTGCTGCCCAACGCGCTAGGAGTCATAATCGTTCAAATGACGTTCTCGGTGCCATCAGCCATCTTCGCAGAAGCATTCTTAAGCTTTCTTGGCCTAGGTATTCAGCCTCCCTTGGCAAGCTGGGGCGTCATGGCCAATGACGGTCTGTCGACCATTTTGTCAGGCCAATGGTGGCGGCTGTTCTATCCGGCGTTTTTCATATCGATGACAATGCTTGCTTTTAATCTGGTGGGCGATGGATTGCAGGACGCTTTTAATCCGAAGAGGAGGAGGTAGCCAACGTGAATGCAAGCAGCACATCCAATGTTCTATTGGAAGTGGATAATCTTCATGTCTCCTTCACCACACATGGGGGAGAGGTTAAGGCGGTCCGCGGAGTCAGCTTTAAATTAACTAAGGGTGAGACTTTGGCTATTGTAGGTGAGTCCGGCTGTGGCAAAAGTGTAACCGCCCGCAGCATGACGCGTCTTCTTCCCGAGCATAGCTCGAAGATCAGCCAGGGCAGCATCCGCTATAAGGGCAGGGAACTGACATTACTCAGTGAGAAGCAGCTGCGAGAGCTGAGAGGCTCTGAAATTTCTATGATTTTCCAAGATGCGATGACAGCCTTAAATCCCACCATCTCCATCGGTGAGCAGATTATGGAAGGAATCATCCGGCATCAGAAAATATCGCGTGCAGAAGCCCGTAAACAAGCCACTGAAATGCTCGGGCTGGTAGGCATCTCCAACCCCGAGATGCGTTTGAAGCAATATCTGCATGAGTTCAGCGGAGGCATGAGACAACGGATTATGATCGCTATTGCAGCGGTATGCAAACCTTCCGTTCTTATTGCGGACGAGCCGACTACGGCACTGGATGTCACCATTCAAGCCCAAATCATTGAGCTGTTCAAAATGCTCCAGAAGAAAACCGGCGTCTCTATTATCATCATCACACATGACCTTGGCGTTGTTGCTAATATGGCTGATCGGGTCAATGTGATGTATGCCGGTAAAATCGTCGAAGCAGGGACCGTATTTGACCTGTTCCACAATCCTCAGCATCCGTATACCAAAGGGCTGCTGGCTTCCATGCCGCGTCTGGACACAGACAAGTCGCTTCCGCTTACACCGATTGCGGGAACACCGCCGGATTTGTTTGCTCCGCCACAAGGCTGCGCTTTTGCAGCGCGCTGCAGTTATGCCATGGAAGTATGCGGTGCCTATCAGCCAGAGCAGACTGCTGTATCGAGCAGCCATTCGGTAGCCTGCTGGTTTCAGGATTTGCGCTCTCAATTTGTATTCCAGCCGCCGATGAAGAGTAACATTATGTCGGCTCTAGGATAAATAAGACCATGAACGAAGGGGAGATGTGCTCATGAAAAAAGTTTCAGCATTGCTAATCAGCTCCGTATTGGTATTCGGTACGTTACTAGCCGGATGCAGCAAAGATCCAGGGTCCGGAACGCAAGATTCTGGAGCCAAACAGACGGAAGCAGCCAAAGAAACGAAGTCCAAAATCCTCCTTTACAACAATTTAAAAGAACCAACATCACTCGATCCTCCGAAAGGATTTGACCAAGTTTCCTACGACGTTGTCAACAATGCGTTTGAAGGATTGACGCGTCTTGGCAAGAACCAGGCTCCTGAGCCGGCTATGGCGAAAGAGTGGAAAGTCAGTCCTGATGGGAAAAAGTACACGTTTACGCTGCGTGACAGCATTAAGTGGTCCAATGGAGATCCCGTTAAAGCTGCCGACTTTGAGTATGCCTGGAAGCGCCTTCTGGATCCAAAAACAGCATCTGATGCGGCTTTCCTCGCATATCCTATTGAAGGTGCTGAAGCTTTCAACTCCGGTAAGGGGACAGCCAATGATGTAAAAATTAAGGCTCTGGATGATAAGACACTTGAGGTTACTTTGACACAGCCTGCTTCTTGGTTAGTTGGCATGGTTTCAAGCCCAGCATTTTTCCCAGTGCATAAGGCTACTGTGGAAGGCAATGCCAAATGGGCAGGTGAAGCGGCCACGATTGTAAGTAACGGGCCGTTCAAAATTACCGAATGGAAGCACGATAGCGAGCTCAAAATGGTGAAAAACGACCAGTACTGGGATGCCGCAAACGTAAAACTGACAGGCGTTACTTTCAAAATGATCAATGATACCAACACCGCTTACCAGCTCTTCACCACTGGTGAGCTTCATACAACTGGATCCATTCCGGCTGACATGAGCGATAAATTGTTTGCAGAAAACAAAGTGAAGGTTGAAGATGCCGCAGGAACTGCGTTCTACCGCTTTAATGTGAAAATGGCACCTTTTAATAACGTCAACATCCGTAAAGCGTTTGTTGCGGCTGTAGACAGACAAAAGCTTGTAGATTTGGTATTAAAGCAAAAGCAGAAACCAGCAGACGGTTATGTATCTCCTGGACTTAAGGATCCTGCGGGTGGAGACTTCCGCAAGGTTGGCGGCAGTCTGATCAAGTTTGATGCAGCCGAAGCGAAAAAGCTTTTGGAAAAAGGGATGCAGGAAGCCGGATACACGAAGCTGCCTGAAGTTACTTTGACTTATAACACGAACGATGTGAGTCAACGAATTGCTCAAACGCTTCAAGCTATGCTCAAAGATAACTTGGGTATCGATGTGAAACTCGCGAACAAAGAAGGTAAAGTTCTGACTACCGAACAAAAGGCTCTGCAGCTGCAATTGTCACGTTCTTCGTTCCTCCCGGACTTTGCCGATCCGATCAACTTCCTGGACGGCTTCCAATCGACGAATCCGTTCAGCCGAACAGGGTGGGTTAACGCTTCTTTTGATAAATTGATCAAAGACGCATATGTAGAATCGGATGAGGCTAAACGATACAAAATGATGCATGATGCGGAGAAGATTTTAATGGACGAAGCTCCGGTTCTGCCGCTTTACTTCTATAACTCCACTTACCTGCAAAGTGACAAATTGGAAGGCGTCGTTAGACACGCTTTCGGCTTCCTCGACTTTAAGTGGGCAGATTTGAAATAAAATTGAATGACGGAGGGATGCACCTGTTAGAGGTGCTTCTCCCTTTTTTTCAGGCGTGAAAGGAGTGCTTCATGGATGGTTGAGCTTATAAAGCCTAGGCGGTTAAATCCTGGCGATACGGTAGCCATAACGGCCCCGGCTAGTTGGGCAGACAAGGATCAAGTGAAAGCGGCTTCGTCCTATCTGGAGGAGCTGGGGCTCCATGTGCGGCTAGGAGATACCCTCTCTATGCAGCATGGCTATCTGGCAGGAACGGATGAGCAGCGGGCAGCAGAATTGAATGCCATGTTCGCCGATCCGACGATCAAAGCGATCATTTGTGCGCGTGGCGGTTACGGTACTGGGAGAATGGCGGATTTACTGGACTATGAGCTCATTCGCGCTAATCCGAAGATTTTCTGGGGCTACAGCGATATTACCTTTCTACATGCGGCGATAGGACGTTTAGCGGGATTGGTTACCTTTCACGGTCCGATGTTGATCGATCTGGGAAAAGAAGATGTGCACCCGCTCACGATTCAAAATTATGAAACGCTTCTTCGCCCGTCCGTTCTTCGCTATACGGAGGAGATTTCCCCTCTGCAAACCTTAGTTGAAGGAGAAGCGTTCGGAGCCCTCGTAGGAGGGAACATTTCCTTGATTGTTAGTACGCTTGGAACTCCATATGAGCTGGACACGAGAGGGAAACTCCTTTTTATTGAAGATATTGATGAAGAGCCCTATAGGTTGGATCGGATGCTAAACCAGCTAAGGCTTGCGGGTAAATTTGCCGATGTGGCCGGCATTCTAATCTGCGATTTTAACAATTGTATGCCGAACAAACGGAAGGTGTCGCTTACTTTAGAGCAAATATTTAACGATCACATCGTTTCTGCAGGGAAGCCGACACTCGCTGGATTTAAGATCGGCCACTGCTCTCCCAATATTGCGGTTCCGATGGGCATAGGAGCAAGAATGAGTACGTATGATAAGCTGCTGGCATGTACGGAACCCGGTGTAGAGGCATAAGCTTATGCTTCCGAAGTCGTTTTGTGGCATAAGCCCGCTTCGCTTGCATAGCTGCACAAAACTTTCAGGAGGCAAACATGAACATTCAAAGTGTTGAAGTAATGCGGCAATCGACTCCGCTCATTAAGCCATTTAAAACAGCACTGCGTACGGTGTATAAAACGGAGTCTATCATCGTTCGGATTCAGGCTAATGATGGCAGGATCGGATGGGGAGAGGCACCGGCAACGATTGTTATAACCGGTGACAGCCTGGATAGTATCCATTCAGCAATTGTAAATACGTTCACCCCCTTACTTATTGGCAAAAACCTACTGGCGTACGAACGCATTCTGCAAGAGATTCATCATTCCATGATAGGCAGCAGCAGTGCCAAAGCGGCAGTAGATATGGCTATATACGATCTAGTCGCGCAGTATTGCGGTCTCCCATTGTACCAGTTCCTCGGTGGTTATAAGGATCAGATAGAGACGGATTACACGGTAAGCGTCAATTCACCTAAGGAAATGGGAGAAGACGCTATCCGTTATGTGCAGGAAGGCTTCAATGTACTGAAGATTAAGGTTGGTAAAGATGATATTCAAGAGGATATCGAAAGAATTAAGGAAATCCGCAGCTGTGTCGGCAGCAGTGTGAAAATTCGCATAGATGCGAATCAGGGGTGGCAGGTAAAGGACGCCATCCGGACTATCCGCCGCATGGAGGATTTTGGGCTTGATATTGAATTGGTAGAGCAGCCGGTGAAAGCTAACGACATCGAAGGGCTGAAAATGGTTACAGATAGCGTGGAAACCCCCATTATGGCAGATGAGAGTGTATTTTCTCCGGCACAAGCCTTCGAAGTGCTGAAACACCGCGCAGCCGATTTGATTAATATCAAACTGATGAAATCCGGCGGTATTTACAAAGCGCAAATTATTAACCATATCGCGGAAGAATTCGGTGTCGAGTGCATGGTGGGAAGCATGATCGAATCTCGTGTGGCTGTAACAGCAGCAGCTCATCTGGCAGCTAGCAAGAAGAACATTACACGGTTCGATTTCGATGCCCCTCTCATGATGCTGAACGATATCGTGATAGGCGGTGTGAAGTATGATGGTAGAATGATGACCTTCCCGAAAGAAGCAGGTCTTGGCATCCGTGATGTGGTCCCCAGCGAAAGTGTAGTGGGGTCATGAGTATGCAGAAGAGGATGATAGTCGCTGTATCCGTCGCAACGGTTTGGACGAAGCCCGAATCTCCACGGCCTTTGGATGAACTTGCTCTAAGGCATCCGGTTGAAATTAGAGAATGGCTGAAGCGCATGACGATAGACGATAAGCTGGACTTGTGGGAAGGGAACCGGATTCAGACTCAAATTCTTTATGGTACCAACGTGCTGGTTGTGGAAGAACTGGACGATTGGCTAAAAGTGCTCATTCCTCAGCAGGGAACACGTAAGGAAGCTTTGGGTTACCCCGGCTGGGTGCCAAGATGCCAGCTGGTTACAGAGCCGGAAGCCCCTGCTGGCTCGAAGCGAGCGGAAGTGAGAACAGCTCAAGCGTGGCTGTACCGGAATCCGTCCGAGCGCTCGATCGAATTGAGTTATCTGACCTCATTACCTGTCCTTGATGAAACCGAAGAATGGGTAAAGGTGAAGATGCCAGAGGGTGCTGGTTATTTAAAAGCGAACGAGGTCCGCTTGATCGATGGCTCTTTGATCCCCGAGTCTGGTGAAGGCCATATCGGACGTGGAATCGTGGAGCAGGGGAGAAGATTTCTTGATCTGCCTTATTTATGGGGCGGGTTGTCCTCATTTGGCTACGATTGCTCCGGTTTTGCTTATAGCATGCACAGATACTTTGGGATTTCGATTCCAAGAGACGCCTCTGACCAAGCTAAGCAGGGGACGCTCATTACAAAGGAACAGCTGGAACCGGGGGATTTGCTCTTTTTCGCTTATGAAGAAGGCAAGGGAGCTATTCACCATGTGGGGATCTATGCCGGAGACAATCGGATGATCCATTCCCCTGAATCGATCAAATCAATTGAAATTGTGGATTTAAGCAGCTATAAGCTAGCCAAAGAGCACTGCGTGTCAAGGCGGTACTGGAGCTAGCTCAGTGTTCAAAAAGCTCGTAAGATGAAGATCTTACGGGCTTTTGTTATTTTAAAGGAGTGAATAGTTAAGAAAGTTCATAAAAAGCAATATTTTATATATGTGATTTAACATACTTTTTGATAACTGTATAGATTATTCACTATTAATGATAGAAGCGGCTGTGTATACTTCAGTAGAATTCTAATTCAACTAAGGGGGTACATAGTATGACGAAGTTTAATAACCTTCGAACGAAGATCATAATGGCCATTCTGATCCTTTCGATGGTGTATCCAGTCATTGCTTTACCATCTGCATCCGCAAGTGCGCTGACTGTTTTATTCGAGGATAATTTTGAAAGCGGTTCAACAAATAGGTGGACGCTTACTGGCGCGGCCAATTCGTGGTCGATCGCTACGAATGACACCGACAATGCGGCCAACAAAGTATTTTATCAGAACAATACATCAACAGAAGCTTTTGCTATTGCGAACAATCTATCGGCTGCCGACTATGCGATTGAGGCTAGGGTGAAGCTGACAGATGGAGGCGCTTATCCTGGTATAGTGGCACGATACACAGATGCGAGCAATTACTATATGTTCAGAGTAAACAAAACGAGTGAAGCCAGAGTCGAACTCAGCAAAAATGTGGCCGGCACATCAACTATGCTTGCAGCGGCTGTCCCTTTTGCAAGCGTTTCGAATAAATGGTACACGCTGAAGATGGTACTAAAGGGTACCTCAATTCGCTGTTTTATCGACGATGTCTTGGTTTTCGATGTGACGGATAGCAAATGGACGACAGGCAAGGTCGGATTTCGTACCAAATGGGGACTGGCTCAGTTTGACGACGTGAAAATCACAGACGCCTCTAACCTACCTGCCGCTCCTGCCAACTTGACTGCTGGGATTGTAACGGCGACGTCGATCCCGTTGACCTGGGATCATGTAGCTGACGCAACGGCTTACCGTGTTTACCGATCGACCAGCGCTAACGGTACGTTTGCGCAAGTCTACAAAGGTTCGGCTAACGCCTTCCGTGACACAGGCCTTAATGCGCAAACAACGTATTATTACAAAGTATCGACGGTGGTTAGTGCGCTGGAATCGACATTCTCCACAGCGAAGGACGTTACGACAACTGCGAGAGCGGCCGCTCCGACGGGTCTAACCGCATCGAATCCAACGGACCATTCCATTTCCTTGAACTGGCATGCAACAAGCGGTGCAAGCGCTTATGTTCTTTACCGGGGAGGCAGCGCGTCTGGCCCATTCACGAATGCGGTATACACGGGCACCGACACTTCGTATGTGGATACCAGTCTGCGAATGGGACAGACGTATTATTACAAGTTGTCCTATAAGGCAACGGAAGAAAATGCCTTTGATGAATCGAACTTGTCCGAAGCTGCAAGTGAGACGACCACGGTCACGCCAACGGATTCGGATGATCAAATCCCAGACCCGACGGAGCAGGGAAATATCGCCAACGGCGTCCCTTGGTTAGACACGGACGGCAATGTGATGCAAGCCCATGGCGGCGGTGTCATCAAATCGGGCGACACGTACTATTGGTTCGGTGAAGACAAGAGCCACAATTCGGCTGTCTTCAAGGCGGTATCGGTGTATGCATCTAAGGATTTGATCCACTGGGAATTCCGCAACCAGGCGCTCACGATTGCGTCGGATACGGCCAACCTCACCGACGCCAAGATCGAACGTCCTAAAGTGCTGTATAATGAGAAAACGAATAAGTATGTCATGTGGGGCCACTGGGAAGTGGGCAGCAATTACAACGAGGCGAATGCTTATGTGGCAGTATCGGATACAGTCGACGGCAATTACCAATTTGTCGCGAAGTTCAGACCTTTGGCAGATAAAGGGGTATATGAAGCAGATGGCCGGTTAGGTAAGGACAATCGGGATTTTACCGTATTTCAGGACGATGATGGTACGGCTTACTTGATTTCTTCGACGAACGGCAATAAAGATCTCGGTATTTATCAACTAACTGAGGACTACACGGGAGTAGAGAAGCCTCTTTATACGCTGTATGCCGGACAGAGAAGAGAAGCGCCTGCCATTTTGAAGAAAGACGGTATTTATTATTTGCTTACTTCCGGCCAATCCGGCTGGTACCCGAATCAAGGGAAGTATTCAACTTCTACCTCAATCAAGGAAAATATGTGGTCGGATCTGAAGAATTTCGGAGAAAATTCGACCTTTTACAGCCAGCCTTCATTTATTATTACAGTGCTTGGCTCACAGGAAACGTCCTACATTTATGCCGGTGACCGATGGTACGCAAACCAATTAGGAAGCTCGCAATATATTTGGCTTCCGCTTGAACTTAATACCGAGAGCCGGACCCTTGACATGGAATACAGCGGCAATTGGAGTTTGAACGCCGAGACGGGTATCATCGATCAGTCCCGTTACATCAACGCTTCGCAAGGGAAAACTGCGACGGCGTCAACCGAAAGCGCAGCGCTGCCATCAGCCAATGCGGTTGACGGCAATTATGCCACCAAATTCGATACGGCAAACACCAACGTGCCTTATTGGTGGCAGGTCGATCTTGGCGCCTTGTACGATCTTAGCCGAATCGATTTGAGCTTCCTGCAAGTGAATGGATCTGAAATGTATTTTCAATACATCGTGGAGGGCAGCAAGGACGGAAGCACGTACACCGTGATTTCAAATAACAGCTCGAACAAGCAAGTGGCTTTTACAAGCAACTCCTTGTCGGGAATATACCGCTATATCAAGGTAACGGTCTCAGCAATAAAAAAAGCGTCGGACAATAGCACGCAAACTTGGTCCAAGGGTTTCAATGAAGTGAAAGTTTTTGCGACGAGAGAAGTCTATGAGCCCGGCAAGGTAAAAGGACTCACCTTCTCAGATGCTCAAGGCTATTGGAACAACGGCAAGACCATCGTTCACTTCAATGCGCCTTCCGTAGCGGGGAACACGTTCAAATATAAGTTGTCGTCGGATACGAACCCGGTTCCTGCTAACTATTACGGTGACGATGCGTCTTCGTGGTCTTCTATCGTTGATGGTCAAGCCATTGATGCATCGAACGGCCAGTATATCGCTGTTGCCGAAGTGAACACCAAAGGAAAGATCGTTGCGATTAGCCAAGGTACGGCGATTGTAACAGTCGAGGAAGTTGTCATCCCTGATGCACCGACTGGTTTAACGGCTGCAGTGAATGGAGCGACGGGAGTTGCGCTGAACTGGACAGCTGTGCCTGGGGCTCAGAGCTACAATGTTTACCGTGCTGATTCAAAGAACGGAACCTTTAAGAAGATAAACGATTCTGCTGTTATTGGCACGAGCTATGCGGACATAGGTTTGACGTTGGATACGGCGTACTCCTATCAAGTGACCGCAGTTAACACAGCTGGTGAGTCGGGCTTCAGCAACGCGGCTGGATTTGATTTTATCGTGCCTCCAGTTACTGTCGCGAAGTTGGAAGGTGTGCAGTATAGCCAGTGGTACCAAACTCCTGTTACGGTAACACTGAGCGCAACGGACGATTTTTCAGGTATCGGCAAAACGGAGTATAAGCTCTCAGTCGTAACCGAGTCTGTGTATGGATCGACGGCTCCGACAGAAGGATTTGTTGCCTATACAGGAACGATCACGCTATTGGATGGTGTTTATACCATCGCATACCGCTCTGTTGATAAGGCCGGGAATGTGGAAGCTGATCAATACTTACAGGTAAGAATAGACGCGACTGCTCCAGTTGTGTCGCTGAACGCAATTGGCGCCAATCTAAGCGAAGGAGCTCAGTTTGAGAATGATCAGACCTTAACGCTGCAAGTACAAGCAGAAGATAACCTGTCGGGTGTTAACGGAACCTTCATCCTGCTTGATGGAGAGGCATATGCCGCTGGAACGGCACTTGATTTGACCAGTAAACTCGGTTCGCACACCGTTACGATTACCGTAACGGACAATGCAGGAAACGAGCGTAAAATACAATATACGTTCAAAGTAACCACAAGCGTTCGTGCGATGAATGAGCTTCTAAACCGTTTAGAAGCTTCAGGTGAATTGACGGGTCCTGTGCTCACTCAGCTTGAGAATAGCTTGCAGCAAACAGAACATCAGCTGAATAAAGGCTCGAAAGATAAAGCGGCGAAGCATATGGGCGATTTCATCAAACATCTGACTAACCGGACATCGCAGGATCATGTAACGGAACATGCCGTATCTATACTCAATGCGAGCACAAATTACCTGATCGCATTGTGGAATGTATCGTAGTGTAATATGAGAAGACGTCGTTAATTCAAACGGCGTCTTCTTTCTTTTCTGGTCGGAATGGACAAAAAGGGATCGTACTTGAATACATATATAAGCAAAAACATAAAGGGGTGATGTACATGCGCCCAGGATACGGAATGTTCCAACAGCAAGCCGCAAAAATGCGGTTGACTCCGCAATTGCGAAAAGCTATTACGATTCTCCAGCTATCAACACCGGAATTGCTGGAGGTTATCCAGCAGGAGATGAATGATAACCCGGTATTGGAATTCACTGGAAACGAATGGGATGCTTATAACGTCTCTCATAAGTTCCAAAGTACAGCAGTCAGGCGTGATCATATCTATGACCCCATACTTCACGCAGCATCGAACGAGGTATCCTTGGAAAGGCATTTAAAGGAGCAATTGGGCTTTGTAAAAAAGATCCAGCCATCCATACGTAAAATGATCGTGTTTATGATTGGAAATCTAGATAATAATGGATATCTTGTACCTTCTTTAAATGAAATATCCGACGTATGTAAGGTCGATCTTGCTCAAGCGGAGCTTGCATTAAGGATCTTGCAGGGCTTTGAGCCCGTCGGCGTAGGAGCAAGAAATTTAAGAGAATGTCTGCTTCTTCAGGTCCAGTCCTTGTCGGAGTGCTTTCCGTTAGTATCCTTACTAATTCGTAATCATCTGAAGGATGTTGCTGATTATCGCATTCATAAATTGTCGACGATGCTGCAAGTGACTGCTCAAGAAATTCAGGCTGCGATCGATGTGATTAAAGGATTGAATCCTAGACCTGGTGCTGCATTTCATACAGAAACAGTGCCATATATTATTCCTGAGGTCATCATCGAAAAGGCAGGTGAACAGCTCGTTGTGTTGATTCATCAAGCAGCGTCGCCACGTCTTTCGGTAAATGGTTATTACGAACGAATGGTGAAGGATAGCAGCGACAATAACGAGGCAACAAAGTTCCTCTTTGGTAAAATAAATTCTGCGATGTTCTTCCTAAAGTGTTTGGAGCAAAGACGCAGGACCATATTCCGTGTAGCGCAAGCCATTGTGGAGGAGCAGACCGATTTTTTCTGGAAGGGGACTTCCCATCTCAAACCGATGACTTTGAAGTGTATTGCCGATAAACTTAGTGTGCATGAATCAACGGTCAGCCGCGCGACGTCAGGCAAATATGCTCAAACGCCATGGGGCATTTTCGAGCTGAAGCACTTCTTTCCCTCCGGTTTGCAAATGGACCTTGGAAATGCTGCGTCCTCGGAACGCGTAAAAGCGAGAATAAAGGAATGGATCCACGGGGAAAACCATACGAAGCCATACTCCGACCAGAAGCTGGCAGAGCTAATGATGAAGGAAGGCATTCAAATTTCTCGCCGTACAGTAACCAAATATCGGGAGGAATTAGGCATTTCTTCTTCCCTGAGAAGGAAACGCATATAGTTTCTAAAGGGGTTAAAATCACTTCAACATTTTGGCCCACAAATTCATGTCCTCAAATTTATCGTAGATATCGCAATTTTTCGTTAGTCTGCCGTAATAACGGTACCGCATCTGGAAGAAAACGGCATTCATACCGAAAGAAAGGGCTCTGGATAAGGAGTAAGCACAAGTGATGTTTCGCGCGATTAATTCATCTTCCAAAGCATGCATAAGCAGTCTCATGAGTCCTTGATTACGATATGCAGGGAGTGTGGCACAATCCGTCATTTCCGCATTGGCGTAGACTCTATTGATCTCTGCGGAGGCGGCGCTAATCAGTTGATGCGGCGATTCTACGAGATAATAAATCGTTCCCTCCTGCATTGTTTTTTCGACGTACAATGGATCATTCATCGGTGTCGGGTACGTTTGAAATATTTGATCGTATAAAACAGAAAGCCGCTCTGCATCCTCCGTCCCAGCTATACGCAGTGTACATTGTTCCGGAACCAAAGGCCGATCTGGCTTGAGGGGAAGAGCTAGCACTTGCTTTAGAATGTGATCTTCCTCCATCCAATAATCGCTAGTCCGCCGCTCAAGATCATCATACAGAGCCATACAGTAAGCGTCCCGACCGTTGAAATATCCTTTATAAATTCCCTCCAGCATGCAGCCTTTGGATAGAAAGGTTTGCCAGTCATCCTCTCGAGATTTAATAAACACTTTGGTCAAAGCATTGGCTTTGGCAATATCGGTTATTCGCTTGCAGATGGCATCCACATTTCCCAAATAGTCATCCACCCGTAACCTTTTGTTAAAAAAATCTAGGCAAAAGCTTACGGTATAATCCTCGCCATTTTCAACCTGATTCGTATACGTTGGGAGATTACTTGGCATCCAACATTCCCCTTTTTCCCTAAAATCGTTCCATTCAACTATCTGCAAAAATAGTGCCAACTGTATACCGAGACCTCGATTGGTACAGCGTACGCGCAATACGTATGAATTATTAATTTTGGCGCCAAAAAAATAGCAACTGCAAAATGTTTGGCGGCTTTTCCCGCGAAAACTTACCCTGAAAGAAGTCTAGATGCCTATTTCGAAAAGTTGGCATTTATTTTGCATAGTAATCAGGTAGCGATAAGAATGTTCTAAACAAATATAAAGGAGGAAGAATATGAATTGCATGTGGTGTGATACGGAGGATATTCGTGAAAGTGTGAAAGATTGCTACTGGGTCTTGCCGGATGGGAGAGTGGCGGTTCAGATTTTGGATGTCCCCGCTATCGAATGTTCCAACTGCCGTACTTACGTATTGGAGAGCACCGCACAGCAAATCGAAGAGACACTTTATTGGCATGATGTGTCTGCGCTAGGAACGACATTTCGCTATGAAGATCTGTTGAAGGCTCCGCGGGTTAAGAATATGTTTCTCAAATAAAACCGTAGCGATGGTTAACAATGGGGGGTGCCTTATGAAGCGGGAGCATTTAATTAAGCCGGTTTTGGATCACCATTATCCGACCATTCAATATGGAAAAGGCGTCTTTTTGTATGATGATCAAGACAAAGCCTATATAGATGCATCCTCGGGGGCTGTGACGGCTGGAATCGGGCACGGGGTTCAAGAAATCATCGATGCGATGCTGGAGCAAGCGGGTAAGGTCTCTTTTGTCTACCGCTCTCAGTTTACAAGTGAACCAGCCGAAAAGCTGGCAAAGAAGCTCAGTGATTTGGCGCCAGGCAATGATTACTGGGCTTTCTTTGTGAACAGCGGATCGGAAGCTACGGAGACGGCGATGAAGATTGCCATTCAGCACTGGCAGGAGAAGGGGCGCCAAGGAAAAAATAAAGTTATTTCACGACGGATGAGCTATCACGGTATAACGATGGGCGCTCTTTCGATGTCAGGCCATGTACTTAGAAGAAGACGATTTATTCCGTTATTAGAGGACTTTCCAGTTGTCGTTCCCCCTTATTGCTACCGCTGCCCTTTGAATAAGACCTATCCGGAATGCAAGTTAGCGTGTGCGGACGATTTGGAAACCGCTATAAAGCGGATCGGTGCCGAACATATTGCTGCATTTATTGCAGAGCCGATCATTGGTGCTGCTGGAGGTGCTATTGTTCCACCTGAAGGATATTACAAGAGGATCAAGGAGATCTGCGAACGGAATGAGATACTATTCATCGCAGATGAAGTCATGACGGGGATTGCCCGTACTGGAGCTATGTTCGGCATGGAGCATTATGGCGTCGAACCGGATCTGATAGCTCTAGGAAAAGGCATGAGCGCCGGATATACGCCAATGGCGGCAACACTTACCAAAGATCACGTGATGGAACCCATTTTGCAGGGATCCAAAAGTATCATGTCTGGCCACACTTACAGCGCAAATCCGCAATCGGCGGCAGTTTCACTGGCGGTTCTCGCCTATATCGAAAAGCATCAGTTAGTCAGGGAAGCAGAGATCAAAGGCAGCTATTTGCTGGGCAAGATGCGCCAAATGGCAGACCAGATCGAGATCATCGGCGATGTAAGGGGCCAAGGACTTCTTCTGGCCATGGAATTTGTTTCCGATCGGACCGACAAGCTGCCGTTTCCATCTGGGCTAGGTGTCACCTCTCGAATCGTCGAAAAAGCCTTTCAAAAAGGTCTTCTCGTATATCCTGCGGCAGGCGCGGTGGACGGGGTAGGGGATGCCATTATTTTGGCCCCTCCTTTCGTGATTACAGAAGAAGAAATCGACCAGCTCGTGCGGATTTTGGATGAATCCATTCGGGAAGTCATGGCCCAGGTTACCCGATCCGAATTGGAGGAGATATGATGGAGTTGCATGAGAACACACATTCGGTCACAGGCGGAAAGGTAAAGACCTTGGAAGAGGCGCTTCAAGCGATAACCGATGACTGTACGCTGATGTATGGCGGGTTCGGCGGCATTGGAACGCCTCCGACGATGATCGAAGGAATTTTGCAAAAGGGGATGAAAGATCTCACGATCATTGGGAATGATACCGGGTTTCCGCAGATCGGCATTGGTCGCTTAATCACAGCAGGCAGAGTAAAGAAGGTGATTGCCTCCCATATCGGCTCCAATCCTAACGCTGGCCAAAGGATGGAGGAAGGGACGATGGAGGTGGTGTTTTACCCTCAAGGAACGTTAGCGGAAAAAATTCGGGCAGGCGGTGTAGGTCTTGGCGGGATACTGGTGGATGTCGGCGTCGGAACGATCATGGAGCAGGGAAAGGCGACCGTGACCATCGACGAGAAAAAGTATCTGGTGGAGCCGGCTTTGACGGCAGACGTTGCTATTGTTCATGCGAAAAAAGCTGATCCGTACGGGAATCTTGTCTATGATAAAAGCGGCAGAAATCTAAATCCATTGGTCGCCATGGCCGGGAAATTTACGATTGCTGAAGTCGATGAGATTGTACCGTTAGGTGAGCTCGACCCCGAAAACATTGTAACGCCGGGCATTTTCGTGGATATGGTGATATTGAGCAGAGGGGTGACTTGGGAATGGGTATGGGAAAAGAAACCCGCGTCCGAATAGCTAAGCGGGCTGCGGGGGAATTAATGGACGGCATGGCCGTCAATTTAGGAATCGGCATCCCGACCCAGGTTGCGGATTACGTTCCTGAAGGTATTCACGTCGTTTTTCATGCGGAAAATGGGATATTGTGTGCAGGGGGAGCCCCGCTTCCTGGGGAAGAAGATGCTTTTCTCTGCAACGCTGGAGGATACCCCGTCACGATTACCAATGGTGCTTCCTACTGCGATAGCAGCATTGCTTTTGCCATGATTCGCAGGGGATGTATCGATATCACAATACTTGGGGCGTTAGAGGTCAGTGAGCGCGGGGATTTGGCCAATTGGATCGTACCAGGGAAGCGGGTGGCAGGGATCGGAGGGGCAATGGAGCTTGCGCAAAAAGCCAAAAAAGTCATCGTTCTTATGAACCATATCAACCGGCAGGGGGAATCCAAGGTTAAAAAACAATGTGACTTACCGCTAACAGCGCAGGCCTGTGTCAAATTGATTATTACGGAAATGGCCGTGATGGAGGTCACGGAGCAAGGATTGCTTTTAAAAGAAATTATGCTGCCTTATACGGCAGAGGACGTTGTAAATCACACGGAAGCTGCATTAATCATTCCGGAGAACATCTCGTACATTCCATAAACGTGTGTTACAGACTCGTATTCTTATGCCTATCTGAAGGAGGGAATTCCTTTGCCCAATCTTAACGCTGAACTCCAAAAGAAAATTCATGAATGGATTAGTCTTCATCGTGAAGAAGGTACCTGTTTTCTGCAGAAGATAGTCAGAATCCCCAGCACGCAAGGCAATGAGAAAGAGGTTCAGGCCTTAATTGCCGATAAATTTCGCGAGTTGAGATTAGACGTTGATGTCTGGGAGCCGGATGGAGAGACCCTGGAGAAACATCTATATTTTTGTTCTCCTAGAAACCGTTTTACAGGCAGTCCCAATGTAGTTGGAGTAATGAAAGGCTCCGGAGGGGGACGTTCTATCCTACTTAATGGCCATATAGATGTCGTTCCGGAAGGAAATTGGGATCAATGGCAAGATCATCCTTTTAGCGGCAATGTGGTGGACGGGAAGCTCTACGGACGCGGGGCAACGGATATGAAAGGTGGAAATCTCTCTCTCCTTCTTGCTGTGGAGGCTATTCAGAGTCTTAGCATTAGGTTGAAGGGTGACGTCATTGTTCAAAGCGTCATTGAAGAGGAAAGCGGCGGGGTAGGGACTCTGGCTGCGATTGTGAAGGGATATCGAGCAGATGCGGCCCTTATTCCTGAGCCAACCAATTTACGCATATTTCCGAAGCAGCAGGGCTCTATGTGGTTCCGTGTTGAGATCAAAGGCCGTTCAGCGCATGGCGGAACCAGGTACGAAGGGGTTAGTGCCATTGAAAAAAGCATGATCGTGCTGCAGCATATCCGGGAGCTTGAGGAGCAAAGAAATGCTCGGATCTCAGATCCTTTGTACGCTCAAAACCCCATTCCGATCCCTATAAATATAGGTGTCATTCAAGGAGGGAATTGGCCTTCATCTGTACCGGACACCGTAAAGTTAGAGGGAAGAATGGGCGTTGCACCTGAGGAAAAGCTTGATGACGCTAAGGAGGAAATGGCCCGGTGGATGGAGGGGCTTAAGGGAAAGGACCCTTGGTTCGAAGAACATCCGCCTGTAGTTGAATGGTTTGGAGCCCGGTGGGTTCCAGGCAGCGTAGATCCGGGGCATGATTTGATGCGAGTTCTGATGGAGCAGTATCGGGAGGTTAAGCAAGAAGAGCCTACGATAGAGGCATCGCCATGGGGAACAGACGGCGGTTTACTCACGCAGCTCGGCGAAACGCCTTGTATTGTTTTCGGCCCAGGCATCACACAAGTGGCCCATTATCCTAACGAGCACATTGTGCTGGATCATGTGTTTGAGGCAGCGGAAATCATTGCATTGACCCTGATTCATTGGTGTGGTTTTGACGGAATGGAGGCATAGGATGGATCAGAACCCGATACTGACGAAATACATTGATATGAAGACGGCGATTCCGGGGCCTCTTGCTCAAGTACTGCTAGAGCGGCGCATGGCAAATATCCCGAGAGGGCCTTTCAACACGCTTCCTACCTTTGCGGCCAAAGGGGAGGGGGCGCTGCTCACGGATGTTGACGGGAATACCTTTATCGATTTTGCGGGGGCGATCGGGTCCTTAAATGTCGGTCATTGTCCGCCAAAAGTCGTGGAAGCGCTGAAGGCCCAGCTAGACCAATATCTGCATCCCTGCTTTCACGTCATGATGTATGAGCCTTACGTGGCATTGGCTGAGAAGCTCAACGCGTTGACCCCAGGGGACCATAAGAAGAAAACATTCTTCTTAAACAGCGGTGCGGAGGCCGTTGAGAATGCAGTGAAAATAGCACGTAAATATACGGGGCGCAGAGCCGTGATTTCCTTCGAGCGCGGCTTTCACGGCAGAACTTATATGGCGATGTCTTTAACCAGCAAGGTAAAGCCTTATAAGAACGGCTTTGGCCCTTTTGCGCCTGATACGTACAAAATGCCCTATCCTTACTACTATCGTGCTCCTTCCGGGATGTCTCCGGATGAGGTAGATGATCAAATTTTACAGAAATTCGAGGACTTTTTCCTGGCTGAGGTCCCGGGTGAAGAGGTTGCTGCTATCATATTGGAGCCGGTTCAAGGAGAAGGTGGCTTTGTCATCCCATCCGTCCGGTTTATTCACGGTGTGAAGGCGTTGTGCGAGAAATACGGTATTCTTCTAATTGCCGATGAAGTGCAAACGGGATTCGGACGGACAGGGAAAAACTTTGCGATGGAGCACTACGGAGTTGTGCCGGATCTGATGACAATGTCCAAATCAATTGCCGCGGGCCTCCCGATTAGTGCTGTGACCGGACGGGCAGAGATCATGGACGCGCCCGGTATCGGTGAAATCGGGGGTACCTATGGAGGCAGCCCGCTTGGCTGTGTAGCTGCCTTAAAAGTAATTGAAATGTTAGAGGAGGATCGGCTGGCTGAACGGTCAGTCTCGATTGGGTCTGCGGTCAGCGAACGTTTCCTCCGGCTGCAGCAGGAAGTTGGCTGCATTGGCGATGTGCGTACATTAGGAGCGATGAGTGCGATTGAGCTGGTGAAGGATCCGGTGACGAAAGAACCAGATAAAGAGCTAACAACTCGGATTTTGCAGGAGGCGCATCAACACGGAGTCATCGTAATGGGGGCCGGCATTTACAGCAATGTTATTCGCATTCTAAGTCCGCTGGTCATTACGGATGAGCAGCTTGCTGAAGGCTTGGATGTTCTGGAGCAGGCTGTCAAGGCGTGTACCAGTAGGAATATTCCTTCATAAGGGATGGGGGTTGCAGCATGAAGAAGCATCTATTTATCGATGGGGAATGGGTGGAAGCGGGCGAGTATCGGCCCCTATTCTCTCCCTACAACGGTGAACAAATCGCTGAGGTCGCGTGGGCAGGAGCAGCCGAAGTTAAGCTTGCGATTGAGGCCGCTGAAAGAGCCAGGCCTATAATGGCTGGTATGCCGGCGTATGAACGTGCCGCGATTTTAGAGAAGCTAGCTTCTTTGATCCGTGAGAAGTCGGAAGAGTGCGCCCGTCTGATTGCGTTTGAAGCAGCTAAACCGCTAAAAACGGCGAGGCTCGAGGTAGAGAGAACAATCGCAACCTACAAGTTTGCCGCTGAAGAGTCGAAGCGGATCCATGGTGAAACGATCCCCATGGATGCTGCCCCCGGAGGAGAGGACCGTGTTGCGTATACGATCCGTCAACCCTTGGGGGTCGTTGCGGCCATCACGCCATTCAACTTTCCGATGAATCTGGTTGCGCACAAGGTTGGCCCTGCCATAGCTGCGGGCAACACCATCGTACTGAAACCGGCAGGTCAAACGCCTTTATCCGCTTTGTTTTTGGCAGAGCTTATGCAGCAGGCTGGTCTTCCAGCAGGGGCTCTAAACGTAGTGACTGGCAGCGGAAGCGTGATTGGGGACTGCCTGGTAACAGATGAAAGAATTAAGGCTGTGACTTTCACTGGAAGTCCAGAGGTAGGGATCGCAATCCGCAATAAGGCAGGATTGAAAAAGGTGATTTTAGAACTAGGTTCCAATTCCGCTCTCATTGTGGATCAAGGGGTTGATGTAGATGCCATGGTTGCAAGGGCGGTCACAGGCGCATTTTCCTATGCAGGTCAGGTTTGCATCTCCCTTCAGCGTATTTATGTTCATGAGCAGCTTTTCGATGAATTCGTCAGGAAATTCGTAATGCAGACTGAGACACTTCGTTTAGGTGATCCTTTGGATCCCGCTTCGGATGTGTCGGCTTTAATCGGACTTCGCGACGCTGAGCGTTCTTTGCAATGGATCGCAGAAGCTGAGAAGCTTGGCGCCATAGTCGCGACCGGTAACAGGAAAGACGGGAATATCGTCCAACCTACAGTACTGCTTCATGTTGATGCTACATCTAAAATATCGTGCCAAGAAGTATTTGCCCCGATTGTGATGATCAATAAAGTATCGACGATAGAGGAAGCCATACGGCAGGTTAATAACTCCAAATATGGACTTCAAGCGGGTATTTATACACAAAATATCCGAACAGCGCTTGCCGCTGCCGAAGCTTTAGAGGTAGGGGGCGTCATGATTAATGACATTCCCACGTTCCGTGTGGACCATATGCCGTATGGAGGCGTTAAGGAAAGCGGGACTGGACGTGAAGGCGTGAAGTACGCCATACAGGAATTGACAGAGTTGAAATTGATTTGTTTTAAAAAGTAGGCTACATGTATTTGGATAGACGAGAGACGAATTATCTAGTTATTGAAAGTGGAAAAGGCACCCAGATGGGTGCCTTTTGGGGTTTTACTAGTGTTGTCGCCAAAAACTCCAGTTAATTCTGCCGATTTTGGCCATTCTAGAGAGATTTCGCCGATTTAACGGTAGGAAATCCAGTTATCCTCTCAAAGATGGCCATTTCCGCTAAATTAGCTACAGGAAATCCATCTATTCCACTTGTAACAGCGCTACTCGGATAACGAATGGTAATCGAGCGAGATTGCTCTAATTCTCTGTATCTGGAATACTCTCTTTATCCTCCTTAATCTCTTTCTGCTGAGCTTTCATCAATTTGTCCTTCATTTCATCTCTCTTTGGCCGACGATCCTTCAACGACGCGTGCTCCGGTGTATCCTGATAAATTTTCCTTCTGCCGATCCGGCGCAAATTTTCTGGCACTAGGTTAAATTTTTCATCTTTCATGAGCGCAATAATTCCTGTGCTTTCCGGCTGTTTCTCGATGCCGAATATTTCGTTGAAATATTCGTCTGCCCGGCCAGGCATATAGTTTTTCGGCTCGGGGTAACCAACGATGACACCTTCGTAATTGCGCAAAATGACCTTATCCTGGCTTTGCGAGATCAAATAGTTGGGCTGAAGCGCAATTTTTCCGCCTCCACCAGGAGCGTCGACGACGAAGGTTGGTACCGCATACCCAGAGGTATGGCCGCGAAGCGATTCGATAATTTCCAGACCTTTGGAAACGGGTGCCCGGAAATGACCGATCCCTTCAGATAAATCACATTGATAAATATAGTAAGGACGAACACGAATTTTCACAAGATCATGCATGAGCTTCTTCATAATATAGGTGCTATCGTTGATACCGGCCAGAATCACCGACTGATTGCCTAAAGGTACTCCCGCATTCGCTAGCATTTCGCAGGACTTTTTCGCTTCGTCCGTCATTTCCAAAGGATGATTAAAATGGGTATTCAGCCAAACCGGATGATATTTTTTGATAATACTGCACAAATGCTCCGTAATCCGCTGCGGGAAAACAACCGGGGCTCTCGTGCCGATACGTATGATCTCAACATGAGGAATCGCACGTAAATTTTTCAAGATATACTCCAAAATATTGTCGTTAATTAATAGTCCATCCCCGCCAGAAAGCAGTACGTCACGCACTTCCGGCGTATTTCGAATATAAGCAATCGCGTCATCCAATTGTTTCTTGGGAACCCCCATGCCCACCTGACCGGAGAAACGGCGGCGAGTGCAGTATCTGCAGTACATCGAGCATTGATTCGTTACCAAAAATAGAACCCTGTCCGGGTACCGATGTGTTAAACCAGGGGTAGGGGAGTCTTCATCCTCGTATAGAGGATCCTCAAGATCATACTTTGTTTTCAATAATTCGGCGGAAATGGGAACTGATTGCATGCGAATCGGGCACCGCGGGTCATCTGGATTCATCAATGATGCGTAATAGGGGGTAATATTTAATGGAATGGTTTGCGTTGAAATCCGAACGCCATCTTCTTCCTCGGGGGTTAAATTCACTACTTTCTTCAGATCTTCCAGAGTACGAATGGTATGTGTCAGCTGCCAAAGCCAATCATTCCACTGCTCATCCGTTACGTTTTTCCATAGCTCGACTTGCTTCCAGTCACGTCGTTCCATTATTGCACCTCCAGTAATGATGTCTTCTTATAATAAGAAGATGCAAAAATCGTGCCAACATTTCCCCGCAAACTGAAAAGCAAAAAAGACTCCTGTCGGAGTCTTGATTTGATGATGGTTAAGGCTTTTTCACGATGCCGTAGCGGCTCAATTTATATTGTAAAGCTTGGCGCTTGATTCCTAGAGCTTGTGCGGTGAGCGTGATGTTATATTGATGATTTTCCAGTGCATCGGTGATGGTTTCCTTTTCCATTTGCTTCATTTTATCGGTCAATCTACCGGCAGAGATAGTTGTCATTTGGTCACCCCACGGAGCGGATCTTAGAGAGATTGAGGCTGTTTGTAAATGATTCCCTAAGAAATAAGCGGGGAGGTGATTTTCTTCAATGATTTCACATTCCAGTTCCATCATATTGTAGGTGGATTCGATGGCATGGCTTAATTCCCGTATATTGCCGGGCCAATGGTAGTTCATTAAGCTATTCATTGCAGCTGGGGTAATGCCTGTTATTTTCATGCCGAATATGTGATTAAATGTATCAATAAAATGGTAAGTGAGCAGAGGAATATCTTCTTTTCTTTGCACAAGAGGAGGAAGGTACAGATTCACGACATTTAGCCGATAGAAGAGATCGCTGCGCAGTAATCCTTTGTCTAACGCTTCCTTCGGATCTATATTCATAGCGGTAATGATGCGGACATCGACTTGCTGTTCCTGGGTTCCCCCGACTCGGCGAACAATCCCGTCTTGAAGCACCCGCAATAGTTTGGCTTGCAAAAATAAATCCAAGCTATTTAGCTCATCCAGAAAAAGAGTTCCGCCGTTAGCTTGCTCAAATAATCCAGCACGGTCAATAGCGCCAGTAAACGCGCCTCTTGCAGTTCCGAACATAATGCCTTCCATCAGCTCGTTGGGGACTGCCGCGCAATTTTGAGCAATAAATAGACGGTTTCGGCGGGCTCCAGCATTGTGTATGCTCTGGGCGAACAATTCTTTACCGGTACCGGTAGGTCCGGATATCAAAACAGGCGAGCTAGTACGCGAAGCCTTCTTGGCGAAGGAGACTGTATGTAGGAAGGTTTCGCTTTTGCCAATTAAATCACTGAAATGGTATCGGGCGGAGCTGGCGGTTTTCTTATCTTTTGACGGTGATTCGTAGATTTGATGCCTGAGATCAAGGATTTGGTCGTGGAGATGAACAATGCTTGTTATATCCTTTGCCACTTCTAAAGCACCGATGATTTCGCCATTTTCCAAAAGAGGATATGTACTGTTAATGGTAGTGATCCGTTTCCCCGTTACACTCACGTATGTTTGAATTTTTTCTCGTATTTCGATACCTGTTTGTAAAACTTTTATGAAGGTGCTTGTTTCATTCGTTAGGGAAGGAAAAAGGTCGAAGAAGTTCTTTCCTACAACTTGTTCCCGTTTAAAACCATCGGTTTCAGCCATCTTATCATTATAAAAAATGGTTATTCCCTTGTTATCAATCAGATGAACACCGACATCAATGATATTCAACATTTTCTCAAAATACTTCGATCCATGATCGTTCTGCTCGAACAATATGTTCACCCGCCTCACGAAGAATGGTTCAATGGTTCAATTAACACCTTATGATATTTTATCTGGAAAAATGACCCGTGGAAAAACAAAAGGCGAAAATCGGCAAAATAAGCGACAAGCCAGTGCATATTAATCTTGACACAAAGTATATTATAAATTACATTGTGTATATAAAACTTTACATTATGTAAAAGTAAACGTACAGTTCGAGGAGGAAAATGCATGAATACCCGAATGAAAGCAATCGTATGCACCAAATACGGATCACCGGATGTTCTTCAGCTTAGGGAGGTAGAAAAACCTACCCCTAAGGACAATGAAGTACGGATCAGAATATGTGCGGCAACAGTTGGGCCAGCGGACTGCGCCTTTCGAAAGGGAGACCCGTATATTGTCAGACTTTTTTACGGTCTTAGC
Source organism: Paenibacillus phytorum (assembly GCF_013141715.1). Lineage (GTDB taxonomy): Bacteria > Bacillota > Bacilli > Paenibacillales > NBRC-103111 > Paenibacillus_E > Paenibacillus_E phytorum. The sequence goes on along the minus strand of NZ_WHOA01000099.1, from coordinate 56,619 downwards.
AAACCGAAAAACCCCATACTGGGGTTTGAGCTAGCCGGGGAAATTGAGGCAGTAGGTAAGGATGTGAAATTATATAGAGTAGGTGACCAGGTCTTTGGTTTAAGTGCAAAGATCTCTGGTGCTCATGCCGAGTACAAATGTCTGTTTGAAGACGCACCACTAGCAATCAAATCGTCCTCTATGTCTTATGAAGAAGCTGTCGCCGTTTGTGATGGGGCAACAACTGCCTTGACTTTCCTTAGAGATAAGGCAAAGATTCAGAGCGGACAAAAAGTCCTGATCAATGGCGCTTCCGGTTCGGTGGGTGTTCACGCGATTCAGCTTGCCAAGTTCTATGGGGCAGAAGTTACGGGGGTATGCAGTACCACGAATGTAAGTTTGTTGAAGTCATTGGGAGCTGATAAGGTAATAGACTATACCAAAGAGGATTTTACATTATCAAGCCAGTCTTATGATGTTATTTTCGACACGGTAGGCAAGCGTTCTTTTGCTCAGTGTAAAGGATCGCTAACGCAACGGGGTGTCTATCTTTCTACTGTCCCTACGCTTTCCATAGTGCTGCAAATGTTATGGACTTCAATGTTAGGCGGCAAAAAAGCTATTTTTACAACTGCTGGATTAATGCAGAGTAAAGAAAATCTAATCTTCCTTAAAGAGCTGTATGAGGCGGGGAATATAAAATCGGTCATCGATCAACGATATACGTTGGAGCAGACTGCCGAGGCTCACCGATATGTTGATAAAGGACACAAAAAGGGAAGTGTAGTCATCACGATGGGACATAATAGTAAGAGCTAACAAAGCGTTGCAGTTGATTGCTGAGAACTGTGATAAGATAAGTCTAACGGTTAGAAAAAATACAAAAGACAAATGAAAAAGGAGCTATGATGACAGAGAATAAACCAATGATAGAAACCGGATGGAACTTCGACAACAGCTATGCTCGGCTACCGGAATCACTTTTTACCAGAATTAATCCAGTTCCTGTTCACTCACCGAAGGTAATTATTCTTAATGATCAGTTGGCAACATCCTTGGGGTTAACCGTCCAATCACTGCAAAGCAATGATGGTGCAGCGGTACTGGCTGGCAACGAGATTCCTGAAGGCGCTTTGCCTCTTGCCCAAGCCTATGCAGGGCATCAATTCGGACATTTTAACCGGTTAGGGGACGGCCGGGCACATCTTCTTGGCGAACAGATCACTCCCGCAGGTATGCGGGTTGATATTCAGTTGAAGGGTTCAGGTAGGACGCCATACTCCCGCGGGGGCGATGGTCGAGCGGCACTTGGACCGATGCTGCGCGAATACATCATCAGTGAAGCCATGTATGCGCTTGGTATTCCTACAACACGCAGCTTAGCCGTGGTAACAACCGGTGAGTCCATATTCCGTGAAACCGAGCAGCCCGGTGCCATTCTTACCCGCGTAGCTGCGAGTCATCTGCGCGTCGCAACCTTTCAGTTTGCTTCTAAATTTGGCAGTGTCCAGGATCTCCGAGCCCTTGCTGATTACACTTTGCAAAGACATTTTCCAGAAGTTGAAGCTGCTGCTGAGAACCGCTACCTTTTACTACTTCAGGAAGTGTTCAAGCGTCAGGCCGTACTCATCTCCAAATGGCAGCTCGTTGGCTTTATTCATGGGGTGATGAACACCGACAATATGGCGATTAGTGGAGAAACTATTGACTACGGTCCTTGCGCCTTCATGGATGCCTATGATCCGGCAACGGTATTCAGTTCCATTGACAAGCAGGGTCGCTATGCCTATGGTAACCAGCCATATATTGCCGCATGGAATCTCGCGAGATTTGCTGAAACCCTACTACCGTTGCTTCATGACGACGAGGCGCAAGCAGTCAAACAAGCCGAGGATGCAATTGCAAGTTTTTCCGAGGTGTATCACCGCAATTGGTTTGCCGGCATGAGGGCAAAACTGGGAATCTTTAATGAAGAACAGCAGGATGAATCTCTTATTAAAGACCTGCTCACTATGATGCAGAAGTTTAATGCGGACTATACCAATACTTTCCGTGCATTAACATTTGATAAGCCAGAAGAGACAGCCCTATTCGGCACCACAGAATTTGTTCAATGGCATGAGCAGTGGCAGGAGAGACTAGGCAGGCAGCAGGAAACAAAAGATTCCTCAAATCAGTTGATGCGCAGCAGCAATCCTGCGATAATCCCCCGTAACCATCGGGTAGAAGACGCACTAGAAGCCGCGGTGAAACAAGGAGACTACAGCGTGATGGAGCGGCTTCTTGATGTTCTTTCGAGACCCTATGCGCACTCCACCGAACAGGCTGATTACTATACATTGCCTGAGTTATCAGACCGTCCTTACCAAACCTTTTGCGGTACCTGAGATAGTAGGTAAGGAATTTCGGAACTTTAAAAAATAACCTGATTGATAGGTTATTTTTTTTTGCAATTTTAGCTTTAATTGAATCGTTAATTTCGTAAATAAAAATAATAGCAGGAAGGAACTCGGATATTTGTTTACATAAAAAATGTTATGGAGTCTTAAGATGTAATTAATTCTTTACCGATCGTTCTCAATATGATAAGATCAAATCGAAAGGAGGAGTCACTAGAATGGCTAGAACCAAGGAATTTGATGAGGATACGGTGTTGCTCAAAGCCATGCAGTTATTCTGGGAACAGGGCTATGAGAAGACATCCATGATGGACCTAGTCTCACATATGGGGGTTCACAAGAGAAGCATGTATGACTCCTTTGGCGATAAGCATTCCTTGTATATCAAGGCGTTAAAGCGATATAGTGATTTGATAGATAAATCGGTTAAAAGCATTATAAAAGGCACCAATTCTGCAGAAGAAACTATTAGGTTGGTGTTAGAAATGGCAATCAGACGGGATGAGGACGAGTTTCCAAAAGGCTGTCTGATGGTAAATACCGCTGTCGAGTTGGCCCCACATGATTCTGAGTCCAGAGCTTTGGTCAATCAGAGCTTGACCTATTTTGAGCAATTGATACGTGAGCTTATTGAGGCAGGTCAACAATCAGGTGAACTTGACAAAACGCTCAATGCGGAATGGCTTTCGTGTTATTTTAATAATGCATTAACTGGGCTTCGGGTTTTGGCGAAGACGACAGACGACAGAGAGAAACTAAAGCAAATAATTGAAACAACAATGTCAATTTTGAAGATAAACTAAATTTTTTTGTTATTTTGTGAATGATCGTTCTCGAAATAGTAACTGAAGAGACGAAAACTATTAATCACAAAGGAGCAATAGAATATGGGAAAACTGAATGGGAAAGTTGCATTAATTACAGGGGGGAGTAGCGGTATTGGCTTGACAGCCGCAAAATTGTTTGTGGCAGAAGGCGCAAAGGTCGTTATTACTGGCCGCAATCAAGTCGCGTTAAACGCGGCAGTGGAGGAACTTGGTACCACCAACGCTCTTGCCGTGCAGGCTGATGCCGCCGATCCAACAAGTGCGGAAATAGCTGTGGCCGCGGCGGTTGAAAAATTCGGCTGCCTGGATGTGGTATTCGCAAATGCGGGCATTTCTGGTCAAACACCAGCGGGAGGAACCGAGCTTTCCGTTTTTGAGGAAATACTCAAGGTTAACGTTACCGGAGTCTTTTTCACTGTTCAAGCTGCTTTGCCTTATCTGAAGGCGGGGGCTTCGGTGATCTTAAACGGCTCGATTCTTGCCAAGGCAGGAAGTCCGGGAACGTCAGCCTATGCGGCGAGTAAAGGGGCAGTCACTAGTATGGCGAGCGTGCTGGTTTCCGAGTTGTCACCGCGCGGCATTCGAGTGAACACTGTCGTGCCAGGAGCAACGCGAACGCCAATTTGGGGACAGCCTGAAAGAATAGCACAATTGGAGCCCGTACTCGCTCGTACGGTTCCGTTGAATCGTTTGGGTGAACCGGAGGAAATCGCAAATGTTGCCTTATTCCTGGCCTCAGATGACTCTTCATTTGTCCAGGGTGCTGAAATTAGCGTAGATGGTGGCGCGGGCTCATCCCCGTTTGGCGCTCCAATTTATCGTCGGAATTAAGGTTATCATATAAAAAGAAGAGATTTCCATGAGTAGAGTACGGTTTTAAACGCAAAATTTATAGTAGACCGTTGGAATATGCATATATTCTCTCTCAATTTGAGAGAGAATAGACTCTTTCGAAATATGCAGAGTTGCAGGCTATTCAATATGACTACAACAAAAAACCTCTTGTTTAACAATTCTCGTTAAACAAGAGGTTTTTTTTGCGCCAATTGACACCTTCAGCATACTTTCAGTTAACTTTCATATGCCTATCAGCCAAACTTAAGTAACACTTCAGGTTAGCGCCTTATACTTCTATCTATCAACACCAATAAAATTAATGGCGCACGAAAGGTGGTAATCGTATGAATGAAGATATGAAAAAAATGATTAACTTAAATGATATAAAGGTTAAAAACAAGACGGGGAGCAGCAAATTTAGATCTATGTTTGCAGCTTTTATGGCTGGTGCAGTCGTTGTCGGTGGGTTGATGTTTACGTCGGATAAGATGAATTTGTTTGGCTATGATGCCGGGCCTGTTCAATCAGGCGTCGCTGCAGGTGCAGCCAACTCGGTGGCAGCGAATGTCCAAACGGCATCATTAACCCCAACGGGGACGAACAGTGTCTCAGCCATTGTCCAAACGGCGAGTCCAGCCATTGTCAAAATAGAGACGAAAGTAAAACAGACGAATAATGGGCAGAATAGAAGAAACACACTGGGGCAAGGTACCGAAAGCGGAGATACCATTGAAAATGGGATTGGATCAGGCTTCGTTTTCGACTCGAGTGGTTATATTTTAACGAATGAACATGTTATTAATGGCGCAGACGAAATCGATGTCTACGTGCAAGGTTATGACACACCATTTACGGCAAAGCTTCTTGGAAGCAGTTATGATCTAGACTTGGCTGTGCTCAAAATTCAAGGGGATAAAGCTTTCCCTTCCCTGAAATTAGGCAACTCCGACACTACGCAAGTGGGGGATTGGCTTGTTGCGATCGGTAACCCGTATGACTTCGATTACTCCGTAACTACGGGCGTTTTAAGCGCCAAAGAGCGCACGATCAGCATCGATGATGAGCAGGGTACTCGAAATTACAAACATTTGCTGCAAACTGACACAGCGATTAATCCAGGTAACTCCGGCGGTCCACTTTTGAATTTGAATGGTGAAGTGATCGGTATCAACACAGCTGTAAACGCTGAAGCGCAAGGAATGGGATTTGCAATTCCCGCAAGTACGATTAGTTCTGTTGTAGATAAACTGAAAAATAACGAAACGATTCCCAAAGAGCCAGCACCATACATCGGCGTAGCTCTACAAAATATTTCGGATGATATGCTAGAAGACTTAAAAATTAACAGCACAAAAGGTGCGATAGTTGCTGAAGTGCAGCAAGGCACGCCAGCTTTTGCAGCGGGCATTCGTCAATATGACGTTATTTTAAATGTGAATGGCACAGTCATTTCAAGTACGGATGACATCACAAAAGCTGTGCAAGCCGCGGCCGTGGGAGACGAACTGAAAATAACAATCTCTCGTGATGGTCAAACGAAAGATGTTACTGTTAAAGTTGGGAATAGAAATGAAGAGACCGGCTATCAAAGCTAATATAAATTGAAACATCTAAGCAAAATAAGATTGCCTACTATCCTGCCATTCTGGCTAGGTGGTTGGCAATCTTTTTCTGTTGTTGCCCCAAGACGGAGAACGTGATACAATCTTCCTGACGAACGTTCGGAAGGATGGATCCAATGACTGCAACTCGAATCAAAGAGGTAGCCCTCACTCAGTTTGCCAAAAACGGATATGAAGGTGCGTCACTTGCAGATATTGCTGCGGAGGTAGGAATCAAAAAACAATCCATTTATACACATTTCAAGGGGAAAGATGAACTTTTTCTTGATCTGTTTGACGATGTGCTAGCAAAGGAATTGAATTTTGTTGTCGAGTATCTTGATCACCATAAGCATCTTTCGATTGATCAGCTTCTTTATGGCTTTCTTATCCAATATAAAGATTGCTACGAACAGGATGATAACACCAAATTTTTCTTGCGAGTTGCCTTTTTCCCGCCTTCCCATCTCTACGATGAGATTGTCAAACAAGGCTATAACTATTTAGATAAACTTGAAACGATGTTAATTCCTTTGTTCGATCAAGCGATAGCAGCAGGTAGAATTCATGCAGATGTCAGCAGTGAAATGGCGGCAGTTGCTTTCCTTGCTGTACTGGATGGCATGTTTGTAGAGTTGTTATTTGGTGGAGCTGAAAAGTCGCTTAAAAGGATTGAAGCTTCCTGGTTCGTATACTGGCGTGGCATCAAATCGTAATACAGCAGGAGGATCATACACATGAATCGTAATTGGATTTATATATTTATCGGCGCTTTTTTTGAAGTGATATGGGTTACGGGTTTAAAACATGCGGATACGATGATGATGTGGATAGGCACGATCATTGCGATGTATATCTCTTTTCATCTAATTATTAGCGCGTCTACCAAACTTCCTGTGGGGACCGTGTATGCTGTCTTCACAGGAATGGGGACAGCCGGCACCGTATTGGTGGAAATGCTGCTGTTCGGAGAGCCGTTCAGGTTTCTTAAAGTAATCCTTATTTTGCTGCTTTTATCCGGGGTATTTGGACTCAAATTTGTGACAAAAGAGCAAGATAAGAAAGGAGCTGCAGTCTAATGGGTTGGATTTTCCTCATGTTTGCCGGGATGTTCGAGGTCGTAGGCGTCGTGGGCATGAACCAAATAAATAAAGCGAAAACCATCCGCTCCTTTAGTATTTTCATAGTAGGCATAGTCATGAGTTTCGCGCTTCTGAGCCAAGCGATGAAAAGCCTGCCGATGGGCACTTCTTATGCGGTCTGGACAGGGATCGGTACAGTTGGCGGCGCAGTCGTCGGGATGCTGTACTATGGCGAATCCAGTGATTGGAAGCGGATTATGTTCATCGCAATGGTATTAAGCGCTGCGGTTGGTTTGAAGTTAATTTCTTAACCACAAAGGCAAAGCTAAACAGAGATCCGCGTTTAGCAGAGCGTTTTTTTATTTTTATGGGCATATATGGATGGTTTCATTTAAGTAACGGACAGTTATCTTCAAGTGGGGGGTTAATTCTTTTTTTCAAAATACACGAACGAGAAACTTTAGTGAAGGAGCTGTTTTGAAGCAGCTCCTTTTTTGATTTCATTAACGAACGGGCAGATTTGCTTATCAAAATGAGGATCACAGCAGTCTCTGGAAAAATATCGTCACAAGTGGTACGAGAAAAATTCGGAGGTTTTTGTATGAAATTTAAAAGATTTATGAATGATGCGGATAAACGTATATTAAGATTCAGCTCGCACATTTAATCTGTTGTCGGAATCAGTACAGTTGTGATAGGATGAAAAGTAGACTCTCTGCTTCGAAACGTACAAGCCTGCTTCCGGATCTTGTGAAAAATCGAAAACGATAAATAGAGATTAAGAGTCTTGGATATGGAATGAAGAATAGGAGATTCTCTTTATTATGACCAACAAGAACAATCAGCATGTGGTTAGGCTAGCTTTGCTGCTCGGTTTATTTTCGACACTCGGGCCTTTTACTATCGATATGTATTTACCGGCGTTCCCGGAGATTGTGAAGCAATTCGATACGACGGCTTCGCTAGTGCAGCTCAGCTTGACCGCTTGTTTACTCGGACTCGGCATCGGTCAGCTCGTCATGGGTTCGCTGAGTGACGTCTATGGTAGACGCAACCCGCTGCTAATCTCCATGGCAGTTTATGTCGTCGCCTCGTTAGCTTGCGCATTCTCGCCAAATATCGGGCTGTTGATCGCATTCCGGTTCGTGCAAGGTTTTGTCGCTGCGGCGGGCATTGTCATTTCACGCGCGATCGCACGCGACCTGTACAGCGGTAACGAGCTCACAAAATTTTTCTCGCTGCTCTTACTTGTCGGTAATTTGGGTCCGCTCGTGGCACCGGTTACCGGTAGTGGGATTCTTTCTTTCACTGCTTGGATTGGCGTATTTATAGCGCTCGCACTGCTGGGAATCTACCTCTTGATGATGACAAAATGGAGGCTACAGGAGACTCTGCCATCTGATCGCCGCAGGCCCAGCAATTTCGTGCAGCAGCTGCGGAACTACGGATCGCTCTTGCGAGATCGCCAGTTTGTCGGCTACATGCTGGCACAGGGCATTATGATCGCGGGGGTCTTCGCGTATGTTTCGGGAACGCCCTTTATTTATCAAAATATTTACGGGGCCTCGCCGACCGTCTTCGCTCTTTTGTTCGGATCGAACGGCATCAGCCTGATCATCGGCTCCCAACTGGTCGGGCGGATGTCGCATCGCGTATCCGAACACGCATTTCTGTTGTTCGGCCTATGGCTTGCCTGTTTGGCAAGCGTCACTGTCTTAGTGGTGGCCATCGCTCATGGACCGCTTTTCGCATTGGTGATTCCGCTGTTTTTCTTCGTAGCGGCAATCGGCATTACATCAACGGCGGCATTCCCGCTTGCAATGGAGAGCCAGGGTCATATGGCGGGCAGCGCAGCTGCGCTACTTGGTGTCATTCCCTTCTTGCTTGGAGCGGTCGTCTCTCCACTAGTCGGCATCGCGGGTGAAGACACTGCCGTTCCGCTGGGCGTAATTATTTTATTGACGAGCACCGCAGCGATGTTGGCTTACTTCTTTCTGGTAAGAAAAAGCCCACATGGAGCAGCTTAAGTTAGTAGCATGTGGTAAATGGAAAACCAGTCTGGCACTGTAACTTAGTGATGCATCAGGCAAAATTAAAGTGGCTATTTTTTAAAATATAAAGTTGTTAAACTCTAATGTAGAACGATAGCGGAAGAGGAGCTGCCTTGAGGCGGCTTCTTTTTGGTTCCTATTCAACTATCGGGCAGGAAAAGTTACAACAAAAGTGCATTAAGCGTAATGGAAACATTTTACGTTATGGTGTTGTCTAAGAAGTTGAGTATTTTATTTCGAAAGGAAAATTAATTGTAATAAATTTTAATGTGTGCTGACCGCTAACTGGCAGTTATGCTTGGTTTGGCATCACAAAGAAGATACATTTCGTAACCAATTTACAAGCTAAAAAACAATATAAAAAAATAGTTAATTCCTTTGTCGATTTCACCATTGTTCACTCGTCGTATTCATAGAAGGACAAATTCAAGTGGAAAGGTTGTTGAACTTTTATGGGAGCACAAATTCACTCTTATTTGATGTCGGGGGATGCAAGAGGTCAGGCGAATTTTTACGTCGAGTCACTCGGTGGCGAAATTCAGTTTCTCACCACATTCGGTGAGACGCCGAGAACACCCGAGGCGATGAAGGATAAAGTCATGCATTTGGCTTTGACAGTGGCTGGTACGAGTACGTTAATGATTTCCGATTCATTCGAGCCGGTTTCGTATAACCGCAGCATCAGTCTTGCTTTGAACTATGACGATGTGTCAGAAGCCAGAACGGCATATGCCAAGCTAAGCGAGGGCGGTGAAAGCATATATCCTCTCGCTCTTCAGCCATGGGGTGCTTATTATGGAGAAGTCGTAGATAAATTCGGTGTCACGTGGATGATTACCAAACAGTAAGTTTGCGGAAGGTATGTTCGAGGGTCACGCTGGAAAAGTGGCTATTCAACAGGCGTGCTAAAAGAAATAAGTATCATTCATTTGTGTTTCTATATTTTTGTAATCAATAGGGAGTCAGTTAAAAGGAGAGATGGACGATGACAAGAACAATTTCTAAAGGCCGACTATGGACGGCAAGAGTGATGAGCGGAATAGCCATTTTGTTTATGCTGCTTGATAGTATCATGAAATTATTTAAACCTGCGTTTGTTGTTGATTCTACCGTATCGCTTGGTTACCAGGAACATCATATTTTTTTGATGGGCATACTCGGACTTCTTTCTACTATTCTTTATGCATTACCTCGTACAACGATCTTGGGTGCAGTGGTGTTGACCGGTTATTTTGGCGGCGTGATTGCGACACAGGTTCGTCTAGATGCCCCACTTTTTTCTACGATCCTGTTTCCCGTTTATCTTGCAGTGTTAGTTTGGGGAGGCCTTTGGTTGAGAAATGAGCAAGTCCGTAAAATCTTTTCTTTGCAAAAATAGATAAGAGACTTTTAGTGAAATCAAGTTAGAGCGAAACATTCGCCATTTAATTGTATTTTAGCCTTTTTGTACGAAACAATCACTTCAGAACTTTAAATGTTTTGAAGTAACAAATAAAGTTTTGAAGTAATTTAGTAGGCGTTCACTCTATTGGGTGAACGTTTATTATTTTTGTGGGAGTGGTGGAGGAGGATGGTAGGTTAGATTAACGAACGAATACATTTTTAGGTGGGTTGGTAAGTACTTGAACGCAAGACAGCCTGGGCGATTAAGATAACGGGCACAATATGCTCCTTATAAAAGATGTGCCATTTGGTTTTAGCCATTGTTGATGGGCGTAGTGAATGCAAGGGAAAAATATTAAACCGATGATAAATCGCAACCCTCATGATTTTAGACCGCTGAACTAACGGGGAACTTTAGTTTAATGAATAAGGAGCAGTTTTACTGTGGCAGCTGCTCCTTGTTGGTTTATTAAATTGTAAGAAGTACTTCAAAGCTTATTTGTAATTCAGCCTTTTTGATCAAAGCAACGACTCAAAACTTTATTTGTAATTTATTTTTGGGCTTCAAAACATATTTATCAACTAACACCGTGCAAGGATACTTCTGCAGCAGCTATTGATGGTATGAGTCCGAATGGTATACCGTTGATAATCAGCACAAAACGGTTCCAAATGATCATGTGAGCACGTGCCGCTAATATATATATATAGGTAGTAATCGAGGCGGGTGAAACAAATTAATCGTAATTCGAAACGAGGGGGGTGTAAGAATTGCTAAGCAAAAATCATTTAAAACTTGTCGTAATCATCTTAGGTGTAGTGGTTTTTAATATTGCGGTCCTTTCACCTGGGATTATTGGGATAGAGATCGGCGGTAGTGCTCTTGAAACTGCTTCAGGTGTGACAATAATTTTTGCCAGTATCCTCGCTCTATCGTACGCGACCAACATGTTGATCTTCAAGCTACCGTCAGTTAAACCAGTGAAAGAAATCAGGACTTTCAATGAATATATAGATGCCCTTTCTCATTATAAAGGAGTCAAAACATTGCAGAGCGATATTGGGCTAGCCCTTCGACAGCTCGAGCGCCTTAGAAAAAGAATGGAGACCCTGTCAGGACTTTTAAATCAAAGGTTTGATCCTAATGAACTCACTTATAAGAAATTCACTTCTGTGGCGCAAGAAGTCGAGAATTTGTTCTATCTCAACATTCGCAGCATACTGGGCAGAATGCATGTATTCGATGAGAACGAGTACAAGATTGTCATGCTCAAGGGATCGTCGAGGTTACCTTCAGATCTCATCGCAGAAAAGACGATGGTGTATAACGAGTTCCTGTCGTTCGTTAAAGATTCTCTCAGTACAAACGAAGAAATATTGTTGAAAATAGACAAACTTTTGATGGAAATCTCACGATTGGACAGTTTAGAACTCGCTGACATAGAGCAGATGCCGTGCATGCAAGAAATAGACTCGTTGATAAAACAAACAAAACACTATAAGGAATAAGAGGTGACTTAGATGAAAAATAAGAGCTTCTTCCTATCGGGGATTATCATTGTTTTAGTATTCGGACTTGTGTATGCAGGTGTGAAACTGACTGCAAATCTTGGGAAATCCAGTGTTCAGGTCGCAGCTGAAAATGCAGGAGAACGGTTATCCGAACTTTACTCTGATATTTCTATTGCCACGGATAAGCCAGTAAAGGGACAGATAGACCTTAATCCGGCTGATGTAGCTGAAACACTTCCGGATATCTCGAAGTTTCCAATAACAGTGGGAAGCACAACGGATAATTTTGTAGAGATCTTCTCCTCTACAGAAAAGTCGGGGACCGGTGTTGATGGTTGGTTAACCGAAGTGGCAACGGAGTTCAATCAAGCCAAGATTGAAGTAAACGGCAAACCAGCTTCCGTGAAGATACGAAATATTGCTTCAGGTACTGCGACGGACTATATCAAATCCCGTACATACATTCCTGACGCATTCACTCCATCCAACGAGTTATGGGGAGAAATCGTAAAGGCAAATAGCATCAAGACTCAGCTAATTACAAAGCGTTTAGTAGGAAACGTGCCGGGGATCGTCATTTCAAAAGCAAAACATGATGCTTTGGTAGAGAAGTACGGATCAGTGAATGTCAAAACCATCACAGAAGCGATTTCCAATAACGAGTTCGCAATGGGATATACTGATCCATTCGCCAGCTCTACTGGCCTGAACTTTCTCGTTACTGCTCTGAACACCTTCGACAGCTCCAACATATTGGGGGAGAAAGCGGTTAAAGGCTTCGAGAGATTCCAATCCAATGTACCGTTCACCGCGTCCACAACAATCCAAATGCGTGACGCTGCCAAGTCTGGCGCTCTAGACGGGTTTGTCTTGGAGTATCAGACATATGTCAACGCGGCGGACCTTAAAGGTAGCTATGTGTTCACACCATTTGGCGTAAGGCATGATAGCCCACTCTATGCATTAGGGGACCTGCCACAGAATAAACTCGATGTAATAAAGAAATTTGCTGAATTCGTAACACAAGAGAAATACCAAAAAACAGCGAAAGAAAAGGGCTTTAACGGCCTCGAAGACTACAAGTCTGAACTCGCGCCTGTTGACGGTAACCTTCTAGCTTCTGCTCAAAAAGTATGGAAAGAAAAGAAAAATGGCACCAAACCAATTGTCGCGGTATTTGTAACGGATGTTTCCGGAAGCATGGCGGGGGCGCCGCTCAATCGCCTCAAAGAGTCCTTAATCAAAGGACAGAAATACTTGGGCAAAGACAACAGCATCGGCCTAGTTTCTTACTCTAGTGGTGTAACAATCAAACTCCCGATCGCGAAGTACGACACAAATCAGCAGTCCATGTTCGTCGGCGCGGTCAATAGCCTCCAGGCGAGTGGTGGAACGTCAACCTTTGACGGTATTATTGTTGCCCTAAAGATGATTCAAGACGAATTGGCTGTTAATCCGAATATGAAGCCAATCATTTTTGTTTTGAGCGATGGCGAGACAAACGAAGGGCATTCTCTCAAGGACATAAAGGGATTAGTCGAAATCTATAAAGTCCCCATTTATACGATCGGCTATAACGCAAACATCAAAGCCCTCGAAAGCATTTCTAGTATCAACGAAGCTGCAAGCATCAATGCAGACACTGATGATGTGGTGTATAAACTCGGCAACCTGTTCAACGTCCAAATGTAATTCAAATCAAGGAGGGATTCACATGTCATTCACATTGGAAATAGCCAATCCTGAAGAAATTAAAGCAGTGATCGAACATGAGATTAAGCCGGTCCCCGAGGAAATCGCCAAGTTGAAAGAGCTTGCTGACTCTAATGTAGCTACGATCATGTCAATGGAACTTGATTCGCTCGACAAGCGGAGGGAAATTCTACAATCGATCGATACATTCGGTGTAGATACAATGAAATTGTCTTCCTCTAAAAATGCGTTACTGCAAGTGTCGGTCGGTAATCTTTCAAAAGCTGGCGAAGATGGCGGGCAAGTAGCCAAGGGATTAGCAGACCTGCACACACAAATAAAAGATTTGGACCCAAGCCTCGTTGATTTCGCCAAAATCGGCATCCTTGGTAAGTTCTTCAGCCCTATTCGGAGCTACTTCCTTAAATATGAAAAGGCAGATGGCATCATTGCAGATATCATCGTTTCTTTAGATAAGGGAAAGTCCACGCTCAAGAATGACAACACCACACTGGAGTTCGAACAACAATCCTTGCGTGAATTATCCAAGAAACTTAGAAAGGAAATTCAGCTTGGAACGCTAATGGACGAATCCATCGAGTTACAAATCGAAGCGGCAAAGATTCGGAATGAAGATCCAGAAAAGATTCGGTTTATTATAGAGGAAATCCTTTTCCCCTTAAGACAGAGGGTTATGGACTTGCAAGAGATGTTAGTTGTAAACCAACAGGGCATTATGGCAATGGAACTGGTTATACGGAACAATAGGCAGATGATGCGTGTTGTCGATCGCTCAAAGACCGTAACGATTTCCGCATTGAAGATATCTGTAATGGTTGCCAGCGCCCTATACAATCAAAATATCGCTTTGAAGAAAGTTGAGCTCTTGAACCAAGTAACTAGCAATATAATAACTGCTACTTCGCGTATGTTGAAAGAGCAAGGAGCCGAAATTCATAAGAAATCGATTGAATCCAACATTTCAGTTGATACTCTAAAACAGGCATTTACAGATGTAATTTCTGCTCTGGACTCGATTAGTACCTATAAACAGGAGGCTCTGCCAAAAATGCGAGAAACAATCAATGAGTTCCGCAATTTGGCTGATATCGGCGAAAAGCAAATATTGCATCTGAAGAAGGGCAGCCAGTTATCCATATAATAGATTAAACAGCCGGTCCAAAAGGACCGGCTTCTTATTTGCGATGGCGGGCTCAAACCATTTTCTTCTACTATTTCCATTACGCTGTAGATGATGGCATTAGCATATTTCACCGCGTTGATTCTGTTTGGGGACACCTCCTGTCGGGTTACACTTTTAGTCTTCATAGCAGGAGGAGGCGCTCAGATTATTGTATGTGCTTCAGAATACGGCGTTCATGATGAGCCCATAGGTCATCAAAGAGACTGAATATGTCATACGAGTGTAATAGGAAGCCGATCTTTTTCCTCGTATACTGACATTAGTTTCAGATAACTTATCACAAGGAGGAAAATATGGGCATCATGAACCGATTAAACAGGCGACTTTTCGTCCGCACAGCGATTCTTTTACTTACTTTTGCAATCGCTTTCAGCTCAATTGCCACAGGTGCAGCCGCCGAGGAAGCTGGTCCGGCAGATGCGATGATTGGCAAATATGTAACACTCGGGGGTTATTTGAATGAGCCCGTGAATTACCGGATTATTCATGCGGAGGATGTGAATGGCGATGGCAGAAAGGAATTCCTGTTGTTTGCCGACCGTATTATTTCGCTCAAGCCATTCGATGCATCCGGTGACGATCCTGGTGGACGAGGCGGTACATCGCGCAAAGGAAACGGCTCCAATCTATGGAGCGAAAGCAATATGCGAGACTGGCTGAACAGTGATCAGCCACAGGTTCAGTGGAATGCGTTATCACCTGAATCAATCCGCGTATGGAATGGCTACAATGCTTATGCTGACGAAGGAGGCTTCCTGTCGCAGGGAAATATGACGGAAGCGGAACGTTCCTTCATCGTACCGGTTACCCATCGGCATATGCTGGCTGCCGTAGATGATAGCTTGAAGAGCGGCGGTGCAGGGGATCATCAGTTTCTGGACGCTTCCGTATCCACGGCGCTAGCTAATTATGATTCCGCACGTTATGGACTTACTACGGACGGTGTCTTCCTGCTTTCTTTGAAGGAACTGAAGGAGTATGTCGTAGACCGCTTCCCTGAGCAGTTAACTGGATATGTGACTGACCAAGCTTTGACACAGTCGAATTCAATCTATGACCCTGCTAATTCGGGGGTAGCGGCTCCTTATTGGACCCGTGATGCGGTATCGCAGAACTCGTATGCGGTCAGATATGTTGCTGCCGATCTGAAGGCTCCGCTCAATGGCAATGCGATAACGGGTACTCGTGGAGTAAGACCGGCGATGTATCTGAAATCCGGCTTGCAATTCACTGGTGAAGGCACGAAGCAATCGCCCTTCTCTGTGACGAGAAAAGCAGACCCGGTAGATGCGATGATTGGCAAATATGTATCGTTCGGGAGTTATTTGAATGAGCCTGTGAAGTACCGGGTTATTCATGCTGAGGATGTAAATGGCGATGGCAACAAGGAATTTTTGTTGTTTGCCGACCGCATTATTTCGCTTAAGCCGTTCGATGCATCCGGTGACGATCCGGGAGGACGAGGCGGTACGTCGCGTAAGGGAAATGGCTCCAATCTTTGGAGCGAAAGCAATATGCGAGACTGGCTGAACAGTCATCAGCAACAGGTTCAGTGGAATGCGTTATCACCCAGAACATTCCGCGTATGGAATGGCTACAATGCTTATGCTGGCGAACAAGGCTTCCTGTCGCAGGGAAATATGACGGCAGCGGAACGCTCTGTGATCGTACCTGTTACCCATCGGCATATGCTGGCTGCCGTAGATGATAGCTTGAAGAATGGCGGGGCAGGGGATCATCAGTTTCTGGACGCTTCCGTATCCACGGCGCTAGCTAATTATGATTCCGCACGTTATGGACTTACTACGGACAGCGTCTTTCTGCTTTCTTTGAAGGAACTGAAGGAATATGTCGTAGAACGCTTCCCTGAGAAGTTAACTGGATATGCGACGGACCAAGCTTTGGAACAGTCGAATTCAATCTATGACCCGGCTAATTCGGGGATAGCGGCTCCTTATTGGACCCGTGATGCGGTATCGCAGAATTCGAATGCGGTCAGATATGTAGCTGCTGATTTGAAGGTTCCGCTCAATGGCAATGCGATAACCGGAACTCGTGGAGTAAGACCGGCGATGTATCTGAAATCCGGCTTGCAATTCACCGGTGATGGCACTGAGCAATCGCCGTTCTCTGTGTCAGGTTTGCCGGAAGTACCGGATGAGCCTGGAGCAGGTACGAATCCTCCGGAACCGTTTCCGGCCCATCACGGTGAACAAGGTATTCATGTTATTGTTCGCAACAATGATTTGACTAGCAGTACGGCTGAACAAGCTATCGCTTCCGGGCATGTGGACGGTATTACTTATTACTCCGGCCTGTCTGTCTTGGAACCGACCGAGGGTGTCTACAATTGGGATTACATCGATGAGATGATCTATCTGAGCAGGAAGTATGGCAAACCGCTTAAGATCGCTATTTTACCTGGAAGATGGGTTCCTGAATGGGTATACACCAAAGGAGCAGTCAAGTTCAACTGGAATCTGGTCACGGATCTGGTTGATCCCGGAAGCTATGATGCTTCAGCTCCTGTTCCGTGGGATCCCGTGTATTTGTCCATTATGGAGAATATGATAAAGGCGTTGTCAGCTCGCTATGCCGATGAAGCGGCGATTGGAGCGGTGCAGGTAACCGGACCTTCCTTAAGTAACGGTCTGGAAACCAATCTGGTGTTAAACGATCATGATGTGACCAGAATCGGCTATACGCCGGATAAGCTGATTGGTGCGTGGAAGCGCATGATTGATGCTTATAATCAAGCATTTCCGAACAAATCGATTGCGCTATTGCTGAATAATTATATTACCCAGCAGCGCAATAACGAGATTCCAAGAGAGCTTAGGGACTATGCGTTCGATAAGCTCGGCCCCCGTCTGAATTCGCAGATTGCCTATATTACCTACGAGGATTGGTTCGAGCGAGGCAATGAAGGCATTGAAATTTGGGCGGAGGCGTCCGACCGGATGAAGCTGCAGGGACAGCTAATAGACGTATATTCGGTCAAGAAGGCGAATCCGGAATATCTCTACGAAGCGATTCGCAAGGCAGCGAGCATGGGAAGCGATATGATCGAAGTGTTCGCTCAGGATTTGGTAACGCCAGTCTACGCAGCCAAGGCTGCCGAAGCGAGAGAGCTTCTGGTCAACAAACGGCCAAGCGGAGTTGTCATCGAACCTTCCTCGGAAACGCTGACAGCCGGAGAATCAGCCAGGTGGTCGGCAAAACTTATCGATCAGAATGGCTATCCGATCAGCGCAGTTCCTTTGCAATGGAACAGCGACGATGAGGCAGTGGCGACGGTAGATGTCAAAGGAGGGATTGCGGCAATAAGCGAAGGCAGCACGGTCATCCGTGCCGTTTATGCAGGTACGCTAGAGGCTTCTGTGGAACTACGAGTTTATGCACAGCCACGGCTTCGGTTCAATAAGACGCGCTACAGTCTGACGGAAGGAGATAGACTGCAAACGGTTGTAGAACTCGTTTACAAAGGTACGAATATCGATGTTACCGCAGGAGCGGACATTCTGATTGCAAATCCTCGTGTCGCAGTCACAACTACCAATGGAATGATTAGTGCTTATAGTGAAGGAACTACGGTAATTTCGGCGACATACAAGTCATGGACAGCGAGCGCAGAGTTAATCGTATCTGCATATAGCAGCGGTGGAGATTGGAGCGAATCCGTTGATGGAGACAGCCAAACGGGAGGGGGACCTGGCCAGGTCGGAGCGGTACAACCTGAAGTCAAGACCGGTAATTCGGCTGCCAAAGGTGTGGCTCTTACGCTCAACGATGGCAGCATAGTGACGATTACAGATCAGCAGATTGCAAGTGGAAAAGTCCTAATTGAAGCGGGTAATGCTAAGGGCTCTACCTATTCCTTAGACATAACAGGCGCTCAGCTCACAGAACTGGCGACTAGGAAAGCGGATTTGGAGCTCGAATTCGTCACTCCGTTCGGCTCTTACAAGCTTCCGCTGCAGGCAGTTCGTACCGACAAGATAGGGAAGTTGCTGCAGGAAAGTCTGGAAAATTTTACACTGACGCTATCGATCACGAAAGCAGATGCTGTTACTGTAGCTGCTATACGCGATGGGGCTATCGCTATCGGAGCAGCACTGATCGGTGAGCCGCTTCATTATGAATTGAATGCGCAGAGCGAAGACGGTAAGCAGCTGGTTGTCGCATCCTTCGAGCGATATGTGAGCCGTTCTATGCATGTTGACGGTCAGTTGGATGCGAAGACGACGGTCGGCGTTTATTACGATCCGGATACTAGCAGCTATACGCCGGTGCCTACGATTGTCACCTCTTCGGGTGGGAAGACGACGATTGAGCTGAAACGCCGTGGTAACAGTATCTATGCGCTGCTGCAGGTAAAGCCTTCTTTTGCCGATCTGGTGCAGCACTGGTCTCGCGAGGATGTTGAAGCTTTGGCAGCCAAATTGATCGTGAAAGGCAAGTCAGAGCTAGCCTTCGATCCTGATGGAATTGTCACAAGGGCGGAATGGGCGGCTATGTTAACTAGAGCACTTGCGTTGGAAAGCGAAGGTTCGTTGCAAGAGCGGTCGTTTGCGGATGCGGAGGAAAACTGGTTCACAGAAGCAGTCAGTGCTGTTCATGCAGCTGGGCTGATGAATGGGTATGAGGATGGAACGTTCCGGCCTTTGGCGAACATAACTCGGGAGGAAATAGCCGTTGTGCTCGAACGAGTAAGCTCTTTTACAGGTAAAAGATTAGCTTTGCCGACCGATACGAGAATGGTTCTTGGCAAGTTTAATGATGCAGGGCAAGTTGGGAGCTGGGCTCAGGCCGCATTGGCGAGTGTAGTTGCCGCCAAAATTATGCAGGGAGATGAGCAGGGAAGACTTGCTCCGAATTCCAGTACGACAAGAGCTGAGACAGCCGTGCTACTAAAGCGAATGCTTGTGTATATCGAATTTATGAATCCATAATCGACTACAAGACAAACGGGGATTGTATGCGAAGGTGCAGGGAAACGCGTTAGGAGCGTATCAAAAATGCAGGGTGCCAAGCTGACGACTGTGAGGAAGGGGTCGGCTTGGCGCCACATTCTAATTTGAAGGAGGTTTTATAGTGAAAATGGAACATGGCAAGAAGGAAAAGAGATGCAAGAGCTGGTTGCAAAGGTTGGCGGGCTTCACTACCTTGGTTGCTGGCTTTACGCTGCTGTGTGGACTAGGTGCTATCCTCTCGTCACCGCCTGCCGTTGCTGCAAACAGTCCTTTGCTAGGTGTCATCCGTTGGGATTGCTTCAGCAACAGCACCTGCGCCGATCTTAACTCGTTAGGTCCGCAGCAGTATCATGATCGAGTGCCTTATTTTCTCAGCATTGATTCTTCGACCCAGGTCAGTGGCAATGAAAATAGCCAATCGACGATCGATCAGCAAATTCAATATGCATATGATACGGGCATTGATTACTGGGCGTTCGTCAGCGGACCGGATACGAGTCCTAATGTAGCGGAAGCGTATGCGCTGCATAAATATTTGGCTAGCGACTATAAGGAAGATCTGGATTTCTCGGTGATTATCCATAGATACAATGCTCAGCAAAGCTGGTCGCAGCGGGTGGATCAGATGGTGGAATGGTTCGAGGAGCCGACTTATGTGAAGGTGTTGGGTGATCGGCCACTGGTTTATATTTTCAATGTAGCGGATATGGAGAGTTATTACGGATCGGGGACACCAACCCAAACGAATATCGATCTGCTGCGCCAAAAGACTGTGGCTGCCGGCTTGGGTGATCCTTATATTGTTGCGATGCATTGGCAATTAAACACTGCGGTGTCGCAGTTGAATAAGTACGGCTTGGATGCGATTGGGCGCTACGGCTATTCAGGTCTTAACGGTAGTCAGGACATGAATAATCCATCGCCGTTCTCTGCACTTGCTCAAGCTCAGGCAGACTCTTGGGACGATTATGCCAATTCGGGCAAG
The DNA here is from genome assembly GCF_013141715.1 of Paenibacillus phytorum. GTDB lineage: Bacteria > Bacillota > Bacilli > Paenibacillales > NBRC-103111 > Paenibacillus_E > Paenibacillus_E phytorum. Next base: position 36,094 of record NZ_WHOA01000099.1, on the reverse strand, counting down.
CCTTTTGTCCCGGATATCTCGACAGGCTGGGATAAATCACCCCGCACGACAACCCCTCCACCTTGGGGTGGTGGCGGTGGCCCTTACTACAGGCAGCCGACACCTGGCGAGATCGCTGGGCACTTTAAGGCGGGGATGGATTACACCCGCAATCATACGACTGCTGTAGAAGCCAATACGGTATTGGCTTTTGCATGGAATGAGGTTTGCGAAGGAGGCTGGCTTGTGCCTACACATGCCCAAGGCACCGAGCGTCTGGATGCCATCAAAGCGATGCTGAACGGTGTCGGCGTCAATGCGCTTCGCAACCCCGGCTTCGAGGCAGACATGGATGGGGTCCAGTCACCCAAGAGCTGGAGCACTTGGGGAGGCTCCTCCGGTACACATGCCAATGCGGATTATACGGAGTCTAGCGGATACAGCTGGAGCTGGCGTCTGACGCATAACAAATCGGCTGCTTATGAAGTGGCAACACACCAGACGGTTACGGGGCTGACCAATGGCTTGTACACCTTGACGGCCTGGGTGCAGTCGAGCGGAGGGCAGACGACCGCCCAGATGTCAGTGAAGGACTACGGTGGTGCTGAAGTCATTCGCAATATTACCACAAGCTCCACGTGGCAGCAGATCCAGCTTCAGCATGTTCCCGTCACGAACGGACAGGCGAAGATTGTGTTCTACTCCAATGCCGGAGCCAATCAGTGGATTCGAGTGGATGATGTTAGCTTCTTTAAGGAAACGTATTGAAAGTGTTCTAAAGAATGAAAAAAGAGGGCCGTCCGGTAACATTCCGGACGGTCCTTTGCGAGCTTAAGCTGACTTGTGAGCATGCAAGCTCACTCATACCTCGTGTATATGCGGCCATTTCAGCTCAATGCCCTCTCGCGTTAGCAAGCGCTGGAATTCCTCAAGCTGATCTTTGTTGCTCCACACCTCCACCGGTTGAACGCCACGGGTCATGCAGTATGCGGACAGGTATCCCGCCGCTTCACCGATATTCCATTCCACAGGATGCAGGCGGTAGGAGCCGTTGGTGATGTGGGTGACGCCGATATTTTTGCAGGCGGGCAGCAGATTCTTCATGCGGATCGGAATAAGGCTGCCCAGAGGGATCTGGAAAGGATAGGAGGCAATGTCGATATAATTGCGATTGCCTGTGCTCGGGTGAAGATCCAGCCGATAGCAGCCGATGCCTACGGAATCGACGAATGTCTCTGCACTGTTGAAGCCCGCCGACTGCCTCGCCTCTACGCCGATATGCTGCTCCAGTACAGTGAACTGGGCGCGAATTCTACGCGACTCACGGATATAAGGAGCCATCGCCAAGCCGTCCTCAGTTCCTGTTACGTCTCCTCGCAAACGAAGTCCTGGCAAGCCCATTTTGCCGTCTGCGCGCGGGGCTTCGGTCTGCATCCAATATAGCAAAGAGAGGCTGAGCTGCTTGGCTCCTTCCAGATGGCGCAGTCGTTCTTCCTCACTGACCTCGAATATGGGACCTAGCCAGTAGTCATTCTGTGGCCAATTGACGAGTGTAATATCGCTGGCGAGGAAGCCAGGAGTAAAATTACTGCGGTCCAGAATGCGCCTGTAAAGCCAACGATTGTCCGGACCTTCCGACGGAAACAAATGATAAACGGTCGGTTCATGCGTAATGTAATGGGGCACAGTCCAGCTGAGTTGCTTGTCCGGCCAGAAATCTGCCCTGTAGCTGTTCCAGAAAGCATACTGCTCAGGCTTGTCGATCGTATGATCTTCGCCTTCCAGATAGTCGACCGCAAAGCAATGCGTAATCGCCTGCATATCCAGCGGATCGGCCGCTCCCGCCAATGCGTGCGGCTCGTCGGTCTCGCTTCTGGACTCCGAGCCGGTCACGTACTCCGTACCTGTCATCGGCAGCAGGTCTCCGCATTCCGTGGCGTCGAGAAAATAAGTCGCATGAAGCACAGTCACTTCGCCCGACAGTGAATGCACGACCTCTACTGTTGTTACGCGGTCTCCGTCCGTCTCTGCTCCAATAGCCCGGCGCTGACTAAGTAGCATCAGCCGTCCGCTGTGTATATAGGGGGACAGCATACGCTCCAATACCGACAAGGCAGCCCGTGGCTCATGGCACAGCCTGCTCACGTACCCGTTGCCGGGGTTGAACACGGGATTCGATCGCGCGGCTTCGGTGAGTGGGAACCCGTCCTTGTAGAAGGCGCGGACCTGATCGCGGAACTGCCGATAGCTACGCGTGCAGCCGAACTGCTCGATCCACGGATGCTCATCGGGAGGCACAGCCTGGCTAGTTAGCTGTCCTCCGATCCACATGGTCTCCTCAGTCATGACAACCTTGTATCCCATTTTGCAGGCGGCCAACGCAGCGGCACATCCGCCCGTTCCTCCGCCGACAATAACGAGGTCTGTTTGAATTTCCTTCATCTATATATGCACCCTTTCGTTGTAAACTCCTATCCAGAATAACGGAAGTCAACTCTATTGGACATATCGGTTCATGACACGATGGCGTCTCCTGATGACTTTCCGTCAGGACGAACGTATCGATCGCGATGTCATGAGCGGTGCAGGTGATGTCATTGTGCTTGGATAGAAACCGTATACCGAATGGCCTAGAATGAAATTAGGCCAAGGAAACAAACTGTCGGTAATGATACGCAAGCTCAGGCAGTGCTAGAAAGTGAGAAGGAGGGGCGTTATGCATGCTGCAAGTAAAGCTGTAGGCAATGAATATGCCATCCCACCTATAATGAAAGCGAAGCGTAATCGTAACCGATACGGGCATCTGAAGGACTACTGGGATCTGTACCTGATCATGGTACCGGGAATTGTTTACTTTCTCGTATTCAAGTATGCACCGATGTGGGGAATCGTGATTGCGTTTCAAGATTACAGTCCATTTCAAGGGGTGCGGGGCAGTGAATGGGTCGGGTGGATGCATTTTCGCGAAATGTTTACGGACCGCGAGTTTTATCAGGTATTCCGCAACACGCTGTTAATCAGCCTTTACAAGCTGATCTGGGGCTTCCCGGGACCCATTATTTTGGCGCTGATGCTTAATGAGGTGCGGCATCTTATGTTCAAGCGCACTGTTCAGACGCTCGCCTATTTGCCCCATTTTTTGTCGTGGGTCATTATTGGGGGTATTCTCGTCAATGTGCTGTCTCCGGTTACTGGTGTGGTTAACGCCATGCTTGGCTGGTTTAGCATCGAGCCGATCTTCTTCCTGGCTGACGCAGACTGGTTCCGGACCGTGATTGTGGCGAGCGATATTTGGAAAGAGGTTGGCTGGGGAGCCATTATTTATTTGGCGGCGATAGTTTCCATAGATCCTCAATTGTACGAAGCCGCTGTCATCGACGGAGCGGGCAAGTGGCAGCAGATCCGGCATATTACGCTGCCGTCGTTGCTAGGTACGATCATCATTCTGTTCATCCTCCGCTTGGGGCACGTGCTGGATGTAGGCTTCGAACAAATATTTGTACTGTACAATTCGATGGTCTACGAGGTTGGAGATGTCATCGAAACGTATGTGTATCGGGTAGGTATCAGCCAATCCGAATTCAGTTTCTCAACGGCTGTCGGTTTGTTCAAGTCGGTTATTGGCCTTGCGCTGGTCATTTTCTTCAATCGTATGGCCAAAAGAGCGGGCCATGAAGGCGTATATTAATTGCAAATTCAGGGAAAGGGGGAACCACTAATGAGATTTAGCCGGCAAGAAAAGATCGGACATCTATGGAATTATGCGCTGCTCGGAGCGTTCAGTCTGCTGGCGCTGGCGCCGTTCGTGCACATTTTGGCTCAATCGTTCAGCAGCTACCGGGCAGTCATGAGTGGAGAGGTGTCGTTCCTGCCAGTGGAATTCACATGGGAGGCTTACGGCAAAGTATTCGACGACAATGCTTTCCGGCAAGCGTTCCTAATCAGCACCTGGCGTACCGTACTGGGAACGTGTTTGAACGTGCTGCTGACGGTTCTGCTCGCTTATCCGCTCTCCAAGTCTTATATTAAAGGCAGACATTTTATTCTTTTCCTGATCGTATTTACGATGATGTTCAACGGTGGGATGATACCGACCTATTTGATCGTCAAGGAGCTGGGGCTTTACAATTCATTTTGGGCCTTCCTGCTCCCGGGAGCGATCAGCGCTTTTAATGTGATTATTATGAAAAACTTTTTCCAGAGCGTCCCGCCTGAGTTGGAGGAATCGGCCCGTATCGACGGCTGCTCGAACCAGGGAATTCTGTACCGCATTGTGGTGCCTCTGTCGATGCCTGCGATTGCTACGATCGCGCTCTTTCATGCCGTTGCGCATTGGAACTCATTTTTCGATGCGGTACTGTATGTAGCCGATTCCAAGCTCAACCCGCTGCAGGTATACCTGCGCAATCTGATTCAGGCGAATGTAACGACTATTAATGTAACCGACAATTTGGAGCGGCAGTTGCTTGCCGTTGAATCCCTGAAGGCGGCGGCACTTATCGCAAGCACTGTACCGATCCTGATCGTCTATCCGTTTCTGCAAAAATATTTTGTGAAGGGCATTTTGATCGGCTCCGTAAAGGGATGACCATGCTGATTCTAAGGGCGGTACGATTCGCTGAAAGCAATTTTTCATTACGACAATTGTTCCATTCCGTCAATTCCATTACAATAAAGGGGTTAATACGATGAAAAAAAGGTCAAATCTGACGATAATCATTGCATCTTTATCTACACTTGTCGTACTCGGAAGCGCCTGCTCCCAGGGAGAATCCGCTCCGCAAGCATCCAACTCGGCAGCACCGGCCGTGAAGAAGTCACTGACGCTGGTGCTCGATAATGCCGGACGCAAGTATCCCGATGGCATGAATGAGAACACGAATCCTTACCTGGATTATATTCGTCAGCAATCCAATCTGAACATTACGGTTACCACGCCGCCGCCGGACGGTTACCAGGACAAGATCAATATTATGATGACCTCAGGCGAAAGTTATGACTTAATCCGTTCCACGGACAGCGCTTGGGTGTCGAAGCTGGTAAAGCAGAAAGCGCTCACACCGCTGAACAAGCTGATCGATCAATATGGACCTAATCTGAAGAAAGCATACCCCGAGGAAGTGTGGAAGCAGGTTACGTTCGAGGATGGTAACATATATGCGCTACCGGGAGTGACCACCAAGAAGGCCGATGAGCTGATGTATGTCCGCAAAGACTGGCTGGCTAAGCTCGGTCTTAATCCGCCCAAGACGCTGGACGAATACACGGAGGTTATGCGCGCTCTGGCAACCAAGGACCCCGACGGCAACGGAAAGAACGACACGATCGGCCTGATTATTGGCGAGAAGCTGGCCAGAACCGGCCCTATATTCGGTGCTTTCGGCGTTCCGCTTGGGCAGAACAACTGGGTGGAACGGAATGGTCTGCTTGTGCATTCCTATATTTTGCCGGAGACGAAGGAGGCGCTTCGCTATCTCGCCGGGCTGTACAAGGATAAGCTGATTGACTCGGAGTGGGCGCTGAACAAGCCGAAGAATGTGGACGAAAAGGTAGCGGGCGGCAAGGTCGGCCTGTTCTCCGCTCAGTGGCACGAAACGCGTGGCTCGATTTTGACGAACAAGAAGAACGATCCGAAGGCGGATTGGGTCGCGCTGGATTATCCTACAGGCAAGGACGGCAAATCGGGAATCGCTGCTATTAATCTGGTAGGATCCTATGCCGTCATTCCGGCTACAAGTAAAAATGCTGCCGAAGTTATCAAGATGATGGATGTGATCAACAGCACGCAAGGCCACGAAACGTTAAAACTCGGTCTGCCCGAACATCAGATCTGGGTGCGCAAGGACGGCAAACTGACGATGAATTTCGAAGAACATAACAAGCATATTTATCGCAACACATTGTCCGAAATTGCCAATCCCTGGGATGACGAGCTAGAGCGGGAGCGACTCGACGCGTTAGGACTGGAATTCAAAATGAATGACAATATCAACCGAATCAACAGTCATGTTATCCCGAATCAATATAATGGAGCTCCAACGGAAATTCTTGGTAAGTACAGTTCGCAACTGAAGAAGACGATGGAGGAATCATTCACCAAAATCATTATGGGGACAAACCCGATCGATGATTTTGACGCATTCGTAAAGCAATGGAAAAAAGAAGGCGGAGACGAGATGACGCGCGAAGTGAATGAATGGTACAGCAAGAATCGAAAATAAAATAGAAGTGAAGTCAAATCAAGGTGCTCTCTAACAGAGCATCTTTCTTTGCTTGAAAGGCTTGGAGGTAACAGTGATGTGGAGAAACTGGAAGCGTCTGTATGCAGAGTCGGTGCATATTCGAATTACGAGCTATTTTCTGCTTATTTTGCTGCCGCTTGTCGCGATGAATCTCTATGCTCAGAACAAGTCGCAGCTCATTCTGAAGGAGCAGGCGATGGAGCGAACGAAGGGCGTCATGCAGTCCGCTATGCAGTTCATCGATACGACACTTCTGAATGTTGAGGAGCTATCCAATCTCGTCGTGACGGACAGTACGCTTAACCGTCACTTGGATGCAGCTGACGGTGAACTGGAGCCGAATGATATTCTCAACTTTCAGGCGGCGGCGACCGAATTGATCCATTTTCGTACGATGAATCGCACACTGTCGCAAACGATGATTTTGCATACCCCATCTTCCTTGTTGCTTTCCGATTCGGGTTATTCCCGGCTGAACGATATGCAGAATGAGGATTGGGTCCGCGAAACGGTCCGTTCCAATGGCAGTCCCTGGTACTACATTCCTGCAGAGAATCAATTTACGTCTCTTGGGAATAAAGATTTGATACACAATACCGAGGTCATTACCTTAATGCGTCTAATGACCCAGTCGGAGCATCTGCGCGAGCCCTCGATTTTCATGGCTTCGATACGCAAGGAATACTTATACGGACTTATCGGTCGGCTAGCGGATCCTGGCCAAGGTACGATCTATTTATTTACTCCAGACGGCCGATTGGCGGTAGGCACACCCGGCAGCAATCCGCCTTCTGATTGGGAAGTAAAGGGGGGCGATTTCGGTACGATTCGGGAGGGGGAGCAATCACTTATGATGGTGAAGGTGGCTTCACCTAGCTCTGGATGGTCGCTCTTGATGCTGCAGCCGCAGAATGCTCTATTCGAGAAGTCCAGTCAGTTGCGTGATCAGACCTATGTCATTACGGCCATTAGTCTTGCTATCGCTGTTATAGTAGCCTGGTTCCTGTATAGGGGGATTTCGTTTCCACTGAGGAAGCTAATCCGAGGCATGAAGGAGATACGGCTTGGGCGTCTGGATGTTCGCATCGAGCACAAGAGGGCAGATGAGTTCGGGTATATGATGGATACATTCAATGAAATGATGGATCAGCAGCGTTTTATGATTCGCGACATCTACGACAAGGAGCTGCGCATCATTCAAACGGAGCTGAAGCTGCTGCAATCGCAGATTAATCCTCACTTTCTGTACAATACACTCGATTCCATCTATTCATCAGCGATTTTGGTGGGCGCGGACCAGATAGGAGAGATGGTGCTTAATTTGTCGAAGTTTTTCCGGATTAGCATCGGTAGGGGCAAGGAAGTGTTCACGACGGAGGAGACGGTCGTTCATTTGGGATATTACATAAACGTGCAGCAACTTCGCTTTAAGGGTCGACTGCAGGTGGACATCCGGGTGGACAATGCCGTGCGGTCCTGCATGCTGTTGAAGCTGATTCTTCAGCCGCTTGTGGAGAATGCAATCGTGCATGGCTTAGAGCAGAAGTCAGGGAAGGGACAGCTGAACATCGAGGCATACCCCGAGCAGGAGCGCCTGCATATTCGCATTACCGATAATGGAAGCGGGATAGCACCTGAGCGTTTACTCTTTATTCAAAACGAGCTAGGCGCGATCGGGAGTACCGATATGAAGACGCTGCGGCATGATGTGAAGGAGCTGTTCGGCCTGCGTAACGTCAAGACCCGATTGATTCTCTATTACGGCGATCAGGCAGAATTGCATATAGACAGCGTGGAACAGCAGGGCACCGTCGTGTTGGTCACGATTCCACTGGCCTCTTGTGCGGATCCAATAGGAGGAAAATGACATGAATCTGATGATTATAGAAGATGAAGTTGATATTCGGCAAAGGCTCGTGCAAACGATACCTTGGGAGGAGCATGGCATTCACGTGGCTGCCGAGGTAGGAGACGGGCTCGATGCGTGGCGTATGGTGGAGCGGGTTAAACCGGACCTGCTGCTGCTGGATATTCGGCTACCGGGCATTAATGGGCTGGATCTTGCTGCCAAAATCAGAGAAACCGAGAAGGATTTGAAAATTATCATCCTGAGCGGCCATGACGATTTCGAATATGCGAGAGCCTCAATCGATATCGGTGTCAGCCATTTTCTACTCAAGCCTGCCGGCAACGATGAAGTAATGAAGGCCGTGCTGAACGCTGCCGGACAACTGCAAAGCGAGCGGGCGGAGCGTCATGAGCGGCATCTACTAGAGACGAACTGGGAGCAATATTTGCCCAAGCTCAAGGCGCACTTCTATGAGAGCTGGATGAACGGTCATTATACAGATTGGCAGCTAAAACGGCAGTCGGAGAAGCTGGGAATCCGGCTAGCGGACAGCCACTTCTTTGCCGTCGTCGTGTTTGAGATGGACCCGCTGGAGGAAGCGGAGGTCCGATTTTCCAAACAGGATACGGGTTTGCTGCAGTTCTCCCTCTACAGTATCACGGAGGAATGCTTAAGGGGAAGCGATTGCTTCGTACTTCATGATTCTTACGGTTCTATTCTTGCGTTGTTTCACAGCAGGAGTGGTGAGCATGAGGGGGAATTTCAGCAGCGAATCAATTTTCTGGCGGTCAAGGTGCTTTCTGTCGTCAAGGACTGTTTAAAGCTGACGGCCAGCGCCGGCATCGGCAGCGTTTTCGCGGACCGCAGCGAGGCCATACATTCCTTGCGGCTGGCCAAACGCGCTCTTCTGACACGTGTGGTTTACGGGCATCATCTGGCTCTTCATCACCATGACCTACAGTTGGAGGAAGACCAGCCGAGCGTATGGTTTCAGCCGGCCTCCTTGCGCAGCCTTACCGTGGCACTGGATATGGAAGACGAGGAGCATGCAATGAAGGCGATGGAAGAGTTGATTGGCGAATTAGGCCAGACCGCTACCTCTGCCGAGATCATTCAGGAGCAGGTGCTGCTCTTGAGCAGCTTATTGACCCAGAGCATTCATACACGCAATTGGTCCGTTGCTGCTGTGCTTCAGGAGGATTCGGCGCTGCTGTATCATTTGAGCAGTTTCGTGACGAGGGAACAGATTGCCTCCTTTCTCAGACGGATCGTCCGCAAAATCCTCGCTTTCGCCGCACAGCGCCGCAACACCGGAAGCAGCAAGCTTATTCAAGATATGCTGCACCTGATCGAGGAGCACATTGATATGGATATCAGCCTGCAAAGCATGGCCAACCGCTTTTATATCAACTCTTCCTATTTAAGCCGAATGTTTAAGCATAATATGAAGAAGTCGTATTCCGATTATGTGATGGAACGCAAGATGCTGCGTGCTAGGCAGTATTTGATCGATGGGTCCAAGGTGCATGATGCGGCGCGCATGGTCGGCTATATTAATGTCGGCTTCTTCTCTAAGCAATTTCAGAAATATTGGGGCGTTGTCCCCAGCGAGATGAGGGGACTGCCTGGCTGATGTCGAACCGTCAATTAAAAGTGAATCGGATTGGAAAGTGGACGGCTTCCGAAAGGAACTCCTAGCGATGGCTGAATTGATATATGAAAAAAATATTCTAAAGTACGTTACGGTAACTACTTCTATTTTTCATGCATATAGTCAAGAAAATCTTTACATAATCTTTATCTGGCTATGTTACAAATATTAAATACGCGATCTTTATAAAAATTTCCAGTAGGTAAATACTATAATAAGTTATTCGATTAGCAATGTTCCCATCAGTGAGGCAGGAGAAGCTAAATGCAAAAAACGATATTAGTTGTAGAAGATGAAGATATTTTACGTGAAATTAGTAAAGATTATCTGCTAAATGAAGGTTATCAGGTTCTAGAAGCAGCAGATGGGAAGCAGGCATTAACTTTAATTCATGATCATGACGTTGATTTAATCATTCTGGATATCATGCTGCCGGAGTTAGATGGGTGGTCAGTTTGTAGACGAATTCGGAAGACATCCAATGTGCCAATCATCATGTTGACAGCTAGAGTAGATGAGGATGATACGTTACTGGGATTTGAGCTGGGTGCCGATGATTATGTGACCAAACCATATAGCCCAGCTGTCTTATTAGCTAGAGCCAAACGATTGATTGAAAGCAGGAATCGGGAAGAACGTCAAACCATAACTTCCGATTCTTCCAATAGCGATACCTTATCTGCCAAAGGACTTCAGATTCAAATCCCCTCAAGGACACTAACTGTTGATGGTGAATCAGTATACCTGACGTATACGGAGTTCCAAATATTAGCTTACTTAATGCAGAATAACGGCATTGTCATAACTCGGGAGCAGCTTATTCTGAAAATTTGGGGTTATGAATACGATGGTGATGATCGGACAGTGAATACGCATATTCGTAATTTAAGGAGTAAATTAGGGGAGAAATCCAAGCTAATAACAACGATCGTTAGAACAGGTTATAAGTTCGAGGGTAACGCATGAGAACTAGTATTGTTTTTAAATTATTTACCCTGACAACGATGTTATGCCTATTCATTCTTGCGACGATTTATTTAGGCCAAACGATTTTTTTCAAACAATACTACGCGAACAGAAAAGTGAATGCCATTCAAGCGAATATAGAAATCTTTAAGAAAGATTATTTAAATAGTGGTGGGAATTTCCTGACTGTTCAGAAGCTAGAACAAGATTTCTATCGACAAAATAATACCTGGATTACGACACTTGATAGCCAGGGAAACTTGAAAAATGCGAATGATTTTTACATAGAAGTAAAAATCGATTCACCTAAAGCGAACAATACGTTTTATGGTAAAACAATTTCAGTACCTCTTTATCACATGATTAACATCAATGAAGTATTAAATAAAACTTCAAGTCAAACGATATCGATGTTGGCTCCCAAAGCTCGTGTTGGTGTTTCGGCGTATAAAATGGATGCCGTGTTAATTCCCTATCGGTTGCAAATTGAAAAAAGTAATGTACTTTGGATCAATGATACAATAACGAAAACGCTGGATGAACTCACCTTAGATATTAAATATTCAAGGAAAGAAAACATAGAGTTCCCAGGTATTACCCTTAGCGGAGCGATTACTAAAGTGCAGTTTCCTAACGGGAATGAATCTTCCAGCTTTATCTATACGAATAGTTTATTTATGGACAGATTGAAAGAATTTCAAGCTAACTTGCTACTAGATGAGTCGAAGATCAGCTTGGATACCTTACAAATTCTTGATTTCACACAGAATGACGTCAAGTATAAGATCTTTATTGAGCCGATTAAAGATCAGGCTGGCATAACCAGCTACATCTTTTCCATGGCCTCCTTACAGCCAGTCGATGAAGCTGTCCAAATGCTTAAAGATTATTACTTGTATTTGGTTGCTTTAGTCATGCTTCTAATTGTTCTTGCTGCTATCTATTATTCTAGAAAAATTGCCAAGCCTTTGATCCTGATGAATCAGACAACGAAAAAAATAGCACAATTAGATTTTTCGGAAACGATACCCATTAGATCCAATGATGAAATTGGAGAATTATCGCGCAATATCAATTCACTTTCCCTAACCCTTCACTCCTATATTAGAAAGCTGCAGAAGGACATTGAGAAAGAAAAGCAATTGGAACGTACAAGGAAAGAGTTTATCTCCGGGGTATCTCATGAGTTAAAAACGCCGCTTAGTGTTATGAAGAGCTGTATTTCTATTCTTCAAGATGGCGTTGCCGCACAGAAGACAGATCATTATTTCGAAGCCATGAATAAAGAAGTCGATAAAATGAATCACTTGATTGTGGATATGCTGGAGCTTGCTAAGTTCGAATCCGGTACCTATAAAATGGAGATGGAAGCGTTCTGCATTGATAAACTCATCGAGGAAATCTGTGAGAAGCTATCGTTGGAATTCAGCAGCAAACGGCTTCATGTCCATATGGAACTTGTTTATGTTGAAGTCATGGCCAATCAGAACCGTATTGAGCAAGTGATCACCAATTTTCTGACCAATGCGATTCGTTATACGCCAGGAGATGAACATATTTATGTGACAGTCCATGAAGAACTGGAATCCGTTAAGATTTGTATCGAAAATAAAGGAGCGCATATCCTCGAGGATCAGTTAGCCAAAGTGTGGGATCGTTTCTACCGCGGTGATTCAGCTCGCCATCGTTCACAAGGCGGAACAGGTTTAGGACTTGCCATATCAAAGAATATACTAGAGTTACATGGCGTAGAGTTTGGCGCGGCGAATACAGGGGACGGCGTTTTGTTTTACTTCTATTTAAATAAAGCTTGAAAAATATGCACTTTTTTTGACGTGAGGTTTACGTCTTGGAAGGTGGTTTTTTATTTTCTTCATCTCATCTTTATCTGAATTCCGCTTTATTTTCATCTACCTCTTTTAAAATAACTCTATGAAATGAAAGTTTCAACCAGATAGAGTTTGCATAATGAGAGGAGCTCCACCTATGAAAAAAAATGGAATTCTTGCCTTCACTGCCATGAGTACATTTATTTCCGGTTTCATTCTATATAACGTACAGGCTAGCAGCCTTTTTAAAAATGAAACTGCCCAAACTGCTGCACAGACTGCTGCACAGACTGCTGTACGTTCTGCTACTAGCAACTCTATGAATAAAGAAAACCGTATTTTAGAAGGAAAAACGATCGTCATAGATGCTGGGCATGGAGGCAAGGATGTAGGTGCAACAGGACAAACGGGCATCCATGAGAAAGATCTAACGGTGCAGACGGCATTAAATATCAAGCAGGAATTAGCTGAAAAAACGGGCGCGAATATTGTATTGACCCGTGAACAGGATGAGTTTTTGACGCTTGCTGAGCGAGTGGAGATCGCAGAGAATCACGCGGCAGACCTATTTATCAGTATCCATTTTGATGCATTTACAAGTAATGATGTAGCTGGTATAACGACTTATTACAATAAACCAGCAGATCGACAATTGGCAACGATGATACATGATAAGATTTTCGAACAAAACATAGATACCAGAGATCGTGGAGTGTCACAGGGTGATTACTTCGTACTTCGAGAAAATAAAAACCCATCCCTTTTACTCGAGCTAGGATATATATCCAATCAAGCAGATGAACAGCGAATACAAACACAAGATTTTCAAAACAAGGCAGCAGCCGCAATTACAGAAGGCATTATTTCTTATTTAATTTAATCGTTTTTCAAAGTAAAGTGCTAATAGCCTCACTACTAATGGTCATTTCGCTTCCGTACGAGAGCTTTGCTGCCAAAATAGTTATTGATGCTGGGCATGGTGGAAATGACCCTGGAACGACTAGCGCAACTGACCCGACTAAGCAAGTAAACGGAGCTCAAATACTAATGCACTGAAAGATTTAGGGGTGGACATTGTTACCATTGCGAACAACCATTCCTTGGATAGAGGAGAGAAGGTCATTCAAAGCGCCCTATCACACTGGGATACCCTTGGCATGCCTTATACTGGCACGTTTAAGTCGCAAAGTGACCGAGACCAAATAAGGACGATGACGAAAAACGAGATTATGGCGTTGTGGTTGCTGTTCATTGGGGGAAGGAATATCAACTGTTTCCAGACCACGATCAATCTGATTTTGCGCTAAAACTCGCAGATATGGGTGTTCATATTGTCATTGGGAACCACCCGCATGTTTTACAGCCGCCAGCCTGAGTATACAGTAAAAATGGACATCGAACTTTCGTTCTATACTCGCTCGGAAATTTCATTTCCGCTCAAACAGACTTATATAAACAAATTGGCGATGGCCACGATTGAGGTTAACCTTCATCCCTTGTGCCTATTACCTATTCTTGGGATAAAAAAATAACTTGTAGGAAAATATAGGAGCAAGAGGTGAGCCCTATGTCGACGTTTTCCAATCCCAAAATCAATCCCATTCATGGTTGTATTCTATGTATGAGTGGAACTTTAGCCTTAGCCCAAATTTCAGGCGCAATCATTATCATTGAACAAGCAAAACGGGATGCGTTTGTCAGCAGCATTATCGGCTGCATAGCGTACCTCTTATATGCCTTTTGGATTTTCAAAATAGTAAACAATCAAGCGCCTAACCAATCCTTCCTTGATGTACTTGAACTTAAAATGGGGAGCTTGATCGCGTGGGCAGTAAAAAGTTGGATTGCCTTATACTTAATTTGTGAATTGTTTGTCATTGATAAAAATGTTGTCACATGGGTTAAATCATTCTTTCTGCCCTTTACGCCTATTTGGGCGATTTCGTTGCCCTTATTGATCGTTTGTGCCTACTTAGCTGTTAAGGGAATTAAATCGATCGCCATTTCCTTTTCTGTATTAATGCCGGCTATTTTGTTGCTGATTTTATTTATGGCGGTGTTTACATTTAAATATAGACATTTTGACCTCCTGCTCCCGCTATTCAGCGAAGGAATGCGACCCATCTTAGAAGGCGCGACTACCACCGTGAGAGCTGGCATGGAATTGTTTTTGTTATTATTACTAAAACCTCATACGGAAGGCACTTTCAAATGGAAGCATTTTGTAGCATTAGTGTCTGTTATTTCTTTTTTTTTCATCAATGCTGTTATGAGTGTGTTGACTATATTCGGTACATATGAAGCTTCAAAACAGCGGTTCCCGCTCTTTACGCAGTGGAGACTAGTTAGAATCAGCAGTTTCTTGGAGCATCTTGACTTTTTATCTATCTACCAGTGGCTTTGTAGTACCGCTATTCTAATCAGTTTGGGTTTGTTTTTAATAGGCGATTTGCTGACTTCCAAGCAAAGACATCATAAAATTGCGATTGTTACATGCACGACGGCCTTATTTATCGGTGTAGAGCTTCAAATCAACGATAGCAATTTTTTAGCTTTTACTAAATACTACTTTTATCCAATATCCACGTTGTCTATTCTCTGCTGGACTGCATTAGCCTACTTTACAACAAGAAAAAGAGGTTTGTCATGAACATCAAATATGCAAAAGAAGCGGATTTCAGGGCTTTATTCTCTTCCTGCTACGATGTGAAATTTCAGAAGCGCAGCGGCACTCAGGTTGTTTATTGCGAAGGCATGGTGGATAGCAAGCAGTTAAATGAAAATGTACTCCCGCGAATGACTGAAATGATTCGAAACGATGAGCTGAAGCTTATAGACGAGAATGAAGATCTTAGTCAAATTGAACAGCTTGTTTTTTCAGGTAATGTGATTGTTTTAATTTTCCATGAGAATGAAACACATGCCTATGAAGCAGATATTTCCAATCCGCCAAAACGCCAGCCCGAAGAGTCCATCAGCGAAATATCAATTCGCGGACCGCGCGATGGTTTTACAGAGGAAGTAATCACCAACGTTGCCCTCATTCGCAAACGATTAAAAACCACTTCCCTTCAATACGAACATTTCATTGTAGGCAAAAGGGGAAACGTACATTTAGCCATTCTGTATATCAAAGATATTATTAACCCACATTTCGTTGTTGAAGCGAAGCGTCGGATCTCCCAAATTGATGTAGACTCCGTTATTGGATGTGCGCAGTTGGAAGAATATTTAAGTGATTCAAGCGACTCCATTTTTCCGTTAGTGGACACGATTGGAAGACCTGACTTTGCAGCTGAGTCGCTGCTGCGCGGCAGATTTGTGATCCTCTTGGACGGATCTCCAATGGCAATCATCGGTCCATCCAATCTTACCGAGCAATTGAAATCTCCCGAGGATGCCCATTCCTCTTACTACTACACGATATTACAACGCATGTTACGTCTTATCGGTCTAGTAATTGCCATGTTTCTGCCTGGATTCTATATTTCATTGACCTGCTTTAATATCGACCAAATTCCGTTTCCATTACTTGCAACAATTGCTGAAGCACGTAGGGGTATACCCTATTCAACGACGATAGAGAACTTATTGATTTTTGGATTATTCGAATTGTTTCGTGAAGCTGGCATTCGTTTGCCGAAACCAGTAGGACAAACGGTAACGGTAGTCGGGGGACTTATTATTGGGGATGCTGCGACTCGTTCTGGACTTGCCTCTGCTGCTTTGCTCATGGTTACGGCAGCGTCTGCCGTTGCATCCTTTACGTTGGTTAATCAATCTTTGACAGGTACCGTCACCCTTGTTCGAATCTACATGATTTTGATATCCTCCTTGTTGGGTATATATGGATTTTTTATCGGATTATTTTCAGTGGTGGCTTATACCTCTACACTAACAACTTTCGGTATATCCTACTGGTCTCCGATCGCTGAACTCAATGTTAGGTCGTCTATATTAGCGCTATTTAATCGACCTTTCAAATCCAAAAACAAAAGACCGGGCATGTTACAACCGACAGATTCTACGTCACAAGGAGAGAGACAATGAAACCAGTGGCACTCTTAATCACACTCTGTTGTATGATATGCCTGTCCGGGTGTTGGGACAATAAAAATATTCAAGATTTGCTTTACGCTACTGCCATAGGGGTTGATTATAAAAATAATCTGTATGAGGTCTACATTCAAACAGTATCCTTTGGCAATATAGCTAAGTCGGATAATGGAGGCGGAGGGAGCAGCCCGCAAGTGTATGTCGGCAAAGGGAGTGGAAATACGCTCTCTTTAGCATTAGGCAATATTTATGATACGGTACAAAGAAGAATATTTTGGAGTCATGTTCGTACGTATTTGTTAACCGAAAGTGCGATGCAATCTGGTGGCGAGGATTACTTCGACAATTTAAAGAGATACAGAGAGTTTAGATATACACCATGGATATTCGGCACGAAAGGATCCATTGAGGACATCTTTAAAACATCTTCTTTTTTTCAAATGTCGCCGATTACCACCCTTCTTGGCCAACCGGAAGAAAATTATATTCAGAAATCGTTCATAAAGCCTCTACAAGCGCAAGAATATCAAATTAATCTCAATGAGCCCGGTGAGACGGCTATAGTTCCAACACTAACCATTGATAAAACAGCATGGCAGTCCACTAAGAAATCTGAAGATAAATTGAAAATAAACGGTGTGTTTGTCGTACGAAAAAACGGCTTTCAAGGCTGGATGGCAAACAATCAGCTTAAAGGATTGCGTTGGATGGAGAAAGATACAGTGAGATCACCGATTGAGATCAAGCCCGCGATCATCTCACTTGAAAAACCCAAATCTAAAATAACGGTTACAGAACAAGATGGGAAAACGATTTTCAATATTGAGGTTAAAGTCAAGGGGAATATTGTAGATTTACTTGACAGCCATCCATCCGAGCAAGAAATGGAGAAAGAGGCAGAAGAGAAAATCAAAAATGAAATCCGATCTACATTTGAAGAGGGGTTACGCATAGAGGCTGATATTTACAATTTTCGAAATGTTATGTTTAAGAAAAAAATGGAAAACTGGCAAGATATTGAGCTTACTTCTTCATCCCTAAACCAAATCAATGTCCATGTTTATATTCAACATACCGGAGAGCTTAAGAAAACATAACTTGTTGCAGTCCATAAAATGGAATACGTCATTTTATCAACAACACGGACCCAATTCGGTATCGTGTTTTTTTATGTATACCTAAAGTTCCTTTAAACTTCATCTCATCTTTATTTTAACTCGTCTTTTTCTTGATTTCAGTTGTATACACTACCATTAAAGGTTTATGTAGTACAACTAACTTCAGGTAGGAGTTCAGACATGAAGATGCAACAATTATTACGGAAACAAAGTGTCGTTGCGATTGGTTTTCTCGCACCAAGCCTAATTGGCTTTGCTATCTTTTATCTAATCCCATTTGCTTTAGGTGTTGTTTACTCCTTTATGGATCGTACGATTGGTGGCTCGTTTGTAGGCTTAGCCAATTATAAAGAACTGCTAGCTAGCGATTCTTTCCGCAAGGCGTCAACGAACACCTTGTTTTTCACAGGAACCAGCGTACCGATATTGATCGTTGTATCTCTACTTCTTGCTTTGCTTTTGAACCAGAATGTGTTTATTCGCAAATGGCTTAGAACCGCTTATGTTTTGCCGCTTGTTGTACCTGTCGCCTCGATCGTTATGGTTTGGCAGATTATGTTTGACTGGAATGGTGCGCTAAACGGGTGGCTAAATAGTTTCGGTTTAGAACGCGTGGACTGGATGAATTCAGAGTGGGCGAGATGGGTAATTTCCGTTGCTTACCTTTGGAAAAATGTTGGATATAACATCATCTTATTTCTAGCAGGCCTGCAGAGTATTCCAAGCGACTATTACGAAACGGCAGATCTGGAAGGGGCGGGACCCTTCCGTAAACTAACCTCGATTACGTTAATCTACTTAATACCAACCTTATTTTTTGTTGTTCTTATGTCGATCATCAACTCTTTCAAGATCTTCCGTGAAACATATTTGATTGCGGGGGATTACCCGCATGACAGTATTTATATGCTTCAGCATTATATGAACAATATGTTTTACTCGCTTGATGTTCAGAAGCTGACAGCGGCAGCAACCTTAATGGTCGTTGTGATATTTGTTCTTGTCCTTGGGATGCTGACGCTAGAGCGCAAATTCAGACAATTCATGGAGTGATTATGAAAAAATCAGCTTTGATAACTAAATGTCTATTATCCTTCATTTTATTGGTCATTTCAGTCTGTATGATTTTCCCTGTTATATTCACATTTACGAACTCACTAATGACAGAGAACGAAATCAGTACCAATTATGATTTGATTGGCCAGATGATAGAGAAGACAGCAGGAAGTAAAGATCAATTCGTAACATTAAAACTTATCCCCGATTGGGTTTCCTTTGCGCAGTACGGGAAGATTCTATTTGAAACGCCAACGTATCTGAACATGTTCTGGAATTCGGTGTTCCTGGTTGTGCCTATGATTATAGGGCAAGTGATAGTGGGCTCGCTGGCTGCTTATGCCTTAGCCAAACTTCGGTTTCGAGGTCGCGATACCTTATTCCTTGCTTATGTCATTGTTATGCTAATGCCGTTTCAAGTTACATTGGTGCCAAATTATATTATTGCTGATCGGCTTGGCCTTTTGAATAGTGCTAGTGCTATTGTGTTACCAGGTATTTTTGCTGCATTCGGCGTCTTCATGCTAAGGCAGTTTATGTTGTCGATCCCATATTCCTATGTTGAAGCAGCCATTATGGATGGCGCCGGTCATCTTACGATTTTCCGGCGAATTATCGTTCCTTTAATTAAACCTGGATTGGCCGCACTTGTCGTCCTTCTCTTTGTGGATTATTGGAATATGGTTGAGCAACCGCTGATCTTCTTGGATGATGCTTTTAAACAGCCATTATCCCTTTACTTATCACGTATTCAAGAGGAAGCACGAGGTATTGGTTTCGCAGCTTCCGTGCTGTATTTGTCTCCCATGTTACTACTATTCTTATATGCAGAGCGTTACTTTATTGAGGGTGTTCAGTTGTCTGGGATCAAAGGATAGTGCGCGACGACACAACTCTAGGAAAGGGAGATTACATTGAAAACCCAAGATTCTAATCTGGCTGGAACTGGCTTAAATCCAAAAATGAAATGGGCTTCGATCCTATTTATTGCTGGATTACTTATTCTCACCCTTTACAGCAATACAATTCTCACCTTGAGTTTACCTAAGGTCGTGGCAGAAGAGGGAAAATCGGAACCTCTCGTTCAACAGTACAGCGGCAGTGGTGTGCTGCAGCCGATTAGCAAAGTGGAACTTTCCAATAAGTCTGGTTGGACGATTAAAGATGTCATGGTGAAAGCGGGGGACCATGTCGAGAAGGGACAGCTTCTCGTGACTTACGAGAGCAAAGAAGTATCGCGTCGTATTCTAGATGAGGAGGCTACATTATCCCGACAGAAATTAATGATGGAAGGCATGCAAGAACGGTACATCGAAGCTGTTCAAAGCGGAGATGACCTTAAAATTCGCGCTGCCAAGCGAGATCTGGAGATCGCTCAACTGGATAATAGCGTCCAAGAGCGAAAAATAAAAGAGTTGAAGGATGACTTCGGGTTACTTAGTCAAGTCACAGCGCCATTCGAGGGCGTCATATCACATCTATCTGCTGTGAAAGGTCTTGTTTCTGGAACCGCAGGGGGTGATGTAACGATATCGAATGCAAGCTTAGGTTATCAGCTAGTTCTACAAATGCCTTCAACGGTCTCAGACAAGTTGGAACTAGGTAGCAAACAGGATATGGCTGTCAAGATGAATGGGAATAGGAAGTCATATGAAGGTGTAATTTCTGGCATTGAAGATGCTGAGCAAATGAAAAAAGTTACTTTAACTGTGCAAAATGCCGAATTACAAGGCGGCGAGCAGGCAAATGTTGAAATCAGTATAAGCTCTGCTGCCGGTGAAGGCATGCTTCTACCTGCTAAAGCTGTGCATGGAGAAGGTACGAATAAATATATGTTTGTTATAGAAGAACAGAAGAGTCCACTGGGCAACACCTATCATGCCCACAAAGTGTTCATCGAGGTAGGAGAGGCTAATGAAGATGCAGTGATTGTGCTTAAGGGTGCGTATCCTGGACAGATGATCATTACGGATAGTAGTGAAGCGCTCACAGATGGTAGTCGAGTAAGGAAGCAATAGAGTATGAACACATATCATAAGGAGTGAAATACAGATGAAAAAATGGTTTTTTATTCTCATGAGTTTAGTCATAATGTTCAGTTTAACAGCGTGCAATGAAAGTACAACAGTAAACAATAGCAAACCAGAAAGCAGTGGTAACGGAAGTACAGGAAGTTCAGAGAACACGAATAGTCCAACTACAAGTCCTGCAGGAAAAACAATCACTATTGAAGATGAAAACAAGGATACGAATAAGACCATTGTCTTATCAATCCTATCTGCGACTGATTTCTATAAACAGGCGAAGCAGCGATATGAGGCAGCTCATCCAAACACGAAAATTGAATTTAAGGAATTTATTAAAGCAGGCAGTGGAAGTGGAGTCATGAGCGCATCTGAGGTTGAGAAGTATATCAAACAGACTACGACTGAGATTTTATCCGGAAAAGGGGCCGATTTATTCGCACTAAGAGAATCGTTCGACTTACCGATTGATAAGTATGTAAGTAAAAACGCATTCGTAAACATAGACGAATTCATTAAACACGATAAATCATTTGACCAAAGCCAGTATTATATGAACATCCTCGATAATTCCAAAAAGAACGGTGGACTTTATGTCGTACCAACCAAATTTTACTTGCAAGCGTTGTTCGGAGATCAGGTTGCCATTGAGAAAGCAGGCGTAACCATCGATGATAAAAAGTGGACTTGGAGCCAGTTTGCAGATGTAAGTAAATCATTAGCTGCCAAAGGTGTTCATACGAATTCGTTAAGTGGGCTGGATCCAGAGAATATGCTAAACTCACTTGTATCGGACAATTATGATCGATTGGTTGTTGGCGCAAAGGGCAAAGCGAACTTTGATTCGTCCGATTTCACTGATCTGCTTAAACGAGTTAAGAGTTTATACGACGACAAAATCATTTCAGCTAAACCGCTGTCTCCAGAGGAAAGTAATTTCTATCTGTCGGAGATCTTTTCTCCAAAAGATTTCATCGCTCGCAATTCTCTCTATTATACAAATGGAACTGTCTATCAGAAGCCGCATGCAGCTAATCAGCAATCAGGTGTCGCATTTGGTGGCATGCAAACTATTGCCATGAACGCGAATTCTACGATCAAAGCAACAGCTTGGGATTTTATGAAATTTCTATTATCCGAAGAGATGCAGAGTATACCACAACAAGATGGTTTTCCTATGAAGAAATCAGTAAATGTGAAGTTGATTGAAGAAACCGTAAATAATGTGAAAAAAGGTACAGCTAACTCTGATAAAACTGGAAACGCCCAAGTTTCTGAGAAAGACATTCAGGTTCTTAAGACGTTGATCTCTGAAGCTAGTCTCCCAGTAACCTTAAGAAACAAGGTTCAAACGATTATCGCAGAGGAGTCCAAAGCATTCTTCACTGGGCAAAAGACGGCTGAAGCTGTGGCTAAGTTGATACAGAATCGAGTGAAGACATATATTAATGAATAAAGCTGTCGGGTGACAAGAATATAGTCCGATTAGGATCCGCTTAAATGGCGGATTTTTTATTTTATCGGATCATATTCTTGTCATTTCTCAATGTCAAGAATATGATCCGATTGCCGACAACGAGACATATACGGTGGGTCATTCCACTAACGGGCAGTGTTCTGGGCTTGCACAGGGGCTTGCGTATGACAACGCCGCTTCTGTTAAGAATATGGATGCAACACATTTTGTCTTAGGACAAGACTCTAATCACCGTTTCACCCGATCCCATCCATTAGGAGATACTGGGAAGATTGATGTTGCTTTGCTCGCCGTTAATCTCGATAGCTGGCTGGCGCCAACGGTAACAGAAGGTTCACCCATCTCGGATCAGACAAAAGATCATGTTCTTGTTGATCAAAAGCTGTCTAATTCTGGAGTCAAAATTGGCTCAATCATTGTAGATCAAGCTTCGGGAACAAAATGGACTGTAAGCGGACACGTCAAGGAACTGAATCAGCAGCAGACAGTAAAGTTTACAATGCAGTCGTCATTAACGCCTCGAAAGAAAAAGTTAAGGAGCTTCAGTCCGCGCTGCCCAATACGGAAGTGATAACGAAGTCTGAGGCCGTCCAGTCAATTTGGTATATTGAAAGCCATCGGTACACGTACTGCCTATTTAGCTAGAAGTGTGACGCTGCAGGTGTTGGTCTTATCGGTCGGCAGTTTGGTCCTTAGCGTCCTGTTGGTTCAATTGTTTGAGGCCGTATTGCCAAGTTCCATGCCATTTCAATTAGGCTTTTCCACCTTGGCACTTACTTGCCTGTCCTTTATAACAATGTCTTTGGCCGGTTCGCTATTTTCGGTGTGGAAAGTCGCCAAAATTGACGCTTTGGATGCGATTGGGAGGACAGCAGCATGAAAAACAGACTTGTATTACAGGAGATTACACGAACTTTTGAGGATGGCGGTATGGCAAGAACGATTTTGGATAAGCTAAACCTTGAGGTGGCTGAAGGTGAACTAGTTGCGGTAATGGGCCCTTCAGGCTCGGGCAAAAGTACGTTTCTGTCTATAGCAGGAGCACTTCTAGAACCAACGAGTGGGCATGTTCTACTCGATGGAGAATCCATTAACGGTAAAGACAAGCAAGCACTTTCTGAACTACGACTTCAAAAAATCGGATTTATTTTTCAAAGCGCCAACTTGATACCGTACTTGAAAGTTGAAGAACAATTAGTTTTGGTAAGCAAGCTTGCCGGGATGGAAAAGGTGAAGGCAACCAAACGAGCAAAAGAGTTACTCGATAAGATGGGATTGTCTCATCGACGAACCGCATATCCTGATAAACTCTCAGGTGGGGAGCGTCAACGGGTAGCTATCGCAAGAGCCTTAATGAATGACCCAACTGTCCTTTTCGCAGATGAACCAACAGCAAGCTTATATGCCTCACGAGGGCACGATATAGTCAGTATGATCGCGAAGCAAGTAAAGGATCAACGAAAGAGCGCGGTTATGGTTACGCATGATGAACGAGTACTGCCGCTTTGTGATCGAGTGCTTTTTCTTGAGAATGGAAAACTAATCGAAAAACAAAAAAGAAGCGCTCAAATCCATATTTCAATGTAGTTTGACGAGTGGTGGTAGCACAATAATAGCAGCGGCAGTCTAAGACTTATTTTTGAGTCCTAGTCCGCCGCTGTTTCTTTTGTGGTTGTTACTGTGGTTGCTGACCATCGTATTGCTTTTTCTTCATTCTTGTGCCCAGTATAATGAGAACGACATAGATAACGATGGCAATCGAATCTATAAGCGTATTCGTAAGCCCCGATACGTCAAGCAATGCCGTTACACCAAGAATAACCATCAGTCGGACGATCAGGATCGCCGCGATCAGCCATGCGGCAAACCGGATCTTTGATCGTTCAGTTTGGAATGACATGAAAATGAAAGCGATGCCGAAGACCAGATTTTCCGCCGTGATGATGTGCCAGACATACGTGAATACTGTCCGGGTACCCACGGATATCGTCTCAATGTTGAGCGTCGGCAGCACAGAGGATTGCCCGTTCCATGCGTGCGTGAAGGCAAACAGAATCGCAAGGACGCCTGTAATCAGATAATAAAAATTCCTAACCTGGATGTTTACCACAACCTTCCTTGGGAATTTCTGGTTCCTTCTTTTGGATATCCTTGTAAATCTCGCGGACGATCTCTGCCAGATGTTGGTCACTTTCGTTATTAAAGTCCCTTAGCGTTTCGGCTGCGACGTCGAGCAGCAGACTGACCTTTTCCAGATGAGCAATCTTTTTGCGCGTTTCTGCGTTCTTGGCATCGAGGAACGCGGCAACCTCTTCGCAGTAAGCGGGGTCGATTTTTTCCATCTTGCGGAAACCAAACTTCCCCCTAATTTCGTCAAGAGAAAAGTCTGCATACTGCATAATCTGAATATTCATCAAGTCGATGAGGTCGTCCTTTGAATACCTGCGGTACCGATTGTCTTCCCGGGACGGCGAGACGATCCCTATCCGGTCATAATACCGAAGAGTATCCTTCGGCATCCCAAGTATCCGCGAAACCTCTTGTATAGAATAACGTTTTTCCATGAAATCAGAATATCATTAGAGTTGACTCCAATGTCAAGTTATATTTCGTTTTTTTCGCAAAAAAAGTTTTTGAAACTAATTCTAATAAGATAGCCGTCAGTGCAAAGTCTTATGTGTTGCTCTTAAAATTCTTTCAAATCAATAGGGCAGTCTAGGCAGCTCCTTTTGAAATGCTCACAAAATAAGCGAATATATACATATATATTATTTTGGAGTTTTCCCTCGCCCTCGCGAAGGTTCGTTTGTTCGAATTGACACAAATTACATAAAGTGATATGGTCAAAGCAACAAGACATTCCGCAGTAAAAAAAGCGGAATGTCTTGTCATACTTTTATGGATATTCTACATAGTTAAGGGAGGTGCTGAGTGATTCAGGTAAAGGAGTTTTTAGATACGGATACGTCGTATGCGGAGACAAGAGCTAATCAGTTTTTAGCCGGTTTAAAGGATGAGCAAGTTGTTAATGTTTGTTATGGATCCATCATGAAGTCATCTGTAAACGGGTCGGGTTTCCAACGTAGTGCTATCCTAGTTGTTTATAAATCGGAAGAAAGTAATCCTAAGTAAAACGAGGTGTTCTCACCCAAAATGGAGACCTTCTTTAAACTGCTCTCAGTTATCTCTACAGTTCTTATTGCAGTAATCCTGTTTTGTTTAATCTTACAGAAGTATTGAAAAAAGTTTTTAAGAAAATAATTTTCCCGGAGGTTTTGTAAATGAGGCAAATAGATCGATATTGGAATCTAATTATTTGGGGTGGAATCTACGATGAACCGTAGTTATAGGTTCAATCCACCCCGGAGTCAACTTGTTGAGCAGCTTGTTTTTCTTGACGAGCAAATGACGAAGTTTCTTGACAGTTATTCTTCACAGCAGAAGATACAAGTGCATAAGAGTATTAAACAATATGTGAAAAAATTGGAGAGATTACTTGAGCTTGATGATGTTAATCTTGTAAAAACGTTGAGCAAAGTTACGGTAATAGGAAGTAGCATTACTATTTGTTACGAAGAAGAAGGATCTAATGAATTATTTACGGTGGTCCTCCCAACAGAAATAGATCCGGATAAAAATAGGATATCGTTGTTTTCGCCAATTGGAAATCAATTGTTATCGAGGTCAACAGGCGAAACCTTCATTCTTCAAACTCCGGAGGCTGAATACTCCGTTCGGATTGTAGGGACTGAACTTAGCTAAAGTTGGAACCATAAACAATGACTTATCTATAATGGGGGACAGCCGCACTCATTGGGCTCATATTGGATGACAACGAGCTGCCAATGCATTCCCATGGAGCAGCTAAGCGGCCGCACTGAGCTCTCCCTCAGTGCGGCCGCTTTTTAATTTTTGCCAAACATGAATAGGGAACCCCGTTTTTACCGGACATCCCTATTCGATCGTCATATTCATTAGAGAGTGATAGAGGCATTTGATAATCATGATTAGCATATTTAATAGATTTTAAGCGTATATTGTCCGCGTTATTTAATATCGTTAATTAACGATAGCTTAACACAGAATGAAACGAGGCTGCCGGCACAAACGGCAGCCTCCATTACGTTAATAGGTAGGTTCGTTAAGATTTCTTTATGGTGTAAAATCCAAATTGTTCGATTTCATCAAGAGCTTTACGTCCAAAAGACTCTATTAGCTCATCGGCTCGGATTTTGCTTCCCCCAAGTGTTAGCCCGTCTCAGCGTACAATTCTACCGTCCTTAACCAAAAAATAATCATCCATATTATAACCTCCCAAATTAAAATTTTGGAAATCTCTGTGCGCTAGCATAGCAGAGTATTAATCTGCTTATCCGTATTTTAGCATATTCTCCAAGGGAAACATAAAGAGCCTTTACGGGTCCAGTAACTCTTTTATAAAATCAACATCTAAACACAGGCCACATCATGATCTTTAGTTAGTTCGATGCTTTTATGCTAGAAGAGGAGAAGAAGAGTATCCAAGACACAAATGTGCCTACATAGTGGCTGTGTGAACGAATAACAGTCTTAGCACAATTTTCTTGTAGAACTTATCACCGTTTGATCTTACAATAGGATCGCCTTGTGAGGGGGCTAGCTGCCAGGCAATATCCGAGGGATTCCCAGTTTGTGTAAGGCTATAGACAAATTCAGCTCAAGAAGCAAGCTTTTGTACAGTTACGCGATCTTGAGAAGTTTGGAGGTTGGATAGTCAGAAAACGAAAAAATTACGGAGGGGCCGCTTAGAAAGTCGTTTAAGAAGGAAGTTGATTGAGTTGGTTGAGCGAGCACACGGCCTAATTGTACGGTGAACATAAATAGGTTGCATTAAAGCCCTTGATATTCAGGGCTTTTTTTTGATTGCAACCACTTTTGCTTCAATAAATTTGTGAAGCAAAAGTGGTTGCATAAAATATTATTGAACTAAAATAGGTTGCATAACGTACAGTTGCATTGTAAACTATTACCATAACGATAGATTAAGAGGAGATAACAGTGGATTTTATACCTATATCTATTACTCAAGCAGATAAATACAGGCGTGGACATTGGGATGGAATTAGTATAAAAGTTAATAGGAATATAGATTTATTAGGTGACTTAGAGTATGATCATTGGATTTATGTAGAAACAGATCCTAGCATTAAAACATTTTGTGAGAGACCTAAAAAAATTGAAGGTTACATAAATGGGAAGAAGATTGAATCAATTTTTAGCATGTGGGTTAAAGAAGAAAGTGGAGTAGAAACTTTTCTGAAAGTCAGGTACGAATCTCCATATCTGACAAAAAAAGAAAAAAGCACAATATCACCGGCAGAATTGCTTGAAAAATGCTGGTGTGAAGAAAATAATTTTAATTATAAGGTAATTACGGATGAGGATATTAGGAAGAATCCAATAGAATTGTCTAATAAAAAGCTATTACTATCTTTTATTAAAAACAGGCCTTTACCCATTGATACTGACAAACATTTGATTGCAAAGATATTAACAAAAAGGATTACAATTAATGAACTTCAAGCTAATTTACTAGGTGTAATACCACCATCAAGAGTTACTGAATCAATAAGCTGGATGATTTATTCAGGAGAACTTCAAAGTAATATGCATGAAGTTGCTTTTGGATCCAAGATGGAGGTATGGAACAATGGCACATAGGAGAATTATTGAGAGTGAAGATTTCTCTGATCGTATTGATACTAGTTTATGGCCAATAGTGTTAACAGATAATTTTAGTTCGGAGTTAAAGGAGATATATGAAAAACGGAAGTTAGCCGTTGATTTGTATTTGAAAAATTTATCAAACAACGAAATATTGGAAGTAACAGGGATTCACAGAAATCACTTAAGCAAATTTATTAAGCGGTGTCTTGATTTTGATGAGAATGGAGTTATTTGGGGATACAGAGCACTAATACCTCATAAACACTTAAAATCATACAAAAGTACCAATACGCCAGATTCTGATCCTCACAGTCACACACCTCCCAATATGAATGGTGCGTTTCAATTTTTACTTGCATGTTATCCAGAACTTAAGACATTAATTGAAAATCTATATTTTAAGCAAAATTCGCGATCAGCCTCAGACCCTATCATAAGAGGGAAAGAAATCCACAGAAAATTTATAAAAAAATGCACTGAACTTGGAATCAAATCCCCTACACAATACCCCTTTAATACTGTTGAACTAGCCAGAAGAAGTCTATATGAATATTTAAAAAAGTTAGATGATGCTCATTTCGAAAAGGCTTCTGAAAGACATGGAGAAGATGCTGCCCTTATTGCAAATACAACGGGGCAAGGAAGTGTTGTTAAAAAAGTTATTAGACCCTTTGAACAAGTTCAATTTGATGGACACCGATTAGATGTGATAATTGCTTTAGTTCTTTATACTCCTGAAGGAGATGAAATTGTAACGATTATTGATCGCATTTGGTTATTAGCAATAATTGATGTTGGAACAAAAGCAATTTTAGGTCATTATGTAAGCTACAACAAAGAATATACCCCAAGTGATGTTTTGAAATGTATAAGAAATGCCATAATCCCTTGGAAACCTAAGAAGTTTACAATCCCAAATTTGACTTATCCAGAAAACGGCGGGTTCCCATCAGGAGTCATTCCAAAAGCAGAATGGGCCTTATGGAATGAACTTTTATATGATTTTGCCAAAGCAAATGTTTCTGAAATTGTAAAAGTTCGCTTAAAACAGACAGTAAAATGTACTGTAAATGCAGGTAGAATAAAATCGCCAGTAAAGAGAAGCCATATTGAAAGATTTTTCGGGCTGCTTGAACAAAATGGTTTTCAACGATTACCAATTACAACAGGAAGTCACCCTGGAGATCCTAAACGAAGGAATCCCGAAAAACAGGCTATTAAATATAGAGTATCAGCTGAGCACATTGAAGAATTAGTAGAAGTATTGTTAGCTGAGTATAACGGAACAAGAAGCGAAGGTATTAATTTTGCGACTCCGTTAGAGGCAATGCAAAATAGATTACAGCGTTATGAGGTGAATCAAATGCCAGAAGAGCAAAGAAGTGAGATAAATTTTTTATCTTTAAAAGCTACGAGAGAAATTCAAGGAAATATTAAAAAGGGAAGACGCCCTTACATTCAATATGAAAATGTCAGGTATACAAATGACATTTTAGCTCGCTCTTCAGGGTTAATTGGCAAAAAACTTGATTTACTAGTTAATATTGATGATCTTCGAGTAATTGAGGCATTTTTACCAGATGGTTCTGGGCTTGGTAAATTAAGAGCTGTAGGAAGGTGGGGACTTGCACCTCATACCTTACAAGTAAGAAGAGAAATATATGCACTAAAAAAACAAAAATTGTTAGATTTCACAGCGTCCGAGTGTCCAATAGAAATCTACCAAAAGTATCTAGAATCCACATTGAAAACTAGGAAAACCAATCGGAATAAATATTTAGAATTAACAAGAAAAAATAGTGAATTTGAGAGTAGTGATAACATTGAAATTGTTCATGAGGAATCTCTCCAAGAAAAAGTAAATGAAGAAATCATAGAGCTTGCTCAAGTAAAACGAAGAACAGAAGAAGTTTCAAAGGTTGAAGTGCCAAAGCCTAATAAAATTCGCAGGACTATCGTATTTTAAGGATGTGAAAACCGTGGAAGAAATAATAGAAGAGTTACCAATTCAAATAACTTCAATTAACCGTCCCTTAATTGTTCAAGGATCTCACCCAATATATACTGGAAGGTATTTACTTTCGACGAATGAAATATCTAAATTATATGAAAAGTTGAAAAAATGTATTCAAAACCGTTTTCCTGGAGCAATAATTCACGGTAGGCCAAGGTTGGGTAAGTCGAGAGCAATCAAATATTTAATGAATATTTTACCAGATGATTTCGGAAACTTACCCATTTATGTTTTATTATGTCGAGATCATGCCAAACCAAATGAAGATGTCTTTTTCACTGAAATCTTAAGAGATATTGGACATAGTCTGTCCACAACGGGTAAGGCGGTTGCAAAACGTGAGAGACTACTTAAGTTTCTTGTACAGCAAGCAAATAGCGTTGGATTAAATCGAATCATTTTTTTTATTGATGATGCTCAGAGATTACATGTAATTCAATATGGATGGCTAATGGATATTTGTAATGAACTTGACAGTGTAGGTATAAGTTTAACGGTCTTTCTTGTAGGTCAAGAAGAATTAATCAATCAAAGAAATGTATTTTTTGAAGAAGGTAAACAACAAATTATTGGTAGGTTTATGGTTCATCAACATCAGTTTTCCGGTGTCAGAACTATCGATGATTTAAAAGAATGTTTGATAAGCTACGATGAGGAATCATTTTTCCCTGCGGATAGTGGATGGTCTTTTACTAGATATTTTTTTCCAAATATTAAGAATTTCTCCTTAGCAGCTTTTGCAGAAGATTTATATAGAGTTTTTTCAGAGATGCGTCTCGAGGCTGGGATAAGGGCAGAATTCGAAATTCCAATGCAATATGTAACATTGACAATTGAATACGCTTTGAGAAAGTTTGGGGTCGAAGACGAAAACTTAGATGTAATTACGCAAGCCAAATGGAGAGAAGCGATAGAAAGTTCAGGTTATTTAGAAGCAGAGGCTTCCCATCTTTAGCAGTTGAATTAGGGGTGTTCGATTTGGTCTTTCGATTGTTAACAGAAACAGATTATGAAGTTTCAGAAAAGTTATGTTGGAATGACCAATGGATATCTCCTTTTGAATCTGCTTGGGGTATTTTTGAAAAGTTCAAGTATGCCAACAATGCAAATTCCGTGGATATTATGTCCTTGTTTGGTGATGAGAAAGTAAGAAATCAAAAGAATAAGAGCAAAAGCAAATATGATCTTTTGAACTTCATCAAGTTTGATCTTAATATAATTAGAGATGGTTTAGGTATTGACTTTTACCATAAAAACAAAATTGAAATAGCACACATGCTAGGACCTTTAACAAAAGAAGCATATAAAAATGAACCGATTTATGATTACTCATATTTTTTTAGAGATACTATAGCTTATTGTCCTATTTGTATGGAAAATGGTTTTCATAGTATTTTTTTTCAATTTAAATTAATTAAAAAATGCCCTTATCATGAGATTCTCTTATTGAAGGAGTGCCCGAGATGTTTTGCGAAAATTCCTTATGAACTAAGTGACTTGAATACGCTTGAGCCCTTTCAATGTAAGTGTGAATATCGTTTTTTTAAACCACAATCAAAATTACTTTTTTCTAACCAATGGATACCGATTAATCTTGATAGAATTACTTGTAACAATGTAAATAAGTATCTCAATCTAACTACGGGTGATATGCTTAGACTCAAAGATATGTATCTATTTAAAGAGATTGAATTAGATGCTTACCCTAATGCTTTGGAGAATATTATTTCAATATTAGATTTTAAAGATTCACATGATGAAGATAATGCACATTACATTGTGACAAGTGCACCGAATGTTAAAAAAATACGAGGTGAGAAAGAAAAATTCGAAATACAAAAGTATACAAAAGTTAATTTCCCTGGAATAAATAATGAAGCGATTAGAAAACTTCGATTTCATGAATTTCAAAAAGAGATTTATCGATCTTATACGGCTACAATAACTGGAGTTGCTGGTCAATTAAGAAAAACATTATTATCAAAGCACAGGACTTGTATTAATAGATTAGTTAAAAATCCTAATGATAATATGCAAATTTGTCCATATGCATTTGCATATGTATTTTGGAGGGAGTATTCACAAAATTTTAGTAATCACACAAGTGTTGATAATTATGGAAGCCCAAAAAGGCTGGATAAAAATCATATTGAATTCCCCCAGTTTGATGAGGAGCTTATGGCGAATCTTTATGAATTTTTAGGAAGTGATATTGAGGATATTACTTTAGAAAGTAGGGCTGCACTAAAGTGGTTTCTTAATCGAGTAATAACTCATCTTTCTATAAACCATATCAATAACATGTTAAGCGCTTCACAAAGTTACATAGATCGAAGATTGTTTCCAAGTACACTTCCATATTCAAAATATGATAAGATTCCATTCTTTGTTGCTATCCGACCTAAAAATAGGAATAAATCCTTAGAGTTTCATTGGTGGGGACAACAATTGATTGAAAGTAATTTATATTGTCCATTTAACACTGTGAAAAGTAGGAGAGAGCCCAATCGTAAACAAAACACTCAACATGACAGAGAATTAAATAAACTTCTTTATGTTTTATCATAAATGTGTGTTTATTGTTTGAATACTCAGTATTAATACTAATATACTCTTTTTAAAAATAGTTAGTATGATAACTTATACTCTCGTTACAAGTTACTTTTTTAGATTCACCCGCGGCAATCGATATAAATAAGGTAGGACCAGTAAGGTCCTACCTTATTTATGAAAGCATCCGCTCTTCAAGATCTAACGCCAAGCTCTTGGAACCACTCATTCCCTTGATATATTTTAATGGTCCGGAAGCTGACCAGTCAATTTTTCCTAATTTTTTCACAGCTCTAGTTATACCGTTATAATCAAACTGACGTTTAGATTCAGTCGAACAGTTAGCAAGTACAGTAGCTCCTGCAATTGAAAGTGCATCTAAACAAACGATGTGTGTCAATCTGTAGCTGCTGTAATCAAGCCACTCTTGTGGAAAGCTTTCTTTGACAGCATTATAAAAGGTCAACGCCATTGTTAGTTTGTCATCCCGAGAATAAAAAGAAATTTTAGGGTTTTTACTAAGTAAGTGTAAGGTTCGATATAAATTTTGAAGTGTGATATGTCGTCCTTTATTTCTTTTTCCAATTATGCTTCCAATATTATAAAACGGACTTTCAGATCGGATGAGCAGCTCGGTAGCAATCCAGCTCATGTCGTCAGAATCTCTACGAAGATATTTACTTAAAGAGGATCCAATTCCTTTTGCCTTTGTATTTATAGTATCGAATAGGCGAACTTCCTCATCTTCATCCAAAGAATGAAAGGCTAGGAAAGGAATGTTGATTTCTGCATTTGTCTCCTGGGTATATCTTTTAATTCCACCTAATCTGTGTTGGCCATCCATTAAGGAGGCTTTTCCATTACAAATGATCCGACCAAAAGCAGGGCGCTGTTTGTCGTATGCTGAAAACTCCCATTGACCTCCAGCATTGAGCAATATGGGAGTAAACAATGCATCTTCTCCCTTAGATAAATATATGGCAAATTCATTACATCTTTTTGAATCTACGGGTCTTTGATAACCTTTACCAGATGGATCATCAAAAGGTTTAACGAAAGTCAGGTTTAAAGCTATTGTTGAAGGGACATGACTTTGATAAGCTATTTTTCCACGAATTTTGCATTGGATGATATTTTCAATCACAATTGGACTTGCTAATGTGTTGTTCATGTTGTATTAACTCCTTTGATAAATGTTTATTTAAAATGCTCAGATACTTTTGGAAATGGACGTATTATCAAATCGAGTGTTTTATAACCAAATTGATCTATGTTTTGTATGAGGAAGCCGAGCTGAAGAAATAAATCGATCACTTCTTCCATGGTACTTGGATAATACATACCGTTTTCTTCTAATTTTATCTTTATGGAATATTCTCGAAAGTAAAAAAGGAAGTATTCATTTCTTTGATGGTCAGAGGTAAAAGTTCTATTTATTTCTTCAAAGTTAATGAAGAGATGCTCGGCATTGTGTGAATACAGATATTCAACAGTGGCTTCTCTTGTTAGTCCTTTTGAGACACAATAACTAATTTGAGGCAAAGTCGTAATATTCGCTAATGGAAGCCACTCCGCCCAGCTATATTCATAAAAACCATTAGGTAGTATACATTGATTAGTAGGTATTAAATTAAGTTTGGAAAGCAATCCAACTGTGATTTTCCCTAGATTCATCTAAAGAAAACCACCTTCCTCTTGATATAATAAATATCTTTGCTCTGTTACTGGCACAGAAGGTAAAAAGTAAAGTAAGTTTACTTTTTTTGATATTTTAATCCTAATAGTACTCAACAATAACTCTCACCTCGGCAACAATATTGGGAATGGATAGTCATATTATATCACTTAAAATGGATATTAACAATTAATTATATAACTTATTAGGGATAACAATTATTGGGAGGGACATGGATGACCAGTTTGCAAATGATTGTAGGAGAAAAAATAAAGAATTTTCGAAAGATTAAAGGGATGACGCAACAGGAGTTAGGCTTCAAAGCAAATATAAAACAAGGATACCTAGGTGACGTCGAGAGAGGGGCCAGAAACATATCACTTGAATCATTAGAGAAAATAATGAATGCTCTTGGTCTAAGACCCGGTGACATATTTGGATATCATGAAGTAGATATCAATGATGTAAATTATGAATTAGAACAAATTATACAGAAGCACAGCGATTTTCTGAGAACAAAAAAGATAAAGGATGTAAAAATGCTCCATAAAATCTCATTAGAGATATTTGAGTCATTAGAATCTAAGTAGAAGGCCTGGACTTATTAGTCATGCACTTAAGTAAAATAATCCTAGGGAGAATTCTATGTTCTGTTGGAACAAAAACTGGATACAATCTTACGAATCACCTTGGTCTTTATTTGAGAAATTTAAATATGCCAATGAGATTAATTCCATTGAACTGCTACAAACCTTAGGAACTACTCAAGTAAAGAAGATAAAAACAGGATTGAGAGGACGAAGGATAAGAAATTTGTACACTTTGGAAGGATTTGAAGAAGAACTACTGACTTCAGCGTTCCAAAGCAACATAGTTGAAACCAATAAGATTAATTTGGATAAGATCACATCTGTGTTAAATGCAAAAGATGCTCATTATAGATCGCATTTTAATGATCACTTTGTTTATTGTCCGATGTGTTTGCAGGAGGGATATCATAGCCTCTTTCATCAATTTAAATTAATACATGAATGCCCTTTTCATCACATTAAATTAGAGAATGTATGTTTAAATTGCCATATAATCCCACGTGTAATCACCTTGGATAAAAATCCAGCATATCCACCAGCAATACAAGAATTAATAAATGAGAAATCCTTACCAAAAGAAACCTTGATTAGACAGACAAAGTATCTAAACAACATTGTGGAGCAAGATCACCGGTTCATAAAAAAAATCACAAAACCAATGCTTGGTTTCAAATCGTTTCTTACAGCGTATCAGACGTTAAAGGGAATTGAGGCTTTACATATGATAAGGAAAGGGCAGGCCGATGATAATTCGACTGTCCTCACTGCTGTTGAATGGCTAAATAAGATATTTGATTTAGTGGCATAGACAAACTATACTTTGTCGGGTAACTGGGAACTTTTTTAAATCCTTGCACCAGAACCAACGGATCTAATTTATTAAGATTTCATCGCTTTCTCAAGTTCAGTAGATTTCAATGCTTCTAAACCTCCTCTTGTATAAAGGAGGTTTTTTGTTTAAAATTTATGACATGCTCCATCGGAGGTGTATGAAGTGATTGAAAAATACCCATTGCTTAAAGAACCTGACAAAACAATGTTTATTTTCGAAAAGAATGGAAAGTTTTATGGACATATTGTTAAAAATAAGACTGAAAAATCAGTCGAAAAGTTAACGTTTGAAACAGGAAGTACGATTCAGTAGAGCAGTTAAAGTCTGAATATCCAGCACTGTAAATATAAATAGTATGATATACATTACTTTACAATATAAAAAAGACTACATTCACCTTGATCTGGACCCTTTGTCAAGGACACTTGAAAAAAACTTAGTTTAAGTCTAGGCAGCTAACAATAGATGATTCCTGTATTG
>NZ_WHOA01000098.1 GCF_013141715.1 Paenibacillus phytorum | reverse complement strand
CATGGCAGCCCTTCACTGCGATTGGGCAGATTAGGCTAAACGAACGATCAACAAAACTTAGTATTAGTTATGACTTTTTTTATGAAGCTGCTCAACTTGTTACGTTAATGTAGACACCTTAACGGACTTAAGAGTATTCTTATGTATACTTAAGATTCGACGAAATTGGCAAGTAAAATGTCACATTCTGTTTCTGCTAAATAGCTAAAGGAGGCCCGTATGTATGAAGTCTCATACCTCTGACCGTATTAAAATCCCGCCAGGATTTTGGGCAGGATTATGTCAAATAGGAATTGCCGCCCATGACGTAGTTCGCAAAGCACGGCTGCCGCTCACCATTATTACTGAACCAGTAGTCACCACAGCCCAATATTTCGCGATCTGGCAGGCTTATTCCGATCTCATTGGAGACACTGCCAAAGGAATCATCAAGCTTGCGACCGTCTTCGAAACAGCGAAGTACCCACCAACTGTCTTAGCGACTTACCACGCTCGTGACTACCGCGACGCTCTAAACCGAATGGCTCGGTACAAACAACTATGCCCCCCCGAAAGCTTACGTATCACCGAGGAGGGCGAGCACTGTACAATCGAACTGGATTGGCTGTATACCGAGCAACCCGGACCGCCGATGCTGATTGGTATCACTCTGGCATGTCTTCTGGAGCTTGGGCGCCGGGGCACAGGTCAACCTTTGACGGCGCGCTTCGTCGAATTTTCGCACGCAATGGGCGATGTACAAGCCCTTGAAGCTTACTTCGGCTGCCGTATTCGGATTGGTGCAAAATGTAACCGGTTGACGCTACATCGAAGAGATCTGGACCGCCCCTTTGTCTCTTACAACGAAGAGTTGCTGGAGATTCTGACTCCCGTACTGGACCGATCGCTCAATGAACAGCAGCGCAGCCGCTCAATACCCGAGATGGTCAAGTGGATCATGAAACGTAGCCTCACAGGAGGGCGCCCCGACATTCAGGCTGTCGCGAAGGAGTTGGGGATGAGCGATCGTACCTTGCAGCGCCGGCTTACTGACGATAACACGAGCTTCAAGCATCTGTTGACACAAGCTAGACATGAGCAGGCACGAGAGTACTTGGCAGACCCCTCACTTGATATTAAAGAAGTGGCTTTTTTGATTGGATATGAAGACCAGAACTCGTTCTACCGCGCATTCCGCCTTTGGGAAGGTGATACTCCTTCAAATTGGCGTACGGAACATTTAGGCGCAAACTTTTAATCATTTGGCGTGTTAAACAAGAACTTTGGCGCAATAGGCTAGTTACTGAACAATCCAGACAAGGTATGATAATCTCTATCCGGAACACAATGATAAGGAGAAAAGTAGGATGGATATGGGATTAAACAATAAAACAGCTTTAGTTACAGGATCAACGAAAGGTATAGGTCAAGCAATTGCCATTGAACTTGCCAAAGAAGGTGTTAATGTACTAATTAATGGACGAAATTATGAAGAGGTAGAACGAATTGTAATTGAAATTAAGTCAGATTTCCCGGCTACCTCTCCTCAAAATGCTACAGCCGATATTGTGGATATTGGGCAAAGAGAAGCTTTATTTGAAAAATACCCCAATATTGATATTTTGGTTAACAATATGGGTATTTATGAAATTATGCAATATGAGGACGTTGACGATGAAGTATGGGAAAAATACTTCCGTACTAATGTTTTTGCTGCAAATGGATTATCTAAATTTTATTTACCTAAAATGTTGAAAAATGAGTATGGCCGCATTATCTTTATTGCGAGTGAAGAAGCCATCATGCCTTCAGGACAAATGCCTCAGTACTGTATGACAAAATCAATGTTGTTATCATTGTCAAAAAGCTTATCTAAATTAACAATAGGAACTGAAGTTACAGTTAATACGATCATGCCAGGACCAACACTCTCTGAAAATGTGCATCAAATAATTGAGGGATTGTACCCTAATGAAGATATGACTTTTGCAGAAAAAGAGAAAGAATTTATGACTACTAACCTACCTCAATCTGAAATACAGCGATTTATCAAGCCTATGGAAATAGGTAGACTAACTACATTTGTATGTAGTCCTTATGCATCCGCATTCAAAGGTGCTCCAATCCGTATGGATGGGGGAATGGTACCGACTATTTTTTAACATTTTTAATTTAGAGTTGCTGAGAGCGGATGATGGGAAATATATGAACTTCGTCTCAATTATTGCTTCTAAGAAAAAGAGTAAGGAAATCTAGATTATGATACTTGAAACGAATCGTCTGTTACTATAGATACTCGATCTTAATCTACTAAACGCGACATGGAAATATCATAAGCAGATAAATTCATTCAGTTCGAGGAACGATAGTGAAGGAGCTTACGGCAGCTCCTTTTTTTGTTCATTCAAAGTAACGGGCAGAAGAGCGTGGTGGAGTGGATTCAGTATTCCTAGAATACATGTGTTAAAATAAGGAAATGAAGAAGAGCTATTATAATAAAAAAGAGGAGCAACAGTTATGCTACTACGTATTCCTGGCCAAGAGGATATTCACATAAATCATCTCGTTTTAGATTTTAATGGGACTATTGCATTGGATGGGTTGCTTTTACCAAGTGTTAAGGAGAGGCTAATAGAATTAGCAAGATTGATTAAGATTTATGTATTGACCGCAGATAGTAATGGAAGTGCAACAAGAGAGTGCAAGGGGCTACCCGTGGATCTACACGTAATAGGAAAGGATAATCAACGAGAAGAGAAATGTAGCTTTATACGTATGATTCCACCTGGTGTAGCTGTTATGGGCAACGGGGTAAATGATGAGTTAATGTTTCGCCAAGCAGACTTGTCGATTGCGATAATCGGTAAAGAAGGTTGTGCCACTGCTACGTTAATGGCAAGTCATATAGTCGTTAAAGAAGTTGTCGATGGATTAGACCTTCTGTTAATGCACCATCGACTCATTCCAACACTCAGAAAGTAACGATTTCTTAAGTCGAAATGTTGAACTAACGAGGAACGATAGCTTAATAATAAGACAGTCATCGACTTTTAAACAAAAGTTATTGACTGTCTTTTTTTGAGCATACTTTGGTATATCACTTCAGATAGATATGAGCAGACTCGCGGCAGTCTACAGATAAGTCCGACAATGTAAACAAATGTATACGACAAGTAATAACTAGTCTCTTTGCATCACGAGACATTTTTCTTAATGTAATAGGTACAGACACTGCTATTAGCTTATACTGTGATTTTGTTACGGAAAGGAGGAAGGTTCATCGTAATAAGTTTGAAACGAACAACAAGTTAATGAGGTTAATGGTTAATTACTCATGAAGGGAGCAAGGATAATATGAGGATAAAAATGAAATGGGCAGCCATGACCGTCTTAGCAGCTATGTTATTGCCCGTGGTACCGGTAGCACAAGCGGAACAAGGACAGCCCACAACTGTAAATCGGAATCTTGCATCGGGTCTGGATTACAGTTGGTCGGAACAGCCGGAAGCAAGCCGTCCTGACGGCAGCAAGAAGCTGACGGATGGGATTCATGGCGCACTAAATATGTCAGATCCGGCTTGGGTAGGACATCAGAAGAAAATGACCCGCGAAGTTGTTTTCGACCTTGGCGAGGCAAAATCGATTTCGAAAATTAATGCCCGTTTTTTGCAGGACTGGCCGACCAATGAGGCTCTTGTCCCGCTAACGGTTTCGATGTACGTCTCTGACGACAAAGAGAATTGGGGATTGCTTTCGCATAATGCAACGCAGCTTTTGTGGGGAGACGGACCCCCAAGAGACGAGACGTATACGTGGGATGGCAGCAGAGACGGGATTAAGAGCAAACCAGGCGCACAGATGGCTTATGCACGGTATGTAAAAGTGACCTTCTCCATGCACACAAGAGCGTGGACGTTGATTGACGAGATCGAGATCATGGGTGCGGATGGCAAGCTTGCCGGAGCGGAAGTCGTTCCTCCTGAACCCGTCGGTTATTTGCAGGCGGGAGAAGCGACTGCCGGAATCCGCAATCTCGGATTGCTCTATAACGGTTATTATGACGGAGGAAAAGGCGACTGGAGCAAGCAACGAATTATTCCCAACATTAGCTATGTGAACAAGTCCGGCGAGCCGGTGGATTGGATGTTTGACGGTGTTCTTTATTTGGGCTTGAGTACGCCGGAAGGCCATGGATTTAATGGAAGCGCTAACATGAGTGACTGGGCCTGGTACCTGGACAAGACTTTTGCCAACAACGGCGATATGGATCAGTTGAATGCAGCAACAGTCGAGGTAGGCGCGAAACTCAATCAGACGGATCATAAAACCAAAGTCGTCTTGATGATTCCAGATCCAGGCGAGTATATGAGCAACTTTGGGGATGTCGATGGCGATGGCGTCGTTGAAGACTTCAGAGATTCGATCGGAACTGACAAAGCGCTTCAGAACCGGGCTAAGGCCATTCAGTGGTATGTCAATCAGGCGCAGCAAAAATGGGCTGAAAAAAATTATTCAAACCTTGAGCTTGTCGGCATGTACTGGTTAGAGGAACAGATCAGCACCTCCTCTACCGGCCCTGCTACGGTTAAGCTGGCTAACGATATCGTTCATGCTAAAAATTTGAAGTCCTTCTGGATTCCCCACTCCCTGGCTTACAAAGCTTATATGTGGAAAGATGTAGGGTTTGATGCCGTAGCGTTCCAGCCTAACTATTTCTTCGGAGAATTGGGGTACGACAAGCTTAAAGACGCTTCCAATATTGCCAAACAATACGGAATGACGAATGAGCTTGAATTCGATGACCGTATGGTGAATGACGGCGTATTCCGCGAACGCTTTGTCGATTATTTGAACAGTGGCGTGGAAACGGGGTTGGTACAGCCAACCATTTTTAAAGCATATTACCAAGGAAACAATGCCGTGTACGATACTGCGGTAAGCGGGGCGCCTTCAACGCGCATCATGTACGATTGGCTGAATCAGTTTGTCAAAGGCACTTATCAAGTCCATAACGAAGCTCCTCCTGAGGCTGATGTCAAAATGAACGGACAAGCGCTGCAAAGTGGCGTCGTTGTGCCGGATACGGAGAAAGTCCAATTCACATGGTCGATCAAAAATGATGATGGAAGCGGTCTCGCGCAAGTAACCGCCAAATTCGACGGCAAGCCGTACACGGCTGGCACAGAAATTAGTCTTACAGGCAAAGCAGGCAAACATGAACTGGCCGTCACGGTAGCGACAACAAAAACAAAGACGACGACTTATGTGATCCAAGCAGGCATGAATGCTTCCAGCATGCTCAAGCTGGTCGGAGATTTCAAGGCAAATAATCAAATCTCGAGTGCTGACGGCGCCCGCGCGCTGAGCAATCATTTGGAAATGATGAAGCGCTTTGAAGGCACGGATGCAGCCGAGGTATCAAAATACCTCAAAGGTTTCAATGCGACGCTCGATCAGCTCAAGAATAAGCAAGGTATTTCTGCAGAAGCTTACAATACATTGAAAGAAGGCGTCTACTTTCTGGTTGGAAGCTTGGCGCAGGATAAGCCTGCCGAAGTCTCCTCGATTGAAGCATCGAGTTTAGCGCCCGGAAAAGCTGTCGACGGCTTCCCTGCCACACGCTGGTCGAGCATTTCGGTTGACAATACATGGTTCCAGGTCGATCTTGGCGAAGCGACCGAGATGGATACGGTACGCATCGACTGGGAGTACGCCCGTGCCAAAACTTACAAGCTGCTTGTCTCTGACGATAAGGTGAATTGGAAGAGCGTCATCGCGGAAAATAACGGGATCATCAACGCGCAAGACGGCAAAAATACGATTTTGTTCGAACCGGTTAAGGCCAGATATATCAAGTTCCAAGGCATCCAAAGAGAGACATTCTACGGATATTCCTTCTATGAATTTGGCGTGTACAATCTTGCGAAGAAAGTAACGATCCAAACCATTGATGGGCTTAAAGCGGCAGTAGATGCGCCGACCAAAAATGTAACCATTCAAGGATTGGCCATGAATGGCAAGCTTGCGGATGTGAAAGTGAAAGTGCTTGATCCGCAAGGCAATGTTCAATACGAAGGCAAAACAGCCGTTACGGAGGCGGGCGACTTCCAGATTGCATTTACACTTACCGGCAATGTTGAAGGGACCTATGTGGCTCAACTGGCAACGAATGAAATAATCGAACCGATAAAAGTTGCGTTCGAGTACAAGAAAGCGCCTGGCGGCGACCAAACACCTCCGGACACAACTGCTATTGTCTCTCCGGAACAGCCGAACGGACAGAATGGCTGGTATAAGCAGCCGGTAACGGTAAGTCTAACGGCTCAGGATGCAGCATCAAGCGTAACGCAAACAGTATACAGCCTGGATGGCGGAACGGCATGGCGGGCATATACGGCTCCCATCCTCTTTGACAGGGACGGCCGGTACAGCGTTAGCTACAGATCGACAGATCGTGAAGGAAATGTGGAAGCGCCCAAAACGATTAGCTTTACAATCGACGGAACCGCTCCCGTCATTGCTGTCGCCGTACCGCTCGAAGGAACATACTCTAGCGCCGAGGATTTAACGCCGCAATTTACGGCAACCGACAGTGTATCTGGAATTGACGCGACGAAGACGGTTGCGATGTTGGACGGAAAGCCGGTGCAAACTAGTATGGCGATTGCCTTGTACACTTTGGAACTCGGAACACATGAATTTACGGTTTCTGCCAGCGATTTGGCAGGCAACGCGACAAGCAGAACGGTTCGGTTTCAAACCGCTGCAAGCCTGGATAGCTTAAAGCTACTCGTGAAACGGTTTAAAAGCAGTGGTTGGATCGACAATAAAGGGATAGAAACAAGCTTGCTTAGCAAGTTGAATGCAGGCAATGTAAAAAGCTTCATTCAAGAAGTGGAGGCGCAAGCCGGCAAGCATGTATCGAACGAGGCGGCAAAAGTACTGCTTCGCGATGCCCGGACACTGTAAAAAGCATATAGCATGACTGAAAAGCGGGCCTACTTCAAACTAAGGGGTCTGCTTTTCAACCTGTATCGTTCAAGATATTTTTCAAGGAGGAGAAAATGAAAAGGAAATCTATTTCTATTTTATTGTCGCTGGTGCTTCTATTTACACTGCTTTTTCCTGCACCCTCGATGCAAGTTGCTGCTACTGAGGGGCAAGCGGACATCATTTCCCCTAAGCTTCCAATTACCCAGTCTGTAAATGAATCCGTTTACAGCGGCAACGTCCCGCTTTCTGAAGGGAGTGCCAACAGCGGCGTTAATTTGTCGGTACATAAAGCGGTCTATGCTTCAGGGAATGAAGTGGACTGGCTTGGAGCGGCGAATGCCGTCGATGGCAATGGAAGTACAAGATGGTCATCCGCCTTAGAAGATGATCAATGGTTCTATGTGGACCTTGGACAAGAATTCGTCATTAACCGGGTGAGTATTAAATGGCAAACCCCCGCAAGCAAGTATAAAATTATGGTTTCGAGCGATGCGCAGCAGTGGACCAATGTCCTGGGAAATGACAGTGAGATTGTGTGCAAAGGAGGGACGGAAATCACCGACTTTGATGATGCCAAAGCCAGGTACGTTAAATTTCAAGGCGTACAAAGGGCTCCGGTAGATGCAATCTTTTACGGATATTCCTTCTTCGAATTCGAGGTGTATAACGCCGGAGATTTGCCTAAAATCGTGAAAGGCATTACCCAAATACCGCCTATCGTCAAGGGACAAACGGAGATCGTTTTGCCGGATGTACCTCAAGGCTATAAGGTTTCCGTATATGGCAGCGACAAACTGCCTGTCATCGATAAAGCGGGCAAAATCCACACGCCGCTCGTTGATGCTAAAGTGAATCTCCTTTTCCAGGTTGAAAAGGTGAATAATCCCGATGAGAAGGGCATTACCGGTAACGTGCTTGTTGCTGTTCCTGGTCAATATACGCAGACGACTGACTTGAACAAGGAGCCGAAGGTCATACCGTCACTGAGAGAATGGTATGGCAGAAGCGGGTATTATAACCTGACAAGTACTTCAAGAATCGTAGTAAATCCGGCATATAAAGCAGCCTTGCAAAAGTCAGCAGAGCAAACAAAGGATGATTTGAAGGATATTGGCAACATCGATCTGGAAATCATTTATGGGGCTCCGCAATCGGGCGACATTTATTTGTCAATAGACGATACATTAACTTGGCTTGGAAAAGAAGGCTATCTTTTCGATGTAAATGATTATGTATCGATTACATCGGCCGAGGTGACGGGCGCATTTTTCGGGACGAGATCCGCCCTTCAAAT
The DNA here is from genome assembly GCF_013141715.1 of Paenibacillus phytorum. Lineage (GTDB taxonomy): Bacteria > Bacillota > Bacilli > Paenibacillales > NBRC-103111 > Paenibacillus_E > Paenibacillus_E phytorum. Next base: position 58,816 of record NZ_WHOA01000098.1, on the reverse strand, counting down.
CTTAAAACAGGACGATGATCATATCCGCATCCCAAAAGGGACAGCAAGAGATTATCCCAAGTATGAAACTCGCGGACTCATGATTGACGTCGCCAGAAAGTTTTATACGATCGATTTCTTGAGAGACTATGTCAAACTGTTGTCCTGGTACAAGATGAACCAATTCCAAATTCACTTGAACGACGATGTAGGGACTCCGTTTGAAGACGGTACAAATACGGCATTTCGTTTGGAGAGTACGGCATATCCTGGACTTACGAGCAAAAGTGGTTCCTACACGAAGGATGAGTTTAGAAATCTAGTGCGGCTTGGAATGGATTACGGTATTAATGTCATACCGGAGATCGATACGCCGGGGCATTCACGGGCGTTTACTTCTTTCGATCCGTCATTGGGAAGCGGACCTCATCTGGACATTACAAAACCGAAAACCGTGGATTTCGTAAAAAGTCTGTTCGATGAATATGTGGACGGCGATAACCCGACCTTTATCGGTCCCGATGTCCATATCGGTACTGATGAATATTGGGGCAGCGATAAAGAGGTTTTTCGTGGGTATATGAATACGCTCATTGACCATATCAACAGCAAAGGCAAGCATCCGCATTTGTGGGGCGGGATGACGGAATATGGCGGCATAACCCCTGTAAGTAATCATGCGACGATGGATGTTTGGCACGTGCCTTACGGAGACGCTCGGCAAGCGATCGATCTTGGATACGATATCCTCAGCACGGAGAACAGCTATATGTATCTTGTGCCAAGACTGTATAAAGACTATATGGATACTAAATATATGTATAATATGTGGGAACCGAATGTGTTTACAAATACGACATTGCCATTCGGGCATCCAAAGCTAAAAGGCGCTATGCTTGCGCTATGGAATGACATCTCGGATGCAAGCGGATTATCCATGGACGATTCCCATGACAGGATGTTTCCTGCTGTGCAAGTGCTATCCGAAAAGATGTGGACGGGAACCAGAGAAGATAAAGACTATGGAACGTATGCAAACGCAGCATCTCTGATCGGAGAAGCGCCGAATGCCAACATATCACATAGGCTTCAAGTTAATAATCAAGGCGGCAATGTGTTGAGGTACCTCTTTGAAAATGGCTTTGCGGATACTTCTGGAAACGGTTTCGATGGAATCGGCAAGCATGTATCGGTTACAGACGGGAAGTACGGGAAGGGCGTGCGGTTCGGCGGGGGAGAAAGCTACATCGAAACGCCACTCGAATCCTTAGGGTTCGGCTGGACCGCTTCCATGTGGGTCAAACCGGATGCAGACAATCCTGATGATGCAGTGCTTATGGAATCTCCCGTCGGACAATTGAAGCTGGAGCAAGGCAATACGGGAAAATTAGGATTTTCCAAAGAACACTATAACAGCTCCTTTCAATACAAAGTTCCGGCAGGGAAATGGACGCACTTGCTGCTGTCAGGAGACAATAAAGGCGTATCCCTTTATGTAAATGGAAACGAGTACGTTGAAAAATTATGGGTAACGAATGGTTCGTCACCACATATTGATACGATGGTTTTACCGATTGCAAAGATTGGAAGCGCAACGCATTCTTTTAAAGGTATCATCGATAATTTGATAATTCTTAATAAAGCTACCAGTTTTGACGGTATCAATTTGGCATTAAACAAGCATGCGGATTCATCGGCAGCAGAAGCCCCTCATTTATCTGCGGATCAGGCTGTGGATGGTAATGTGGGTACAAGATGGTCGAGTACTTTTACTGACGATACCTGGTTCACAGTTGATCTTGGTGGACAACAAGATGTCAACAATGTCGTCATCAAATGGGAGAATGCTTTTGCCAAGAAGTACAAAATATTCGTTTCCGGCGATGGCGAACAATGGATGAATGTTAAATCCAGCGACGGTATGATCGATGGTCATGGTGGAGTCGAGACGATTACGTTTGACACCAGAAAGGCCAGATATGTGAAGTTCCAAGGAATTGAAAGAGGTACGCAGTACGGATATTCCATTTTTGAATTTGAGGTATATGGTCCTGGGCTTTTGGGCAGCTACTTGGGATTGATCAAACAGACGGAAAGCTTGCTTGAATTGGGAAAAGGAGACAGCGGCCTGAGAAACCAATTGCAAAACTTGTTAAACAATTTTCCTTATGCCTACGACAGTTCTACAAGCACGCTTCAGCTATTGATTACTCAGTTGCAGGAATCGATAGACCGGGAAACCGATATGACGCCTCCGGTAACGACAGCATCCACAACGCCTGATCATCCAAGCGGAAAGAACGGCTGGCATATCCATCCTTTAACCGTGACGTTATCCGCCCAAGACGAACTTTCCGGTATTGCAAGGATGGATTTCAGCTTGAACGGAGGGGGGAGCTGGCAGCCTTACACAGCCCCGTTCAACCCTAGTGCCGACGGGACTTACGAGGTGCAGTATCGATCTGCGGATAAAGCTGGCAACGTGGAAGCTGCGAAGTCCATCACGATAAAAGTCGATCAAACGGCACCGACGATAGACGTATCCGTTAATGGCTCCCCTCTATCTGAAGGGACCGAATTTCAGGATAGCGAGACGATCACATTGGAGTTGCACGCTTCCGACACGATGTCGGACGTTGCCAATCAAACGATTACCGTGGACGGTAATCCGTATACTGATGACGGCACGTCACTGCATTTTGCAGGCCAGTTGGGAACCCATGTGATTCAAATCGCAGTGACGGATCAGGCTGGTAACGTATCGCAGTTAGTGACTCATATTGTTGTTAAAACAAGTATCACTTCAATGGAGCGGCTGTTGGACTATTATTTTGCTTCCGGTGATTTAAGCGGATCTCTCAAGGATAAGCTTTCCGAGAGTTTGAAGAATGCCCAGAAGCATGCAAATAAAGACAAGTTTAAAAATGCCGCCGAAGCGATGAAAGATTTTGTGAAGAAAATAAACAAATCGTCCAAGAAGGATTTTATTTCCGAAGGTGCAAAAACAGCCTTGGTGGCCGATGCAAACTCCTTAATCCAAACATGGTTAGGTAATGAAAGCGATCAGGATCACGATAGCCAATAAGAACACCGATCGAAAGTACATTTAGAAGAGATAAGAGCCTCTTTCCGATAATTCGAGAAAGCGGCTCTTCTAAGGTTCATCAATATATTCTTCTTCGATCGGAATGTTTTTCCTGATCTTGCTCGGTGTCGCAGTTAACAACACACTTCATTTATTTTTTCGGAGTTGTCTTGCATATTAGTTTACTCAACCATGCGTGTACCTCCTTTCATCGAAATTAGATTTTTTTCTAGACAATGTCGAGTAACCAAAAATAAGAAATATTAAACGAAAAAAATTCTCTTTTTAAATAGGAATTTTGCCTTTATTCTTGAGCTAAGACAAATGGGCATGGACAGGAGATAAGCATAATTGAAACCAATCATTCAACTACTGCATTTTGGCTATCATCAGTCGATGAGCTGCATATTTCCTGTTGCGATCTTTGGAACTTTAGCTCTATCTAACGTAATAGCGGTACCTTTCATTCATCGTTATGATGCCATTCTACTTATACTGCTTGGAGTGCAATACTTCATGTACCGCAGCGGATTAGAGACACGTGATGAAATCAAAGTAATCTGTATATTTCACTTTATTGGATTGTTGCTGGAGTTATATAAGGTATGGATGGGATCATGGTCATATCCTGAGCCTGGGTATACGAAGTTGCTCGGTGTCCCGCTCTATAGCGGATTTATGTATGCAAGTGTAGCAAGCTTTATGTGTCAGGTGTGGCGGAGACTGCGGATGGACATGACCGGCTGGCCAGGGCTTAGGTACTCGGTGCTGTTAGGAGGAGCCATCTATTTCAACTTTTTCACACATCATTTTATTCCCGATTTTCGTTGGTGGTTGACGGCACTTGTGTTTATTATCTTCTGGAAAACACGGATCATCTATCGGGTGCGGACTATAACTTATCGAATGCCCTTAACTCTCGCTTTTTTCATTGTAGGTTTTTTCATTTGGTTAGCAGAAAATATAGCCACATTTTTTGATGCTTGGAAATACCCTGATCAGCACCAAACCTGGCAACTGGTTAGTTTCAGCAAGATCAGCTCATGGTTCCTTCTTGTAATCATTAGCGTCATCATCGTTGCCCAACTTAAAAATGTTAAAGCTAGTCGAACAATGAACGATTCATTTACCTGCTAAGATTTGTAAATACGCGTGGCTCCATCATCAGCATAAAAATAAGCATACTCCGAAGATACTAACGTTCATGGGAAAGTTAATTCATTGTACTAAGGGAAAACTATAGTTCAAAACAAATTGAGAAGGCGGTCGATCACTTGTGGGTTGGCTGCCTTTTGTTTTCGACAAATTAGATAATTTTGGTTCTGATTGGTAATATTTATTCTAAAAATGGACAATCTAACCAACAACAAACATTCTATTGGAAAAGGAAGGATATATATGAAGAGTGCTACGACGCTTTATGAAAAGGTCGGTGGAGAGGAAGCAATAAGCAAAGTGGTTGACTACTTTTATGGATTGGTCTTGGCTGATGATACAGTTAATCATTTCTTCAAGAACACTGACATGGAGAAACAGCATAAACATCAGACCAAGTTTATTAGCTTTGCATTAGGTGGACCGAATCAATATACTGGGCTGTCGATGGCTAAAGCACATACAGGAATGAATCTGCAAGAAAAACACTTCAATGCGATTGCCAAACACTTACATGATGCTCTTGCACACTTTGGTGTTAGTGAATCTGATATTGACCAAGTCTTAACGCATGTATCTTCGTTGAAAGATGACATACTCCATAAGTAATCGGAAAACCGTATTATAGGTAGAAGTACATTGCGCTAACGCAGAACAATAGTTTAATAAAGAACTTTACTTATATTTCCTTACCTGTGCTATTCTGTTTATATAGATAACTGAAACAGATCTGGCGTATCACAAAGGGAGGAATCTTTTTATGGTGATCTTTTGCATAATGATTGTATCTATATTTGGTGCATTTATTGCTTTGGATATGTATATTTCAAGGATTTGGGATGTTTTCTCTGCGAAAAGCTATGATATGTTGAACATGGTGGCTGGTGATCGAAAATCACATCCTTCGTCTATCCTTAAACGAGGTGAAGAATACAATAATAAAACTCGCTTTCTTAGAAATCCATAACTAATATGAGATGAAATTAACGATAATAAGGCCCTATGAGCCATTTCTTTCCTTGATCGAAGAATGAATTCGATAAAAAGGTAAAATGGGGAGTTTGGGCCTTTTGGTATTACTACTTTGGATATAGCGAATCATGAACAGTAGCTTCATCGGAGAGAAAGTTATTAAACTCAAGGGCAGTTAACGCAACCTTTGATGCAACTAACAGTTTAATTATCGTGTATTATAAACCATAGAGTGGTAAAAAACAGTGGATTTGATAAGGGGATGATATCATGAAAATTCTGTTTGTAGGCGAAGCCCAACAGCCGAAAAAATATTTCATAAATATAATGGTTATGATGTGAGGTCTGCTGGGACAGAAGATGGTGCTAGGATTAAGGTAACCAGTGGACACATTGGTTGGGCAGATCTAATATTTGTAATGGAAAAAAAGCATTTTAGCCGACTCAAACAAAAATTTGGATCAATACTTAATGATAAGTCGATCTGGAACCTAGATATACCTGATGATTATGTTTATATGGATGAAGAACTAATTGAAATATTAAAAACTAGAGTATCGGACTATATAGAAGTCCCAGAGTGATGATTCTTGGCAAATGGAGTCTGTACTTGGAAAACGGATGTGTCACCTCGTATTCAGCATTTTTCTTATTGAAGCAACTGGAATGATAAGGAGATAAAATCTTGTATAAGTCGACCGCATAGTCTTGGATGGATGGGAGAATATCGATGCAAATGCTAGTTGATACTTCGAATAATGCGTTTTGTGAACTAAATGAATACGTCTTAAAGATAAGAAATCTGATTTCTGCATCGGCCGCATCCACTTATATTATTCAAAATGATTGTGTCGTAAATGAATGGTATTCGGGGTATCACGACAATTCAGAAGGCAGTCGAATGGTAGATGCCCTATCTAGGTTTAATGTCGCATCAGTCCGAAAAACATACTTAGGTTTCGCCGTTAGCCTCGCTCTTTACGAGGGGAGAATCAAAAATTTAGATGACTATGTTACTGATTATTTAGATGATTTGGACGAACTTGTCTTAAAAGATACTAAAATACGCCATTTGATAACGCATACTCATGGTCTCCAAGGTAGTGATAATCTGAATAAAAGGATTTTTCCCCCAGGGACTGATTGGCAGTATAACAACACAGGTGTTAATTTGCTATTAAAAATTGTTCAAAAGGTATTTGGCCAAACTCTCGCAATGGTAATGGAAGAAAGACTATTTTTACCCTTTGGATTTACTGAAACAGGTTGGATTAAAGAGAAATCAGAAAAATTAGTTTGGCTTGATGATACCTATAAGGATAATCAAGGCAATGATGCTAATCTTTTTGTTAGTACAAGGGAATTAGCCTATTGGGGTTATATTCATTTAACAAAAGGAAATGTTAATGGAACACAATTTGTTCCTAGCTCAATATTCGAACAAGTCAGTTCTATAGCTTCACCTTTAAACCTTAATGAGACATTACCACGTAATGGATTTTTTTGGTGGATCCAGGACAAGTCTCGACCTTTATCCGAATTAGGACACCAACTCCCCCAAAATGCTTATCAGTCACTTGGTTTATACGGAAATACCGTCTTGGTTATTCCTGAGTACAATGTTGTGGCAGTAAGAATGTTGAACCAAACCGAGCGTAATCCTCCTCGCTATGACTATATAAAAGACATACAAACCTTCGGAAACATTGTTTGCAAATGTGTATCATCACAATAAATTTCGAAGTAAGACTTTTAAACTAACGAGGAACGTTTGTTCAATCAACAACAATGCGAGGCTGCTGGCACGATCAGCAGCCTTTCGCTCACCTAAACATTCCTCCCTCTGTCTGGAAATCGACAACAACCGTAGTGAGCAGGCAATTAAACCGTTTGTAATTGGAAGGAAAAATTGGCTGTTTGCCAACACGCCTCGCGGTGCAAAGGCAAGCGCAATCTTCTACAACGTGATTGAAACGGCGAAGGAAAATAACCTAAACCCATTTAAATATTTAATGTACATGTTTGAACAACTCCCGCAGCTTCCAGATCCAAAAAAAACAGAAGCGCTAGACAGCCTACTGCCATGGTCATAGTTGCTTCCGCTGACCTGTCACGTTTTTAAATCCTGATTTCAGCTTATTCTGGCCCTCATCTTCATGACAAGGTGGGGGCTATTTGACGCTTACATTGAAATGAAGTCATGGGAGTGGGGCATTTACTTTGGAAAAGGAATTAGATTTGTTTAAGTGGAAGCAGTATGAATCAGAGGTTATCTTGTTAAGGGTAAGATGGTATTTGAAATATAGTTTAAATTATCGTGATTTAGTAGAAATGATGGAAGAACGGGGTTTACATATCGCTCATACAACGATCATGCGATGGGTTCATGAGTTTGGACCGGAATTAGATAGCGTATTCGTCCCTATTTGAAGCCAACAAACGATTCATTCCACGATGATGAAACATAAAAGTCAAAGGACAGTGGGAATATCTTTATAGAGCAGTAGATTTTAAACGGAAACATAATTGATTTCATGCTGTCTGAAAATCGAGATGCTCCTGCGGCCAAACGATTCTTCATTAAGGCGTTGACTTTATCTCATAATCAATCACCGCGCGTGATCACCGTCGATATAAACCCAGCATATCCTACCGCAGTTCAGCAATTGAAGGACGAGGAAGTTAATGGGAGTGGTAGAAATAGAAACGCTTTGTAACATCTCGTTATTATCGGGCAACATTTTGGCTAATACTATGGAATCTGCTACACTTAAAGAAGTGGGGTGAACTAATTGGGGAAAAATATACTCATATTCAAAGATTAAAAAGATTAATTAAATTCAATTATTTAAAATTACTACGATCTCCAGGCGGGGCAGGGAAGGTTTCACGAGGATTTGCGGTAGGATTTGGGCTTGAAATCATTTTGCCGTACACACTTTATACCGAATATGCATTATCGTTACCTACGGCAATCATTGATAACTTACTTTGTAAAGTAACATTTTTACCGTGGATTCTTGTTATTTTACGGGAAGTATACTTGCTTATTAATGACGACATTTAATATGAAAGATATATCAAAAATAATAGGATTCCATCGCAAGCACCAGCGAGTTCCGACAATACAGCAGGTAGAAGCTGCCTATCTGCAAGCAAAGAATGGTCAGATGGATGGCGCAGTGCTACTGGCGGATTGGAAACGGCATTGCTTCTATGTGAGGAGCGATTATGAACGGGAAGTTATGACAATGATTTTCACTTATTGTTCTGAGTTAATAAATTAAAGCTGCGGAGGTGTCTATTCTGCAAAAATTTTTATGCGGTCAATGCGCTCAATCTAATAATCTAAGTCTTGAAATGCGAATTGCTTTAGCACTCTCATTAAAGAGGGGTTATCAATACACCTGCAGCGAATGTTCTCAAAGCTATTTATTATCACTAATTAGTGCCAGAGTTGATGATGGTGATGAGAATGAGGTAGTCGACGATATTAATGTATCTCTTTCCTCACAGGCAATCGATATAAATCGGAATGAAACTACTATTAAACCAGTCGCGTATAACGTAGAACAACTTGATCTCTTTCTTCTTTAATTCTCAGATAAGGTACAGCATTATTCACGATAGAGAAAAACATGATCGGCGCCAGTTGTTATCTAAATCCCAAATAGCATTTATAGAAAAGGAGCGGGATTGCAGATTGGAAAGTTATTCATCGTACATGGTGATAAGGGATAAGGAGATATAAAACGCCGACTGCCAACAAGGTAGCCGGCATATTTTCGATGGAATTGATTCTCGTAAGCACGTTTACTAATTGAATTGTCATCCAAATCTTGATTACGACATAGAACAGCCCTCAACTTGATAACAAGGTGGGGGCTGTTTGACGCTTAGTGTGTCCTGAAGAAAAGTTGCAACGAAAGGAGGGCACAAGCAACTTTTCATGCTTTGTAAGAGATGAGGGAAGGCCCCTCAGGATTGGCATTCAGGTGCAGATTTTAAACCGCCATTGGGTGCTGCAATCAAAAGTTGTGGTGCTGAGCGCAATTGGAAAAAGCCAAAATGAATTGGTCAGGTGACGAAAGTGAAGAACTGATGAAACGTCGTTAAGACGAAGTGCGATCAAAACCAGAGATTTTAAGCGGTCACTGGGACAAGGTCTAGCGGAAACCTGATTACTGGCTAGATGATCGTCGGCGTAGAGGTTACAGGAGCATGATGCAGGCTCTTACAAGGAACAGGAGAAGTCTGAACCCATAGTAGTGATGAATCTGCTGTAATGGTAGTGGAGCGAAGGGGTTCTTTTATCCATCATTCTTGAATTGAACAACCAGAAATTGGAGGATTCTATGAAAGAAGGAAAATCGTTTGAGATATCTAAACATCAAGATGATATGAACAAAGTCCGAGGTAACGGATTGATTTATCAATCGCGCTCGCGAATTGTACGAGTTGGTCGGCATCGGGAGAAGAGGTTGGTGGGAATTAACTCTGGAGAATAGTATACATGCAATAATATTCTCTTCTTGAAAAAGGATGGAATGTTTTTTGCAGAGGTGCTTAACTGCCGAACGATTCCTATTGTTTGGTAGTTGCCGGAATGCCATCACTGTTGTACCCGTTTCTCTTACTGCAAAATTGGACCTCGCTGGAAAATCGGTAATGCTGAGATCGCTTATATCGGTAAGCATATTTCATGCCAATCGACTGATTACTTACTTATTTGTTGTCCCAAAACTAATCATGAATACAGCCGAGTGAGATTCCGGTTCAGTACCTAATCTCCTTGGCTTTTCTTTTTTAGACGCTCTTAACCCTTATTTTTATATTCTGATGGAGTTAATCCAACAGTTGCTTGAATCTAATACTGAAATTTTAATATAACATGCCGATGATTTCTGCCACTTCATACGTTTTTGTAACGAACATCCGTGAGCAGCTCTTTAGCATGTTCTATTCTTTGTTCCAGTACAAGATCTGTAAACTTTTTACAGGTTTTCTTTTTTTATTAATCTGCACAAATGGGCAGGGGATATGGCAACGAAGTCCGCAACGGACTGCAAAGAGAGATCTTTATTATAATTATCCTTGATATATGCCACCACTTCACGTGTAACTGCTGAGGAGGTTTCATTTTGATGATCCAAAGGATCGGATCCCATATCGATCCGATACGCTGATCGTTCAACTTGAAGTGCTATGCCAAGTTTTTGCAGCTCGTCAAAGGAAAATAGACTTTCTTGGAGGATATACAAAGTGACTTCACTTCCTCTGGATGTTTTCTGGTTTGGTCACTCGAAAATTTCTATAAGTCGAGGTGAAGTCCCTTTTATGCTCGAAAATCCTTGCTACTCATGGGCTCAGATTAATGCAAAATGCTCATTTAAAAATACATATTTGAAGCAACAATATTTTAGAAAAGAGCCTTTTTTAAATATCATTTACCCAAAGGCAAATAAACGGTAAATGTCGTACCTTGATCAGGCTCACTCACGACACGGATGAACCCGCCGTGGGCTCTGACAAAATGATGAGCGATCGATAATCCGAGCCCCGTTCCGCCTGCATGCCGCGAACGGGCCTTTTCCACGCGATAAAAACGATCGAATAGGTGGGCCAGCTCTTCGGCTGGAATACCAATGCCGGTGTCTATCACTGAGACACATGTATAGACTGCATTCCGATCCAGGACCTTGTCTTCAATTTCAACCGAAATTTTTCCGCCTTCCGGCGTGTAGCGGATTGCATTCGTCAACAAATTGATGAACACCTGCGTGATCCGTCTCGCGTCGGCCATCACCGTTACCGGCCTCGTGTTCGAAGAGAAGCGCATTTCCAGTCCGTTCTCCTCAGCCTCCATTTTCACATCATCAACGACTTGTTCAAGTCTTGCCGACAGATCGAGTGGTTTGCAATCCAATGCCAACCGGCCCGCCTCAGCTAACGACAAGACATGAAGATCTTCCACAAGCAGGCCTAAGCGGATCACTTCGTCATGGAGTCTAAGCAGCATTTCCGGAGGGACGTATTGACCGGTCTGTTGAGCATTTTCTAATTTTAGCTGCATGATTGACAGCGGAGTTCGAAGCTCATGAGCGACATCAGCTACCAATCGCCTGCGGGCGTCCTCAGCTTCCCGGAGGCGAAGCGTCATATCGTTGAATGTCTGGATTACTTTACCGTATTCGTCTCTTGATTGTACAGGAACGTTTACGTCCAGATCCCCCTGCGCAACGCGTTCGATAGCGGCAACGAGCTTTCTAAGCGGGATCGTCAGCATCCCCGAAATCCATAAACTGAAGAACAGCCCGATTGCTACGAAAAAGACCAAATTTCCAAGCCAAAATTGCTGCATCTTACCTGAAACGTAAGTCTTCAAGATTTCGATTTGTTCCCCGGGCGGTGTGTTCAAATAAGATGCACCGATTTCTTCCTTACGAAATTGATCGAACAAAGATTCCATGTAAGCCTGTTTGGTTACGGCATGAGCGCCACCGATAATAAGAACGAGCAGTCCCATGTAGACAAATATTTTTTGGCGTACCGTCAACGTCATGATTGTTCACCGAATCGGTAACCGAAACCGTATACCGTTTGAATATAACGAGGATTGGCCGGATCGTCTCCAAGCTTGCGGCGAAGATTCCGGATATGGGAATCCATTGTTCTTTCGTATCCCATATATTCGTCCTCTAGTGCGGTTGTTAATAATTGCAGGCGGCTGAAAACGATTCCGGGACGCGTAGCCAACGTGTACAAAATTTTGAATTCCGTCGGTGTCAGTTGGATTTCCTGGCCGTCCTTGAATACCTGACATTTGGCCTCGGAAATGATCAGGTTGTCTCTTTCCAAGAACATCGACCTGTCTTCAGGTCCGCGCAAGCGGCGAAGTAAAGCTCGGATGCGCGAAGCGAGCTCACGCAAGCTGAACGGCTTCGTCAAATAATCGTCCGCGCCGATTTCCAGACCGACGATTTTATCCGATTCATCCGATCGGGCCGTGACCATAATAATACCGCAATGCGAGGTTTGCCTGATTTCGCGGCATACGTCGATGCCGCTTTTCTCGGGAAGCATCCAATCAAGTACGACGAGATCAGGCCGTTCAGACCGGGCAATCGTGAGCGCTTCCTTGCCGGTACGGGCGGTCAATACCCGAAACCCTTCACGTTGCAGATAGGTGTGCATCTCCTCAAGCATGCCCGGTTCATCCTCCACAAGCAACAATTTCGGTTCCATTCCAATCACTTCTTTCCAGTTTAGTCTGTTACCGAAAATTATACCGTGATTTAACATGTTCTTGAAGAGATCCACACAAAAAGAGGAGGATCTGCATAAGTTCTCGACATTTATTGTTTAAACTGACTGTGAAACAAGAGAAATAGCCGCGAAGAACAAGAAATGAGCTGAATTATATGCGATGTCGATTGAGAGAGCGCTGTTTGAACTCAGCGCTAAAGGGGGTGGTGGATTTATCCATCAATTCCGTAGAGTATGATGAAAGCACGATAGCGCTAGTTCGTTATAGAAGCTATAGAAGACATCGGAAACAAAGTGTAGAGCAACGCAATTTAAAGCTTGATGGATGAACGCATGGGAATATTTCACACCGGAGCAGTAGTCAAAGATAATAAAGAAGATGGAGCAATTCACTTCGGAACAACTAAAAGCATCTAGAAAAAAAACGAAAGCGAGGATTCAAAGATGAGCAACCAATCCGTAAACCGCAGTGAACCTGAAGCCGGGGATCGCGCGGTGGAAATAACCAATGTTTCACCGCTCGTGGTTAGAGCGCGTATGGTGTTTAAGGCAATGGTAAGGATATTTGCCATTTGCATTTTGATCCAGGTGTTTCTTGCTGGTCTCGCACTGTTTTGGGATTCGGCCCAATGGGCCAGCCATACAGGCTTTGCCAGATTGCTGATCATTGTTTCGATCCTGATACTCGTGATTTCTTTCATCGCTCGGCTGCCGCTTTCTCTTCGACTGCGTAGTGCGGGTTTGTTCGGCATCATCATTTTGATAGCGGTCAGCGCCAAATTACCGTCTGGAATTGGATATTTATCTGCTCTTCATCCGGTACTCGCTCTGATGTTGTTTTTTGGAACTGTGTCCCTCGTAAGAAAGACCGATGACCTCAAAAAAGAAAAAAAGCAAGAATCTGCGGACCAAAGCGGTTGAATTGAGTTTTGATCACAATCTTCAACATGGATGGAGAGAAAAGATGCCACCCTAATCTATCCGACTATCTATTGGTCTTTCTATTCCTTATCGCGTCTGGAGTATCGCTGCATCTGGTTGCGCATGATTATGAGAATAGAACTCATTGGTTTCGAATCATTGTAATTGTTCTATATGGAATATCCGGTATCCTTGTTCACTTTATTATTTTACCAAGACAATGACTAAAGACAGCAAAGAACTTTTGAATTGGCTGAGTTCTGCACAGTTATAGCTTACGGACGAGTGTTCGGATAGTTGGAACGTATACGCCAGAAAAGCGAATAAAGGAGGATAAAGAATGGCCCCTATCAGGGTACGTTACATTGTCGACGATGTAGATGCGACTATCGCATTCTACACACAGCATCTTGACTTCATTGTCAAAGCACATCCTGCACCCAGTTTTGCCGTTTTGCAGCGAGGTGACTTGAATCTTCTTGTGAATGCCAAAAATGGTCAAGGTGGAGCCGCTCAAGCCATGCCGGATGGGCGAAAACCGGAACCCGGTGGCTGGAATCGGATTCAAATCGAGGTCGATGACCTGGGCGGCTTTGTCGAGACCCTGCGTAAAGCGGGCCTACGCTTTCGCAATGATATTGTCACAGGTTTTGGTGGTAAGCAGATCTTACTAGATGACCCATCAGGTAATCCTATCGAACTCTTCGAGCCTGCAAGCAAAACTACAACCATCCAAAAAACAACAAAGAGGAGGAATTAACAAATGAAAATGAAGCTAGTTTCATTCGTAATATTTTGTTCATTACTACTTGTGCCAACTATTGCCTCTGCTGAAGTGACCAACGGTAATGTCGGATACGGATTAACCCCTGGGCGACTCTGGGCCACGATGGACGCGGTGTTGGGGCTGATGAGCGCGATCCTCGCTGGTCTTTCTCTGACCCGCTCCGCCGGTCGTTTCGGCACCGGCAGCGGGCGACGTGGGGCTATCGTGGCCATGGTGGTGGGGCTGATCGTCATAGCCTACGCTGGGGTGCATGTGACCATATTCCCTGGTGGACTCGGCACCGGTGACGGGCGAGCCGGGGCCATCTTTGCCATAGTGTTGGGGCTGACTAGCATGATCCTCGCTGGGATAACTCTGGCCCGCTCCCGCCGTACCGGCTGACCCGACCATGGTGCCCTAAGTTGTAGTTTCTGTCCTTCATGGGCGTGTTCCGGTGGGCGCAGGGGCCGGCTTGATTTTGAGAAAATTAGGGAATGGAAGTAATAAATTAGAGAAGATATCGACGAGGATCTTTTGCCCGTTTTCTTTGATTCGTTGGTCTACATCGATACTCATAAAGATGAAATTGACATTCAACATTTCCCCTAAAAGCGAATCTGAACAATCTTTGGATAGTTTACAGAAAAAAAACTAGGGGTGGAATGGAATGAGAATGAGAATTATGGCAATAATCTTGTGTGGTCTGTTCATCTTTCCCTTATTCGGTTCAGCGCTGAGTGATGAAAGCATGCAAGAAGAGCGATTTGAAACTTCAGTCTTCTCCGAAGTGGATGCGTATATTGCTCGCGAAATGGAACGGCAACAACTTCCGGGGTTGGCTCTTGGGATTGTAAAGGGAGATCGCATCCTTTACCTTAAGGGATATGGTCAAGCCGATTCATCGGGTCGTCCTGTAACGCCTGAAACACCTTTCGGATTAGGTTCGATCGGCAAGGCGATTACCGCTATGGCCGTTCTGCAACTTGCCGAAACAGGAAAAATTGACTTGGATGCGCCTATACAGCGCTATATTCCCACCAAGTATAACGGTGCAGAGTCCATTACTGTGCGTCAATTGCTTAACCAAACAAGTGGGTTCTCCCAAATGTCAACTTTTAGCAACACGCTGTCAAGTAGCTACGATCAAGATGCGCTGGAGAAAAACGCAATGTCTTATGCGGAAAAGTTTTTACAGCAAACCAATCAAAACGAACAATCCTTCCGGTATTCGAACGCAAATTATGTACTGCTTGGCTATATTGTGCAACAAGTATCCGGCCAGTCCTATGGCGACTATGTGAAAGAGCATATTTTCAGCCCTCTATCCATGAATAACAGCTTCGTTACGCTCGATGAAGCAGTTGTACACGGAATGGCTACGCCCTACCGTCGGATATTCGGGTTCAACGTTGCCTACGAAGGCCCCTATGTTTATATTCCAGGGGATGTGCCGGCGGGCTATCTCTATTCCAGTGCGAAGGACATGAGCCATTACTTGATTTCCCAGATGAATGGCGGCCGATTTGAAAATAACTCCTTGCTCTCTTCGGAAGGCATACGACTAATGCAAACCGAACCTGTTCCTGGAACGTACGCAATGGGGTGGATGATAGATAACATTAACGGTTTACCAGTGATCGGTCATCCGGGTGGCTCGATAGGCTTCCAAGCCCAAACTTATATTGTTCCGGAACAACAATTGGGAGTTATCGTGTTCGCTAACGTACTTGACGCGATCGATGCCGCTTGGCCCAAAACTCACATCATTACAACTACCCACATCGCCTCCGGGATCATAAACTTACTGAATGAACAACCGATTGGAGGATCTGGTCTAAGCATTTCGCAGAAATACTTGCTTGTAAATGGATTATTATTCATGCTCAGCGCATGGTTATTATACACGATCGCTCGAACTGCGAAGCGCTGCCTTGGGCCGTGGAGTCCTGACAATTCTGTCCGATCTGAAATATCTATCAAAGTTATATCAAGAATTGTTCTGGATTTTGCAGGTCTGTTTATTGTCCTGATGTTGAGTATGACTCAAGTTGTGCCAGTATGGCATATTGCAACAATCTATCAGCCGGACGTAATCCTTTGGCTGAAGATGATGACTGTACTCATGGCGCTGAAAGGAAGCATGGAAATTATTCGGTTGGTTCGGACGATTTGGCATGAAAAAGCATCAAAGTTGAAATGCTGAGAATAAGTGAGAAAACAGGAGGAAATTTCACTTTATAATAGAGCAGCGGTACGATGTCAAGCCCTTAAATTCAACGATTTTGAATGAACCGAACTCTTTTCAGGGGGTGACGGAAAAAGGCAAACCCAAACTAAACCCGCCCTATCTAGGTTTTCAGATATTCCTAAGTATCTAGGAAATAGGTGGTTGGTTAGAGGTCTATGTCACCCGTGTTGTCGGATCACCTCTCTGGGTTCGTAAAGTCGGTTGGTTCGCAGCAGATAATCGACCAACCACACCAGTTGTCAGGAACCAATAAGAAGATGTTTGTTTGTGGATATAGTTTAGAGGAACTTCATTTTTAGGTATTTCTGAGTTATTTTAAGAACAAGTACTACAATAATTTAATGTTAAAAGGTACGAAGAGTGATTTTCAAAGTCCACAAAAACCTTTCTCGATACAAGCACAAATAGGCTTCCGCCCACAACAGACGTTAAAGGGAATCGAGGCTATGCATATGATTAGGAAAGGGCAGGCCGAAAATAATTCGTCTGTCCTCTCTGCAGTGGAATGGCTTAATAAAATATTTGGTATTATGGCATAGTTAATTACAATTTATTGGGAAATTGCTATCTTTTTTAATTCTTGCACCACAACCGTTAAAAAGATACCTAGAGAGCCGTGAAGATACCTGTAAAGCATTGTTTGTTACCGAAACGAATCCGATCCGTCGATTGACGATTCCAACAATACGTTGGTCTTTAAAAAAGCTAGCACAACGCGGGAAAATTAGTGCCAATGTATATCCTCATCGATTCCGTCGCACCTATGCCTGTCAATTGCTAGATAACGGTGCACCGCTAGAATTTATTCAGGGTATGCTTGGGCATGAAAAAGCATCTACTACACAGATTTATGCGCAGCTGCGCGGAGAGCGTAGAAGAGAATTATATCGCTGATATTTTTAGGAAATTTCATTTTTAGATACGATGATAAAAGGTTTCGGAGGAATATTTTGGAGAACGAAGAATCTTGAAGTTATAAAAAAATGGTACAGTGAAGTATTGAAGATTGAAATAGAAAATTGGAATGGGACTGTGATAAAACCCCAATTAGGAAATGAGACTATCTTTTCTTTCTTTACCGAGAATGACAGTTATTTTCCAACAGAACAACAAGTGATGTTAAATTTCCAAGTACATAATCTAAACGAGACTATTAAGCATCTTGAACATATTGGTGTACCTCTTGCAAAGAAAAAAGAGATTAGTGAATTTGGAAAGTTTATTTGGATTGAAGATCCTGAAGGTCGACTGGTTGAGCTTTGGGAGAAATAACGAGTTGTAATTCATTTGCTATTGACGCAGAACGATAGCACAATAATATCTGGAGGCTGCTAGCACGATCGGCAGCCTCCATTACGTTAACGAGCAGATTTACTCAACAAACTGGCACGAAAGAACGGCTGATTTTAACGGGCCCATGTAAATTTTTTTTTTCGTTCGTTTCAGGTGTCACAAATCAGAGCCTTACATCGTTATATGTGCAAAATGTAAAAGGAGCTGAGGAACGATGAATGACTTGACATGCGTAATCATCGGAGGCGGCCATGCAGGGCTTGCAGCCCTCAAGAAAATACAGGAAATGACCCGGGGCACGGCGAACGGACGGCGGATACGGTTTGTTCTGTTCGACAAGCAGCCGGGTCATGTGCGCAAAGTGATGTTGTTCCGGCCGGCCGCGGGAGAGGAAGAGATTATAGTTCCCTGGGCGCATTATTTTTCAGAAGGAGTCGAATTCGTGCAAGGTACGGTTACATCCGTGGATAGTGAGGGAAAACGGATTCGATATACGGATGCGCAAAGAAATGCTGCCCGATTTCGTTATGACCTTTTAGTCGTGGCGGTCGGCAGCATCGTTCGGCGACCGGATCCCGATCAGGGAGGCATCGCCTTGACAGACCCGCAAGCCGCGGCAGACATCCGTGAGCGCTGGCGTGCCAATCTGCAGAAGGCTGCCGTCGAGACGAACCCTGAGGAACGAAAGCGACTGATGACAATCGCGGTTGCGGGAGCGGGCATCAGTGGCATCGAGACGTCCGCCGAGCTGGCGCTCGCCATAAGGAAGGAAGCATCGGAGCTAGGGCTGAATTCGTCCGATGCCTACGTTTATTTGCTGAATGCACAGGAACGGCTGTTTCGGGAAGGGCCGGAGAAAGTTGGGCGGAAGTTGGATCAGGTGCTCAGCGAATGTGGAGTGAAAGTGCTTCACAATCGTAAGCTGATGCGAGAGGAAGCAGGAGTGGTGAAGTTGAGCAATGGCGATCGTCTGGCGGTTGGCCTATGTATATGGACGATTGGCCTGACACCGAATCCGGTCCTTCGGGGTATGGGCTTGCCGCTAACTCCTGATGGCCGGGTACTGGTGGATGAATGTTATCGCATCCAAGGGATGCCGGGCGTATACAGCATTGGCGACTGTGCGAGAATCGTCGATCCGAGTACCGGTAAGGCGGATCAGATGACGTGCAAAGAAGCTGGGCCGCAGGCGTTAAGACTGGGAAAAATCGTGATGGCCGATCTGGAGGGCCGTTCCGCGCCGGTTCACAAAACGGTGATGGATGCCTTCGCAATCGGCCTGGGGCAAAATCGCGGGTTGATGTGGGTACGAAAATGGGGACTTGATATGATCATAACGGGGAAGCTTGCGTGGAAAATCAAGAAGCTGGCATGGGATTGGGCCAGTAGTCTTCGATAGAAACAAAGAGACCAAGATTGCCATATTTCTAACAACCCCGGAAAAGGTGAGACGGCGATTGGAAGAACTGTACGATCAATATAAAGCGCTCCTGTTCACGCTGGCTTATCAGTTGACAGGCTCTGCGGCAGACGCGGAAGATGCGGTGCAGGATGTGTTTTTTTAGGCCTGCGACGTACATCTTGAACGTTTGGAGGAGCCTAAGGCGTATTTGTGCAAAATGGTAACCAATCGCTGCCTCGATCTGCGCGGAAGAACACGATATGTGATAGGAAAGAAGCTAGTTCAACTTATAATAGACAAGGAGTGAGTGATTATGGAGACAAAAAAAACGACGTATTCGTTCCTAGCCTATTGGGTATATGCAATATTGGCTTGGTTATTTGTGGCTTCTATCATGATTCAGTTTGTTTTAGCAGGTTTGGCCATATTTGGTGATACGGCATATTGGGACAAACATGCCACTTTCGTGCACATGTTTCAGTTCATCCCCTTCGGTATGCTGCTTATCGGTTTGATTGGCAAGCTAAATAACGGTTTGCGCTGGTGGCCGTTTGGTTTATTGGCATTCATCGCACTTCAATATTGGACTGCGCATATGATATTCGGTCAAGCAGCGGCCGCATTGCATCCTCTTTTTGCAGCTTTGCTATTCTTTTTTTCGGTTAAAGTAGCAATAAAAGCTTCATCTATTGTTTTACGCGATCGGTGGAGGGTATGATATAAATTATAAAAATATAATCCTTATTGAAACCTAAAGTAAAGGCTTAAATGAAAAAGCTGGCATGGGATTACGCCGGTATGCTTCGATAGAAACAAAGCGACCAATATTGTCATATTTCTAACAACTCGGAAAAGGTGATACGGCGAATGGAGGAACTGTACGATCAATATAGAGCGCTGCTGTTCACACTGGCTTATCAGTTGACAGGTTCTGCGGCAGACGCGGAAGATGCGGTGCAGGACGTGTTTTTTAAGGCCTGCGACGTACATCTCGAACGTTTGGAGGAGCCTAAGGCGTATTTGTGCAAAATGGTAACCAATCGCTGCCTCGATCTGCAGAAGTCGGCGCGGAAGAGCAGGGAAGTGTACGTCGGTCCGTGGCTCCCCGAACCGATTCGGACGCCGGAGGCGGATACGCTCGAGGCGGCGGTCATCCGCCGCGATCAGCTGTCTTACGCCATGCTCGTATTGTTGGAGCGGCTGAAGCCGACGGAGCGGACGGTTTTCGTCCTGCGTGAGGCGCTGGGCTTCGATTATCCCGAAATAGCCGAACTGCTCGGCAAGCAAGAGGCGAATTGCCGCAAGCTGATGAGCAGGGCAAGAAGCAAGATGGGAATATCCGAGGAGGAGCAGGTCGCGGCCGAAACGGTCGAATTGGAATGGGTTAGCCGGTTTCTCACATCCCTCGAGCAAGGTAACGTCGATCATGTGCTGTCTCTGCTGACCGAAGACGTCATGCTCGTCTCCGACGGAGGTGGAAAAGTAAACGCGTTCAAGCGTCCGGTACAAACGCGCGATCTCGTGGTCCGATTCCTACTAGGCACATTCGAGTTTATAAAGCCCTATTATCAGGGAAGTCTTCACTTCGAGGTTGTCCCTTTGAACGGTGAGGCTGGTATCGTACTCCGTTCCGGAGACGAAACCGTGGCCGCTCTATTTTTACAACTGCGGCGCGGAAAGTTTGACAGAATCTACGTCGTACGAAACCCGGATAAGCTAACCCGGGTTTAGGTAGTCAACTGCAGATTTTTCCATCATGATAAGGATCCGGGAAACTAAGATAAAAGCGTTCTAAGTCTCCTTTTAAGTTTGATGAACATTACATCATTGGAATAACGGAGACGATATCATCATGAGAGCAGGCTGCCGGTACAGATCGGCAGCCTGTTACGGGCAGGAGAGCGGAAAAGTTGAGAATTGATGGTGTGAATATATAAACTGTATTTATAAAAATTTGATTCTTTAATGAAGCACGAAGGAGCTCCCGAGGCAGCTTTCTTCTTAGTACTTATGGAATTGTTCATCATGTCGGGTATTTTTACACTTATGTCGCCACGAACGAATGAATAATTAGTCGACTATAATGTGCCATCGGTTACATCCCCTCATATTGTAGTGCGAGGGGGTGATGAAACATGGCGCAACCGATAACTATCGGAGCAAATAGCATAGCTAAGATCGGCGATCGTTTTTTTCTGATTGTCGAGGTGGAGGCGAAAACAACCGGAGTTGAAATTGATCCGGTATTTGGCGTGCGAACGACCGCACAACAAGCAGCAGCACTCCTTCGTGCAGGTGTAAAGCGTACGAAATTTGAAGACTCCGATCCGAAACCGACTCGCACAACGATAGTCGAGTTGAAAGGCGTATTATTTGCTAACGGACGAATATTCAAGGTATTCGACGTGGAAAACGCGACGAGCGACATTTCCGTCCTAGTTCGGATCAACCTAGCACAGGCGCAAAGGCTTATCCGAAACGGTACACGTATCATCAAAGTTTACAGAAAACCTTTTTAGAACAGCGAAGGAGCTGCGTTCTCAGCTCCTTTTTTCATGTTCATAAAATCCATCGATTTGTATGTACATATGCCTTGATGTTCCTCGTTCAGCTAACGAGGAAGTACGACAAGTTCTGCTATAAGCACCAAACAGTGTGAAAAGCAGGAGATTACAGCAGTAATTTTAACTTTACAACCAAGGATGGGAATGATGGAACCATGTATCCTGAAACCATCCCGCCAATACTCTTGCACGCGTCATGTTTAACAGAACATGCGGTGTGAAGTTCAGGTAGATTCGACAGAACGAAGGCTGTAGCCATTCGATTGGAAAAGGTGTGCCAACGGATATGTCGCGTGGCTGAAAAACTGAATATGGTTAGAATGCTCGCACAGAAGCGAACTGACGAACTTCCGAATGTACAGGTCTAAAGTTAGAGCATGCGGAAACGTATGTACCATCAAACGATGGGGTGAGTGGCGTAAAGTAAAAATTTTCTCTATGAAATACGCTATGCCAAACAATGGTGGCATCAATCTCACAGGCTTAGAGGAAGCACCTAAGTTCAGAATAGATAGCTAGGTTGTAAGGGACTTGGAAAGTAAGGGACGTTGCAAGAAGGGCTGTTACCCGAAACGGTTGCAATAAGGCACATGCCAAAATGAATTTATCCTTGTGAGGGCAGGGGCACGACTGATGAATCCTCTGTAATGGAGGTGGAGGAACAGCCCCAAGTCTAATTGAAAAGAACGATCATTTTCCATACGTGAATTGCACCGATCGGGTAGGAATGTGGGGACATCGCTTCATTAGGAAGGGTGCCACAGTGCAAGCTCTACGAAATTGGGGAATTACGGCATGACAGAATCTTTTACGGATTTGTACGAAAGAGCAGCAAACAAAGAAACCTTCTCACATCTCTACGGGATCGTCACATCCAGAAAAAAAATCTTGCTAGCTTATCGCATGATGAAGTCTAACAAAGGATCAAGGACACCAGGAACCGATGGGTTAACCATCAAAGACATCGAACAATGCTCCGAAAATGAATTAGTAAGCGAAATCCAAAACAGGCCTTAAAAACTACCGCCCTAAGAAAGTCAGACGGAAGCTTATTGAAAAAGATAATGGCAAATGGAGACCGCTCGGCATTCCATGTATCCTCGATCGCATTATTCAGCAGTGCTTCAAGCAAGTACTTGAGCCCATAGCTGAAGCCCAATTTTACAAGCATAGCTACGGTTTCAGACCCCTTCGATCTACACACCATGCCATGGCAAGAGTCCAATTACTCATCAATCAGGCTTCCATGCATTTTGTAGTCGACATCGACATATCGGGGTTCTTCGACAACGTCAACCATACCTTGCTCGTGAAGCAACTTTGGAATATGGGTATTCAGGATAGAATGGTTCTAGCATGCATCTCTAAGATGCTAAAAGCTGAAATCGAGGGGGAAGGAATACCTTCAAAAGACGTGCCTCAGGGAGGTTTGCTGTCAACACTGCTCTCGAATATTGTACTGAATGACCTCGATCACTGGGTGGCTGGTCAATGGGAACTCTTTCCGCTGACACAACCTTTCAAATCAAGAACTGGCGAATGGGCTGCGAAAATACGGACTAGTCTGAAAGAAGGCTATCTGGTGAGTTACGCCGATGACTTCAAAATCATTTGTCGCAATTGGAAGTCGGCCCAGAGGTGGTATCATGCGGTTGTTCTGTATCTCAAAGATCGGCTGAAACTCGACGTCTCACCAGAGAAATCGCAAATCATCAACCTGCGAAAACGAGAGTCGGAATTCCTTAGGTTTACGATCAGAGCGAAAAAAAAGGGTCAAAAGCGAGTAGCGCATACGGGAATTAAAGAGAGCAAAAGGCAGAAAATCAAAAGCGAAGCCAAGAAACATATTCTCAAAATGAGGTCTTCGCCAACGGCTCTATCCGCCGCACGGTTTAACAGCTTTGTCTTAGGAATTCACAATTACTTCAATCGGGCAACACATGTTAGTGTTGCGTTTTCACGTCTTGCCTACGATCTGCGAACTTTCATGTACAATCGTCTTAAACAAATCGGGAAGTACGAGCATCCTGCAAACCCACCGCCAACTTACAGTAAATTTTACAGATTGGGTTACAGGACTTTCAAAGTAGCGGATGTTTATTTATATCCTCTAGCCAACGTGAAAACAAAGAATACGATGGGCTTTAGTACAGGGCTTTCACTCTTTACCACGACAGGCAGAGAACAAATATACAAAAAGCTTCGACCAGATTTACGTCAGGAAATTTACTTACTAACGAAATCTAGCATCCCGAATCAGAGTGTTGAGTATATGGATAATCGGATTAGTCGGTATAGCATGAAAATGGGGAAATGCGAAATTACAGGGATGTATCTCTTCGCGTCCGATGTTCACTGCCACCACTATATCCCGTGCACTTAGGTGGAAATGACAAGTTTAATAATTTACGCATTCTCCACAAAGAGGTCGAATAACTTATTCTCCAAACACATAAAGAGACGATTGGCGTACTCAAGAATAGACTGGGTCTAACGGAATTGATGATGAACAAGATCAACAAATACCGTGAAAAATATACTTTAGAACCAGTTTAACATATCCCAAATCAATGAGTAACGAGGAACTTATGATTTAGTAAATTCAATTAGATGGAACGCGGAGTGCCGGGAAACTGGCACGCTCCGTGTGGAGCAGGGGAAAAGCTGGAGATCACATCAAATGCTTACCTATTGTTACCTTTAGTTCAATAGCATCAAGAGAAGGCGGCCGAAATCAAACATTCGGCTGCCTTCTCAGCTAGACGGGCAGTATAACGGAATAAAACGCTTGATAATATTGGGTAATTATGGTGTAATAAATACAAACATACGTTCTTTTTTTATGAGGGAGTCTTATATGGATATACATAATAATCACTTATTAGAGAGGATTAAAGAGCGTATGACCTACTTTTGTGTTCCAGGAGTAGGCTTTACTATATTTCAAGAGAACCGGCTTGAATGCTCAATTAACCTTGGGATCGAAGAGGTGGGTAAACCTCAGAAAGTGAATTCAGACAGTATATTTCACGCATGCTCAATGAGTAAAATGGTCACTTCTATCGGAGTACTTAAATTAGTTCAAGAAGGTCTTTTAGATTTACACGAAGATGCGAACGTTTATTTGAACTCTTGGCACATTCCTGAAAACCAATACACGAATGCTAAGAAAGTAACGATAAGTAGCTTGTTGGCTCATCAGTCAGGTTTCGTTGACCTTGAGGGCAGTTTTGACGTGTACCAGAAGCAGTCTCCATTTCCCCCCCCTAAGGATTTGCTATTGGGGAAAACGAAATACAATTCAGAATCTGTAGAAGTCAAATATATACCTGACAGCGAATTTCACTACTCTGATACTGGATTCACAATCTTAGAACTTATCATCGAGGATGTAATGGGTGAGTCTTTCAGCTCTGCTATTGATAAACTTGTATTTGCTCCCTTAGGTTTACAGAAAACATTTTTTTGGAATGGTCTTTCGAAACCACGCAGTGCCGAGGGAGCCAGACTAACAGCTGGACATGATAAGCATGGGAACGTGGTGAACGGTACGAGAGTACATTATCCAAATCTGTCTGGTGCCGGCTTGTGGACAACACCATCCGAGATGGCTTTAATAGTAATCGAAGTCATTAAATCTTGGGGTGGTGACCTTACATCACTTTTATCACCAGAGTCAGCCCGAAAAATGCTCGAAGGTTACGGCTGTGCCCAATATGTTGGATTAGGGGTATTTCTATCTCAAGTCAATGGTGAACATTACATGCTTTCCAAAGGTTGGGGAATCGGCTATCAGTGCATGCTTGTCACCTATCCACGTCTAAAATGCGGGATAGTCGTTATGACAAATTCTGAACCGGGTAAGCCGCAAGAGGAAGCATTAATCGGTGAAGTTATTCGAATAGTTTCTCAAGCATATAAATGGCCAGGATTATAAAATTTTTAGATTGAACTAACGAATAACGATAATAAGGAGCTGCCACAGTGCGGCAGCTCCTCTTTTGTTTATTAAAGTGACAGGCAGCATAGTTAAATATAATTAATATTTCCATTGTCCATTTTTTCCCAATACATTAAACTGACATTGTATCTCATTACTCAAGTCATAGAGAGGGTTTGGTTTCATATGAATTTAGAAGTGTTTCCAGAATTAAAGACTGAACGATTTATTTTGCGTCAGATGTCAATTGAAGATGCACCTGCGGTATTCGAAATTTTTTCCGATGCAGACGTTACAAAAGATATGGGCGAAGACCCATTTAAAAGTATTGAACAAGCAGAGGATTTGATTAATTTTATGAACAATCTATTTATTAAAAATAAAGCTATCCGATGGGGAATTATTAAAAAAGATGATAGTACCTTAATAGGTACTTGTGGATACAATGGTTGGGAAATTCAACGAGGTTCACGTGGAGAAATAGCTTATGATTTGGGAAAAAAATATTGGCGAAAAGGCTACATGACTGAAATATTAACAGGCTTAATTTCCTTCGGCTTTGAAACAATGGGACTGTATCGAATAGAAGCATTTACGAATGTAGATGCTATCCCTTCTATAAATTTATTAAGAAAAATTGGTTTTAATGAAGACGGCGTACTTAGAGGATATTCTTACTCTCATGGGAGTTACGTCGATAACCGCTGTTTCTCACTTTTAAAAAATGAGTGGAATTAATGGAGGGCAAGCTCTTGTTAATCTATGGGTTATAGCTTTCCAATAAAACTGTGTTGGACATTCAATAGCAACAAACAGGATGACTGAAATGATCGGAAGCATGCTAAATAACAGGAAACTATAGTAGAGGAGCTGCTTTGAAGCGGCTCCTTTTTTTTGATTGGAACCATTTGGAAAAATGAAACGTCAACTTTGTAGATCTATTATGAGGAGGTTTGCTTTTTGAAAAAAATAGCGTTGATCCTAGTTCTGTGCATGATTTATATGTCTACTGGCGTCCTAGCGGCGTCAGATATGCAAAGCAGCAAAATAAACCTGCCTCAGGGAATGCCTAAGATGATTAGTCTTTTGGACACTACACCGCTGTATGCGGAACCTACGTACGATTTTCAAGAGCCGATGGCTGAGCTCAGTCCTCAGGATGTTGAGGTGGTCTCTACACAGTACGGGGATCAGAATTACGCTTCACCCCTTTCTTATACGTGGGTTCAGATTCATACGACATGGCTAGGAGATTTGTGGATTAATGTGGAGAATCGTAAACTTGGTGTCATCCGGCCACTGGACTTAGATATTCAGTTAGGGGAAGAAACACCGCTGTACAATCTGCCTTATTCCGAATCTTTGAACGGAGCCAGCCTATCGCCACAGAACGTGCACGCTAAAGCTGAATTCGTCTCGCCTTCCGGTTTCTACGCTATTCAAATAAAAACCTCTTGGTTAGGCGATCAATGGTTGCTACAACCTAATGTAAGCAATGGCATAGCAGAAACACTCTCATTACCCACTGCGACGAGCCCTGATTATGACGATACGATGATGATTAAAAACATTCAAGTTGTCAAGTTGGGTGAACGAACTTTTGTCAAAGGAGATTTGGTTCTTCAGAAAGAGGCTTGGGAACGTGGAAGAGCTAAGCCTCGGGGTGATGTTGCAGTCTCCGGCAAGCTTACGTTTATGGATATGTCAGGAAAAACCGTGTCAAGAGTGCCCTATGCTGTTTGGTCCAAAGCAGGGAAAAGTCTGGAATCATCCCTTTTTCTGCCTGTCAATGTGGACCTGTCTTCAGCTGTTGTAGCAACGTTGCAGGATACGTTTCCAGTGTACTTCGGATTACCTCTACCGCCTTTTTTTAATCTCACCGATCCAGATGGAAAAGTATTAGTAGGTATTCTTCGCCATTATTACACAGGTGATTACTCTATTGCGAGAGCCTGGATTAGTGGGAAATTGCCTGGGAAGCATATGTACCAATTGACACTGAACTTTTATTCAGAGGACAATCAATTGTTAGGGACCGCGCATGTTTCCCAACTTCTACACGGTCCTGAATCCCCGGATCAAGCGGGAGATGAAGGGGGTGGAACACCATACCTCATAGATATTGTAGGACAAGGTGATTGGACGAATTACCAAAAGGTTACAATGAAAGTAGATCAAATATCGGATCATTCATAATCATCGATCATTGGAGTTGGTATTTATCGCATACGCAGCAGCATTTTCACTATCATTTTTTATCGTCTATTTACTAATTCCCCCGCTGGGTAAATTAGCGTTTCGTCTAAACTTTGTGGATAGACCTAGGCAAGATGTCGAAAGAAAAATACACCGTGAACCGATTCCGCTAACAGCGAGTTATGCTATTTTTATAGGTTTCATCATTACTTTATTGTTATTTATAAAAGGCTTTACGCTCCAGACAGGGGCTATTGTTGCTGGGTCAGTGCTGTTGCTGATCATTGGTACCGTGGATGACTGGTATAAAACCAACGGTAAAGATTTTCCGAGTTTACCTAAGTTCATTGTTCAGGTATCCTCGGCTGTGCTGGTGTATGCCTCGGGGATCACATTTAGTGGATTTTACAATCCGTTAAGCGGAGAATTTGTGCTGCTCTCGGATTGGCTGCAGTTCATTTTAACTATCCTATGGATATTCGGCGTGACGACAGTAATTAATTTCTCGGATGGGATGGATGGTTTGGCCGGGGGTCTTTCAGCGATATCCGCGGTCACTTTGTTCGTTGTGGCGTTGGCAAAAGGTCAATCCGACTCCGCCATGATGGCTATGATCCTTGTTGGCGTCACCGTCGCCTACCTACGCTATAATAAGCCACCAGCCAAAGTGTTTATGGGGGATGCGGGGGCAACATTTCTTGGCTTTATTCTGGGTGTAATTGCACTGGATGGCGCCTTCAAACAGGCAACGGTTTTGTCCCTTTTTATCCCGTTCTTGGCGCTTGGTGTACCCATTTTTGATAATATATTTGTTGTCATCAAACGTTTATTACAAGGCAAACCAATCTATCAGGCCGACGCAAGCCAGGCCCATTACCGATTACTTCGTACAGGACTTAGTCCGAAACAGGTTGTCATGTTCCTCTATTTGATTAGTGGCTGCTTAAGCTTGTCGTCCATCATATTGCTGTTACTTCATGTGTAACTTATCATCTTCATTGAGTGTCGGGTGACAAGGATATTATCCATACAATCCGCTTAAATTGCGGATTTTTTTATTTATGAGATAAACTTCTTATCATTCGGTGGTGACAAGAAGTTTATCTCAATGCCGCTTTGACAAGACTTACTTTACAACAATTGACGAGCACCTTACGCAGCATTTGACCTAAGTTTAGAATTTTTCTCAATCCTTATCGTGAAGCTGATTAAAGCAAGAAGTCCTACGCAAACGAAGAGGGGAAACCAGCTTTTTGCAAATCGACCGGCCTCCATAATCGCCAGCATCACAAGTGTAGGCAGCAATGGCTCGCCATAAGCCTTCCACCAGTTAATCGCAAACTTTTCATAGTAATAAAATCCGATCATCGTCAGGGCGGAAACAGCCCAGCCTCCGGTATAAATCCAAACTGCGAGTACAGGGTTGCTAGCAGCAACCAGAGGTACAAAAATAACGACGAAAATCCCGGCGGCAATCATGACCCAGAAGGAGGATTTCGTCTTGCCAATACCCGCCATAATACTTCCGCCTAGACGGCCAACGGAAGAGAAGAGGACGCCTAGCGCCATTAAGCGAATGTACGCAGCGGAATCGTCTGTTGAATAATCCGAACCAAATAAAAATCCATTAATCTGATCTGGATATAAACAAATGATTGCTGTTAACGGATAAAGCAAGAGGTTGTTGTAACGGATACAACTCGTACCGCGATTCTTGCTTTCTTCAACATCCTGCGCGCTCTCTGCGACAAAGGGCAGTGTGACTATCATGAACGCCCATGTGATGATTCCGATAAAGCCGGTAATACGAAAACCGTTTGCTAAATAACCTACGGCCAATACGGAGCTGGAGCCTACCATCATGACGAGAAAAGGCTGCTGAAACGCCTTCGCAATATTGCCAGCCCAGGATGGTAGCCCGTATGCTAGCATGCTTTTGATCTCCTGAATCGGAAGAGGACCGAACCATCGAGGTTTATGCACACGTTCAACTTTGATGCAAATAATAAAGGCTGTCAGGAATGCCCCTACGCCCATCCAAAGTGAAATGTTTTCCAGTAAATTCATGCTCCCACGCGGCAAAAGAACGCCAAGTACCGTACCGATCGTGGACAGTGCCGTTGTAATAACCATAAAGAAGGCTTGCGTTCCGAAATCGCGGTTTCCTGAGAAGGAAGCAACGCCAATGTTTAGAATCGAGTTGAAAATAAACATGATCGAGCTCAGCATCAATGCCCCTCGAAGCTCTGTCAATTGGTAGTAGTTCGCTAATATCGGAGCTAAGGCGCATAGCAGTAATCCGATAAGGAGGCTGAAAAGGGTGCTGCCTGTCAAGGCGACACGGAAATTCGTTTGAACCGCTTCCAGAGGTTTTCGCGAAAACGCATAAATTAAAGAAGAGTTGAAGCCGAAATTGAGAAAAAGCGAGATCATCCCGAAGATTTGAAGCAACAGGTTGACCTCGCCAAACCGATCGGGGTCGCCCAGCTCCCGGGCGAGTACGATACTGCCTACGGTTTGCAACATTTGATTGATAAAAAGTCCGAGACCGATGATGGAAACATTTCGAAGTAAAAAACGCTGTGTATCTGTTAATTTGAAACGCTGTGTACGCATGGGACGTCCCCTTTTCCATAGATTAGGTCTAACGCTGAGATATCCAAAGCGTATCAAACACCTCATTGCATGACAAACCAAGAATTTGAAGGAAAACGGAGTAAAATAAAGAAATTCATTGCATATGAAGGGCTGCTAATTCCTGTAAGAGAAATATGGGCATTACGTAAGTAAAAAAGGCAGGGGATTCAGTTAGCTCAACATCTGCTGATTTTTGGGAATTACAACCAGTAGTGACGTAAAATATGGATGATAAGCGAATAACTATGCGTATAAGGGGGGGATGCCCATGGGTATCATCGGTAACCGCTATACGCTCAATCAACCGATCAAGAGGATGGCGAACGGGTTGTGGTTAAGAGGGATGGATCTGACCTTCAAACGCGATGTTCTTCTATATACTTGCCAAGAGACAGACGAATCAGCGCATCAGGAATCCTTGCGATGGATGAGAAAAGCATCCCAGATGTCCGACGAGCATTTCATGCATATTCTGGACGCAGGTTCAGAAGACGGAACGTTGTTTGTTATTCTTCAAGCGTTAACGGGAAGTCCTTTGTCCGATCGACTGAGCGATTTGGAGATAACAGGTCACAAGGCGCTCACGTATGTGTACGAGCTGGCCAAGGGCATTCGAGAAACTCGCCTCAATCGACTGCTAGAATGTTCGGTTGACGCGGAGAATCTATGGATTGAAGATAATGGCCGGTTGCGGATCATGAATTATTGGACGGAAGGGAAGAACGGACGACGCGGTGTGCCTGGGCTGGCTCTACTTCTGTACCAGTTGTGTGCCAAAACGGATATCCCGACATCCTCTATTAGTGCATACTCATTCGATCTGAATCGGTCGTTTGCGGATTTCTCGAATATAACTCGGGAACGTGCCGTAGATTTGGCCTGCAAGGCGTATGAAGGGACATGCACGCTTGCTGATTTTCAACAGGAACTGGAAGTACTGCTCGGTATCAATGGCGAGAGGAAGACGCAACTTCTTACTTCGGCATTACCGGTTAACGATATGAAGTCGTCAAACGGACAGAAGTGGAAATCCGCCGTAAATGAGTACAGGGAGCTTCAGGCGCGCATAAGTACGACTACTAACCGCAAAATGGCGAAACTCAGCGAGCTGTTCCGCGAATCGTTCCAGCTGCGCAAGTGGCGTCTGCTTTCTACGGCCATCTTCGGTGTGCTCGTTCTACTGCTCTGGCTGTCACTGCGTCCGCACCCGGACCTTGTGAACGGCTCTAAGCCGCAGACAATTCCGACGCCCGCTTCTACAGAGGTATCAATGAATCGTAACGAGACATCTAAGCCTGCAGCATCGACACCCGGGATGCCGGCTCAAACGGGCGCGCCGACTCGGATGCCTATTGACGCCGATGTTCAGCCGACAGTCGATGGCGAGGTACAAGCAAAGGCTGGCGTCGTTCCTGATTTGGTCACTCATGCAAGGGAGGATGCCGAGAAGATGGCAATTGCCTCCGGGCTTCGATACCAGTTTATTCTGGAGTCGAATGTCGCCGTTAAGGGGGTCGTGTTTAAGCAAGACCTAACTCCCGGAACTGCCGTCAAAAATGGCGACCGCATCACGTTCTGGGTGAGCAAAGGGAAATAAATAGGAGGCGGTTGCTGCTAAACGAAGAAAGTTGATAGCAAAATTAACTTAAGCTTGGTGCTGAAATCTAGCCCAAAGATGTCAGGGTATTAGCAAGTTAGAATTATAAAAATAAGGGCTGCTCCCAAGCAAGTTCATAAGCTTGAGGGGGCAGCCCTTTTGCAAATTTCTATATCATTAAAGTCCATTCCTCCACGAAACAAGAACTCGAAATTTGGGCGGACTTTCTTGTGCCTCGGACTTCTTGTGGATACGTTGCTATACAGTTCCCTTTCAGAACAGTATGAATATACTGAATGAAGTATCGGCCTACTGGAAGGGGAGACAGAATGAAGCGAAAATCTTGGCACGTCTTGAAGCCTCGAGTCAATACGCAAATACCCCGCATAATTGCAACTATTCCTGTAAAAAGCCCAGTCTCCAACATCGTCGTTAATCCGGTGACGAATCGCGTGTACTTTTTACATGGCGACAACGATTTGAGTGTTCTGGATGGGAACACAAACAAAATCATAGCAACATTGAAAACGGGACAATTGCCTTTCCAAATGGCAGTCAATACGAGAACGAACCGTATTTATCTTGTTAACTTCTTTGATGGTACTGTTTCCGTTATTAACGGCCGCACGAACCGGATCATCACAACAGTTAAAGTGGGTGAACGCTGCGATGAAATCGCGCTTAATTCCCGAACAAATCTGATCTATATAGCGACAATATCCTTATCGTCTAAAAAGGCCGACGTTGCCGTTCTGAACGGGAGTACCAACAAGATCCAACAGAGAATCCCTTTTATTGGACGTCCTTCAGAAATTTCAATTGATGAAAGAACGAACCGAATTTATGTGACGAACACCAGCAAAGATACAGTATCAGTTATTGACGGAAGTACGAATAACATTCTGACATCTGTCAAAGTGGGGCGAAATCCAGTCATAACTCCGGCCTTAAATACGAGGACAAACCGCCTTTATATTGCAAACAACCTAAGCCGATTCTGTTCTGTATTAGAACTGCGAACGAATCGAATACACAATATTCAGCTCGGCAGATTTCAAAGTGAAATTACACTTAACCCTGTGACGAACCGAATCTATGTATCAAGCGCACAAATATCAACAAAGGGGCGGATGTTTGTCATTGATGGCAGATTGGATCGTGTGATCAGAACGTTAACTATTCCTTCTTCAACAAATATGCTGATCAACACGCGTACGAACCATTTATTCATTTCGGAGTTTCGAGAGACCGGAGCAGCTCCGCTTAATGTCTATAACGGCAGCACTCTGAATCGTATCGCAATTCTTCGCCTCACCAAGAGATCAGGTGCCACGGTGCTTAACCCCCGAACAAGCCGAATCTATTCAGGCGGGGAAACTAATATTACGGTCATTCAGGATTAGGTCCGCAAAAAATAAAGAGCCGTCTTCCAAACTATTAATTGGAAGGCGGTTCTTCTATTTGTATGAATTCAAAAGAGTATCGTCCAGCCTGGTTTCACTTGATTCTTCGTATATGAGACTCCGGCGACTTTTAGGCCGCTACGGTCGAGTAGAGTAATAATATCACCATTGTCTCGGAAGAATGCAGGGTCAGCAACTGGGATGGACATAAACTGTCCGGGTTCGATGATGCCATGAATCTTGTACTTTTGCTTAGCCTTGTTTGCGATTACCCACCCTGTTAAGTCTACGGCCCGATTGGAAGCATTCAGCAGTGTGACCGTTTCGTAACTGCCGTCTTCAGTCTGCACGAGGACCCCTGCGATTCGAATGCTGCCGCCTTCCACCTGAACAGGCGTTATGTCGGTATTAGGTACTGGTTCCTCCACAGGGCCAGTGATTGCGTGTCCCGAATTATCGTCGGTGTGCCATGACTGGGACTGAAAAGCGAGGAATACGGCGATCCACCTGTCTTCCGACGGGAAGTGAATCAGCAGCCCTCCGTCCTGGTAGACACCGTCGTCTTTCGTAAATGTGCCGCTGTTACCTTGATTCATATGAATATCGTGAATACCGTTGCCGGGTTTGAATCCAAAAATTTTGTCCGCCTTGCCGGGTTCAGGACCCCATCTTTCACCGAATGCATACAGAACGGCATCATCTGTTTCCATCGCGCGTCTGATGTAGAAGTCAAGCTTCTCGTTCAGATCGTTGTCTCTTCCTGGTATATTGAAGGCAAGCGGTAACATGTTGCGGCGATCGAACAGATTGCTACGAATATAATCGAGTGCCTTTCCGTCAGGCTTGCTTGCCAACGGCGAAAAACCAAATGGCATAGCAGACAATTCGGCCGTCGTGACATGCTGAAAATGTTCAATCGTACAGTACAACAGCTCGGACGGGCTCAGCTGCGACTTGACATTGATCGCTATGCGGAAGTGTTCGTTATTAGCGATAGCGTGCACCTGGTAATGCGGGTTCTCGTTTGTGCCGAGACGCCGGTCGTGTGCTTTGCATTTGAGCAATCCGTAGGGATGGATAGGCATAATATTCCTCCTTTAATCCGGACTCGAAAATGTCCGTTGTTCTCTCAATTAACCTTTCCACATAAGGGGAATAATTCCTTTTTTTATTCGTTGTAACTTTTTGTAAACCATGATACACATACAAAAACACGATATCGAATGCGGATTCGATCAAACTGGCGGCCATTCTAGACAATTTAGCTTGGAAAGATCAATCAACGACTGTCTGATAACACTAGAGCGTCTGCCGAGAACGTTTGCGCATCAGGATTTTTATGAATTTAATATTCTGTTGAATTCCGATCGTTTACAAAAAGGAAGGCTCGCCGTGATCGATTGGCAGTTCGCTAGCCTATCTGGAATTGGAGAGGATCTTGGCCGGTTCATAGGGTTATCCTTTAGCCGGGGGCATGTGCCGATTGACAAAGGCTGCCGTGGGACGTTCAGCAGCCTTAGCTCCACTAATGGGCAGCATAATTCTAAATCATGTGGTGTGAAGCGTACTAAATACATTTGACATTGGTTTGATATCAAACTATAATGTGGTTATGAAAAGTAGAGATGCCATTTCATTAATTTCCAAAATTAGAGAGAAAGTTAATCGGTTTATTGTAGCAGAGATGGTGAAGTATGGGATAGACGGTATTGGCACTTCGCATGGGGATATCATCTATGAGCTATTTAAGAAGCCCAGACTCACTATGGCGGACATTTCAAAAGGGATTAATAAGGATAAATCTACAGTCACAGCACTTGTTGACAAGTTGGTCCGGCTCGGATATGTGACAAAGGAAAGGGACAGAGAGGATACGAGGGTTGTTTATGTTGCTTTAACCCATAAGGGGAGTGAACTGAAACCGATCTTTGAATCAATATCTAAAGAAATGTTAGACGTGTTTTACTTAAACATCTCTGAAAAAGAAAAAGAAGATCTGCTTAACGTTTTAAAAAAGATTTATTACAACTTTTAAATTTTTTTAAATAAATAGTTTGATATCAAACTAAATGTTGAGGAGGAAATAATCGTGAAAGATTTTACGAAAGAATTGCCCGATCATACGGAGAAATACATTGGGGAAAACGATTTATTTTTAGAGATATTTGAGGGGGAAAACCTCCCGAAAGCAACTGAAAAAAGGCCTCCTTTACTTTTTGTACACGGTGCCTACTCAGGAAGTTGGATGTGGAGCAAATACATTCCTCACTTTATCAGTGAAGGGTGGAAATGCTATGTCATGAACTTGAGAAGTCACTACAAAAGCAGGCTGAAGGATATGACTAAGATAACTTTCGAGGATTATTTGGAGGATATAAAAGAGGTTATCGCTGACTGTGGTGTTTCACCGATTCTTATCGGATTTAGCATGGGGGGGATCTTGAGCCAGAAGTTGGCTGAAACCGTCGATATCTCAGGGTTGGTGTTGATCGATTCAGTCATAAGCAAAGAAGTTTATGAAGTAGTACCATACAAAGAATTAGCCGAGATGACACCCGACATCATATTGCCTGCCCCAGCCCGTGAAGAGCTTACAAGCATAGATGAAACGGCAGATGACATTGAATTTCAAAGAAAGTATCTGACAATGGAGTCATCAAAGGCATTTAGCGCTTTTTCCTTTTCAATCGAAACAAAGGGTATATCAATAGACAGCAGTTCAATTTCTTGCCCGTGCTTGGTCATCAAAGCAGTAAACAGTGAGGATGACGACCGCCGGGGTAAGGTGACAGCGGAGCACCTCCGTGCTGCATATAAAGGGCTTTGGAACACAACTCATACCGGCGTGCTCGTAGGGCAGAGATATATGGAATCAGTAGATACAATCATGGACTGGTTAAAAAGATTTTAAAATTGACGCTAGGCTAAGATAGCACACCTTAGAGTAGTGTATAATCAACATCCGGAGGACGGATATGGAGGCCCATGTAATCTCATAGACCCACTAAATTCATGCAAATTCACTTAACATTGCTCTGCGATATCGGAGTTGACGGTGAAAACTTTCTTGCTGCAAACCGCCGTGCGGCCGCCACGCACAGTACAACGGCGATATTCACTGCAACGATAGACCAACTGACTGACTCGTGCAATACGAGAGACGCAAGCAGCAGGCCGAAGAAAGGCTGGAGGAGTTGTAATTGTCCGACCGCCGCTATGCCGCCCTGGGCAAGACCACGATACCAGAATACAAAGCCGATGAGCATGCTGAACAGGGAGACATAAACAAGGCTGAAGAGAGCGGAACGACCTATACCTGCCCACGAGTCCGGCATGTAATAAAACGAGAGCAGTGACATAACGGGAAGCGACAGAACGAGCGCCCAGGAGATCACCTGCCAGCCCCCTAGCTTCCGTGACAGCCGCGCCCCTTCCGCATAACCGAGACCGCACACGATGATAGCAGCCAGCATGAACGCATCGCCGACCGGCGAAGATGTAAACCCCTGAGTTAGGGCGAATCCTGCCACAAGGGAGCTGCCTATAACTGAGAAGATCCAAAAGGTTGGTTGGGGGCGTTCACTGTCGCGCAGTACGCCGAAGATCGCCGTCGCAAGCGGCAGAAGTCCAATGAAGATAATGGCATGCGCGGATGTGACATACTGAAGAGCCAAGGCTGTCAGCAGCGGGAAACCCACTACCACGCCGAGTGCTACCACCAATAGCGGAACTATGTCGCTTCGGGCAGGCCGTTGTTGCCGGAAGACGAGGAGAAGCGCTCCCGCAAGCACGCCAGCGATTGCGGCGCGGCATACGGTGAGGAACAACGGATCAAAATCCACCACAGCCACGCGTGTTGCGGGTAGCGAGCCGCTGAAGATGAGTACGCCTAGGAAACCATTGATCCAGCCGCTTGTCGTTTTTTTCATTACAATCACCCCGAAATTTTATTTCATACGAAAATGCACTCGATACTTTAAAGTAACCATCTACGAAAAGATTCATATGATGCACCTTTGCATGATGATTACGCCTCCCATAATGACGCCAACTTTCATGTGCACACCTAGTTATCACATAAGTTGTTTGGCCGTCTGGCCGATAATTTCAATCCCTTTTCCGATATCATCATCCGGCACTCTCGAGAATCCGAGCCGCATCGTATGCCTTCCTCCGCCGTCTGTGTAAAACATATCGCCAGGCGTAAAAATTACCCCTTGGCTGGAACACGCGTTAAGCAGCGCCGTCGTATCGAAACACTCATCGAATTCGACAAACAGATGCAGGCCTCCGTCTCCCGATAGTCTTTTATAAGGGAGGTGCATTTCGCAGCAATGCTTCGTCCACTCGTATTTTCGTTTATATTCGGCACGGGCTTTTTTCAAATATTTCTCCAGATTGCCGTTATGGAGATATTGAAAGAGCACCGATTGATCAAGTGTCGAGGTGTGAATGCTGCGAGCCCGTTTGATGCTCTCCAGGTTATCGATCAGCCGGCAGTCCGCCAGAACCCAGCCAACCCGGAGGCCAGGGAAGAGCACTTTGGAGAAGCTCCCGATATAAACTACTCCATTGCCCTGTCCGGCCGTTGCGATTAATGGGGACACATGCGAACCCGAATAACGCAATTCTTCGTTGAAGCCGTCTTCGATGACCGGGATGCGGTGACGGGCCATGAGCTGCATGATCGCCAGTCTTTTCTCAGGGGACGTTACGATGCCAGTAGGATTGTGGTAGGACGGGATGAAATATGCGCAATCGTAAGCCTGTTCCTTCAATGCACGTTCTAGCTCGGTCAGATTGATGCCGTCACGCTCCATCGGAATGCCAGTAATGTCGAAGCCGTTCAGTTTCAAGTTTTTGATGGCGGTGTAATGGGTCGGGTTTTCGCAAATGACTGATCCGCCGTCTTTCCTGCGAAGGGCGGACATAACGATATCGAACGCTTCCGTGAAGCCGCTCGTTATCAGCATATCTTTCCCGCTAAGATCGACGCCCTTTTGCTCCATATATTTCAGCAAATAATCGATAAGCGGCTTATAACCTTTCGCGTAGCCGTAATTCAGCAGTACGCCCCCCTCCATCGCTATTCGGTCTAGAAAAGCGCGCTTTACATTGTCCAGATCGAACAACTTCTCGTCGGGCGCAATGCTGGTAAAGGAAATGACGCTTTTGTCTGCGCTAATGCCGCGTTTCATCCGGTCCAGTTCTACTGCTTGCCGCGCATATCCGTTTATACGTGTTTGCCAATCGATTTCGTAAGATGGGGCGGCTGCGCCCGGGGGAGCGGAAACTGCTGCAACATAGCTGCCTTTCCCCTGAACCGCATAGACGAATCCGTCCCCCTCCAGCTCGGCATAGGCGGAAATAACGGTGTTGCGGCTGACGGCGAGCAGCAAGCCGAGCTCGCGGGTGGAGGGAAGCTTCTGATGGGCTTGCAGGGATCCTTTTATAATCAGACGTTTCAAGTAATCTCTCACCTGGATATAGACCGGTCGGTCATCCGTGATCTTGAAGTCATTAAACATGTACATCACTCCTATATTCATGATGACACAGCTGGGGAGGGAAAAGAAAGAACCACGCCCCGGGATTTTTTGCCGGGGTGTGGTTCCGGAAGCGGGTTATTTGACATATCCCGTTTTAACAGGGGTGTATGTAACGACGATAGCGTATTTCGTTGCATTGTATCAGGCGTTAAGATTTTTAAGCTATTTTGACAAGAACAAAGCTTTCTCGGAAAGTGTTCATTATTCCTGTCTTTTTCTTTTTAAGATGAAAAGACAACGAATTTCCTCAGCTCTGCACAGATGTTCCGTTTAAGCTCCAGTAAGAGTTCATGATTTTATTTATTGTGGCTCTGCGCCCCATTCCATGATATATATGAAATGACTCAAATTTGACGAATGGAGTGAGATGAATGAAAATCGCCGCGCAATTGTATACTCTTCGCAGCTTTCTGAAAACCCCAAAGGACATCAGCGAAAGCTTGAAAAAAGTAAAGCAAATGGGGTACCAGGCCGTACAAGCTTCCGGTGTCGGACCGATCGACATTCAAGAATTTAAAGCGCTTGCTGATCAGGAAGGCTTGACGATCTGCGCGACGCACATCGGGTACAACGAGCTGTTGAACGATATGGATACCGTCATCGAGAAGCATAAAGCATGGAATTGCAAATATGTCGGTTTAGGCGGCCTCCCGCCGGAATTTCGCGAAAACAGCCAAGGTTACGCCACTTTCGCAAAACAAGCCTCGGAATTTGGGAGACAGCTGCAAAGTGCCGGGTTAAAGTTCATCTATCATAACCACGACTTTGAGTTCGCGAAATATGACGGAAAAACAGGCATGGAGATTTTATTTGAGGAGTCGGACCCAGATAGCGTGAATTTCGAGCTGGACGTTTATTGGGTGCAAGCTGGTGGGGCCGATCCAATCGAGTGGATTCGCAAGATGGAAGGAAGAATGAAAGTTGTTCATTTCAAGGACATGATTGTGACACCAGATCGGAAACAGCGTTTTTCGGAAGTCGGCGAAGGTAATATGAATTTCAAAGGGATTATTCAAGCATGCGAAGAGATCGGAGTGGAGTGGGCCGCGGTCGAGCAGGACGACTGTTATGACCGCAATCCTTTCGAAAGTTTGGAGATCAGCTTTGTCAATCTTGCAAAATTAGGGTTAAAAGCATAGATGAACTTATGCGTAAGATAATTTGAAATATGTAAAACTTCGACTACAGCATGTCTGTAGTCAAAGTTTTTTCTAAATTGCCCCTGTGTTGAAGTTACGGTGACTATAGGTCAATAAACGACCAGAACAAGGCTGCCGGTAGATCGGGAGGGGGGACATTACTTGCCTAAGAGAAAGTTAGTCATTTGGTCTGGCTTGATCATTTTTTCGATTTTCTTGACAATACTTGCACTGGCAAAGGAGTACCCCTTCTCTTTACCAAAGGCAATACTTTCCATAGAGACTGGTAATGCACGTTTAGTACCCCTTACATCAGATGCCAGTAAATTAATTGGGAGACGAGGACCATTCGAACAACAAATCACAGTTTTTTTGACTCAACGGGGCTGGAGGCATAAGGAAACACTTGGTGACCATATCATCTACGAAAAGGACAATGTTACTTTAAACGTCTATTCTCGTTTCCGAAGAGGTTACTGGTGGTACATTCTTGACAAAGCCCCATAAGCTGAAAGAAATGCTACGGGCAGGTGGATCGGATTTTCTGGGAGAAGCATGAATGACTTGGCTGCCCAAATCGTTTCTTGTGGCGAAGCCATAGTTTAACACCTTACATGTTTGCGTTTGAAACCAAGTTGTCCTTTATCTACTCCCTTTTGAATATTTTCGGAAGCATGTAGGAAACTGCTTTTTTTCTTGTCCCGTTTGACTTCTACTAGGCCTACTGCCTTTGCGGTCTTGACCGCCTTATCATGGAGCGGCAAATAGGATACCCCCACTGTGTAAATAAAATTATTCATAGCGATTTTAGTTCTTTCGGGAGAATCGTGAATCGTATTTCTCACAGTTTCAAGCATATTGGCAATTTTGCTTTCGGAAAATTCACCGTCCGGGCGATTACCCAAAAGCCAGCAGTAACAACTCCAGCCCGCTGACATTCTTAGTTCTTCGCCGCTTGCGATCCATTTATCGGCAACTTCTTGAGCAATATCTGCTTCTGCCAAGGTTACTGCTACAACATAATCGGACAGCATATAAAAATAAGCCGCATCCATCCAACGCTCAAAATCCGCTTCAGTCATTGCATTTGGGTCAGCAATTATGCCGGCAAAGTACATTGCGTCGTAGTTCCCTGTGGTGTAAAGCTGCTCAGCCAAAGGTTGATTTATTTTAATTTTCTTGGCGATGGGCTTCATACCGCCTGTAGCCACGCCAAAAAGCGGTTCGTGCGCGCCATTGGATACGTACATTTTCTTGGTTCGTTCCTTGCCGAGAGCTTCAAGCTCCTGCATAACCATTTCTACATTCATTGTTTAACACTTCCTTCTAATTGGAGGTTTTCCCTTAAGGTTTATGCTATCTATTAAGACTATATCAGATTTTGTAAGTATTTATAATGGCACTTCCATCTGAGCAGGAAGCAGATTCAGTCGGAGATATCCGCACCACCCAACCGGATTGTGACCAGGTCATTGTGCTAACGAGCAGGATACTGTAGTGATTATCTTGAATAAATTATGTATGAAAAACTAAAACAAATTCAATAGGTGTTCAGATTATGAAGAAAAAGACAAGAAAAATTATTGTAGGTGAAAAGGAATACTTATATGTGAAAATGGCTGGACTGGTGAAAACATTATAGAATTCCAAGACGTACTCGATATTATAAGTAAGTCGGGATATGACGTTTCATGGCTTAAACCAGAAAAAAGACTGGGGTAGCAGCTATGCAGCAGCGTTACGCTACGAAGAACGAGAGTTTTAAACATCAAAGATGAGGCGAAAATCACATAAGATTTATCATTTATTGCTGATTGATCAGGGAGTGTTAAATCCCTTGACATCAGAGAACTTTATAGTATTATTGAAATAATTGAATATGCTGAATTTTCTTATCAAGAGCAGGTGGAGGGACTAGCCCGATGAAACCCGGCAACCGACAAACCTTTGTTAAACAAGGAATGCACGGTGCTAATTCTTGCGGAGACGCTGTACTTAAGCGAATCTGGGAGATAAGAGTGAGGATATGACTTTGAATTTTTATGACCTTTCTCTAATTCCAGGGAAGGTCATTTTTGTTTGCATTAACAAACTAAACTAGTGTAATAGGAGGGACATGATGGCGATCACGATACCTGACAATCTGCCAGCCAAAGAGATTTTAAACCATAATTCGGTTATAGGTCTTTCGTTTGAAAGTTTGCAGCATTGTAAGATTACCCAAATAGAATGTTTTCGATTTGACAGTGAGCTTTCAAAAAAGCTCTTAATTGAACACAGCACAGATTATGTCTGTGGGCTAATTGCTATCTCTACAAAGACGGGAGCATGTGGGTTAAGAGAATTTGCGATCCCTTGTAAAAGCATGAAGTGTGATACGGTTTTGTGGGCTGCTCCTTTTCAGCGAATAAAAGGTTTGACCTTGGTTGAGAGCTTGAACTATGTTCGAAAAAAACAAGAGGCATGGGGACCCGTAAGATCCGAATTAATTGAGTCTGCATTAATGGATCTAAATGGAAAACTTGGACGGGCATCAAAAAATAACAAGGATCAAAGATACTTCTGGGATCGAGCATACTTATTTGACCATACGCAAGCGTACGTCTATTTCTAAAAAAATCGACAAACCAGGTGAAGATTTGGAAGACTTGATTAGCATCGGAACCATCGGACAGATCAAGGCGATAGGGTTGTTTAGTTTGTAATTATTACGTTATTAATGATATTAAAACGAAACCGGAACGGAAAACGATAATGAGCTGATGGAGAACTTTAGTTCAATAAGATCAAATGAAGGCTGCCGACAGCGTAGAAAGGTAGCCTTCTCAACGGGCAGAATTGTGGGAGGGTGAAATGCGACTTAAAATAAGCTTATTTTTTTCTTTTTTAATTTCTTCTACTTTATTTGTCGGTATTGTTTCAGCAGATTGGGCAAATATGGTTGTAGTCAATGACGGAAAAATATTCGTTATATTAGAAGAACATTTAGATCCAGATTGAAACAAATAAACCTTTAACTAATTTTCCATTTTAAAGATTTTTGTTATGTCGCTAACGAGGAACGATAGTGAAGAAGCTTGCCTCGGGCATTATCGCACTGAGGCTTTTTAACATGTAATCAAGGAGCCAAATGGCATAAAATCAATAGTTGACACGACACCAAATGGTGACCTATAATAAAAGTGTCACTAAATGGTGTCCAATTAGGAGTTAGCCATTTGGAAAGTTTGGAACCTGAATAAGTTTCACTTGAAACAATTATGAGGAGGTGATGAAATAAACGGCGGTCCCTTCGTACATCAATTGATTTATAATGCAGAAAATAAGATTTTTAGGAGGGGGCGTTATGAGCGAGAACAACCAATTGCGGGATGTTTTTGACGCGATTGCAGATCCGACTAGGCGACGACTAATTCGTCTGTTAGCAGAGGCAGAGGAGATACCGCTTCATGAATTAACGGCACAGTTTCAAATGGGCCGTACAGCGGTATCCAAGCATTTGACAATCCTTAAAGAAGCCGGACTGGTACTTGACCGAAAAGTCGGCAGAGAAACGCGATTTAGGCTAAACGCCTCTCCACTCAGAGAAATTCAAGATTGGGTGGCTTTCTACGGCAAGTTCTGGAGTACGAATATGTTGCGCTTGCACCAACTATTAGAGGAGGAAGAAGAATGAGTTTAGTATTATCCTTGGATTTTCAGTACACGACATCGATCGAGAAGCTTTGGTCCGCCTTAACCGATTCAAGCAAGCTTGCCAAGTGGGTGGTCAACATCCACAATGGTCAGGCGATGGATAATGATT
Organism: Paenibacillus phytorum; assembly: GCF_013141715.1. Lineage (GTDB taxonomy): Bacteria > Bacillota > Bacilli > Paenibacillales > NBRC-103111 > Paenibacillus_E > Paenibacillus_E phytorum. The sequence continues at coordinate 14,899 of NZ_WHOA01000098.1, read as the reverse complement.
TTGAGCCCGTCGTAGGACACCGTTTTCAGTTTCGCACTCAGCCGTCCGAATATTGGGATGGCATTATTGACGGCGAAGTGCTTATCGTGGACGCACCAAACCGGGTGTCCTATACTTGGGCCAGCGGAGGGGAGAATCACACGGTCACCTGGACGCTGCAGGATTTAGGGGACGGAAAGGTTAACCTTCATCTCGAACAAACCGGATTCGCCAATGCTCAAGGTCTCGAAGGCGCTAGGTATGGCTGGGGTAAATGGTGCGGCGAGCTTGAAAAGGTATTGGCCTAGTTGTAAATGGAAGGAGAGCCTTATGAATATCATATTCGTTATTTTACAAAGTTTTCTGCTCGTCTCCATGGCCTTTGGCGGCGGAAGCAAGCTGGCTGGTGCGAAAAATTTTGTTGAAATGTTCGAGTCGATTAAACTGCCGCAATGGTTTCGAGTTGTTACTGGGCTCGTTCAACTAGCTGGGGCAGTCGGACTTGTTATCGGATACTGGAATCCGGTAGCAGCCGTATGGGCTGGCATTTGGATTGGCATTACGATGCTGGTGGCATGCCTTTCACATTTCAGAGTCAAGCATCCTGTTGGAAGTGCGATACCGGCCTTTGTGATTACTTTGATTGCAGCGACTCTGGTAGTCGTGCACCAGGTAGCATGAAGAAAAAGCGGATCAAAGGCAACAAATGGGCCGCCATTGTACTGAACATGTCAAAACCCTCCAAACGCAAATAGTGATTGGAAAGTATTCACATTCCTTTCCGAAGAGCCTATTTTCCACCAAAGGTGAGTATGCAAATCTATTATAGCAAAATGTAGGAGAGCCCACTATGCAGGGCTCTTTTTCATTTCCCAAAATGAGGCGTCAACATGGCGAGTACTAAGCAAAACCAGTTCTTTCGATGAAATGAACACGTCCTGTTGCAATACTGTTCAGGATAAAATTTGGGTGACCGATCCAGAGGAGAACCCGTGGGTTGTGTTTTATACCTATAGGGACAGCGAGTTTGAAGCTGCGGAGGAAACAGCATCCCCAACTACGCCATAATTCCGTTTGACATTCCATAGACGAAGTTGTTCCAAAATCGCCTCTGCAACTGTAAGGGTAGAAGGGCTCGTCGATAACTTTGTTGGCATCCGTTATTCTCCTCACAAATTGTTTTTGAATTTATCCATAACTATTTCCGTCCCATTGATAGAAAGCTAGCATCTCAATGTCAATATCGAGCCCAATTCCACTCCCACAAGGTACAGAGATTTCACTATTTGATGGTTGAATTGGAATTAATTTTGCAAAAGGATTATCCATTACGTCCCATTCTAAAGGTTCGATTGAGTCTTTTTCCATCTTGCCCCAAGGCTCCAAACAAGAATGAGCGAAAATGGCATATAGGCGAGATAATGCACCATCATATGAATGTGGTGTTACGCGGATTCCAAAACTTCTAGCAAGGCTTAATGTTTCCCTGTAACCGTCAATGCCAGTCACATGCAGAGGATCTGGAGTGATAAAATCCAGAGCTTGTTGGAGAAAAATAGGGACAAAATCTGCTGCTTTTTCGATATTCTCACCGCCGGCCAGCGGAGCAGACAAACGCTTTCTTAGCAATACGTATTCAGCAATGCGTCCGATCTCCAGCGGCTCTTCAAACCATAGAAGATTAGGCCAAGTATCGAGCAGAGACTGCCAGCGTAAAGCAGCAGTTACGTCATAGCTTTGATTGGCGTCCAACGCCAAATCGATCTTTCCTTGTAACAATGTCTGAACCATCTCGATATGCTGTTGGTCTTCGAGGATTGATTTTCCACCTATCTTTACCTTAATCTTGTCAAATCCTTGAATGATTGCTTGCTCAATAGCTCTCAGGGAATGCTTTTGCCAATTTGCATCTTCTGAATAGGACTGAAACGAAGCATATATAGGCACTTTCTCTCGAAACTTGCCTCCCCAAAGGTCACACACAGATAAACTGCACGTTTTGGCCATAATCTCTGTTAATGCCATACTAACAGCAGCAGCCGAACGAGAATGCCATTTTTTCAATGTCCGGACCAAGGTAATCCTATCAGCTACTGACTTACCGATCAGATAGGGAATTATTCGTTCTTGAAAGCCTTTATGTAAGGTTGGCAGCCAATCAACGCATTCTCCCCAACCTTCGACACCTATGTCAGTCGTTATCCGGATCAGATAACAAGTACGATACGTTTTCAAACCGTTGGCATCCCCATATGGCTTGGGAAGAAGATAGAAGAGTGGAAATGTTTCGATTTTACGAATCAGCAAGGAGTTATACCCTTTCAAATTATGATGTGTTGTACAAGTATGATTTATTAAAAAAGGGATAATTATACAATAAATTAAAGTTACGTCCGTAGAGACACAGCCTTTGTTAATATATGTAATAATTTTTCGAGAAGCAGGAAATAATTAGTTGCGAATATATTGTTTATGAAACGAGGTATAGCATGAATTGGCACATATGGTCCATTGATCGGACTCTCATTCTGTTCGTCAGTTTGGCATTTTTAGCTCTCGGTATCCAAGTGACGATGTTTCATTATCGGCAAAATTTTCACCATAAATCAATGTGGGTGCCCGTCATTTCAGCTCCCATTTTTTTTATAACGGGCATGATTTTGACCTGGTATAATGCTGATTGGCTGCATAGTTTGTTTTTGGTTCTAATGTGGTTGGGCGTATTATTTGGCTTGGTTGGTTTCTATTTCCATTTTCGGGGAGTAGGGGTTCGGGTTGGGGGATGGGCGTTACGCAACTTTCTCATCGGCCCGCCAATTATGCTTCCTTTATTGTTCTCCGCTATGAGTGTTCTCGGGTTGATAGCAATGTATTGGGAGGTGAGGTGATTCTATGCTAAAGCAAAGCTACTACCTCTTTTACGATGTCATGAATGAGTTGGATGAGTGGGATGACCATACCCAAACGATTGTAACTTCCCGTTTGAAATCGAACAAAAGCTTTCATTTTCTTACGGCCATCGAGGCTGAAATGGTTAGACGAATCAGTTCACTTTTGGTGAGCGTTGAAAAGCCGGCGTCTCTGAGGCCCCAGAGCTATTAGGTCAGGACTTCAGGCAATCGAACAGGGGGTGCAATCACACTTACGCACTAATTTGGGACAATTGGATCCATGGGAGGCGAAACCGGAACAATGATGAAACGAAAATATATGAATGAAGAAGTAGATATAGTTATTGTTGGGGCAGGGGCAGCCGGAGGCGTGCTCGCCAAAGAATTGAGCGAAGCCGGAATGAGTGTGGTCGTCCTGGATGCGGGTCCATTTCGTGATACTCAAAAAGATTTAGCAAGTGATGAGCTGTCTATGCAAAACTTAGGATGGCAGGATACTCGAATCGTGGATGGAAATAACCCTTTAACGATGGGGCACAACAATTCCGGTCGGGGTATCGGCGGAGGGACGGTGCACTTTACGGCTGTGTTTTTACGATTTCATGATGCAGATTTTAAAGCGAAGACAATGGATGGTGTTGCGGATGATTGGCCGATAAGCTATGAGGATCTAGAGCCTTACTATGCCAGAACCGAAAAGGAAATTGCCGTATCTGGGCCTAAGCATTTTCCATGGGGGAAGGGAGCCTCTAAGTCCGAACGCTTATATGTTTATGAACGGTTGTGAGAAGCTTGGGATCCGCTCTGCTGTAGCACCACTTGCTATACTTTCTGCACCGTTTGAAGGCCGTCCTCCATGCATCAATCGAGGCTTCTGCAATCAAGGATGTATGCCTGACGCTAAATTCAGCACACTCATCGTTCATATTCCTAAAGCAATCAAAGCTGGAGCAGAAGTGTTGGCCGATTGCATGGTGACGCAGGTGTTAATGGGAAAAGATGGGGTAGCGAAAGGAGTCGCCTTCGTACATGAGGGAACAACTTATGAGCAAAAAGCTAAAATCGTGATTTTGTCTGCCTTTGTTGTAGAAACGCCCCGATTGCTTCTTAACTCTGCAAATGCTCAGTATCCGGATGGGCTAGCCAATAGTAGCGGTTGGGTTGGGAAATCTATCATGGTTCACAGCTCTCAAGACGTCTATGCCAGATTTGAGGATGAAATCAGAATGTATAAGGGTACACCCGTGTTAGCTACAACTCAAGATTTTTACCGTACTAATCCCAAAAACAACTTTACTCGTGGTTATACCCTTCATTCTCATGGATCGAGGCCGGTCGAGTTTTCCAAAGCCATTTCACAAATGGAAGGTGGACCCGTATGGGGGGAGCGTCTCAGGGAGACGTTATTGAATTATAATTATTACGGGAGAATTACTTTGGTAGGCGAAGTACTACCGAGTCCAATGAACCGGGTCACGCTAGTGGATGAAAAAGATGAGTACGGTTTGCCGCGCGCAAAAGTAACATTCAGTTATGGTGATAACGATCAGAAACTCATTGAACATGCGGTCTGTAATATGAGTACAATACTCGAGGCGGCGGGTGGGAAAGTCGAATACGTCGTTCCTGACACCGCTCATATGATGGGGGGCTGCCGTATGGGGAATGACCCGAAATCTTCAGTGGTCAATTCTTTTGGACAAACCCATGACATTCCTAACCTATTTATATGCGATGCGAGTATTTTTGTAACTTCGGGCGCCGGGAATCCTACGAATACGGTGATGTCTCTTGCTCTGAGAACTGCGGAATACATTAAAGAGAAAGCAAAACAGTTTGAATTGTTGAGGGCGAGGTCGGTTTAGCCGTCCTTTTTGTATACGTTCAGATAATGTTAATGGAAAAACTAAATTAAAAGATGGGTTTAATTGAAATGAACGTTCAAATAAAATCTATTATTAGCGATACAGGATTTGTATGGAAAACCGCTTTAGCAGCGGCACTCTCATGGGAATTAGCTAGATGGGCTGGATCGAATCATCCATACCTAGCCCCGCTTACAGTAATATTATGCATTCAGACAACGGTTAGCCAATCCATCAAATTTGCTTGGCAGCGCATCCTAGGTACGATTGTCGGCGTTGCTTTCACTGCCTCATTAGCTCCATATATGGGGTTAACTGGCTTGAATATTGGACTGATGATCATACTGGGATCCATAATTGTCAAGTTATTAAGGTTAGATAATGTCGTGATGAGTCAAGTTGCTCTTAGCATTTTGTTAGTCATGTACTTTCAAAATAAGATGCCTACTTATCCTTTTGATCGCATTCGTGATACTGTTATCGGAGCTGCAGTTGCTTTGCTAATCCACATACTACTATTCCCACCCGATTCCGTTAATAAAGTTAAAAGCCATATGAGCAAATTTGCGGACCATTTAACTACGTGTTTTTTCAAGACTGCTCAATGGGTTGAAGCCGGTTGCTCCTCGACGGAATCACGGGACATGAAAAAAGAAATTCAACAGTTATTCCAAGAACTGCATCAAGCTACGACCGAGATGGATAAGGCGAATCAAAGTCTTTGTTATAATCTTTTCGCTTCAGTAAAACGTGATACTTTAAAGCGGCAAACTCAGCATTTGCTACAACTCCGTCTGGGCTTTGCCAATCTCTCAGATATGATACGGATTTTTACTGACTGGTCCGAAAGTGAGCACTGGATTACAGAGGATCAAAAGATTTGGGCGGACCATTTATACACCATTGCCTTACATGTGAAAGAATGGAATTCACATCTCGATAACATAACCAATTCCAACCTCACTTCTTGTACTCCTGTCCCTATTATCAAAACACCTTTCACTCTTGAGAAATATCAGTACCCTCTTGCTTTGTATAATAATGCTAACCAGATTATTCAAGATTTCCAAAAGTTCAGCAATTAGTGACTGAAGGATAAACATATGCAAAAAATGAAATACGTTTAACGAAAAGCTCCCGTTAAAGGCCAGATATTCCTTACACAAAGGAATATCTGGCTTATTATTTTTTTGAAACGCAAGTGGAGCGAACAGGATCAGTAACAGGATTGATAAGGTCTTTTATTTATGGCTGGATTAATATGGTCAATAGATCTGTAATATATATGGACTATAGGAGAAAATGTGAAATATTCATTAGTTAGAGGAGGGGACTATGAACGAACGATCAATTGGAAAAAGCACGATTAGGAAGGAATCTTGGGAAAAGGTAACCGGAACAGCCAAATATGCGGATGACTTTTCGAAAATTGGATTACTACACGCCAAATTAGCGGTCAGTCCTCACGCCCATGCAAAAATCATATCCATTGATTCGTCGGAGGCCAGAAAAGTTCCAGGTGTGAAAGCAGTCATTATAGGCAAAGATCATCCAATTCTAACGGGTTCACCTTTAGAAGACCGCCCCCCCATTGCAATTGATAAAGTCAGATATTATGGTGAACCCGTTGCAATTGTCGTCGCGGAACAAGAATACGCTGCTGAGATGGCAGCATTACTAATCAAAGTGAATTATGAACTTTTACCTGTCCTCCACTCCCCAATGGAAGCCTATCAACAAGGTGCTCCTCTCCTTCATGAGCATCTTGCCACTTACAAACGCCAAGAAGAGGTCTACCCGGAGCCTGGAACAAATATTGCTAACCGAACTAAAATACGTAAAGGGAATATGGAGGAAGGTTGGAACCATAGTGATCATATCATGGATGTTCACGTTACCTTACCACAGTCAGACCATGCAGCTATGGAAACACGATGCTGTACTGCGGAAATTTCACCTGAGGGAAAAGTGATTATTTCTTCCGCATCACAATCCCCCTATGTCATCCGAAGAACAATCAGTCATTCTTTTCACATTCCTCTTCAAAAAGTTATCGTTCATACACCTTTGGTCGGAGGATCGTTTGGTGGAAAAGCCGCCATTCAGTTGGAATTTCTCGCCTATTTGGCTTCCAGTGCTGTTGGAGGAAAAACCGTTAAACTCGTCAATTCCAGAGAACAGGATATGATTTCCTCCCCCGTTCATATTGGACTAGACGCTAAAATTAGACTTGGTTGTACGCACGAAGGGAAACTTATGGCAGCGGAAATACTATATTTATATGATAGTGGAGCCTATTCGGATCGGGGAGCAGTGATGAGTAAAGCGGGAGCCAGCGATTGTACGGGGCCCTATAGGATTGATAATGTTCATTGCGACTCTTTATGTATGTATACAAACCATCCATATGCTACGTCATTTCGCGGATTCGGTCATCCGGAGCTAACATTCGCGATGGAAAGATGCATGGATTTATTGGCGGAACGAATGGATATGGATCCTTTAGAGTTTCGTTTCATAAACGCTATCGGAATAGGGGATACCACGCCGACACAAACCATTCTGGACAGAAGTAACGTGGGCAATTTGCCCATGTGCATTGCAAAATTGAAAACGTTAATCCTTTGGGATAACTCGCCCATAATAAAGCAAGAAGGTCACTTCATTAAGGCGAAAGGAGTGAGCTGTTTTTGGAAAAATTCAAGTACGCCGACAGATGCTGGGGCAGGGGCTATTGTTATGTTTAATCCCGACGGAAGTATCAATCTGTTATGTGGAGCCGTAGAATTCGGTCAAGGTACGAGGACAGCACTTACTCAAATATTAGCTGAACGGTTGCGCATGGATGATCAGATGATACATATTTCCATGAGTGTGGATACCGAATTTGATCCCCAACATTGGAAAACTGTGGCAAGTAGAAGCACATTCTTAGTTGGGAATGCCGTTCTTGCAGCAGCTGAGGATGCCATCATACAGCTAAAAGATATAGCATCTCAAGTACTAGAATGCTCTCCGGACGAGTTGGATGTTGGTAAGGGAAGAGTATTCTTCAAAAATGGTTCCGACATCGGGATAGAAGTTGAGAAAATCGCCAATGGATATAAATTCCCTGATGGCCACACGATAGGTGGACAGGTAATCGGACGCGGGAGTTACACCATGCGAAATTTAACGTTACTGGATCCGGATACGGGTAAAGGAAACCCCGGTCCTGAGTGGACGGTAGGCGCGCAGGCAGTTGAAGTAGAATTGGACACGAGAGAGTATACCTATAAAATCATGAATGCGGCAACTGTCATCGACGCTGGTAAGGTGATCAATCCAGAATTTGCCCGGAGCCAAATCACCGGCGGTATGAGTATAGGCTTGAGTCTAGCCAGTCGGGAAGTATTTCTTAGTAATGATAGTGGGAGCATATTAAATCCGCAGCTACGGACATACAAGTTGATTCGCTATGGAGAGCAGCCGGAGTACTTTGTTGATTTTGTCGAGACTCCTCATTTAGAAGCGCCTTACGGATTGCGTGGAATCGGCGAACATGGTGTGATTGGAATGCCTGCCGCATTGGCGAACAGCTTGTCGATTGCCATCGGCGTAGGACTTAATCAATTACCTCTAACGCCTGAAGTGATCTGGAGGACGGTCCATGATTCCTTTTGATTTTGAATATTATAAACCTACTTCAGTTCAAAAGGCCGTGGAATTATTTCAGTATCTGCAAACGCAGGGGAAAAATCCTCTGTTTTTTTCAGGTGGAACTGAAATTATTACATTTGCCCGTAGAAATTTCATTCACCCAAGAGCAGTTGTCGATTTGAAGGCTATACCAGAGAGTAACGTTTCTGAATTACAAAAAGATGGTCTGGTCATCGGATCTTGTGTCTCGTTATCGAGTTTATCCGCATCGAATCTGTTCCCGCTACTCAAAGCAGCTGCCCAGGGAGTCGCGGATCAAACGGCACGGAATAAAATTACGCTCGGAGGGAACATTTGCGGTGAAATCTATTATCGGGAGGCTGTCCTCCCGCTGCTGTTGGCAGATAGTAGAATGGTCATAGCAGGACCACAAGGGATAAAAGAGATTCATATTCATCATGCTTTTATACAACGAATGAGATTGGAGAAGAATGAATTTCTATTACAAACTATTACAGATCGTGAATACTTATCTTTGCCATATATTCATTTCAAAAAAAGGCAAATTGGTAATGTAGGCTATCCTCTCGTTACCGTGGCTGCGTTAAAAAAGGAAAAACAGATTCGCATAGCATTTAGCGGCGTTTGCGCATTCCCTTTTCGATCTAATGAAATCGAACAAATATTAAACAACTCAAGATTGTCCTTAGCAGAGAGAATTGATCAAATAATCTGGAACCTTCCGGCTCCGGTTTTAAATAATACGGAAGGCTCTGCCGATTATCGAACGTTTGTACTCAAGAATACGTTATTCGAAACAGTAAAAAAATTAGAAGGGAGGTAAAGTATGTCACTACAGGAAAACAGTGTGTATCCAGTGAAATTTCAAATTAACGGAGAAAGAAAGACTATACAGGCACGAGGTGCAGATACTCTGCTGTATGTGCTTCGAGAAGGTCTCGGTTTGACAGGGAGTAAACCCGGTTGTGACAATGGCGATTGTGGCGCTTGTACAATATTGATTAACGATCTCCCAATGAAAGCCTGCCTCATACTCGCAGTGGAAGCGGAAGGGCAGCATATAACAACGATTGAGGGATTGAAACATTCTCCTGTACAACAGGCCTTTGTTCAAAAGCAGGCGTTCCAATGCGGATACTGCACTCCCGGGTTTATTATGAACTGTCATGGATTGGCGAATTTACATCCAAATGCAAACGAGGAAATGGTTCAGTTATGGCTTGAGTCCAACATTTGCAGGTGCACGTCTTATGTAGAAATTCATGAAGTAATGAAAACGATCTTTGCTTTTAATAGTCGTATAGAACCAAAATCGTTTGGGGATTGAAGTAGGCATGGAGGTTTGAAAAAATCACTATAAAATAAAACCACTTTTTCTGAGAATACTTCATCACTTGTGTGGATACCTAGGTCAAATTCCTTTAAACATTCATAGTTTGAGTAAACTGAGATAAAGGAGTTAAGACATGGAAAAGATACCTGTAACAGGTTTTGTATTTCACTCAAACGACTCATTATCAGATCATTCGCATGGATTGTATATTACTTCTTGGGATGGCAGGCCATATTTGCATCGGCATATGTTTTCAGGAATTACTTCATTAAACGATGGGCATGTACACGAATACGTTGGCCTTACTGAACCAGCTCCGACAGGCGTCCCTCACTTTCATCGTTATCATACTGTTACTTCCATGAATGACGGTCACACTCATATTATTGAAGGAGCAACAGGCCCGGCAATCGATCTTCCCACTGGAGGGCATGTTCATTATTTTGAAGGATTTACAACTATAAGCGGCATGCATCCACATACTCATCATTATAAAGGAACCACAGGAAATGAAGTTGGTTAGGCTGTCAGGAGTGGGCAAACTAAACTATTCATTTATAGACAATTTCCGAAAAGTTGTTGCAGCAATTCTATGGCCAAATAGGGAGAATGATCACTTCCGACAAGTCACAACAAAATGCCAGAGTAACACATCCGCTTCACATACAATATGATATGTCTAAAGAGGTGAGACGTTGGCAGTTGTAAAAGCCAGGGAACAGGATATTGATATGTTGGCAAGGTTGCTTCGAGCCGAAGCTGTGGGCGAAGGCGAAACGGGTATGCTGCTTGTTGGAAATGTTGGCATTAACCGAATACGAGCGAATTGCTCCGATTTTAAAGGACTTCGGACAATTCCCCAAATGATCAACCAGCCGCATGCATTCGAAGCGCTGCAACATGGCATGTATTATCAAAACGCAAGAGAGAGAGAACGCCGTCTGGCGCGGCGGGCTGTGAATGGGGAGCGGCTTTGGCCGGGCAAATTTTCCCTCTGGTATTTTCGACCGGGAACGTTCGAAAATCCCGCGCCATGTCCGCCGACCTGGTATAATCAGCCACATGCAGGACGATACAAGAAGCACTGTTTTTATGAGCCAACCGCGAAAGAATGTCAAAATGTATATAATACGTTTTAATTTTTATTAACGTATACAAGTTCAAGTCATCACTCCATAAATGGGAGGGGAATGGTCCCGTTCTATGGCTTCAAGAAACGATAGATACATGGAACAACTTAAGCAGGTCGCCGTGGCGACCTGCTTTTTCATTTACGAACGGGCAGTTTAGTGGAATAATGCACACGTTGAGAAAAAATTACAGATTACCCTAGAAATCTCTGTCATTAAGAGGAGATGGACGGGGGGGGGGATGAGCGATATCTCTTGAAAACGCAAAACGCAGCCCAAGCAGGCTACGTTCACTTAAATGCTGACCGTTGTTTAAATAAGGCTCGCAATATCACTTGAATCAAAGGTATGTTTTTTTCCACATACATTGCACACAATCTCCAATAGACTGTTATTTTCATAGGCATTCGCCAGTTCTTCCTTGTCCAAGGCATATAGCATGGGATATAGGATCTCTTTAGAGCATCCACAAAACAAACGTACGGGCTCAATGCCTACAGTGTAGATGTCTTCAAATATCGAGTAAGGAAGTTCTTTAAAAGTCTTGCTGTTTTCTGGATCTATCAAGTACGATTGATGATCTGATATTACGTTTCTTATTCTATGAATAAGACGAACCGGAGCGCCCGGAAGCAGTTGGGCCATAACTCCCCTGCTTAACACAATCTCGTTTTTTTCATTGAAAACTATGTGTACTGAAAACCATGAAGGAGTCTGTTCGCTTTGTTTAAAATAATGTGACATATCATCAACAATATTCCCGTATGGCATATCTGTGATACCTGTAAATACGTTGTTCATTCCTATATCGGTCGTGACCTGAATACATCCTCTAGCACCTATCAACTGTTCGATCGATAAATTGTTCAAATAGTCTGAAGGCGCGTTTAATAATTCATCACTAATATAACCGCGTACGTTTCCCATAGAATCGACATCTGCAAAGATTTTATAATTATGATTGCTAGCTTTTACTTTTAGACTAATCCGTTGAGTGCCCTTTAGAATTCCTGTTAGCATACTTGCGACGGATACGGTTTTGCCAAGTGCGGTTTTAAGGAGTTTATTCATCTGATCATGATTGCAAACAGCTCTGATCAGATCAGTATTTTCCACAAATAGGATGCGGGCTTGTTTATTATAGGCTAATGTTTTAATTAAGTAATTATCCATTTGAATCAAAATCCTCTCCATGATTTCTTATGTTGATGTTTTTACTAGGGTACTTTATAGTATAAATCCTGACGTAACGTCAGGTTCAAGGCGTTTTTTTTACGTGCTATCCAAAGATTGTTATAAGATCTGCCTTTATGGTTATTCTTGTTATTCTGAACCTGATGAATTTTATTAAGAATAATGCGTACATGGATACAACGCAGTTAAAGTTATTGGAGGGATCTGTATGGAGAATCGGAGTTGGAAGATAGGAGAAATCGCAAAACGAACAGGTCTAACCATACGAAGCCTGCATCATTATGATCAGATCGGATTGTTCTCACCATCCCGGGTTACCGAATCCGGGCACCGCCTATATACAGATGCTGATGTTACTAGGTTGCATCAAATTATATCGCTTAAGCAGCTGGGGTTTGCTCTAGAGGAAGTCAAAGTAATGATTAATAACCCTGATTATAATCTAACAGATATGCTGAAGATGCAGCTTTCCCGATTAAACGAGCAAATAAGCATACTGGTAGAGTTACGTGTTCGTTTGCATGATATATTTGAACTGTTAGATTCAGGGCAATCGGTATCAAGCGAACGGTTTATGATGGCAATGCAAATGATGAGGATCATTCAGAGCCCACATTTTAAGCCGGGGCAAGCAGAAGAAATAAAAAATCTGTTCAAATCATTAGGCGAGAATGAGCTGGAGAAAAGTTTTGCAGAAGGGAAGCGACTCATTGCTGAATTCCGTAAATATAAAAATATGGGCAAACTTCCGGATGATCCTGAAGTCGCTTCTTTAGCGGAACGTTGGAAGCAAGAAGTAGACTCCTTTGCTCCTGCAGATGCTGAGTTTATACAATCGGCAGAACAGTATTATAGTGAGAATCCAGAAGACGCAGTACAACATGGAATTGATGGCGAGCTCTACGAGTATATTAAGAAAGCTGTATCATTTATTTGAACTAGGGATTTGGGCAGTGCAACTAACTACTGCGGTAGAGCACATCGCTGGAAACTATTTAGGTCAGGGCTTCAGTCCGCTCGCAGGAGCGTTAGCGACGAGCATGGCGTCTGAATCTACCGCTAAAAATGGGCAGAATATTGAAATTAGTGAATATAATTGAGGAATGAAATTCTTATACCAGGATGGGAAGAAGTACCGAGGTCAGGTATATACGTTAAATGAGATTTACCAGGTAATAAATGAGTTTGGATTACCTCAAGAATGGAATCCTCAGGGTAATAATGGATCGGAAAGGTACATAGAAGTACAAGTTTGGGCTGGTTGCTAAACTAACGATAACGAAAGCTTATTAAAACAACAACGAGGCTGCCGCGAGAATGATCGGTAGCCTCGTTAAGCTATCGGGCATGATAGTTCAAGATCAAGTGCGGGTCAGTTGATTAAAGATGCTCTTTCAGCAATTTTCTTTATACTGTCCAATGTTTCTTCCCAGTTCTTATCTGAATGTTCGTACATAGTCCAAGTACAAAAGTTACTGTGTTTTAATTTTATTATTGTTATGTTATCTTGGTTTAATAACGTAAATTTGATGATTGAATAGTTTTCAGGGGTGTCATCTGTGCCGGAGAGACCACTCCAGTAGTCATACGAGAAAACTTTGGGAGCTTCCAACTCCAATAGATGTCCTTTATCTTCGAAAACTTTGCCATCCCAACTGAATGAAAAGGAAATCGGATGGCCAATCTTCCAATCAGTCTTGATTGTGACTCCCAGCCATTGTTTAATAAAATCAGGGTCAGTTAAGACATTCCAAACAGTATCTGCTGCTGCAACAATTCCTCTTTGTTTGTCAATGGATAACATGTTGCTCATAATCTCAAACCTTTCTTTATTAAATTTAATGGTCAATATAATCGTTCCAATATGAAATATTACAACATGAGGAAAGAGAAGTATCGTAAAAATGCGACAGGAGGTAAAATAATGGCAGCTGAAATAAAACCAATCGGTATGTTAAACAATCAATCCGCAGTGGTTACGAGAAGCCTCAGCAGGAAGTATTCTTGTCAATATCCATGATTATACGTTTTCTGATAAAAAAATTAGGTTTTAGTCGCCCGAATGTAATATAGAAGAACTGAATTGGGGAAGCAAGATAGCATCCCAATTATAAAAAGACATAAAGGAGAGATAGAGATATGACGGAATTCTGGGAATCAAGTTTTATAGAAAAACAAACGATGTGGGGATTTGAACCTACAGACTCCGCAATCGTGACAAAGGACTTTTTCCTTGAAAGGAATGTTAAGGACATACTGGTACCAGGTATTGGATATGGCAGAAATGCAAAGGTTTTTATTGACAATGGAATAAATGTAACAGGTATTGAGATTTCAAAAACAGCGATTGATTTGGCGAGGCAAAACGGGCTTGATATTAGTATTTTTCATGGTTCAGTAACTGACATGCCTTTTGATAACAAACTCTATGACGGTATATTTTGCTATGCACTTATTCACTTATTGAATAATCGTGAGAGAGATAAGTTTATTAAAGATTGCTATAATCAGTTAAAGCCAAATGGATATATGATTTTTACAACTGTTTCAAAAAAAGCCCCAATGTTTGGAAAGGGCAAACAATTGGATAAAGACTATTTCGAGATAATGGAAGGCGTAAAAATGTTTTTTTATGATTCTGACTCCATAAAACAAGAATTTGAAAAATATGGACTGGTAGAGTTTTCAGAAATTGACGAGCCAAGTAAGAATATGAAAAATAAGCCTCCAGTAAATTTTATAATTGTAAAATGTAAGAAAAAACTATAAAGATAATCATATATTTTCAACACTATTCTAAAACATAGCCTTATAGAAAAAAGTATCCCACTGAGTACGAAAAAAAAT
>NZ_WHOA01000097.1 GCF_013141715.1 Paenibacillus phytorum | reverse complement strand
TTTCGGGGGCCCGATTTGATGAGATTAAATGCCGGAAGGGAAGAGCCGTCATAGCACCGTATGTTTTTGGGGTCATCCTAGTGTTAATGCAAACATTAGGTTTAAACAGGAGCAGATCGCCGAGACTGATATGCTCCTCTTAAGGTAAACAGGTGAAATATAAAAACCTGCTACTGAATGGGGAGCTTTATTTTGCCTAGACGACAATATTCAGCACTGGAGAAACTTGTTATCCTGGAAGAAATTGAATTGAGCTTCTGCTTGAGAAGGTTCATTTCTTCGGTGGGGAGGTCGGTTTTAATGCTGTAGGCCTCTGACTCGAAGTTTTTCTGTGAAGTGATTCGCTCACAAACGCCGAAAAATTACTTCGTCATTGGCTGGCTGTTATGAAGTTCCGATTCACGGTTGCCATTTCCGGAACAGCGAGCGATTTTGCTTCATTTGATGCCGGTTCCGGCGTCAGGACGGCGATCGAAATTGTATGTCACATATCGCAATTGTTACAAAACTGCTGTTCAGCGATTGCCGGTTCGCCGCGCGTACGGCTTGAATCTAAAGGCTGGTATGAAGAAGCGGAGCGATTTTATAAAATAGTCGAACAATTGGATCAAGCCATCTTGCAATTTATACCGGAGCAAAGCATTGTCGAAAAGCTTGTTCAGGGACCGTTAGCGGACGCGACCAGCCATATCGGCCAATTGACGCTGCTTCGCAGATTGGCAGGAAGTCCGGTTGCGTACAGAAAAAAGTACGTAAACTTTGTGATCAGACAACTTGGTGCAGGAGGGAATGGAGGATATTTTTTCCGTAACTTAGTCCACCAACAACAACAACAACAAGTATCGTCTTACAAGGCCAGTAATTCATATTATCAGGTTGATACCGTATTTGATTTATTGATCGCAGATGGTGATGAAGTGGAGAAGAAGAATATAAGGAATCAATTATTTTCCGATGATGATGTGAAAGTGAAGAAATCGATTGCCTTAGCGGATCGTTATGGCGGCAAATGAAGCCAACTTTTTTGACTGCAAATCAAGTCCGTGACTTCGATAGAGCAAGTAGAAAGGTGTTAGTATGACGATTAATATTGCCAGGTTACCTGCCTTTTCTCTTGGAGAGCTGGTACGGATCAAGCGTCGTGCTGATATGACAAAAGAATGGGTGGTGTTATTCCGTAGTTGGGCGAAGCTTCTGATGTGATTGGGGAATATCACTTGGAAGGCTTAGGAGTAACCAGGCAATCTACAAACGAGTAAATTCGATCACCAAAGCCTATTTTGGTATCTTGAATAAAAAATAGAGAGGAGGCATCGCCCTCTGGCTTTTGAAGTAGAAGCTGGAGTGGCGATGCCGACTCAGTATTTTTACTTGAATGTCATGGCGAGTTGCGATGGACGTACAATTTTCGTTTGTTTCAACCGAGCACCGAATTACCATAGATCAGAATATACGAAAGGCCAGCAACGTCTCTCGGCGGATTTGGTCTTCACCTTAAAGTTGCCCGGCATTTTTATTTTAATTACAACGTAACCCTCTAAAATAGCTTCCGGTTGTTAAATACAAAACTTAAGTGGGGTTGGGGGGAAAGAAGAAGCGGCTTTGGTGTGACGCCCATCTTTTTCTTTTATAATTACGTAAAATTGTAGTTAGACGAATTTAAAAATAGATTCATAGCATTGTTACTGTAAATAATCGTTAATTGCATTTCTGATCGCCATTGTTTTATCTTGACCTCTGAAATGTAATTATCAATAACATCATCAATCCACATTGGAGCAAAAGTATCCTGACGAAATGAAAATTCTTCTAGTTTTTAATCCATCACGATTATCCGTATTAAGACCACATTCGCCATGATGCACCGTCTATTATCGTTTGAAGTGTGTCTATGCCTTTCCGTTCCTGAGAAGTACGGCAGCCGACACACGATTGGATGCCGTAGTCTGTTGAATCATCAACTTACAATTGAGGTGCGTTAGATATTGAAAGATTCAAAATTGATTTACAGGCAAATATCGATAAAAGATCAGATTTAGACATCAATATGGTGTCATTTTTCTTATCAAGATCAAGCCTGCTGCCCAATTTCTTCACACTGCACAATGATTGGCGGGGAATGAGCGTGTCAATGAACATGCCGACTGCGCCGGTTCAACTCGATGCAAGTCTGGGCTGGGTGAATGCCGTGCAAGAGATGCTGGTTCAGGTATCGCCGGGTATCAGCATCGCGACATCTACCTGAACAGACTTACGAGACGTTTTGATAACTCCATCCTTCACAAGCCCACTCATGACTCCACTGACGGCTTCCCGAGTTACACCAAGCATGTTGGCTATCTCTTGGTGCGTAAGAGGGAGATCGATTAAAGCATAACCATCTACGATGATACCAAATTTTGAACTAAGCATCGTCAACAGATGAATCACCCGTTCGCGTAGACCGTTAAATGCAATTTGTTCTAACTGTTCTTCTCTTTCCTTCAACCGTTCACTGACCGCTTTTAGAAATTTCAACGCCAGCCTCGGTCTGCTTATCATAAGCCGGTCGAATTGCGCTTCGGATATTGAGCAAACCAGTGTTGGTTCCATGGCTTCAATGTAAACATTTTTAGTACCACACGAGAAGGAATTGATTTCCCCAAACATGTTCCCATGAGTCAATATACCTAGAGTGAACTGTTTCCCACTGTCATTTAATTTGTATACTTTAAGCTTGCCTTCTTTGACGAAAGAAAGACTTTTGAGAATGGTATCAGGTGTTTGAACCAATGCGTCTTTCGGTACCCAATTGAAATGGCGAATGGTATTTAGTAAATCAATTTCCTTCATTTCTTCACTGGTCATTTCTTCAAAAATGCTGATTTGAGATAAATACCATAATTTATTCATTTGGCATTCCTTCATGTAACAATCCTCCATTTCAGGGAAAAGGTATCTCAATCTTATAGAATTTTTTGTCCATTCATCATGCTCTATAAGGCTCATTATGTCAATGCATCCTAGGCTTCTCAATTATAGTGACGTCACGATTTCCAAAACTTCTGACGGTTCCATTCTCGTTCTGTGATTAATATCTGAAAACTCAGGCATTGATTCGGTTGTTCTGATCGATGACATAAGTCGCAGGGACAGGCAGTTCAAACGAATCATCTCCATTTATATTCGGTAACATGCTTAAAATGCCTTGCATGAAATCGGGGAGTGTATATTTCAAGTTATACATTTCAGCCACTTTATTTTGGCGATCACTTTCACTTACCACAATATAACTCAGTCCTTGCTTTTCTTTTAGCGATAAAGAATTATCTGGCGTCTGAGGACTGATAGTTATAAGTTGGGCACCCGCTGACTTAATATCAGTCATGAAGCGTTCATAGGCTTTTAATTGCAAATTACAAAATGGACACCATTCTCCTCTGTGGAAAATGAAAATGATAGGACCTTTAATCAATTCCTCTGATAACGTGATCCATTTTCCAGTCGCGTTTTCCAATGTGAAATCCGGTGACACATTCCAGATGTTTAGTCCCTTGCCTACACCTTTGTTACGAAAGTCTTCTAAGAATTTTCCAAACACGGCAGATGCGTACGAATTGTTTGAGTTTATGGCCTGAACTTCCAATTCCAATCCTTCTTCAATGTTGGTTTCACACCTTTTTTTAGTCTTTCATCGTAACAATGTAGCAATTATAAAATAATGATTCTGTAATATAGTTTACAGACGTCAATTGGTTATGTAGTTATGATCAATACGTACCGATCCTAAATTCGTCCGGTCCGCTTTTTATTCGGGTCACGGCATCGCCAAAGTCATCGAGTCTGACCTCTAGATGCAATGGTCATATCATGAGCTTCCACGAGCAATAGACGAACCATCCGGCGACCCAAAAACGCTGTTCCTCCTAAAACGAGTATCTAGATCCGTATTCTCCTTTCACGTTTGCATTCTTATTTTTTAATTATAGAATTTTCTCCCGCCAGGAAAAAAGATGTGGTTAATTGATAACCCATTGTCCATGGCAGGCTGCCTGATTCTTGCAGATTAACATGCCGGCCGAATCGGTGTCAGTAATCTACTTTACATAGTTCTGCCGTTTTACACAATTTCAAAAATAAAAATGGAGAATTGTAAACTACATTACATAACTCCGATTTTTTTGAGAATTATAATCAAGCGTCAAAGCCCGGAGGAAATTTTGCGAGAGCTAAAAAAGCTGTAACGTTTTTTGCATCATTCATTTGTGAGCAGAATAATCGATTATGATAAGAACTGACATGTCTGATCGAGCTGCTTCCGCGATTTTCGCCGCAGTTGAACCCAAGTTGCTACAGCTTCGGGTGCTTGCTCCGGAACGATCCCTAAGGGTTCTTATGCCCACGAGACACTTGAAGCGTATACTGCAGAATTTGATTGAGAACGCCGTAAAAAAATGTCCGAATATTTTATCGTTTGGAGGAAGCAAAAGATTATGGGTATCGTGCATGCAAACGTTGCAGACCAGAGTGTGTGTCCGTATCTGAATCCGTTCCTACCCGCACCTACGCTTCGCTTCATTCATGTTGGTACGCCCGCATCACGCTACATGAGGACTTTGATCCGCAGTTGCTCTGTGAAGCCGTCGAGGCGTTAAGTGAAAGATGCCGACGCTTTTTTGGATTCTCAGCGTGTCTACCTGGCAACGGGGGTTCTATATTAAATGTAAGTTAAGAAGGAGAGAATATATCATGACAATGACCAAGGAAGAAATTTTGGAAGTTCATCGTTTTCGGCATGCAACCAAAGAATTCGATCCTAGCAAAACCATCTCCGACGACGACTTTGAATTTATTTTGGAAACGGGCCGGCTCTCGCCCAGCTCGTTTAGCACTGAGCCGTGGAGATTTGTTGTTGTTCAAAACGAACAGCTTCGGAACAAAATAAAAAACTCTTCGTATGGAGCGGCCAGCAAACTGCCGGAGGCCAGTCATTTCGTCATTATTCTGGCCCGGACCCCACTGGATATAAGATATGACTCCGCCTACCTGAAGGAGCAGCAGGTCAGAGACGTTCCGAAGGAATACCTAACAAGGCGGCTTGAAATACTTGAAGAGTTCCAGAGACATGATTTCAAGCTCCTGGATCATGAACGCTTTCTTACCGATTGGGCCGTCAAGCAGACGTATATACCGCTTGCGAACATGATGACGGCTGCGGCGCAAATCTGCATTGACTCATGTCCGATCGAAGGCTTTGACATTGAGAAAATGAACCAGCTGTTAGACGAGGAAGGGCTGCTGGAAGACGGACACTTTACCATCTCGGTCATGATTGCCTTCGGTTATCGCAAAAAAGAGCCGGGACCGAAAACACGTAGACCGTTTGATGATGTTGTGAAGTGGGTCAAATAAATATAATATGGTGGCATGTGTACCGGCGTAGGGGAGATGAATCCTTGCTCCGCTTTTTTTCATGCACAACGTTAGAATAATCGAAGCGAACGCTTGATTAAGTCGACTGTGATTGGAAGAAAGTTTAGCAACACGCCGCGCGGAGCCAAGGCAAGAGCGATCATTTACAGCATCGTGGAAACGGTGGAGGCAAATGGTCTCTTCATGATAAAAACGAGTTAACAATCACTTCAATATTCATCACATTTTTTGAACCTCTGTTAAGGCGTTTCTGACATAATGAACGCGACTCGTCATCGAAGCGTTTTCAATGAGTGAATATTTGACAGTAAGTTTTGAATAGCCGCGATTTTGTTGGCCAATTGTAATCTGGGTTACAGATAATAAAAGAATTGGGTGGTAAATTAAAATAGGAATGAACGAAATTTGTATTAAGGAGATGCTCGAAAATGAGTTATTTAGCCTTATCTGTAAAAACAGCAACGGTCACTGGAGGATCTCAGCAGTGACGTGAATGCAATTAAAAGTGCCGTTTCCCAAAAATAATGAAGAGGGTGCTTGAAGAAATGGAAGCACGATTGAACTTAACACACAAAAT
>NZ_WHOA01000096.1 GCF_013141715.1 Paenibacillus phytorum | reverse complement strand
GAATCGTGGAATATGTCGCCATCGGCTTTAGAACAAGCATTTACTTATTATGAAACGATTGGAAAGCTGCCTAAGGCGGTTATCGTCGTTAATTTGTTCGGACAGAGCGCAGAGATGTTTGCATTATCGAAGATTTGCGATCGATACGGCGTTCCGATTGTTGAAGATGCAGCAGAATCGATCGGGGCCACGTATCATGGAAAAGCTAGCGGAACGTTCGGGAAAATGGGGGTCTTTTCTTTTAACGGCAATAAGATCATAACCACCTCAGGCGGTGGCATGCTTGTTTCCGATGATAGGGATGCCTTTGAGAAGATGCGTTTCTGGGCTACCCAATCTCGTGGTCCAACCCCGTATTATCAGCATAGCGAGATTGGATATAATTACCGGATGAGTAACGTATTGGCGGCGATCGGGAGAGGACAATTAAGAGTTTTGGATCAACGAATATCTGCCCGAAGGTCAATCTTCCAGCGTTATTATTCAGCACTTTCAATCTTAGACGGCATCAAGTTTATGCCTGAACAAGCGGGCAGTCAGTCTACCCGTTGGCTTACAGCACTGACGGTTAATCCTGAGCGTACCGGCGTATCCCCAACGGAGTTGATAGAAGCATTAGCTGAAGAAAACATAGAGGCACGCCATGTTTGGAAACCTATGCATTTGCAGCCACTTTTTAAAAACTGCAATTACTTTCCACATGATCGGGATAAGAGCAATTCCGATCAATTGTTTAAAGAGGGATTATGTTTGCCTTCGGGTTCCAATCTTTCGGAAGAAGATCAGGAACGGGTGATTGCATGTATGAAGAAAGCGATGTACGGCAGGAGCAAGAAGCACTAAATTCATTTAGGGGGTGGGATCTTGAATCGTAAGAGAAACGACATCCTACGAGAGGGTATTAAACAGGCCGGATTCCAGGAAATAAATATGGAGGAAATATTAGGTAGAAAGCCGGTGAATATTAACTTAAATGAAATTGCTGAATTTGTAAAGGGCAAGGTGATTCTAGTAACTGGTGCCGGAGGTTCAATTGGCTCTGAACTTTGCAGGCAAATTCCTAATTTCAATCCTGAAAAGTTAATATTACTCGGCCGTGGCGAAAATAGCATTTTTACTATTGAAAATGAAATTAAAGTCAAATATCCTCATATCTCTATTGTACCGGTCATCGCTGATATTCAAGACAAGAAAAGACTGGAAGATGTATTCGCCTATTATCGGCCTCAAATTATTTTTCATGCGGCAGCTCATAAGCATGTGCCGTTAATGGAGTTGAATCCTTCCGAAGCGATAAAAAATAATGTTTTCGGAACCCGAAACGTTGCCGAATATGCGCTTGCTTATAGGGCAGAAAGTTTTGTGTATATTTCCTCGGATAAAGCGGTGAACCCGTCGAGCATAATGGGAGCAAGCAAACGACTGGCAGAGTTAATGCTGCAAAGCATGGGGAAATTCAAAGATACGAAATTTCTTATCGTTCGGTTTGGAAATGTTATCGGCAGCCGAGGGAGTGTCATACCCTTGTTTTTACAGCAAATTAAAGCCGGTCAACCTATAACGGTCACCCATCCGGATATGGTCCGCTATTTCATGACAATTCCGGAAGCCGTACAACTGGTTTTTCAATCGGGTGTAATGGCCAAGGGTGGGGAAACTTTCATACTGGATATGGGGAAACCGGTGAAAATTTTGGATTTGGCTCACAACGTAATTCGTTTGTCAGGTTTGGAACCGAATAAAGACATTAAGATTGTTTTAACCGGCATACGTCCCGGCGAAAAGCTAGTTGAAGAGATGTTTACTGCGGAGGAAAAAAGAATAACTGTAAAGCATGATTCCATCTATGTATGTGAACCTGCAGCACTCCCTGAGGAGCACTTGCATGAAACTTTGCTGAAATTGGAAGAGATGGTTTCTCAAAAGATAACGTTTGTCATAGCAGATGAAATACGTTCCGCTATCGGCCAAATTATTCCGGGATTTCAGGAGGAGGGGGTCGTTCATGAATAAATTAAACATCTTATATTTTACAATCGATTGGTCTTCTTTTACCTACAAACCCGATCATTATTTTAAGCTGGAGCTAGAAAAGCTACCTGATGTCCACGTCCGTTTTGTAAAGGGGGAGTATACCGTCGGAAAATTAGGCGGATATTTGCCGGACATTCTAAGTCAGTTGGATTTTGTTCCGGATTTTATCTACCTGGATGATTTCGAATCCATTAGGGGTGTCTACGGGCTTCCCCGCGGATTGAATGAAGTAAACATTCCAAAAGGGGTACTATTTCACGATGTCTACAGAGTCAGGGATGATTTCAAAAACTTTGTGAAAGAGAATAGCTTGGACTTGGTATTGGCCCACTACCGCGAAAGTTTTTTAACCTATTTTCCTGAGTTTCATGACCGATTTAGATGGCTGCCGAATCATGCTTATGAACCGGTATTCCACAAATATGGATTAAAAAGAAGAATTAATTATTTAATGATGGGGAAAATCAATGGAGCATACCCGCTCCGCTCAAAAATTTATAAAAAGATGAAAGGAATAGACGGGTTTGTCTCGCATGGACATCCGGGCTATAAATGGTTTTCCAAAAGAGATAGCAAAACCAAGTTTCTGGATGAAAACTATGCGATGGAAATTAGCCGGGCAAAGATATTCCTCACTTGCGGATCTATCTATAATTTTGCCGTGGGAAAATACTTTGAAGTCCCAGCATGCGGAACGCTGCTGTTGACTTCCGATTTTTCCGAACTTAGAGATTTGGGCTTCATCCATAAAGAAACCTTCGTAAAAATCGATAAACACAATTTTTTGGCGAAGGCCAAATATTATTTAAGGCATAGAGATGAGAGAAATGAAATTAGACGAAAGGGCTACGCGTTGGTTCAATCCCGCCACACTACTAGTATAAGAGTAAGAGAATTTGTAGATGAACTTTGGAAATTTACGGGGAAAACCCGATGACAACTTTCAATATTCTTTTTACCAGCGTCGGTCGGAGAGTATCGTTAATCAGATATTTTAGAGAAGCGTTGAAAGAATTGGGTCTGGAAGGGAAGATTGTTACTGCTGATATGCAAAGTAACGCTCCTGCAGCAAGGGTTGGAGATATCCATGAGCTGCTTCCTCGTGTAACTGATGATCATTACATTTCAAAGCTGCTGGAAATTTGCAATAATTATGACATCAAGCTTTTAATCCCCTTAATAGATACCGAATTGCAAATACTTGCCGATCATCGTTCACAATTTGAACATATTGGAACTTGTGTGCTCGTCAGTTCTTCTGAGGTAAATCGGATTTGTTGCGAT
This sequence comes from Paenibacillus phytorum, assembly GCF_013141715.1. Taxonomy (GTDB): domain Bacteria; phylum Bacillota; class Bacilli; order Paenibacillales; family NBRC-103111; genus Paenibacillus_E; species Paenibacillus_E phytorum. The sequence goes on along the minus strand of NZ_WHOA01000096.1, from coordinate 734 downwards.
AAAAGAAAAACAGCTTCTTTTTTTGAGAACATTCAAGTGAACACTCCCGATACATTAAATGCCGAAAAGATGTTGTCAGATCCTGAAACAGACTATCCTGTTTTGTTAAAACCGGCTAACGGAAGCAGCAGTGTCGGGGTAACGAAAATTAATAACGCTGAAGAATTGAGATTTTTTTTGAAGTATATACCTGAACCTATCGTGCAGGAATACATTATAGGACAAGAATATTCAGTGGACGTCTTAATGGATTTTCAAGGAAAAGCATGTGCGGCCGTTCCTCGTTTACGTATGGAAGTAAGGGCAGGTGAAATAAGTAAAGGGATTACCGTTAAAAATAGAGCCATTATGGCTGCTGCGAAGAAGGTAGCGGAAGCTCTGCCTGGCGCAATTGGATGCATTACTTTGCAGTGCTTTGTAACAAAAGAGGACCAAATCGTTTTTATTGAAATAAACCCGCGATTTGGAGGAGGAGTGCCTCTTTCCTTGGCTGCCGGCGCTAAATATCCAAAAACCATTATTCAATGGCTTATTAAGATGCCCTTGGATTGGACGAATATGGATGATTGGCAGGACGGACTTCTCATGCTGCGTTATGATGATGCCTTTTTTATCGAGCAGGACGATCTTACATGAAGCAAGCCATCGTTTTTGATTTGGACGATACACTCTATTGTGAGAAAGAGTACGTCATGAGCGGCTTTCAGGAAGTAGACCGGTGGGTTACAGAAAAT
>NZ_WHOA01000095.1 GCF_013141715.1 Paenibacillus phytorum | reverse complement strand
GTGTAGCTAGCTTGGATGTAGCTAGTGTTGTATTTTCTACAATAATTCCCACCCTCAATGGCTATTTTGCAAGCTGTTGTTGCAGTTTGTACAACAGATCTGACCTATTTGTGGCAAAAACGCCTGTACGGGGTCCTAATTGTTGTGGATTTTACAACATTGAAGCGAGAGAGGCGGGATATGGGCAGCAATTGTTGTATTTTCTACAACACCAATACACTGAGAGTAAGGAGTCCTGATTTATTCATCTGTTCACGATAAAAGGAGAGAAGGTCAAGCTCTAAGATAGATTATCTCTCATAAGAGAGGCAATCTTACGTTCATCTTCCCCAGTCCTATTTTCTAACCGCTGAATAACAAGCTCTTGTCGTTCTGCTGGATGGTTTTGACTCAATTTTGCCTTACCTTCGATGCGAGTAATTTTGATTCTAAACCCTTGAATACCTTTGCTCAAACCCGCAATGTAACTAGCATCTACTTGGTCTAATTGATAGGAACTGCCCGGTTCTTCATATTTCAAAACCAAATCAGTTAACGAATTCATCACTTCTTGAACGTCGTCTATAAGCTCGACCTGGCCATATACATGAACAGCTACATAATTCCAAGTGGGAACTGTAGTGGGTGTTTCATACCAAGAGGGAGAGATATAGCAATGCGGACCATGGAAAATCGCTAAGACCTCCTGCTTTTCGATATCCTTCCATTGCGGATTAGGGCGTGCAAAATGTCCAAATAAGTATTCTTTATTTTTATCCAATGATAAGGGGATGTGTGTTGCGAATGGACCGCCTTGATGCTGAGAAATCAGTGTGGCAAAGCCATTTTGCTCGATAATATCGTAGCTAATCAAGTCATCTTTTATTTCAAAGTGGGATGGAATGTACATCTATTCACCTTCCTAATTAGTTTTTCATTAAATTATAGCCATTCAGGTGGCATAGAAGAAGTGCCAATTTTTCATAAATTGATTAGACCAATGACGCTGCCAGCTGCATTTATAAGAAAAGGCCACAAGGAGGAGGCGATCTCATGTCGAATATGTAGGATAAAATCTTGTTTTCTCTGTGACCTGTTGGGAGGTTTGGATAGATGGATAAGGTACGATGGGGTATTATTGGTTGTGGGGATGTGACTGAGGTCAAGAGCGGGCCTGCCTTACAAAAGGCGGAGGGTTCCGAACTTGTCGCTGTGATGCGAAGAAATGGAGCGCTGGCTGAGGATTATGCCAAAAGGCACGGAGTTGCTGCATGGTACGATGATGCGGAAGCGCTGGTCAATGATCCGGATGTCAATGCGATCTATGTCGCTACACCTCCAGGTTTTCATCGAGAATATGCGCTGCTGGCAGCACGGGCGGGGAAGCCTGTCTATGTGGAAAAGCCGATGGCGAGGAATCATGCGGAATGTTTGGAAATGATAGCTGCCTGTGAAGAAGCAAAGGTGCCTTTATTCGTGGCCTATTATCGCAGAGGCTTGCCGAAATTTGTTGAGATTAAGAGATTGATTGACAGCGGTATCATTGGTGAGGTCCGATTTGTGCAGACGACTTTCCTCCAAACCATGAGGGAAGATGATGGACAGGAGCAGCCGTGGCGGATACGGCCGGAGCTTTCCGGAGGCGGTTTGTTCGTTGATTTGGCGAGTCATACGCTTGATGTTCTTGATTATTTACTTGGCCCAATTGGCGAAGTGAAGGGTTTTGCCAGAAATCAGTCGGGGCAGTATCAAGTCGAAGATATCGTAACAACGACCTATGCATTTGAGTCTGGTGTTATGGGTGCTGGGATTTGGAGTTTCAATGCATTCAAGCGCAGTGACGTAACTGAAATTACGGGGAGTCTTGGTAAAATCGCGTTTTCAACGTTTAGCGATGATATTCGCTTGGAGATGGCAGATGGTCAGATCGAGGAGTATGCCATTCCGTATCCTGCTCATGTGCAGCAGCCTCTTATTCAATCGGTGGTTGACGAGCTGCGGGGTATTGGTAAAAGCCCTAGTACCGGTCGGACTGCGGCGCGAACGAATCGGGTGATGGATGAATTGCTTCGTGACTTTTATTCTCCACAGCAGTCCTGAGCAATCTACTCCAGATGTTGGCAGAAAACATATTGATACGGATAAAACAATTGACGGAAACCCGTAAGCGCTTTAAACTATGGTTAATTAATATGGAGTCTTGGGTATTTCCTATCCTCAAACTTTGTCCCGCGAAAGCGTTAAAGTGGTGAGTGAGCAATGAGTCCAAGCGATAAATGGGAACTTAGAGAGGGGTAATTATGTTGAAAAAGAAAGCACTCGTATCATTCGTATTATCAGCAGCTCTTATGGTCGTAGCAGGTTGTGGGCAGAAGGCAGCTCCGGCTCCAGCAGCAAGCGCTGCGGCTTCAGCAACTCCGGCAGCAACGGCAGCCGCGCAAAAGTCTTATAAAGTCGCGATTTCACAAATTGTCGAACATCCGTCTCTGGATGCAACACGTCAAGGTTTCCTTGCAGCGCTTAAAGATGGCGGTATCGTGGAAGGTACCAACTTGAAAGTTGATTTCAACAATGCGCAAGGCGATCAACCGAATAACTTATCCATTGCTCAAAAAATTGCTTCCGCCGACTACGATTTGGTACTTGGTATCGCAACACCATCCGCACAAGCTCTGGTACAGCAAGTGAAGAAATCTCCAATTCTATTCGCAGCTGTTACAGACCCGCTTGCAGCTAAAATTGTTAGCAATGTGGATAAGCCGGGCGGTAATGTTTCCGGAGCTTCAGACACGAACCCAATGGCCGTAGCGCAATTAATGGATTTCGTTGCTGCGAACATGCCTAAAGTGAAAACAGTTGGTCTTGTTATTAACGAAGGTGAGCCTAACGCTGTTATCATGGCCAAAAATGCAGAACAAACCTTAACGAAACACGGCATTAAGCTCATTAAAGCGCCAGTTACCAATACGTCTGAAGTAAAACAAGCTGCACAATCCCTCGTTGGGCGCGCGGATGCTTTCTTGATTACGCTTGATAACACGGTCGTTAGCGGTGTGGATGGAATCATTCAAATTGCAAATGATAAACACATTCCTTTCTTCTCCAGTGACCGCGATACGGTGGAAAAGGGTGCTTTTGCAACAGTAGGCTTCAAATATTATGACCATGGCTACCAAGTTGGCCAAATGGCTGTCGACATTCTCAAGAATGGTAAAAAACCAGCAGACATGAAAGTGACTGTTCCTGAAAAAATGGATCTGATCTTAAACCTGAAGGCAGCAAAAGCTCAAGGAATTGATGTTACAGACGCTATGAAAAATGCAGTAAAAGATAAAGAGAAAAACATCATTCAGTAAGGATTAAGACACAAAAGGGGTGAACGTCGCTTTCGTTCACCCCTTTTTTTCAAAGTAGGAGGTTATTCACATGATGGATTCAATGAATGGTGCCGTCGAGCTAGGTCTTCTCTATGCGCTGATGGCGCTTGGTGTTTATATCACGTTCCGCATCCTCGATTTCCCAGATCTAACGGTAGACGGGAGTTTTACAACAGGCGGAGCTGTTGCAGCTATCATGATTGCTAATGGCTATTCGCCGCTGCTAGCTTGTTTGGCTGCTTTTGCAGCCGGGCTTGTGGCTGGAGCTTGTACAGGACTGCTCCATACGAAGGGTAAAATTAATGGGCTTTTATCAGGGATTCTTATGATGATTGCCTTGTATTCCATTAATATGCGCATTATGGGCAAGCCTAACATTTCACTTCTCAATGTCGATACGATATTCACTTCGATGTCGCCGATTACGGTTGTGCTTATTATTGTCATCGTGTTCAAATTGCTGCTGGATGCGTTCCTGCATACGGATTTGGGACTTGCTCTGCGAGCGACGGGTGATAATGCGCGAATGATTCGCAGCTTCGGAGCGAACACAGACAGAACCACTATTTTAGGCGTTAGCTTATCCAACGGATTAGTAGCACTATCTGGAGCTCTCATCGCGCAGCAGTCGGGCTTCGCTGACATCTCGATGGGGATCGGGATGATCGTCATTGGACTGGCTTCCGTTATTATTGGGGAAGCGATTTTTGGTGCTCGGACGGTATTTCAAGCGACATTGGCTGCTGTACTCGGTTCCATCGTGTACCGTATAGTTGTCGCATTGGCCCTGCGAGTCGAATGGCTAAAAGCATCAGACTTGAAGCTTATTACCGCGATTATCGTTATTGTCGCGCTCGTTCTTCCTTCCGTGCAGCGAGCTATTAAGCAAAAAGCAACAGCGAAAAGGCGTTCGGCTGAACTCATCGCCCTTGCTGTGAAAATGAACAAGGGAGGTGATCGTTAATGCTTCAGCTCTCGAACGTTTCTAAGCTATTTAACCCCGGTTCAGCGGATGAAAAAATCGCGCTAATCGGTATTAACTTGAACCTCAAGCCCGGTGACTTCGTCACGGTCATCGGCAGTAACGGCGCCGGTAAATCGACGCTGATGAACATCATCTCCGGCGTCATGACGCCGGATGCCGGCGAAGTGCGTATCGGCGGCGAGGTCATCCACCACCTGCCGGAATACGAGCGCAGCCGCTGGGTTGGCCGCGTCTTTCAAGACCCCATGGCGGGGACCGCTCCTCGAATGACCATCGAGGAGAATCTCGCCATGGCGTATGCCCGCGGCAAGAAGCGCGGGCTAAGCTTCGGCGTCACCGCGCGCAAGCGCGCGCTGTTCCTGGAACAGCTGCAGCGCCTCGGCATCGGCCTGGAGGGCCGTCTGCGCGCGAAGGTGGGCCTGCTCTCCGGCGGAGAGCGTCAAGCCCTCAGCTTGCTGATGGCGACGTTCACCAAGCCGCAGATTCTGCTGCTTGATGAGCACACCGCCGCGCTGGACCCTTCGCGTGCGGAGCTCATCACACGATTGACCGAGGACATCGTGCGCGAAATGAAGCTGACCACCTTGATGGTCACGCACAACATGGAGCAGGCGATTCGTCTCGGCAACCGCCTGATCATGATGGATAAAGGCCGCATCATCCTTGATGTGAGCGAGGAACGGAAGAAGGACCTCACCGTGGAGCAGCTGCTCGGTGAGTTCGAGCACATCAGCGGCAACAAGCTGTCGGATGACCGCGTGGTGCTGGGTTAAAGTAAGAAAGCCTTCGGCTAAAGGGATGGATTCCCTGAGCCGAAGGCTTTTTTTATGAAAAATCGAATCATACTGGTGGAAGGAACTTGCAGCACAGCAAATTTCTTTAACGTCATTTTTTTGCGAGACTTATGCAAAATTCACTATTTTTCGACATTTCTATAGGTTATAATAGTTCTAAAGGACTACGTTCGGGTTGACCGTGAACGAGTAGCAGCGTCGGAGAAATTTACCGCTTTCCAAATTTGTAGGCATAAATTTATCGTACAGTACTTCGTATTTAGGAGAAAATTATGAGCCAGTCAAGGAGTCAATGAAACATGAATGATGTCAACCTAAATTATGAAGCAAAAGACCGTAGTCATTCAACATTTGAAAACCAGCCTCTTTTACTAGTTCTTAATGATGACCCAGAATTTCTTTCCTTTTACAAAGAACATCTGGAGAAAGAAAACGGGATGGTTATTTTCGAATCGGATAACCAGCCGAAAGCAGCGGAACTCTTCTATCAGTTATACCCTGATTATGTCATTATTAACGCAAGCCTTATAGCAGATGATGGCGTTCATGTATTAAATGGATTCGTTCAACTGTGTCAAGATAACCATGTTCCGATCCTGATATCTTTGGATAAGGAAGATTTGAAGCTGCGTTACGCATGTATGGCCTTGGCAGATGATGTTATAGGTTCCCGCGTTGAACCCGTTGAATTAGTCACAAGGGTGATCAGAAACTTGAGGAAACGAAACCGAATCTTAGATCAGATTCTTATTGATCCGATGACCGGAATAAATAATTACAATAATCTTCAACAAGAAGTCGAGCATCAACTTAATGATTTGAAACGCTCCCATGAGCCGTTCGCAATGGTCTATGTACAGGTGGATGATCTCCCTATCGTTCAGGAAACGTATGGCTATGCTATAGGACATCAGTTGGTGAAGGAACTAGGGGAATTTATCCAAAATAGCATCCGACCTGCGGATTCCTTATATCGATTTCATAGAGAAGGATTTGTTCTCGTTCTTCCGAAAACAGTCAAAGAAGACGCCATGAAATTAATGTACCGGTTGATCGAAAGATTTGCTCAGCTCCGTTTCCAGACAACAGCAGGAGAGATCAGCGGTACCTTCTCGGCCAGGGTGTTGGACTTTATGGATCCCTTACAGACCATAGAACAATGTTTAACACTGATGCCTTTTCCGAAGGATAAGGCTGTTGCCGACAGGAAAGCGTGGGTTATGGACGGGACGGCGACTTTCACCTCCATCACATTGAGGAAGCTGAAAGTCGGAATTATTGATGACGACAGGTTAATTCGTGAAATGTTGAAGCATCAATTAGAGGATATCGCGGATCAAGATTTTGAGGTAGAGATTAGAGCGTATCCGGACGGAGAGGAATTTTTCAACGACCCTTGGCATCGCCAGAATGAACGATTTCTTCTCATTATTGACAGAATCATGCCTAAGATGGATGGTTTGGAGGTTCTGCAGAAGATCCGCACGCAATACGACCGACGCAGGTATTTGTGCATGATGTTAACCAGCAGGGATTCCGAAGAGGAAATCTCAATGGCGATTCAAAGAGGCGCCAATGATTATATGGTCAAGCCATTCAGCATTAAAGAGCTGCGCGCCCGAATAAGACGATTAATCCGGGGGACGCGATGATTAATCTCTTCACTGTCATGGTACTCACGGTCGTTTTCTTTCTGCTGCTATGCTTTGTTTATATATATTTGGTTTTGAGAAAAATAAGGACCAACCTGTTTCAGAAACGGAAAAAGGCATGGCTGGAACAGATCATGAACGAGCTCCAAGAATACTTTGTCGCTGGGAAGAGGAATTATTCCTTAATAAGCCGTCGGTGTCGCCCAATTGAACTTTATCAGTTTGAAGCCCTTGAAGACTTTTTCGGCGATTATCTGAGTAATTTCAAAATCGAGCCTAGTTTTAATCCGGTAAAACCGTTTGTCGAGGAATATTTTGTTCCGTGGTACAGAAAAAGGCTTTTTCATTCCAAATGGAGTACCCGAATGAATACGCTGTATTTCATCGATCTTTTTAAGATTGATAGGATGCAGGACGACTTATTGAAGCTGCTCAAGAGCAAGAAGTGTTCATCGGAAGAGAGATATCAGATTTATCTCCTTTTGGCCGATTTCGGATACGTCCATCTTCAGGACCTGTTCAAGGAATCGAAGGGGCTTCCTCCTTTTCTGTTAAACGAGATGATTAGCCTGGTTATTACTACAGATAATTTCGAGAGCTATGTAGATATTTTTTATGATCTCCCTTATGAATGGCAGTTAAGTATGATAGATGTACTTAGAGATAAAAATTTCCGCTCGTTGAAACTTCAAGAATTGTTGGAAAGCTTGTTGAATGCAACCGATCAGGAGAAGAGGGTGCGGGCAACCAAAACAATTGCGAGCCTTGGTTATATTAGCTCTCCTGACGTAATTACGCAGATTATTGATGAGCAGTCCCAAAGGGGAGAATGGCAGAGCCCGCAGTACACGGGGGAAAAACTGATGTATGTCAGGCTCATGGGGAATATCAAAACAGAACGTTTTTTGCAGTACCTAGAGCAGTTCATCAGCGATAGAAGCTATGTCATAAGATCAGAGGCTGCTAAAGCCATTCGAAAATACAAGAATGGAAGAGATATCCTTCTCTCTATTACCACGACACACCCTGACAGTTATGCCAGAAACATTGCTAAGGAATGGTTAGAGAGGAGCATAGATTATGAATAATTATTGGGATCTTGCTGTTTTTCTCTTCCAGATCGTGAATCTAGTGATCTTTTTTTATCTTGTATTCGTTTGTTTGTTTTATTTTATCCTTTTCTTTCTGGCTTTCGATCGGTTAAAGCGAGAACGTGGCCTTCATAATGTGGAGCCTTATAAGAAAGTCAAAAAATCTGCGTTCACTCCCCCCTTATCAGTTCTGGTTCCGGCTTACAATGAAGAGATGGGAATTATCGGTACTGTGCTGTCACTAGTCACAGGAAGCGGACGATTGGACTATCCCGAATATGAGGTCATTGTGGTCAATGATGGATCTAAGGACCAAACTCTGCAAAAAATGATTGAACGGTTTAAAATGGTACCCTTGAAAGATAAAGTATTTCAAAAACGCAACGGAATCGAAACCAAACCGATCAAAGCGGTCTATAAGTCGGAAATTTATCCTCAATTATTGCTTGTTGACAAAGCGAATGGCGGAAAGTCGGATGCGTTGAACGCGGGTATTAATCTTTCTAAATATCCGTATTTTGCTTCTATTGACGGAGATACCGTATTGGAACCGGATTCTTTCCTCAAGATTATGAAGCCGATCATAGAAAATACCGAACAGGAAATTCTCGCTGCGGGAGGCAATGTGCTGATTGCGAACGGAAGCACAATCGTTCATGGGCAGATGAAGGAAATAAGGCTGTCCAGGAATCCTTGGGTCATTATGCAAACAATCGAATATATGCGCGCTTTCCTTATGGGGAGAATCGGATTGAGCAAAAATAATCTCCTTCTCATCATTTCCGGCGCATTCGGGGTATTCAAAACAGCAAGAGTCATTCAAGCGGGCGGCTATAAGCTGGGAACAATTGGCGAGGATATGGAGCTTGTTGTTCGTCTTCACAGAATGAACATCGAGAATAAATGGGGAGCCAAAATTGAATACGTCGCGGATCCAGTGTGTTATACCGAAGCGCCTGAGGAAATAAAAATATTGAGAAACCAGCGGGTAAGGTGGCACCGGGGGTTATTCGAAAGCTTGTGGACTCACCGAAAAATGGCTTTCAATCCAAAATATGGGAGAATTGGATTAATCGCCATTCCGTATTTCCTTTTTGTAGAATTATTCGGTCCTATCATTGAAATGATAGGTTATCTTGTCGTATTAATCGGTTGGATCTTGGGGGAAGTCAATATTCAATATTCGTTGGCTTTACTTCTGTTCATGGTTATGTACGGGTCATTCCTGTCCATGGGCTCCGTGCTTCTTGAGGAGTGGAGGCTAGGAAAACATAAGCGGGTATCCGAACTCAATCGCTTATTTTTCTTTGCTTTGTCGGAGGCGTTTTGGTATCGGCCGATTATGACATATTGGCGGGTAAAAGCACTCATGTCAGCGATAATGGGGAAAAAACAGAGTTGGGGCGAGATGAAGCGAAAGGGCGTTTCATCATAGATATCTGGGCTTGTTGAACGATCGAAAGAGAAAGTAGGGGGAAGTTTAGGTATGGGGTTGTTTAAAGGAAGAAATGCACTGGTAGTCATATTGTTGGTTCTTGTGCTGGGGGTTCTTGCTTATATTGTGCAGCGAGGAGATAAAGATGCAGCGCCTATGACACCGGAAACATCTGTTCCGCCAGTATCGACGATAACACCAGTAACCATAGATGGAGTTAAAGTCCCCGCTAAAGTCGGGGGTTCCTACATACAGATTAACCATAATGGCGAGTGGCAGGATATGCTGATTAAAGGTGTGAATTTAGGGGCTACCAAACCGGGATTATTCCCTGGGGAAATGGGGATTGCCAAGGCTGATTACTTGCGATGGTTCAAACAAATGGGGGATATGAATGTAAATTCCATAAGGATTTACACCTTGCATCCACCAGCATTTTACGAGGCTTTGCTAGAGTACAATTCGAAAGCGAGCCATCCCATTTATTTGTTTCATGGCATATGGGTCGATGAAGAGGATATGGTTGCGACGAAGGATGTATTTATCGGTCATACAGCGGATGACTTTAAGAAAGAAATGCAGAATGTAGTGGATGTCATTCATGGACAAATCAATCTGCCTGAAAGGGCGGGGCATGCCGCCGGTGCATACAAAGCAGATGTCTCCCCTTATGTCGTAGGCTGGATCTTGGGTGTTGAGTGGGACCCGACAGTAGTCGACTCCACTAACAACAAGCATAAGGGCATGGAGAATTATAACGGAAAATATTTTAGGACAGAAAATGCACAACCTTTTGAGATCTGGCTCGCGGATAAAATGGAGTCAATCGCCGTCTATGAATCAGATCGTTATCAGTGGCAAAGACCAATCAGCTTCACTAACTGGGTAACAACCGATTTGATGAAACACCCCACGGAACCTTTGGAAACAGAAGATATGGCTGTCATAAACCCGAATCTCATTAAAGAAAATCCGAGTTATAAAGGGGGATATTTCGCATCCTATCACGTGTATCCCTATTACCCCGATTTTCTTAATTATGAACCTAAATATACAAATTACATCGATTTTCGCGGTGAGAAGAATAGTTACGCCGGATATTTAAAGGACCTGAAACAAAATCATCAAATTCCCGTTCTGGTTGCTGAATTTGGCGTGCCTTCTTCCCGAGGGATGGCCCATCGAAATATAAGTGGATGGAATCAAGGGAATCATGATGAGACGGAACAAGGGAATATTGACGCGAAATTATTTGAGGATATGACCCGTGAAGGCTTGGCTGGGGGACTTCTCTTTAGCTGGCAGGATGAATGGTTTAAGCGAACTTGGAATACTACGGAACTGGATAATAGCGACCGCCGTCCTTTCTGGTCCAATGTACAGACCGGAGAGCAGCGTTTCGGGCTGCTTAGTTTTGATGCAGGCCCAGCTGATAAGCCGATTTATGTGGACGGTGAGACTAGCGACTGGGATTTCCGTAAAATCAATCCGATAAAAGTGGCCGATTCCTCCACAAGCACCTCAGGTAATCAAGATGATGAGCAGGCACGCTTGAAGCAATTTTTCGTCACTAGTGATGAAAGCTATGTTTACTTTCGCTTGAATTACATGGACAACGGCAAGCCGTTAGAATGGTCAAAAGTGAATACGATGCTCTTGCTCAATACAATTCCTGATCAAGGCCAACATCGGATTCCAGGTGGTTCCGACCTCTCTACTGAAGAGGGGATTGACTTTGTTATTGACCTGAAGGGAGATAAATCATCAAGAATCTGGGTAGACAGCTACTATGATACGAATTATTTTACCTACGGACATACGTTAAATATGATGCCTAAGTTGGACTATGCTAAGAATAAGGATAATGGCATTTTCCATACGATGCAGTTAGTTCTAAACAGACCCTTGACGATCCCCAATGTAAACGGGAGGACGATTGATTTACCATTGGAAAGCTACGAAACAGGGGTGCTGAGAACAGGGGACGGAAACCCGAATCATTCGAACTTTAATTCGTTAACGGATGTAGCTCTAAATTTTAAGGATCGTGTATTGGAATTGAGGATTCCTTGGCAATTACTTAATTTTAGAGATCCAAGCAAACACGAGATTACCGGGGACATCTGGGAAAAAGGACCGTCAGCGTCAGAAACCATAAAAGAAATGAAGATGGCGATTGTAACCTATAAAACGGATGGAGCACAACAAAAAGAGGGTCCTGGAGGGCTTGTGATCACATCCACTTATCCGAATGCAATAGAAAGAAAGATCCATTCCTCCGATATGTATCGGTATCAATGGGAAGACTGGGATAAGCCTCAGTATCATGAAAGATTAAAGAAATCTTACTACATAATGAAAGACCTTTATGGGAATATCGCTATAAACCATTAGTTTCGGAATTAAAACCTGAATGAGTCTGGGGGTGAGAATTCAACACGCGTGAATCCTGAGGGTGCGTTGGAGCAGCCGTATGGCAACAGTCAAACCCAACCTTACAATTATTCTAGTTCAAGGGCAGTACAGCCGCTTTTTTGCGCATTTATGAAATTTTTTGCATATAGGATCCCGTACAGTTTGCCGAATATTTTCAATGAATACATTTAATCAAGCACCCTAACACTTCCAAGCGAATAACGACCATCACTTCTCCTGCCGTCGTTAGCGAAGTCTACTTCTGGTTTGCCAGTTTGCGGGTTGAGGATCGCAGCGTTTACCTTATAGTTTCCAGGCGCAAGGTTCTTAGGAATTGGCAATGTGCCCGTTACATCCCTTTCTCCTGGAAGCCATTCGCGAATATCTATGGTTGACCGCATTTGGGAGACGATGACTCCCTGTTCATCAGTTAGGGAAAGCTCCAAGGGCCAAGCAAAGTAAAAGGGGGCTACTCCTCTGTTGATCATGTTAAGTTTGACATGCAGCGAGTTTCCCGTATGAATATCCCTTTCGTGAGATTCCTTTGCAATGACAAACCGATAACCAATGGTTTTCACAAATCGGTCAATATTCGGCTGAAGGCTGCCGCCGAATGGCTCTTGAGAAGGAGCGCTGGGGCCGAGCCAGCTTACATGCGTCAGCTTCGACTGTAACAGGGTTTCCTCAATACGAGCGTCATTGAAGTAATTTCCACCAGACGCAAACTCTCCGCCGCCGGGCGCCAATTTCCAGAAATCCGGCATGGCTGGCTGATTATTTTGAGTAAGCCAAGACTTATATCCGTAGGTGTACCATTGCAGAAACCCGTCAATCGTTGACTTGTGTGAGCCAAAAGCATCATTAAACAACCCGAGCCCATGCTTCAATGCGATTTCATGAGGCCTTCTCATCATCAGTCGTTTTTGGTCGAAATAATGCAAATAATGCTGGACGTATTGATCGGAAACATCCTCTTTGGGAAATTCGATTGGTGTGTTTCCTTCGTTATTGGTATGCCACTCGCCCCAGTGTCCAACGCTGCCCAGCTCGATAAAAGCAATTTGCGAATCGTTGTTATAGCGGTTTCCTAAAGCTTGGATCAGACGTTCGTGGTTTTCGATCAGAGCAAGATTATTATAGTCGGGGCTAAATCCCTTCCCATAGCCAGAATCGTACTGAACCCCCTTTTCGCCGATTTCTTTAAATAACCAGTCCGGAATATCTTTATGCGGTGTATGACTTGGGTAATCGAGAACCACTCTGAGAATAAGGGATACACCCTTTTCCTTCCATAGTGCAAATTGAAATTTTTTTTCAATCGCATCAAATGCATACCTCCCTTTTTCCGGTTCCAGATCAGCCCATGTCAAATTTGCATAAGCTAGCCGAAAGGGCTGCTTGGCTTCATTATCTCTTGCATCTATAACAAGCCCCATAAAGGGATTATTCAGAACTTGATCCGTTTCCGAAGGAAAGTAAGATACTCGGTGTATAACTTCCGTTGCCATAAGTTTTCGGTAGCCGAATACGCACAATATCCCCAGAACAAGGCTAAAAGCAATAAGCACACGATGAAGACGGAAATTCATGAGATATACCTCCTTCATGATCTATCTTTGAAATAGTATCAGACAGAGAATGACGTTACAATGCAGATACTGGCAGCGTTTCGTACGGTTCCGAACTGCAGTGAAAGATCCGCTAGAAATCGTATACATGTTCTGGGAATTTCGGTGGGTATTGTGACTGGTGCAAAGCTCTACCCGGTTTAACTGCCAGGCTCTCTCACTGTGGGGGCAGTTCTTCTCTTTTTGTCCAGACGTAAAATAAGTGAACAGCCCTACCTATTGAGTATTCGTCATACAGACGAATCCATAGGAGAGTTGCGTACAGGAGACTATGCACAATAACTTTATAGGGCTTCTGCCACGGATGTGTAGTTACCTAATAATCTGAATGGTTCGAGTCGCATCCTCCCATATCACGGTCGCGCCAAGCGCCTCTCCAACGAAGCGCAGCGGTACGTACATGCTTCCCTGATAGAGGACCGGAGGAGCATCCAGTTGAATCTTCTTGCCGTTTAACAGAGCCTTCTCGCTATCCAGAGTCAGGCTGATTGTTCGATTTCCTTTTATTGCTGTTACAGTTAGAGTCTCCTGATTCCAGACAACCTTTGCATTCATAGCCTCGAAGATCGAACGAAGTGGAACGAATGTGCGATTGTTAATAATCTCTGGACGTTGTGGGAAAAAGCGCTCCTTGCCATCTATGATGAGGCGAGGGGCGTTTATTTTTTCGCGAACGGCAAGAATACCGAGGCTTGGTGATGTACAAAAAGCGTCTCCTGAAGGTGCCGCCTTGCATGTAAGCTGGGTGTCCTGAGCCTGCAGAAGCAGCTTGTAGCGCTCTTTCCCGTTGCGGTCAAGCGAATACCAACTGCCGTTGTTATCCTGAAAGTATATATGCTCGACAGCATCATATTGGAGAGAGCTTGGACGAATCTGATTGGTCTCAGGAAGTGAGTAGGTCCATAGTACTTTTTGATCTTCGATCAGGGTCAAGCTGCGCTCGGTTACTTTCAAATTCAGCGAAATCTGTGGTTTCACGGCATCAGGGAGCTTGGCGCTTTGCTTAACCGACAGCCGTTCTCCGCTTGGAATGACAGATTTCCACTGACCATCGGACTGGTAATAGGCCGTGCTGTCATTAGCGATGAATAGCTTTTGAGGAGAAGAGTCCTGCAATCTCCAAGCGACCTCAAATTGGTCTGCACCCTGAAGAGAGGCGTTAATAGGCTCCATGTTTGAAGTAATTTGTGAACGGAATTGCAGTAATTCTATATCTGGATTGCGTGTTTCTGAAGGGGAGTCAGCCCCTAGCAGGAAAATGATAGGTAGAGATGCAATAAAGGGAATCCACCGCATGTTCTCATCCTCTTCGAAGTAAAATTGAAACGGTGGTAAAAGGTTACACCGGATTTCTACTTCTAATATAGCAAGAATCCTAGTTGATTTAAATCAATTTCACAATAGTACGTACAGACTATGGATTCCAACCGCAGGAATCATCGATAGAGTCAACTTAGTTAACATCAACTGATTTTGAATTTGTCTCTTATTCTGTGAAACTTCACTACGAAAGCGCTACCTGTTAGTTTACTTAACAAAAATACAAAAAATGTTTGACAACAGATAGGCGAGTTGTTAATATTTAATTATTAACATCACTGGAATAAATAAAAGATAAATACCGTGTTATCAGTCAATTTTATCTGGAAATATTATCATTTCATTGTTATATTTCGACAGTTAATAACATCTGTGGAATAATTGGCCTCATAACAACATTAGACCATGAAATTAAACGCAAAAGAGGGGAAACGAAATGGATAAAACATTAGTTGAAGAGTATCGTGGAGGTGCGTTGGAATGCGTGCATAGCGGGCATATTTGCGGAGTCTCCATCTCGGGTGCTGTTAAGTACGCAGTAGGAGATGTAGAATCATTAACCTATTTAAGGTCATCCGGAAAACCATTTCAAGCTATTCCTGTCATTAAGCATGGCGCGGATAGAAAGTTTGGGCTTTCGGATAAAGAAACGGCTATTATGATCGGGTCCCATCGTGCGGAGACCTTCCATGTTGAAGCTTTGGAATCCATGCTTACCAAGATTGGAGTGGGAGAGGAAGCACTTGTATGTCACCCCACGTACCCCTTAAGTGTGCCTGCTTCAGAAGCCATGCTTAGAGCGCAGAAGCCTAAACGTTCAATTTATCATAATTGTTCTGGAAAGCATCTTGGCATTCTTGCTTTGTGCAAAACAATGGGATATCCGACCGAAGGCTACTTTGAACCTGATCATCCGGCTCAAATCGAGATCGTAGACACGCTCGCTTACTTATCTGAGTGTCCAAGAGAACACATCCATATAGGTACAGACGGTTGCGGTTTTCCGGTGTTCGCTATTCCTCTTAAGCATTTAGCGACTGCCTTCCTGAAGCTAGCCTGTCCAGAGGTGATTGAAGATCTTGAAATTCGATCCGCTGTGATTCGAATAACCGCTCTTATGAACGAGCATTATGAGATGATTGCCGGTTCAGATCGAATTTGCTCAAGCCTACTTATGGATCCCAATATTGTTGCTAAGGGCGGAGCTAAAGGCGTGTACTGCTTTGGATTGAAAAAAGAAAAGCTAGGTTTCGCGCTTAAAGTAATGGATGGTTCTGAGGACGAGTGGCCTATCATTACGGCATCCATCCTTGAGCAGATTGGTTATAGCAACCAAGAGACGATTGATCGTATGTATCAACTCACGCCAACTGACATTACGAACGATAATAAGAAAATTATCGGAACGAACAAAGCAGTGTTTACCTTAGAATCCATATAGAAACCCAGGCTTAGTTACTAAATTATGTTGAGGAAACTATCTTCAGCAAGATTTTATAACATAGATCATATTACAGGAGGGGTTATAAAATGAAGAAAAAAGCTACGATTCTAGCCTTATGCACCAGTCTTGTACTTACTTTTGCCTTAGCAGGCTGCTCTACAAATGGCGGACAGAATGAAGCGGCAAAAGCCACTGGAGCTGCAGGAGCCAAAGAAGCCACAGGCAAGAAAGCAAAAATCTCGTATCTCGATCCGCTTCCAAGCCCGGAAAGAACAGCGCTTATGCAGGGGCTTTTGAAGAAATTCCAAGAGAAAAACCCGAATATCGAAGTTGAATATACGTCTGTCCCTTGGGATGATGCGAATAAGAAATGGATGACCATGGGTGCAGCTGGCATTCTTCCCGACGTATTGAGTATTGATGATACTTCCTTAGTAGCCATGGCTTCAGCTGGATATATCGAGAACCTGCAGCCCTTTTATGACAAATGGGATCAATTAAATAATTTGACGGAAGCAACCAAACAAGCGAGAAATAAATACAAAGGTAATGTCTATGCGATTCCAGATGGATTCTTGCTGCAGGGCTTGTTTATCAGAAGCGATTGGTTTAAAGAACTGAATATGCCCGAAACCATCGCGACATGGGATGATTACTTTAATCTAGCGCAAAAATTTACAGACTCTGCGAAAAACAGGTACGGTATTTCCTTTAGGGGAGGGGCTAACGGCGTTATTCGAGCAATGGAATATGTAATGGCGGCGGTCCACTCCGACAGTTGGTTTGATAAGGATGGCAAATCGATTTTGTATAAACCTGAAGGCGCTGCGGCCTTTAAGAAATTTTATGATGTTTACTTAAACGGAAATGCTCCTAAAGAGTCTGTCAATTGGGGCTTCAACGAAATGGTTCAAGGATTCTTAAACGGTCAAACGGCTATTTTAAATCAAACACCTGAAGTTATTATTTCAGCTCAGAAAAATATGAAAGAAGGCACCTGGAATGTTGTTCCAATGCCTAAAGCCGATGACGGAAAACGTTACATTTTCTGGGGTTACACAGCCGCTTACGCTATGTCTTCCAAATCACAAAATAAAGAGGCTTCCTGGAAGCTAATCGAATTCTTAAGCTCTCCTGAGAATAACCTAGCGTACAGCATTAAAAACTCTACGATTCCTATTTACAAAGACAACCTGAAAGATCCGTTCTTCAGCAAAGGTCCTATTGCTGGGTATGCGGGTTCCATGGCGGATTCCAACATTGTGTTTGCAGGCCCTCCGAGCCATTTAACGAAGCTTGGTCAATTCACGGGAACGTTCGCAGTGGAAGAGACGCAAAAATATTTGACAAAAGCGCAATCGCTCGAGGATACTGTTAAACATCTTGCAGATTTTCTAACCAAAGAACAACAAGCTTATATGAAGGAAAATCCATAAAAAAAGAAGGCAGATAACCGGGGACACGAATGAATCCCCGGTTATCTATTCTGAAGTATTGAAAAGGCGGGGAGAGAAAGCATGCTAAAAGC
The DNA here is from genome assembly GCF_013141715.1 of Paenibacillus phytorum. GTDB lineage: Bacteria > Bacillota > Bacilli > Paenibacillales > NBRC-103111 > Paenibacillus_E > Paenibacillus_E phytorum. Next base: position 88,180 of record NZ_WHOA01000095.1, on the reverse strand, counting down.
AATTCGATGGAAATCATTCGAGCCCTATTTATTAATTACTCCTGCTGTTCTAATTATTCTAGCTTTTTTTGCTTATCCTTTACTATCAGGACTTAAGCTTGCTTTTATGCATTATGTCTTATTTGAACCGGGTAATATCCACTTTTCAGGTTTTGAAAATTTCAGATCTTTGCTGGCAGATAAGAATCTCCCTCAAATATTAGGTAATTCTGTACTTTGGGTCATCTTAACGGTAGGCTTGCAATTCGTTCTTGGATTTATTTTAGCACTAGCGCTAAATAAGCAGTTTAAAGGAAAAAACATCTACCAATCTATTGTTTTTCTGCCTTGGGCCGTGTCTGCTTTTTTAATCGGGATGATTTTTAAATGGTTGTTTAATGAACAGAATGGGCTTATTAATTACTTATTGGTGAAACTCGGAATTCTGGAAAAAGGCATCCCCTTTTTGGCTATTCCACATGTCTCTATTTTCCCAGTCATCGCTGCTATGGTTTGGTATGGAGTGCCTTTTTTCGGGATTATGATTCTTGCTGCTCTACAAAACGTACCTAAAGACATCTATGAATCTGCTGATATTGATGGGGCAGGCCGAATGACCAAGCTGTTTAAGGTTACGATTCCTTATATCAAACCGACGATTATTATTACCTTGCTGCTCCGAGTGATTTGGGTATTCAATTCAGCCGATTTGATCTACATCATGACCAATGGGGGTCCAGCGAATACTTCTCATAACTTGCCTTCCTATATATTTAATAAAATCTTTTATACGACGGACTACGGGCAAGCCTCCGCTTTGGGAATTATGATGCTAGTGATTCTTATTCTTTATACGTTAATTTTCTTGAAATCGACTAAATATGATGATGCAGGTGATTTCTAATGGTCTCCTATGTTCGGAATGTAACCCCGACAGTTTCACGAGTCATTGCGTTAACATTGTTCTTAATCGGTGCTTTGTTTCCTTTTTATTGGATGTTAGTCACTTCTCTAAAGGATAGACAGGAAATTTATAGTGGGAAGCTAACGCTTTGGCCCCAAAATTTAACGTTTTCGAACTATATAGACACATTCCAGAATTCTAACTTTCCGCAATATTTTATGAACAGCTTTATTGTAAGTATAAGTAGTTCAATCCTGGTGTTGTTTGTATCCATTCTTGGTGGCTATAGTATGGCCAGATATTCATTTCGAGGCAAAAAGTTATTTCTAATATCCTTTTTAGCTACTCAGATGATTCCTGTGATGGTCATTCTAGTTCCGCTCTTCATTACATTCAGCCAAATACACTTGTTAAATAAACTGCCTTCGTTGATTATTACTTATACGGCCATGAACATTCCTTTTTGCTTACTGACGATGTCCAGTTTCTTTCAAAGAATTCCCGTCTCTCTTGAGGAAGCGGCTCTTATTGACGGGTGTAATAAATTTCAAACGATGACCAAGATTATTCTGCCCATAATGCGGCCGGGAATTGTTGCTACCCTTGTATTCGCATTTACAGGAGCGTGGAATGATTTATTTTTCGGGGTTATGTTTACGAATAGCGAAAGCACCAAAACAGTCCCTGTAGGACTAAGCAGTTTTGTGCAAAAATTTGATATTAACTGGGGTCAAATGAGCGCAGCGGGTATTTTATCCTTGATTCCGGTTGTGATTATGTTCGCTTTTGCCCAAAAATACATTGTATCAGGGCTTACAGAGGGCGCAGTCAAAGGATAACGACTTCACTTGGTGAGCGGAGAGACTTTGAGCTACGCTCAAAGATCCCTATATTAGGAGGAGAATTATGCTGTTGGAAGTGATTGCAACTACAGTGAGGGATGCTTTATTGGCCGAGCAGAGCGGCGCGGATCGTATCGAACTCATAACAGGGATTCTAGAGGGTGGGCTAACGCCTAGTTACGGCTTAATTGATGAGGTTGTGCATAGCACGAATATCCCTGTTCAAGTGATGATTCGCCCGCATAGCCAATCTTTTTGCTATGACCAGAGAGATCTGGGCGTTATGGTGAAAGATATACAGACTGTGAAACAGATTGGCGCTCATGGCATTGTACTTGGGGCGCTTACCTCAGACCGTAGGATTGATCACGAGACGCTGCGACGATTATTATTTGAGGCAGAAGGATTATCTGTGACTTTTCATCGTGCATTTGACGAAGTAAGTAATCTGGAGAAGGCTCTAGAGGAACTTTTATCTTATAGCCAAATTAATCGGGTGCTCACATCTGGGGGAAAGCCAAACGTGTTTGATGCGCAAGAAGAAATAAGCCGGCTTGTTAAACAAACGGAACATTCTCACCTGCAAATCTTAGCTGGAAGTGGATTGACGGTAAGTGCAATCCCCTCCTTCCTTCAATCAACTGGTGTTAAAGAGATTCATTTCGGCAGAGGGGTACGAGTGGATAATAATCCGCTAAATGAGATCGATACGGAAAAAATTAAAGATATTAAAAATATAGGTAGGGATCATGTTGCTAATGGTTGACTGCGGTGTATAGGATGGTTAACATTAGATTTATTAACATGGGTGGAATAAAGAAGAGGTATCCAAGTAAATGAAAAAAATTGAGAAGCATGACCAAGATGTTATCAGACTGCACAATAAGCAGATGATTTTGGAAATCATTAAAAAGAGTCGGCCCATCTCCCGTGCGGAAATCACCAAAATCACCAAATTGAGTCCTACATCCGTTGGGCGTATCGTAGGTGAGTTATGTGAACAAGGATTGGTGAGGGAAACCGCGTTAACCTCAGTAGGTGTTGGACGTAAGGCGATTATGTTAGATATCGATCCTCAGGCGGTTTATACCATTGGAGTGGACATCGGTAAAAAGGCGATTAAGTTCGGAGTTATGGAGTTCAGCGGCGAACTTCTCCATGAGGAACGAGTTGAGCATGTCGCTCTGCAAACAACCCATGAAGCTACGGCCGCCGTCATCTCCGAAACGATTAACTTGATTATTGCTAATAAAAATCTCGACAAGTCTAAAATCATTGGCATCGGCATCGGCGTGCCCGGTGTGATCGACCATGAACGGGGAATCGTCCAATATTCGTCAACGTTGGGTTGGAGAAATATCCCTTTGGCCCAGTTCATCCAGGACAAGCTGCATATTCTTACGGTCATTGACAATGACTTGAAAGTGAAAATCCTTGCTGAGTATTTACTAGGCTCCGCGCAAGGATCGAGAAAGACAGCATTGATTGAGTTGGGCACCGGAGTCGGCTCCTCTTTGATCATTGATGGCGACATTTTTCGTGGGGGGTCAAACAGTGCAGGGGAGTTAGGACATACAACGCTGGATCCGAATGGCAACATGTGTGAATGTGGCAAAAGAGGATGTCTGCAAACGTATATCGACGAGTCGGCTATTTTGCATGAAGCAAACCGAATCAAGGAGACCGCCGATATTCAGCAGCTGTTTGCAGCTGCACAAAACGAAGAGAACTGGGCCCAAGATATTATTTCCAGAACTTCGCTTTACATTGGCATAACCATTAACAATATCGTCTGCATGTACAATCCCGATGCCGTCATTTTGTGTGGTGATTTGGTGGAAAACTACAGTGAGATTGTGCCTTTAATCGAAGAACAGTGTGGGCAGGTGGTATGGGAACCTTTCCGTGACACGTTTAAAATCCTGACTTCCGAGTTGAAGAGCAAATCGATCGTTGTAGGCGCAGCCATGTTAGTGATGAATAACTACGTCGATAAATCTTGATGAAATAAAAGCGTTACGAACGTTTGAGGCGGCAGCCCCACGTCCGTAACGCTTTTTTTAGGCTTCTAAAACCCGGCGCTTCTTCCTTTGAATTCCTTGTGCACGAAGCGTTTTGATCGATAAAATAATGCCCGTAATCGTGAGGAAGATCATACTAAGCGCTGCTAAATCGACAAGCCATTTCACATTCGTACTCCCGATTTTTCCCTCATGAAGTCCCTTGATGAACCCTGTCAGACTGTTAGCTCCATCCTGACCGGGGCCGGGGCCGTTAAATGCAGGTCTATTTCCCTGCGTAGCTCCAGCTGTTCCTTGATCACTCGCTACAGATGGAGTCATCGAATTGGAGGTTTGAGATATGGCCCCAGGAGGCCGCATTTCTGTTTCTGCCGAGCCGGTCAGCCACTTCTCGGATAAGAGAAGCCCCGTAATCGATTGGATCAAAATAAAAACCGAGCAAATCAAGCCAATCCATAAATGCAGTTGACGTGTTCTTTTCATGTGAAACCCACCTTTTCCAAATTTGTTGGTATAGGTGTAAGTATAGGGGCTTATCCTGAAATGATTCTGAGGCCTAGCTGAGGGATTGCTGAGTATAGATAGCGCAAAAAAACCTACTGATGCATGTTGCATACAGTAGGTTTTTCAATATGTTACTAGGCAGCCTGTGTCGGCCACGGGCCTTCTTATTCAGCTGGTTTGGGTTGAACAACGACTGGAGTCGGAGCAGCAGTTGTCTTCTCTGTTGGCGAAGTCTGTTTGCCAATGAACAAGCTGAGCGGCAGCGCGGCTAGCACGATGAACGTGGCTAGTAAGTAAACATCATTCACACTCATCGTGAATGACTGCATCCCGATTTGTACCTTATCCTTCAAGCCGCTGCTGGCCAAATCTTTGGCATGCGTGGCCGTTTGAGTTGAAAGGACAGAAGTGAATAGGGCAATCGCAAAGGAGCCGAACACATTACGCACCCAGTTGCTGATCGAGGTCGCATGACCGGACAATGTTCTCGGAATTTGCTCCATCCCAGCATTACTCGATGGCATAGTGGCAAAGGCGATCCCGAGGTTCCGAACGATCATCCAGAACACGATATAACCGCGAGATACATCGACACTTAACCAGCTAAGTGTTAATGTTCCAATAGCAATTAAGGAAATACCGATGAAAATGAGAATACGCGGACCTACAATACTATATAGTTTACCCACAATCGGCATGCTTAATGCCATCACAAGTGAGGCAGGAAGCAGGATTAAGCCTGTATCAAGCGGCGTCACGTGTTGAATATTTTGCAGGAATATAGGAGTCAAAAAAGTGCCTGAGTACAAACTAATCGTGACAATACTAGAAATAATTAGTGTTAGTGTATAACGTGAATTAGATAATACGCGAATATTCAGCAACGGTGTTTCTACGCGCAGTTCTCTCCAGATGAAGAGCAGAAGAACGAGAATACCTGTTGCAAACAATCCAATGACTTTACCTGACGTCCATCCCCATGCATGACCTTGAGAGAAGGCGACGAGTAAGGAAAGACTGCTCACGATGACTGTTAATAAGCCAAGTAGATCAAACTTTTTCGGTACAGAAAGACGATAGTAAGGAATCAACTTAAATACGAGAACAATGGCAATGACGCCGACAGGTACGTTCATGAGGAACAACCAATGCCAGCTCCAATTTTGCAAAAGCCATCCGGCCAAGGTAGGCCCAATAGCAGGAGCCATCATGGCAGACAAGGACCAAAGGGAAATCGCAATCGGCTGTTTATCCCGCGGTATCACTTGGTACACAATGGTCATGGTCGCCGGCATGATGAGTCCGCTGAAGGCGCCTTGCGCAATGCGGAAGGCAATGAGAGAAGGAGCGTCCCAAGCGATCGCGCATAAAAAGGAAAACACTGTAAAGCCCGCGAGTGCCGTGGCATACAGAAGCTTATAGCTGAACCGCTCACCCAAATAGCCTGTAATTGGGGCGATCGTACCGCTAGCAAGCATGAAGCCTGTAATCGTCCATTGAATTTTGCTTAAATCAGTATGAAAATGATCACTTAAAATCGGTATCGCAATATTAATTGTACTCATACTCAGGATCGCAACGAACGACCCGAAGAAAATAGCAATCATGATCGGCCAGAAACGCACTTGCTGTAGTTCATCCTTGCTCAAAGTAATACCTCCACTCTATCCATTGATCTTATCTGTAGTATTCTCTATAATTTGAATGAAAATTATCATACTACCAAATGAACGTATATGTCAATAATGACATAACAAAGGAGTGGCTATGAATACCCTTTCATATGGCTTACTAAGCCTTTTAACCAGAAATTCCCGAACGGGCTATGAACTAACGCAAAATATTCAGCCATTTTGGCAAGCGAAACATAGTCAAATCTACCCTCTCCTTGCTCAATTAGAACAGAAGGGGTACGTTGAATTTGTGCATGTTCCTCAGTCGGATAAACCGGATAAAAAGGTGTATTCCTTAACGGATAATGGCAGGGAAGCACTCCAGCAATGGATTGCGCAGCCTACAGATGAGCCCGTCGTAAGGGACGAGTTGGCTCTGAAGGTATTCTGCATTGGCCTTGTAAACAAGGAACAAGCGCTGAAAGTACTTCATGAGCGTGAGGTATACTACCAGAAGAAGAAAGAGAAGTTTGCACAATCTTTTGAACGAATTAAACAAGATAGTGTTAAACCGCTCGAGGAACTGGAGATCCATGATCCGTTATTCGGGCTCTATGTGCTGATTCAGAAAGCAACGCTAAAAATAGACGCAGACTTGGTCTGGTGCGAATGGATGAAGACTAAACTGAAATAAATGTAACGAGTTAAGATTTATTTAAGGATTCATTTAGCAGGGTTTTAGACTAGAGAGGAGAGACTTTGGTCTACGACCAAAGATCCCTATATATGGTAAGATAGCAGAAGGAGTGATGAATATAAACGGGGGCTGTATATGAGTAAAAAGCTAGGAATTTTCTTTATGATCATCATCGTAGGGGTGGCGATTGCCGCGGTATTTCCCTACGTCACTTTGAATCCGGCCGACAGCCGAGTCAAGCTAAATACGGCATTTTCCCTACACTATACCGTACTTGTTCTGCATATTGGATTCGCGTTCGTTGCGCTCGTTAGTGGTTTATTTCAATTTCACAAGCGCTTCCGCACCAACTATCCGGCATGGCATCGGGCTTTGGGACGCGTATATGTCGTCAGCGTTATGCTGGGCGGTCTCTTGGGACTCGTTATGACCTTGTATATCGAAAGCTTTACGAAGGCCATGGCATTTCTAGCGCTGAGTTTACTATGGCTATTTACCTGGAAAGGCTTCCGCTACGCTGTACAAAGGCAATTTGACGAGCATCGTGTCTGGATGATTCGCAGCTACGCCATTACACTCGTCGCCACATCGGCAAGGCTGATTGTCCCGATCTGTATTTTGCTGTATATCGCTAAAATGGGGTTCCATCTTCCCGCGGGCGGTCGTGAGCAAATGGTCGCTGATATTTTAGAAATAAACATCTGGATCGGTTTGCTTATCAATCTCATTGTTGTGGAATGGTTCCTGTTAAAACCTCGGAAAGGTAAATAGATTCACTTTTTTCTTTCATAGGTGTAGTAAGTATACGGAATGGTGCCATCCATTTTCTGATGATAGGTCAGGTCGAATGCATCCTTTTCGAATTCAGGGAAATAAATATTACCTTCGATTTCTTGCTCAACAACCGTAAGATATAATTTATCGGCAGAGGGCAGCGCTTCTTTATAAATTTCTCCACCGCCAGCGATGAAAATTTCTTCCTCGTCTTTCAGTAGCGCATAAGCTTCATTCAGCGATTTTACCGTTATACAATTCGTTTCCGTGATTTGCTGAGTTCTTGAAATGATAACGGTCTTCCTTTGAGGCAATGGCTTGCCAATGGACTCATACGTTTTTCTCCCCATAATGATGGATTTTCCGAGAGTCAGCTCCTTGAAACGCTTTTGCTCACCTGGTATGTGCCATGGAATAATCTCATCCATACCTATCACACCGTTGATTGATGCTGCTGCTATTAATGAAACGACCACTGAGATAACCCCCATTTTGAAGTTCGGTTAGGATATTTTCTTTAAAATAATGCGAAGGATATCTTCCGTTTCCAATTCATCCGTCATAATATGATCCTCAAAAACAGGGTCCTTTAACGCGGCTACACACTTGTCCACTTGCTGAAATTGCCATCCCCCCGGCTCATCACCACGTTTGGTTAAACGTCTATGCAGTGTTTCCGCGGAAGCGCTAAGGCAGAAATGAAAGAGATCCTTGTCCACATCTTTGAATCCATCATAGATATAGTCGAAATTTTGGCGTTTATAAATGGTCATCGGCACAATGAGATGCTTGTTGTACGTCGATTTCAACTCCGCAGCAGCCTTGACCGTGAGAACCTTCCACAGCTCCATATCTTGAAAATCATCTGTTCGCTCATGGACGAGTCGATCCTCTACAGTAACTAGCTTTCTAAGCAAATAACCGATCTCTTCCGGGTCAAAAATCATGCTGTTTGGGATGAAAGGGAGCAGCCCATTTGCGGTTGTCGTCTTTCCTGCTCCGAAAGCTCCATTAATCATGATAATCATGGTATCTCTCCTTATGTTAGATCAACTGCCAACCTCCTGAATGACCGTTTGGATCTTCTGCAGCCGGATATACTCGGACTTTTCCAGCTGAGGCCGGAAGTAGGCGTACAGATAGGCGGCGTCATGAAATTCCAGACCGGGGTAGCAAACAACCTCTTGTACGACTTGAGGGTTATCCATAATAACCTGCCACTCGCCTTTGCGGTCTGTTGGAGATATGGAAGATAAGACATGCTTTTTCGCTGCTAAGGTAGCATTAAGTTCAGGCCAAATGCATTCCCACGAGGGGCTGAAGATAACAGGCTCAGGGAACAGACGGCTTGCTTTGGCGATGGTCATCTCAATGCCTTCGATGTCGGAATCCCCGGCTGTTTTGATGGCCTCCGTCATGCCATCTAGCAGTCGGCGAAACCCGGAGTATCCCTCGGAGAGGACTTCATTCTGAAACGCATTTTCTGCTTCGACGGTGGGAAGCGTTTTGAAATCTTCATATGTATGATTGGCCATATAGTATGTACCCCCAAACAGTTCCTTTTCCCAAAATGTATCACAAAATTTTTTCCAATAAAAGCCTTTACATATTAAATTGCCCTCTTTGGTTTAAATTCAGTTTATAAATGTCCCTTATGCTAATTTCATTCGAAGGAAATGGCAAAGGAGCGATAGCAATGAGTAGTGAACCAAAGAAAGTAGTGTGGATTATAGTAGGACTAATGCTCGGGATGCTGCTTGGAGCCCTAGATCAGACGATCATCTCGACGGCGATGCCAACCGTTATTCGAGATTTGGGCGGGATTGCGATGTATAGCTGGGTGTTCTCTATCTACATGTTAACCTCGACGACTAGTATGCCCATCTTTGGGAAATTGGCGGACCTATATGGTAGGAAACGTATTTACCTCGTAGGGATTGGTATTTTCGTAATAGGCTCTGCGCTATGCGGTCTGGCGACGAACATGACGGAGCTAATCATCTACCGTGGACTGCAAGGTATTGGCGCGGGTGCATTAATGCCGATTGCGATGACGATTATTGGCGATATTATGCCCGTAGAGAAACGTGGAAAAATGCAAGGATTGTTCGGCGGTGTCATGGCTTTGTCTAGTATAATTGGGCCAGCTATCGGCGGTTTTATCGTGGAACATTTGAACTGGAACTGGATTTTCTATGTGAATCTTCCGTTTGGTATCGCAGCAATGGTGATTATCGGTTCAACGCTTAAAGAAAGCCGTACCAATGAGAAACGCTCCATAGATTGGTTGGGTGCACTCACATTAAGTGGAGCTATTGTTTCAGGTTTGCTCGGTCTGGTGCTTGGGGGCGATCCGGAGGCATCGGGAAGCCTACATTATGCGTGGGGCTCTCCACAAATTATCGGTCTTTTCTCAGCGAGTGCCATTCTTCTGGGGCTATTCCTCTGGATTGAAACCAAAGCCAAAGAGCCAATGATCCCCCTGCATTTGTTCAAAAATAAAGTCATTTCCGTCACCAGCATGATTGCCGTTTTGATGAGCGTAGGCATGTTTGGTGCAATTACGTACATTCCTTTATTCGTTCAAGGCGTCATTGGCGTCAGCCCTTCGATTGCTGGTTATATCTTGACGCCTCTTATGTTATCCGTTGTGGCATCAGCCATTATTGGCGGAAGGATGTCGAGCAAAGTTTCCTATCGCACCTTAATAGGTACAGGGATGATTCTCATAGGTATCGGATTCACCTTCATGTCAACCATGGATGCAGGTACATCCAAGCTCCTCATCATCCTCTATATGATCGTGGCTGGGCTAGGAATGGGTCTTATTATGCCAACGCTAAACATTGCGGTGCAAGGTGAAGCTGGGCCGACTAGTCGCGGTATTGTAACATCGCTAGTACAATTTTTCCGTTCCATCGGGGCAACGGTGGGGGTGAGCATCATGGGAGTCATGATGACGAATCGGATGGCAGAAGGCCTTTCCGGTATGGGCGAAAAGTTCCGCCAGATCCCTGCGGAGCAGCTCAAACAATTCGCCAATCCACAGCTGCTGCTGGATGCGAATGCGCGATTGAAGCTGCCTGCCGACATTTTGGCAGAGCTGCAGCAAGTGTTTGTTCATGGTTTGAGCGGTATATTCTTGGCAGGGAGTCTCATTGTTTTTGCCGGAGTTATCATCACATTCTTCTTAGGTAAGGCAAGGATGCTGCCGCAAGAGACAAAGCCCATCGACAACGATGTACGTCCGAATAAAGACTCGGTGCTGCAGCAATCTGAATTCGTCTAAACCCGTTTGCTGTTGTATGCTAGAAAGAAATAAAGATTTAATAAAAGGATACAAGACTTAAAAAGTGAGGCTACACTATGGCACCCATTATGATCGTAGATGATGATCCTTATATACGCGAGCTCGTCCGCGTCTTCATGCTGAAAGAAGGCTTCGATGTCATCGAAGCCTCTGACGGCGCAGATGCGCTAAAACAACTCGAAACCGTCCAAGTCGACATGGTGATCATGGATATCATGATGCCGAATATGGACGGGTGGGAGCTGTGCAAAGAGCTGAGGGAGCATTACGATATCCCTCTGCTTATGCTCACCGCCAAAGGCGAAACCTCGCAGAAGGTCAAAGGCTTCGAGCTGGGCACCGACGATTACCTCGTCAAGCCGTTCGAGCCTGTGGAGCTGGCGATGCGAGTGAAGGCGCTGCTGAAGCGTTACAAAATTGCTTCTTCCCAAACGGTTCAGGTCGGAGACCTGAGCATGAACCGCAAAACCTACGAAGTAACCGTAGGCTCCGAGAGCGTCACCTTACCGCTCAAAGAATTCGAGCTGCTCTATAAGTTGGCGAGCTATCCAGGCAAAACCTTCTCGCGTGACCAGTTGATCGAGCAGATTTGGGGCTTCGATTACGAAGGTAACGAACGCACCGTAGATGTGCACATTAATCGGCTTCGCGAGCGCTTTCCTGAGGAGCGGCACGCTTTTCGGATCGCAACAATCCGTGGGTTAGGTTATCGGATGGAGGTGCTGCGAACATGAGAATGAAGAAGCGAAAGAGGTTAGTAAAGAGCAAAATGACAAAAGCTCAGCGGGTACGCGGCTTTTTGTCTGCTGTAAGCATTTTTGTGCTTATTATTCTTTATTGGTTGGCAGCCTTTTACGGGACAGAATGGCTATTTGCGTCTATCAACAAGCGCCCTTCAGCGGTCGTTGTCCAATTGATCAATTCGCTCGGCGGCATGTTTCTTTGGGGAATAACCATGGCCTTCCTAGGCAGGTTTTTCCGCAGTAAGCAAATGCTCTTCTTTAAAACGATGGTTCAGGCGATTCAAAGTATGTCTAGAGGGGATTTCAACGTGTCCGTCGATAATAATCCACATGGTGGTCCTTTCGTGGAGCTGGTGGATTCAATCAACAACATGGCCGTTGAATTAGGGCAGTTAGAGAAAATGAGGCAGGAATTCATCTCCAACGTATCCCACGAAATTCAGTCGCCACTGACCTCGATTAGCGGCTTCTCCCGCGCTCTACAGAATGACCAGATTACAGCTGAGGAGCGAAAGCATTATCTAGAAATCATTGAAGCTGAGAGTACTCGGCTATCCAAGCTTAGCGATAACTTACTGAAGCTATCTTCGTTAGAATCGCAGCACCACCCATTTGAGCCGAAAAGTTACCGGCTGGATAAGCAAATACGCAATCATATTCTGGCCTGCGAACCACAGTGGGTGGATAAAGACATAGAGATGGATGTTGAACTAGAGGAGATTACACTAATTGCTGACGAAGACCTGCTGAGCCAGGTATGGACCAATCTGATTCATAACGCTATCAAATTCACGCCTAATGGCGGAACGATCGGCGTTCATCTCACAAGCAGCGGGGAAGAAGGGATTATCCGAATATCAAATAATGGGGCGGGCATTTCGGAGGAGGATCGAGCGCATATTTTTGAACGTTTTTATAAAGCAGATAAATCCAGAAATCGAACGTCTGGCGGTAATGGACTTGGCCTGTCTATCGTGAAGAAAATTACCGAAATGCATCAGGGAACTATTTCCGTAGTCAGTGCGCCGGAAGAGAAGACCACATTTACAGTTCGACTACCGCTGCCAAAGTAAGGAGTGAACGCAAATAGAGACCCCCGCTTATCTATGATAACCGGAGGTCCCTAAGGATCAATAATGGTATTCAATTGTACCTACACAACTCCAATCAATCAACTAACGTTGCAAATTACGACATTACTTACGAACGGATCCTTTCCTCGAATAAACGCTATTCACATTTACCGTGTTGGATTCCCACATGCCCGATGAACGAAAAACCGTTCCCGCACCTTTTCTTCCGTCGTTTGAAGTAAAAGTGGGCATGTTTCGCTAACGTGGTCCATTGGACTATCCCCTTCCTAAGTTGAGAATATCCTGGCTCCTATCAGGGTGCCGTACCGTCTGTGCGGCTTGTCCTTCAAGTGGGCCTGCTCTTATAATAGCCCATTATTAAAATATTGTAAATATTCAGATTATTCGATAAAATCTGATTTTAGCCGACAAATTTAGGTTATTCGTTGAATTCCTTCCGTATACTTTGTTTTTAGGCTAAATCCTGATTTCTTGTTTGTGAGCGCTAAGTGAACTTGCAATCTCGGGGTGGAACTCGATTTGTGAGCGTGATTGTCGCGAGTGAACTGCTTCTGGGGCGAGTGAGGCTATGCTGGTTTGATGCCGATTTCCATTGCTAGCGGGAAGTGTTCAACACAATCAACCTTCCTCTTGAGTGTGAGGTATCAACTAGACTCCTCTAGCACGCGACACTCTTTGGACTGCTCGAACACCATTTGATGTATAACATGCAGTTAATTTCGCTTTAGTTAGGCTTTGTGTTTCAATTTGCTGCATTTCCTGCATCAAATTTCTATGAAATTGCCCTTTTGGACCCAATCAGGAGAAATTACCTGTACATTTTGCAGTAAATTCCTCCAACAAACGTTCAACTCGTAAATTTAGATGCACAAAATGCATGTAGTGTGATTTTCACTCTCTACCACGCTATCTCCATAACCTTTTCTTCCAACCGCAGCACGATCCAACTGACGACATTCCTATCTACTCTGCACTCTAATGTGAACTCTTCTGCTCATAAGGGTGTTTTTCATCGTTAAAGTCGGGATACTGCTCCGTATCATCAATATAACGATGAAAAACATCGTTATATTACTATCTACATGGCTTGTATGAGAAATCTCCTGTCGTAAGCGTGCTTTTCATTGTTAAAGTCGGGGTATGGGGGACTGCTCAATATCATCACTTTAATGATGAAAATCATCGAATGATTGACTGAGGTTTAGATACTAGACTACTTGGAGAGGCAACTCTGTGTAACTTGCCCCGAAAACAGGGGTTAATGGCAAGAAGCCAACCGAAACATGCAGCTATTTCCGAGTTGCTTGCAGCTGGCTGAGAAGCTTTTTCGGAGCCGTCCGGGCATATCCTTCCATCATCAGGTCCTCGATTTCCTTCCAAGGGACCTTGTCTGTATCTAGAATTGAAATCCAGCCATGCTGTCCAATGTAGGGCGTTTTGTGGTAGGGTGTACCCTCTTGATGAAGGAGGAACTCTTGTGTTGTCAGGTTCGTTTTGATAGCTGTAGATGGTTGACCATCCTTCTCGCCCATCATCACGAAGGGTTTATCTTTCACGCGGAAGGTGATATGTCCGAAGCCATCCACTTTTTCTTCTACTTCAGGCAGTTCCATGCAGAAAACCCTTACCTTGGCGACCAATTCTAAGCCTTTGATGCTTACAAACTGATGTGTCATACGAAGCACTCCTTATTAATTTTATAAAAGAGGACGAGAGAATTCCTTGAACCTTGTGCCTTGGTACGTTAGTGTTCCCTGGTCCCCCTCTACGATATAACCAAACTGCTCCCTCCCCACCCTTAACTCGAGCCTTCTTCGATCTTCAAATTCAAAGGTGGCATAATAACTTGTACTTGCACTTGAATCTCCAGAACCACCGCTGACATGCATTCTTTTGGCCACGACCTTACAGTCCAGGCTTTGGATGGGGGAGGCATTATTGGATGACCATGCCATAAGTGATTTAATAATCAAAATGATAAAAGTGCCAATGATAAGAACGAGTACAGACGTAAAGATAATTAGAAAAAGATCTCCGCCATTTCCACCAGGAAAAGGCCCCATGTTAAATCCAGATGACATGTCTTTCACTCCTTAGTGTAAACATATTCCCGATTTTCTAGAGAAATCGTTTAACGAATCGGTAACCCGTCTCATGAAAGCCTAATGGCTCATTGGTGGCCCGTGACTCATCGTTCTTCTCTGATCCAGTGATCCACCACATACCAGAGCAGGCATGTTTACTGGTTAGCTGCTCGGCATAGCTTTTTAATTTATCTGCGGCTGCTTGACGGTTCTTCGTTTCATCTACAGAAATGACGGAGATTTCACTGAATTTCAAAATCATATCGGAGCCATGGCGAATACGGAAGCCTAATGTACCGAGAATTTGATTCTTCTCCTCATACACATAAAGTGATTCATCCGGGTTCTCACGCATAAAATGCAGCCTATTTTCAATGTGTAAAGGTGAAATGGCCTTGCCGGTACGCTCAGAAACAAAGCTGCTAATTTGTTTGGTATCTTGGGATGTAGCCTCACGAATGGTATACGTCATAGTCGTCCTTCTTTCTATAATCCAATGATTCTGCTAATTATACCATATATTGGAACATAAGTTCTATATTTGCTTAAAAATCTCCTTTTCAATCGTACTTCATCTACGATGTGCAATGGAAAGTAGAGAGAAACCAAAACAAAAAAGCAGTTGAGCAGGAAATACATTCTGCTCAACCACTTTTCGTACTGAATCTTATAGGAAAGCTTAAAAAGAATAAGATTACGCTTGAGCGTGGATCGTATTCAATGTTGTGCGATCGCTCGCTTGCACGAGCTTGATCAGCAGTTCCTTCGCGGCGGCATAATCATCCACGTGAAGAATGGACGCGGATGTATGAATGTAGCGCGCGCAAACACCGATGACGGCAGAGGGAATGCCGCTGCCTTGCACGTGCACCTGTCCGGCGTCTGTCCCGCCCGCCGAGATGAAGTACTGATACGGAATCTTATGCGTCTCCGCCGTATCAAGAATGAACTCGACCATCCCACGGTGGGTGATCATCGTGGGATCAAAGATACGCAGCAGCGCCCCGCGCCCTAGCTGCCCAAAGGCATTGCGGTCGCCGGTCATATCCCCGGCGGCGCTGGCATCCAGCGCGTAGAACAAGTCCGGCTGGATGAGATTCGCAGCCGTCCGTGCGCCGCGCAGGCCGACCTCTTCCTGTACGGTCGCACCGGCGTACAGGACATTCGGGAGCTTCGGCCCGCCGTGAAGCTCCTTCATCAGCTCAATCGCCAGGCCGACGCCGTAGCGATTGTCCCAAGCCTTGGCCATAATCCGCTTCGGATTGGCCAGGGGTGTGAACGGGCAGATGGGAACAATCTGCTGCCCGAGACGAACGCCGATGCGCTGAGCATCGGCTTTATCTTCAGCGCCGATGTCAACATACATCGTCTTGATGTCTGCGGGCTTGCTGCGTGCCGCTTCGTCCAGCAAGTGCACGGGAACTGAGCCGATTACGCCGATGATCGGCCCTTGATCCGTCATAATTTGCACGCGCTGCGCGGGCAGTACTTGACTGAACCAGCCGCCGAGCGGCTGGAACTTGATGGTGCCATGTTCCGTGATGCCGCTCACGATGAAGCCGACCTCGTCGAAATGACCGGCCACCATGATCTTAGGGCCTGTGTCGTCGCCACGCAGGATACCGAATAAGCTGCCGAGTCCATCCTGAACGAACTCGTCTGTATATTTTTCCAATTCACCGCGAACATACTTGCGGATTTCTCGTTCAAAACCGGGCGCTGCTTGCATTTCAGTCAGTGTCCGAAAAAGCTCTAACGTTTCTGTATTCATGTGGGGTTCCTCGCTTTATCGAAATAGGCTTTAGTACAAATATGAGATCTATTTTATTTTACCATAATGGAGAAAAAAATGGATTTAAGGCAATTCCCCTCTTTACAAAACTAATGACATTAGTTATTATACTAATATAAATAGTAAACGGGAGGCGTTATTATGAAAATTACACGTATCGGTTCTTTGTATCAACTAGCTTTTATGCCGAGATTTTTTCCGGTGAATTGTTATTTGGTGGAGGAAGAGAATGAATTAACGCTTATTGATGCGGCGATGCCTTTCAGTGTCAAAGGTATTCTTCAAGCAGTAGAACAGATTGGAAAACCGCTCACTCGCATCGTCCTTACCCATGCACATGGAGACCATATTGGAGCACTTGACGGTTTGAAAAAGGCGCTGCCGAATGTTAAGGTCTATATCTCAAGAAGAGATGCCAAGCTGCTGGCGGGTAGCAAAGAATTAGAAGCTGGCGAACCGAATTCGCCGATTAAGGGAGATGTTCCTAAGTCTGTACAGACGAAGCCGGATGTACTGCTTGAGGATGGCGACCGTGTAGGATCGCTGCAAGCTGTATCAGCTCCTGGGCATACGCCAGGGATGATGGCTTTCCTAGATGTGCGCAGTCGGGCATTGATTGCTGGGGACGCTTTTCAAGTTCGTGGCGGTGCAGCGGTCTCGGGCGTTATGAAATTCTGGTTTCCGTTCCCAGCGATGGCGACGTGGAGTAAAGACGTGTCGCTTGCGAGCGCACGCAAGCTGAGACAGCTAGAGCCAAGCCTTCTGGCCGTCGGACACGGACGGATGATTGAGCAGCCGATCCCAACCATGGATCGTATTTTGGAAGAAGCAGCTAAAAAGTTTCATACAAATGCAGCAATAATTTAGAGACAGAGAAGAGGAACTTTCGTGGCATACAGACAGGGGTTAGACGCAGAGACTGTACTTCAAGCAGCAATTGAAATGGCCGATTTACAAGGTGTTGAGCAGCTGACACTAGCCGCATTAGCTGCTAAATTGAACGTAAAAACACCGTCACTATACAATCATATCAAAGGCTTGCCTGATCTCAGAAAGCAGCTTTCACGACGCGGCCTCGTACTCATTAAAGAAGCGATGGTCGAGGCTGTTATTGGCAAAGCCGAAGATGACGCGCTGCTGGCGGCAGGCTTCGCCTATGTCATGTTCGCTAGGAAGCAGCCAGGATTATACGAGGCAATCTCCTCATTGCCTGACTACGAGGATCCTGAGTTGAAAGAGGCAGGAAGCCAAGTTGTGCTTTTCTTGCTGCGCATTTTAGAGCCATATGGACTCAGTGAAGAAGATGCACTGCACGTGGTACGCGGATTTCGGAGCATGGTGCATGGCTTTGCCTCACTCGAGCATAGAAACGGCTTCCGAATGGAGCTGGAAAGAGACGAGAGTCTACGACGTTTGCTTAAAACGTATTTAAGAGGATTACGAATAGCGGTGAAATGAGCATAAGCGCGAGGGCCGGATGGCTTCTTGCGCTTTTTTGGATTTATCGTGTGGGGTTTGACCGCCGCCATAAGGCGGCGATACAACGCGCGTTCAGGGTTCGAGTGAGTTAGGAAGTATTGGTCTGAAATAGGGGGTAAGGCAGGACAGGTGGGCATAACTCCAAAATTCGATTTTGAGTCGTTAAGCAATTTTGTGAAGATAGATGGGCTATCGTGGCTTCTAATGTTGTAGTTTCTACAACATCATTCGGCCGAGAATGTGGTTTTGGGCGTAACTTGCTTAGAATCAACTTTGACACAAACAAGCTCGTCCAAAAGGACGGCTTTAGTCGTTTATCCTTGCTCCAAGTTTGGTTTCGCGCAAGATTCCACCTGTAGGCCAGAATCCACAAACCCCATATCAATCGCACGCCATAAATATAACGAGGCAAAGCTGCGATAAGGCGCCCAGTTCGGCGCAACTTCGCCTAAGTAGTTACCATCCTTGCGATCGGCAAGGGTATGCAGCCATTTGGCCGCAC
Organism: Paenibacillus phytorum; assembly: GCF_013141715.1. GTDB lineage: Bacteria > Bacillota > Bacilli > Paenibacillales > NBRC-103111 > Paenibacillus_E > Paenibacillus_E phytorum. Next base: position 69,842 of record NZ_WHOA01000095.1, on the reverse strand, counting down.
GTTGGAGGCCGGCATCGCCAATGGACATGACATCGGGTCTGCCTAATGTGAAAATGAGGAACATTTCCGCCGTCCAGGCGCCGATGCCTTTGACACTTGTGAGCTGTTTGAGCAGCTCTGTGTTATCTAAATCTTGTAGATTGTCGAGTGCCACCTCGCCGGTTATCACCTTTGTGCTGAGGTCCCGGATGTAGCGGATTTTGGGATAGGAGACCCCGCATTGCCTGATGGCCTCCTCTTCCGCAGCGAGCACAAGCTCAGGCGTGATGTTCGGTATAACGAGCTTCACTCTGGCTTTAATCGTTGCAGCGGCTTTTGCCGAGAGCTGTTGGGAAATAATCGACATTACGAGCGACTCAAAGGGCTTGTAGCTGGGTGTGAGTGTAAGATCACCGATCAGTTCAATGAGACTAGCCAGCTTGCTGTCTGCTTGGGAAAAGGCAATTATCGCAGGATGCATTTTATTCAATAATATTGTAGTTACCTCAGGTTGGATAGACTGGTTTGATTCCTCAAATTCCGTAGTTTCCATGGCGAGAAAACCTCCTTAGGTTCAGTATTTCCATCATAATGGTCATTAGGCAATCCAGCCTAGTTAAATTTGTAAAAAAACCTGTTGGTAATATGCAAACTTATCCAATTGTACGCACTTTTAGTATAATGAAAGCAAGATAGGGATAGAAGGAGAACCGAGCTTTGATGAGGGATGATAATCGAACAATATCCAGAAGAAATGTGGGCATTTTTGCGCATGTGGATGCGGGTAAGACGACGACGACAGAGCATATTCTTTATCATAGCGGGCGAATTCGTGCGCTTGGTAGTGTAGATAACGGGACGGCACAGACCGATTCTATGGATGTGGAAAGAGAGCGGGGGATTTCGGTTCGCAGCGCGACGACCTCTTTTTCATGGAAGGATACGTTGATCAATCTTGTAGATACGCCGGGGCACATCGATTTCTTGTCAGAGGTGGAGCGTTCACTTCGGGTAATGGACGGGGCTATTCTTATTGTTTCAGCGGTAGAAGGCGTTCAGTCGCAGACGGAAATGATCTGGCACACCCTGCAATCTCTCAAGATACCAACTTTGCTGTATATGAATAAAATGGACCGCGTTGGCGCGGACCCCGAGCGCGTGCTGCGCGATATTCACAAGCAGCTCACGGAGATGGCGGTGCCGATCTATGCACCGCTTGGTCGAGAGGACACGTTCCGCGGTGCGGTGAACGTGTTGGATGCGGCGGATGCGGACGCCGCGGATGGGGTGCGCGGATTCGACTTGGCATCCGCGGTGGAGAAGTTATCGGAGCTCGACGAGCGGATGCTCACGAGCTACATTGAAGGCGCGCCCGTCGAGGCGCGCGAGTTGAAGGCAACCCTGCAGCGGTATGCGTGGCAGGGGGAGGCTTTTCCTTTGCTGGTGGGCGCCTCCAGCAAGGGGCTGGGTATCAAGGAGCTGATGGAAGCGATCCTTGATTATTTGCCTGGGCCGAGTGGTTCTGCGGAGCAGCCGCTTTCGGCCGTGGTGTTCAAGGTCGAGCGGGACAAGACCATGGGGAGAATGGCGTACGTCCGCCTCTACGAGGGGGCGATCCGCAACCGGGACACCGTCGTCAATGTCACGCAGGGCGTGGAGGAGAAGGTGACCCAGATTCGCAAAATCGACGGCCGTAAAGCCGAAGATATCGGGTTTGTCACGGCAGGCGACATTGCAGCCGTCTGCGGCCTGACGCAGGTGCGGATCGGCGATGTGCTGGGCCGGGCAGATAGTGTGCCGCCTGCGCCGCAGATGGCGATTCCGCTCTTGACTGTGCAGGTTCACGCCGAGAGTGAGGCGCAGTATCCGGCGCTCGTCGCAGCGCTGCAGGAACTGACGGACGAGGATCCGCTGCTCGATCTGCAGTGGCTCCAGGAGGAGCGCGAGCTGCATGTGAAAGTCATGGGTGCGATTCAGCTCGAGATTCTCACGAGTCTCTTGAGCTCGCGCTTTGGTCTCCAAGTAAGGTTCGACCAACCTTCCGTGATCTACAAAGAAACACCTTCGCAAGTGGGCGAAGGCTTCATTGCCTATACGATGCCCAAGCCGTGCTGGGCGATCTTATGCTTTCGCATCGAGCCTGGGGCGCCGGGCAGCGGGCTCGTGTATGAGTCGCTGGTACGCGGCGAGCATCTGCTCGTGCAGTACCAGAACGAGGTTGCGCGCCGCGTGCCGGAAGCGCTCCAGCAAGGGCTGCTCGGTTGGGAAGTCACCGATTTGAAGGTGACGCTCACCTATGGCGAGCATCATGTGTGGCACACTCACCCGCTTGACTTCGCTGTCGCTACGCCGATGGGCATCATGCAAGGCCTTGCGCAGACGGGCACGACGCTGCTCGAACCGATGCTGCAAGTTCGCATTACCGTGCCTGAAGAGTTCGGAGGCAAGGTGCTCAGCGACCTTGTGCAGATGAGAGCGGCTTTTGATCCGCCGCAAATTACAGGAGGCAGATTCGTAGTCGAGGGTCGTCTGCCCGTGGCTACGTCACTGGAATATCCAGTGAAGCTGAGTGCAATGTCAGGCGGACGAGGTGTGATAACTTCCTCTTTCGCAGGCTATCAGCCAAGTCCGCCGGACGTTCATGCGGAGCGTAGGCGGCGTGGAGTCAATCCGCTGGATCAGTCGAAGTATATTTTAGCTGTGCGTAAGGCATTATCGACCTAAGTTAACTGGATGATCATTGTCATTGACATGATGTACTCGCCTCAGTACAATGAAGGTAAGTTAATAACATGTGACGGAGCACAGGAGACTCACTTGGATTGCCCATTGAATATCATTGGCAATACTTGGTGAGTTTTTTGCTGTCAATTCCGTTCATTCTGGGATAGGCACAGATGTTCATTTTAAAGAAACGGGGGCGATGGTTATGTCTTTGGAAGAGCAGTGTATTTTACCGGCCATTCGCAAAATGAGAGACCTTGAGAAGCTATTTAAGTCTAACTATACGTATATTGTTCTGTTGGATTGTCATATTGGGCAGTTGAAAAGCATCGTGGATCTGGGCAAAGCAAACGGAAAGAAGCTGCTGCTGCACGCTGATTTAATAGAAGGGCTCAAAAACGACGATTATGCAGCGGAATTTCTGTGTCAGAGTATTCGTCCTGCCGGTATCATTTCGACACGTGGGAATGTGATTATGAAGACGAAGCAGAATGGCTTGATCGCCATTCAGCGGCTTTTTCTCCTAGATAGCAGTGCCTTGGATAAAAGCTACACGCTTTTGGAAAGGACGAAACCAGATTTCATTGAGGTGCTTCCCGGTATTATTCCGCACATTATCACGGAAGTGAAGGAGCGTTCAGGTATTCCTATTTTTGCAGGAGGACTCATTCGCACAGTGGAGGATGTGGAGCTTGCGCTAGGAGCTGGAGCAACGGCAGTCACTACATCGAATACGGAGCTGTGGCAGCATTATCATCAATGATCCTGAACATTTGGAGGCAATGCAATGGCAATTACGGGGACAAAACCTTCTTATATCCTTTCCCTCGATCAGGGAACAACAAGCTCTAGAGCTATTTTATTTAATCAAAAAGGGAGTATTGTGCATACAGCCCAGAAGGAATTTAAGCAGTATTTTCCTAAGCCGGGTTGGGTGGAGCATGATGCTAACGAAATTTGGCTGTCGATTCAGGGCGTCATTGCTGCGGTTCTATCGGAGTCCGGGGTGCAGCCTGCGGAGATCGCGGGAATTGGCATCACAAACCAACGGGAAACAGCGGTTGTCTGGGATCGGCACACAGGGATGCCTGTGTATCATGCGATTGTGTGGCAGTCGAGGCAGACGGCAGATATTTGTGAAGCGCTGAAAGCGCAGGGGCTAAGTGACCTTTTTCGGAAGCGTACGGGGCTGCTTATTGATGCGTATTTTTCGGGGACCAAAATCAAGTGGATTCTCGATCACGTTGACGGTGCCAGAGAGAAGGCGGAACGTGGGGATTTGCTTTTTGGGACGATGGATACGTGGCTGATCTGGAAGCTGACAGGCGGGAAAGCGCATGTGACGGACTATTCGAACGCTTCGCGCACGCTCATCTATAACATTCACGAGCTGAAGTGGGATGAAGAGCTGCTGGGGCATTTGGGCATACCAGCTTCAATGCTGCCGGAAGTTCGCTCTTCTTCTGAGGTGTATGGTTATACGCAGGAAAGCTTCTTTTTTGGTTCGGCTATACCAATTGCGGGTGCTGCAGGGGATCAGCAGGCGGCTTTGTTCGGGCAAGCTTGTTTTGAAAAAGGGATGGCCAAAAATACGTATGGCACTGGATGTTTTATGTTGATGAATACGGGCAATCACGCGATTCCATCGCGCAGCGGACTCTTGACCACCATTGCTTGGGGATTGAACGGGAAAGTGGAGTACGCGCTGGAAGGCAGTATTTTCGTTGCGGGATCGGCGATTCAGTGGCTGCGGGACGGGCTGCGGATGATTAAATCCGCGAAGGATAGTGAAGAGTACGCGAAGCGCGTTGCTTCAACGGATGGTGTGTATGTAGTACCAGCGTTTGTCGGACTAGGTACGCCATATTGGGACAGCGACGTTCGGGGCGCGGTATTCGGGCTCACTAGGGGGACGTCGAAGGAGCATTTCATTCGGGCAACGCTTGAATCACTCGCTTATCAGACCAAGGATGTGCTGCAAGCGATGGAGGATGATTCCGGCATTCAGCTCACGAAGCTGCGAGTTGATGGTGGTGCTGTGAAGAACGACTTCCTTATGCAGTTTCAAAGCGACATGCTGGGTGTGACGGTTGAGCGTCCGGTGATTAGTGAAACGACGGCGCTTGGCGCGGCTTTTCTGGCGGGTTTGGCTGTAGGTTTTTGGAAGGATCAAGCGGAGATTGCGGCTCAGTGGCAGGTGGATGAGGCTTTTGAACGGGAAATGGAAACTGAGCTTCAAAAGAGTTTGTATGACGGTTGGAAAAAAGCAGTAAATGCAGCAATGGCTTTCAAATAAGCGTGTGCAATGATATACTTATAACAAGTTAATATTCGGTTGGAGACTAGGAGAAGCCACAGCGGCCTATACGTGTAAACGTGTTAGGTATGTTGTGGTTTTTTTATTTTATATCCGCGAGGGAGAGATTGAGATGACGAAGGAATTTAAGCAAACCAATATAATAGGGCAACAACAGGGGTTTAATGCACTAAAAAGAACAGAAATGCTGCAGGCCATGTCAGAGCAAAAGCTTGATCTGATCGTAATTGGTGGGGGGATTACAGGAGCAGGCATTGCGCTCGATGCACAAAGCAGAGGGCTTCGCACGGCGTTGATTGATATGCAAGACTTCGCTGCGGGGACGTCGAGCCGCTCGACTAAGCTGGTTCACGGCGGGCTGCGCTATCTCAAACAGTTGGATGTGAAGGTTGTTGCTGAGGTCGGTAAAGAGCGTGCGATTGTGTATGAAAATGGGCCGCATGTGACGACCCCGGAGTGGATGCTGCTGCCTTTCTATAAAGGGGGCACATTCGGGAAGTTGTCCACCTCACTGGGTCTGCGGGTTTATGATTTCTTGGCAGGTGTCAAAAGATCGGAGCGCCGCAAGATGTTTCGCCCTGAGGAAACCCTCACTCATGAGCCTCTTTTGAAGAAGAAGGATCTCAAAGGCGGCGGCTACTATGTGGAATACCGCACAGATGATGCGCGTTTAACTATTGAGGTTATGAAAAAGGCTGTTGAGCTGGGTGCTTTGGCGGTGAATTACGCTAAGGTTGAAGAGCTGCTGATGGAGAATGGCAAGCTGGTTGGTGTACGTGTGGTTGATCAGATTGCTGGCAGTGGGGTGTCTTACTCGCTGTACGCGAGTAAGATTGTTAATGCGGCTGGGCCGTGGGTCGATACGCTGCGCGAAATGGACCGCTCCAAGCATGGCAAGACGCTGCACCTGACCAAAGGGGTGCATTTGGTCTTCGATCAGAGCAAGTTCCCGCTGCGGCAGGCGATTTATTTTGATACGCCGGACGGGCGGATGGTGTTTGCCATTCCGCGAGAAGGCAAAACCTACATCGGGACGACGGACACGAATTACAAAGGGGATATCGCGAATCCCCGTATTACCGAAGCGGATCGCGCTTACGTGCTTCGCGCCGCGAACGAGATGTTTCCGTCCCTCGGTTTGACGGAAGCGGACGTCGAATCGAGCTGGACCGGGCTGCGCCCTCTGATCCATCAAGAGGGCAAAGATCCTTCTGAGATTTCGCGCCGCGACGAAATCTTCGTGTCGGACTCCGGCCTCATCTCGATGGCCGGGGGCAAGCTGACCGGCTACCGCAAAATGGCGGAGTCGGTCGTGGACAAGATCGCCGCCATGCTGCTGGCGGAGGGCAAGGTCTCGGCGGCGCTGCCGCCGAGCCGTACCCGGACGCTGCCGATCTCCGGCGGCGATGTGGGCGGCTCCGCGAAGCTGGCGCCGTTCTTGCGGGGCAAGGTCAGCCAGGGCCTGCGGCTTAAGCTGACCGAGGCAGAGGCTGCGCTGCTCGCGCGCAGGTACGGCTCCAACGTGGACGCCGTATTCGAGCTGCTGGAGCAGCACCGGGCTGAGGCGGCGCAGCGAGGCATGCCCGCCGCCGTGCTCGCTGCGCTTGTGTACGCGATCGAGCGCGAGATGGTCGTGAAGCCGGCGGATTTCTTCATCCGCCGCACGGGCGCCCTCTTCTTCGACATCGCGTGGGCAAAGCAGTGGAAGGCGCCTGCGATCGCCTTTATGGCTGAGCGCTTCGGCTGGGACGAAGCGCAAACCGCAGCCTACACCGCAGAGCTGGAGCAGTTGCTCCATGAAGCGGTGAACCCGCTGGAGGCATAAAGCTCCAGCGGCACCAAGTGTTCCAGCGTTCCAGCTATTCCAGCTATTCCTACTATATGCTCGACTGCTACTTTTCCCGCCAGTAATTCATTGTTAACTCCACGAGTCGGTCCATGCCCACTACTGGCCATGAACGAGTATTGTTGTGTTGCACTTTGTACAACAATTTGGAGCAATTCGGGCCGAATTAGGCACATTGTTGCAAAAAGTACAACAATTTGGCCGCATCTCGGATGAAACGCGTGTTTTCAGCTGAAACTGTTGTACGAAATACAACTTTTTAGCCTAAGGTAGGGGAGAAGAGGAAATATTGTTGTACGAAATACAACTTTGGAGGCAAAGGTAGAGCCGACGAGGGCGTTTGTAGAAGGGAATACGCTTGGCGGGACGAATCCCTCATGTGTCAACTTAGTGATTTCCACTTAAAAATAAGCAACCAAGAACCTCCATGTGCTATTATGCCTATGAAGGTTCTTTTTTTAGTTATTTCGAAGTTTATCCTTGTCTTCAACTAATTGTTAAGCGAGTAGGTGTGCATACATATGGGAATAACAGAACTCTTGTCCTACCTCACGGAAGAAAATTTGGCGATGATCTTGGACAAGTATCGTTCACTCGGACCCTTGCCCGGTCTTCTTCTACCTTTCATGAAATCGTTCATTCCGCCGCTTCCTACACTTGTCATTATTAGTGTAAATGCAGCTGTATATGGGCTGTGGCTCGGTTTTCTTTACTCTTGGATAGGTATTGTGTGTGGGTGCTTGGTGACTTTTGCGATCGTCCAAAAAGTAGCCGGCCATCCTTATCTAGAGCGCTGGGCACAAAAGCCCAAGGTCCAAAAAAGTCTCCTTTGGGCACGCCGTCAGGCCTTCAACTATGTGTTTATACTCAGTCTTTTTCCGATAGGACCTTTCGTTGTGATTAATATGGCTGCCGGGCTGGTCGGCATGAGGTTTCGTTCTTTTTTGGTTGCGGTTGCGGCGGGAAAAGCGGTCATGGTGCTGTCAGTTAGCTTCATTGGCCACGACCCGAAGCGATTCATTGAGAATCCTTATGAGTTGATCTATGTGGTCTTATTTATTGCGATCTCACTTGTGATTAGCAAAAAAATAGAGAAGCGTTTCATGTAGTGTAGGTGTACGTGTCGTCTGAAATCTCCGTGTATGTGTTGGCAGTTTTAAGACGAAAGCATCTCAAGAAATTTAGCCGCCGCAACAGACGACGTCATATCTCGACGGGTTGTGATTCCGATGCTGCGGGCTGGAATGGCTTTGGCAGGCTGCAGCTCATGCAGTGTACCTTCAGCCAATTCTTTGACGACGTAAGACCGAGGGACAAAAGCAACGCCGAAGCCGAGTTTTGCAAATTCGATAAGCAGATCAATGCTGCCGAGCTCGATGTCGGCTTCGATTGTGACATCCTGGGCAGCAAACCATTGCTCAATGAAGCGCCTTGTGCTGCTTCCGGGAGATAGGAGCAGTAAGGGGAATTGGCTGATATCCTGCGCGGAAAGTGAGTGGTCATCTCGATCACGGTAGGCATCACCGCCCACGAAGCAGTCTTGGAGGGTCATAATCGCTTGGACATCGAGATGAGGATCATCGACAATTGGCAAATGAATAAGTCCGAAATCGATGCTGCCCTCTTTGACGCGAGCTGTAATCTCGGATGTTTTGCCGTGAGAAAGCCGGATGCGGACATCGGGATATTGTTTATGAAAGGTATCCAAGTAAGGGAATAAGAAGTGCTTGAATAACGAATCACTCGCTCCGACACGAAGTTCGCCTCCTGTGAGGTGCTTGAGTGCGGACATTTTTTTCTCCCCAGCCTCCAAAAGCGCAAAAGATTGCTCCACATAAAGCAATAATTGCTTCCCCTCTGTTGTTAGCTCCACACCCTTTGATTGCCGGTGAAAAAGCTTCATGGATAAAGCCTGTTCCATTTGTTTAATTGCATAGCTGACGGATGGTTGGGTAATGTAAAGCTCCCCGGCAGCTTTGGTTAAATTACCTGCCTTGGCGGCATGTAGGAATATTCGGTACCATTCTAAATGGATCATGATATAGAGCTCCTTTATGGGAAGGTGCTTATTTGGTGATTTCATCTATGCCTTTACCTCCCATTATAATTGGCTTACAGGATACACACAATTGGAGAGGGTGGATGATATGCAGGAAACAACTATGCACGAACCAGATCGGAGAGCTAGATCTCCGTGGTCACAGCATCTGGAAGGACAGGAGGTACGGCTGTCGCCGCTTCATGGAGCGGTAGATGCGACTATCACGATACCGGGCAGCAAAAGCTTCACCAATCGCGCACTTCTTATTGCTGCACTTGCGAAGGGGACTACACGGCTACAGGGTATTTTACAAAGCGATGATTCCTATTGGTGCATGAAAGCGCTTGGAGAGCTTGGAATTGAAATCGATATGGATGGGAATACGGCTACTATCAAGGGAAATGAAGGACATTGGGCTATCGCGAAAGCGGATTTGTACGTGGGGGCTGCTGGTACGGTTGCACGGTTTTTACCAGGGGCGCTTGCAGTTGGTCATGGGGAGTGGACACTTGATGGCAGTAAACGTATGACAGAAAGACCACTTGCGCCTTTATTGAATGCATTATCTAGTTTGGGGGCGGATATCCGATATAAGGGCAATCCTGGATGTGTACCGCTGACGCTTCATGCGGACGGTCTTAACGGAGGAGAAGTAACGGTTTCCGGTGCGGTTTCCAGTCAGTTTATTAGTGGATTGCTGCTCGCAGCTCCTTATGCGAAAGAAACGCTTACCATTCGAATCGCCGATCAAATTGTGCAGCGAGACTACGTCGAGATGACATTGGATATGATGTGGGCGTTCGGTGTAAGGCCTGAAGTCCATGAGGATGGGCAAGCGATTACGATTCAGCCGAGCGCTTACGAAGCACGTACATTCATGCTGGAACCCGATGTATCAACTTGCGGTTACTTCTGGGCACTTGCTGCGCTGACGAATGGACGTGTGCGTATTGAGGGGATTTCCGCGCAGACACGGCAACCGGATATTGAGCTTTTGTCTGTTTTGGAGAAAATGGGCTGTTCGGTGACGCATGGTGAAAATTACATTGAAGTTAGGGGTACAAACCGTCTTAAAGGCGGCTTCACGGTGAGTATGCAGCGTTGGTCGGACCAGACGCTTACACTAGCTGCACTGGCCCCATTCGCGGATGGTCCTATTACATTGACGGATGCTGCGCATATCAGGCATCACGAGTGCGACCGCATTGCAGCGATGTGTGAGGAACTTGGGAAGCTGGGCATTCAGGTGGAGGAACATGCGGATGGGTTAACGGTGTACCCAGGGGAGCCGCAACCTGCGCTGCTCGACCCACACGACGACCATCGAATGGCGATGGCGCTTTCGTTGATCGGCGCAAGGGTAGATGGCGTTAGGATTGCGGATCCGGGCTGTGTTTCGAAGACATGCCCAGACTTTTTTGATCGTTGGCGAGAGCTAGGTGTCGGGGTGGAGGTTACTTAAGCAAGATCACTCCACACATGAATATTCAGCTTCGGATACAAAACGGCAAAGTCCTCGGCTTGTTTCTCAAGCATGCTTAGCTCAAACGATTTGCCGAAAATATCGCGATCTGGCAGGAAGGTAACACTCGTTCCGGTTTCCTTGGTCACGCCTACTGTTTGGAGCTCGCTTTGCGGAATCCCATGCTTATAGTGCTGTTGGAACACTCGACCGTCGCGTCTGATCTCAACGGAAAGCTTGAGCGATAGCGCGTTGACGACGGGCATGCTGATACCTTTTTCACTGCCGGGTGCTAAGAATGTAGCACTTGAGCTTAGTCGGCTCATGTCTGTAAGAACAGTCTGAACACGCGGATGTTCACTACCAGGAAGTGCTTGAACGGGGATGCCACGTCCATTGTCTGCAACTGTGATGCTGCCATCCGCATGCAAAAAGAGGCTAACCTCGCTGCAGGTGCCATGCAGATGCTCCAGAATGCAATTCTCAACAACAGCCCACAGCAGTAAGTGTGGATCATATACTTCTTGTGCTCCGCCCAAATAAGCATGCGCATTCGTTCTTGCTTCTGTCATAGCTAGATAGTCACTAGTATCCATGAGGTCAGAAGCCGCCGCAAGCAGCAATAAAAGTGGAAGCGCACGGGGGCCAGGAATGGTATACTTGCCGCCTCTCTCTTCTTGAACGAGAAGGTCTGCTCCTACTAATGCCTTGATGTGATGGTAGAGTTGTCCTGTTGTCCCCATGTTTAGTCGTTCTACCAGATCAGGTCCGGTAAGAGGTTCTTGCAAGACTGATCTTAAAATATCAAGTCGCTGCTTATGAGCAAGAGCACCCAAGATTTTGGCTGCTTTATCGCCGTCCAGTTGGATTAACTGACGGACATGCTTTTCTTGAGGCTCCCACCGGAAGCTAGCCTGATCTCCCCGATATTGCCCGGAGTAAAAGACACTTCCCAGCTCAGCTGCTGAATTCTTTTGCTCAGTAAACACTTTGTTATTCTCATCTTGGTTAGGAATCAATTGTCTGACAAGCTGCTGAAGATCATTCATTTGTGCCTGCAACGCATCTAGCTCGGTGCCATAATCCCGTGTTGTGGTCAAAAGGATCACCTCATCTAAATTATTTAGTTACGTAATTACGTAACTGAATAATAACATAAATTATGGTAACCCCATAGTTTTAAATTCCATATTAATGGTTTTACTGTTACTCCTTAATCGCCCCAATCATAACGCCCTTGACGAAATACTTTTGCAGGAAAGGATATAGGCAAATAATGGGTAACGTCGAGATAATAATCGTCGCATATTTAATCGTTTCACCAATTGCATATTTGTCATCGTTGGCTGCACCCGTCATCATCGAATCGGTATTGTTTGCAATTAAAATTTCACGGAGTACGAGCTGGAGTGGATAGTCTTCACGGCTCCGTAAATAGACCAGCGCGCTGAAGTAGGAATTCCAATGTCCTACCGCGTACCACAAAATCATGACAGCAATAACAGGCATCGAAAGCGGGATGATAATGAGAAACAGAATCTTCCAATCGCTAGCGCCGTCCATTCTCGCGGATTCTTCCAAACTAACAGGAATGCCTTGAAAAGAGGTACGCATGATGATCATGTTGAACGTATTGATCGCACCGGGAATGAGAAGCGCCCACATCGTGTTCATCATCCCGAGATCGTTCACAAGCAGATAAGTCGGAATCAAGCCGCCGTGAAATACCATCGTTATGACGATGAAAAACATGATGATATTTTTGAAATATAAATTAGGCCTGGACAATACGTAGGCGCCGATCGCCGTCATGACGAGATTAATTGCGGTACCAAGCACCACATAGAGCAACGTATTCTGGTACCCTTTTACAATCATTGGGTTATTGAACACAGCTTTGTAAGCGCCGAGATCGAAGCCGGCCGGGCTGAACATCAGTCCGCGATGCTGCAGGAAAGACGTTGCATTGCTAAACGAAGCAAACAGAACGTATAAGAATGGGTACAAAGTGACTATGCAAAGGCCGATCATAAGGAGTGCATTCAAATATCCAAACGATCGTTCACCTGTTGTTGGTTTCATCGACGAATCTCCCTTCTGACTACCAAAGTTTATTCTCGGTGAGCCGCTTGCTGATGCTGTTGGCGGACACAATCAGAATGAAGCTTACAACGGAGTTAAAAAGCCCCACTGCTGCCGTAAAGCTGTAGCTTGCCTCCAGAACCCCTTTACGATATACGTAGGTCGAGATGACATCCCCTGTCTCGTAAGTGAGCGGATTGTACAGAAGGAGTACTTTTTCACTGCCGACCGAGAGCATGTTACCCATATTCAAAATGAACAAAATAACGATCGTGGGCATAATACCGGGAATTGTGATATGCAGCGTTTGCTTCCAACGGTTCGCGCCATCCATGCGGGCGGCCTCATAGAGGGTCGGGTCGATGGTGGCCATCGCCGCCAAATAGATAATGGAGCCCCAACCGATTCCTTGCCAAATACCGGATGAAACGAACAGGAAACGGAACCAGCTCGCTTCTTTCAAAAAGTCGATCGGTTCGATTCCGAAAGAGGCGATGATTTGGTTAATGAGACCGGTGCGGCCTAAAAAGTCGACCATCATCCCAGCCACGACGACGATTGAAATGAAGTGAGGTAAATACGAGATTGTCTGCACAACACGTTTGAACATGCTGTTACGAATCTCATTTAGCAACAACGCTAATACAATAGCAGCCGGAAAGCCAAATAACAGCTCATATACGTTGATTAAAATGGTGTTCTTAATTAACCGCCAGAAATAAATTCCGTTAAAAAAGCTTTCAAAATGCCTGAAACCGACCCACGGACTTCCCCAGATGCCTTTTACTGTTGAAAAGTCTTTGAATGCGATTTGTAAACCGTACATCGGCCCGTAATGAAACAGGAGGTAATAAGCGATAACAGGCAGGGCCATCACATAAATGGCCCAATGCCGCTTAAGATCTGAGCGAATGACTTGAAGTAATGTCGGATCGCGATAGATTTTGGTTACAGTGCCTGCCTGTACGTTTCCAGAGCTTTGCGCCATCGTTTCTCCCTGCCTTTCTGCATGGTTTCGATATAAAAAGCTGGGAGATGAATCCGATCATCTCCCAGTCCGATCTTTCGATTCATTTAACTGCGTTTATTGAATCGTTCGAGCGCCGCCTGCTGAATTTTGGTGGCATCTTCGATGCCCATGCTTTGAATCTTCTTAACGTATTTGTCGAAGTTCTCGATCGGCTCCACGCCCATGATGAACTTGAGCAGCATTTCGTCGCGATACGTCTCAACATCCGTCATGACGGAAGCATACTTGCTGCTTTCATCTTTCGTTGGCGTCACGAGCGGCATTTTGCGTTCAGCCGTCGGCTTCGACCAGATGGCAAGCGCATCTTTCTGCTGCGGGAGTGCGAGATACTGCAATTGAAAATTATCGCTAAGCACGAACGGTGCGCTCCACGTCGATCGGTTATGCTTCGCAAACGATTGCGCAAGGCTGACTCCGCTCGGCGGGTTGAGAACTTCCGGGAGGAATACGGCTTTGCCGTTCTCCATTTTGTAGCTGACGCCTTCTTTGCCATAGTTAAAAAGCAGATCGCCTTTTTCGCCGTAAGCATAATCAAGCCATTTGACCGTTTCAATCGGATTTTTGTTACTCGTCGTGATAGCAGCACCAATGCCGTTCGAAACAAAATCTTTCTGGCCCCAAATTGGTTTATCCCCAGCTTTCAACAGCGGATAAGGAGCGGCGACTAACTTGAAGTTCGGGTCCTTGTCCTTCATCAGGTTGGCGTATTTGCCAATGCCCCCGCCGTTATAGAACACGGATGCTCCCAGTAGGTTTGTCGTCATTTTATTGTCGTACAATTTATCGTTCGGGGCTGCGAAGTCTTTGTCAAGCAGACCCTCCTTATACCATTTGTTCATCGTTGCAAGGAAATCTTTGAACTCCGGTTGGATTGGGCCGTACTTCACTTTGCCGCTATCTTGGTAGAAACCGTAATTGATACCCCATGCGCCTAGGAACGGAGCGTCGGTAGCGAATGCCGCTTTATCGAGGTAAATCGGGATTTCGTCCGCTTTGCCGTTGCCGTTCGGATCTTTCTCTTTAAACGCCTTCAACACGTCGTACCATTCGTCGATCGTTGTTGGCATTTTCAACCCTAGTTTCTCCAGCCAATCCTGACGTACGCCTGGGCCGAAGAATACTCTGACCTTGTCACCGCCTCGCAGGAACGGGAATGAGTAGATACTGCCATCGTCCGTCATGATTTGCTTTTTCCAGTCCGGATGATCTGTAAACAGTTTTTTTAGGTTCGGCGCATATTTATCGATCAAATCGTTCAGCTTAATGATTTTGTTATCTTGAATCGCTTTTTCTGGTCCACCCGGATACCCCGTCCAGCCCGTTTCAATAACGTCCGGTAGTTGGTTGGAGGCGAGCATTAGATTGAACTGTTCTTTTGCCTGCTGGGCATCGAGCGGAGGATGCTGGAATTCAACCTTTACACCTGATATTTTTTCGAGTTCCTTATACATTTCCATTTCTGCGTATGTCTTCATCTGTGAAGCGGCATTGGAGTGGTTCGCTACCCAATACGTCAGATTGGTCAGCTTCGGCGACTGTGTTTCTTTGCCAGGCTGCGGTGACGACGACGTCTCGCCTCCGCCGTTACTGCTGCATGCGGCAACTGAAGCCGCGAGTAAAGAAATCAGCATGACGGAACTTACATGTTTCATTTTTTTCTTCAATGAAAACGCCTCCCTTTTCATAGTGAGTGAATGCATTTGCTATTGAAACGGGATCGCTGTTATTGTCCCGCCTTCTTGTTCCGAGTGTAGCTTCTGCACGCAAGAAAGGATACTTTCTACTTTTCATTTGGGTTGTATTTTTGTAAGAAATGCGGGCAAGTAGAAAACAAATCAGTGAGATATTAAAAAACGTCAGTGTACAACTTGTTGCAGCTTATCAAAAAAGGGCAGCCCCTTAGAGGCTGCCCTTTATGCGTCGGATCCGGTTTTGTCCGGCCTCATCGCCTCGCGGTATTTTCCAGGTGGAATACCTTCCTGCTTTTTGAAAGCACGAATGAACACGACGTCGTTATTGTAACCGACCATTTGCGCTATTTGTGCGTTCGTCAGCTCCTTATTGTCCATCAACACCTTCGCTTTTTCAATCCGTTTGCGTGTGATGTAATCTAACAGGTTTTGCCCCTGATTTTTTTTGAAAAAGGTGGAAATATATGGCGGCGTCATCTTAAGGCGGTCGGCGACAAGCGCCAGCCCCATGTTCTGATCATCAAGATTTTGATCCACGAAATGGACGATATCCTGCAGTAATTGCGTGCTGTGATCGGACCGTTCTACTTTAAACAAGCTTGTGAGCGTTGCGTACAAATCCTTCGTTTTCAGGTACATGCCATCCGCCGTCGGATAGCTGAAAACCGCTTTGATCGGATCAAAATTCGCACCAAGCACTTCTTCCGGGTTCGTATTGGTGGAGTTCACGATTTTCAAAAATGTGCTCATGACATTGAAGAACAAGCACTTACCAAGTTCGGGCGTGATATGGCTAGAATCGAAATTCATCGAATAAATCGTAGAGAGCAGCTTTTCCACATTATCGGAATCGCCACTCCGAACGAAATTGATAAGCTGTATTTCGATTTCAAGCGGGTAATAATAGTGCTGTGTGGCATCTATGATATCTTGGAAGTGGATGACTGCGTTTTTCCCTTTAATGAGTCTATATTCAAGTGCTGATAGAGCTTCCGGATAGGATTCGCGAATCGCCTTTGGCCCCTGATGGATCTCTCCAGCGGCTACGGTAATGTTGATTTTGAATCTTTGTGAGATCATGCTGTTAAGCGATTCTGCGAATTCTCGTATATCGGCAGCAGCGCGATCCCCTCGCCGATCCTCCAGGTTGATGAGAAAGGCAAGACGATCGCGATCGAGTTCAACTGAATGCCCATTATTGTTCAGTTGAATGAGATCGACACCTATATTCGATACGATAAACCTTGCATGCGCCCAGCCTTGTTCGGATTGTTCTTCACTGAAATCATCGATGTCTTCGATCTTGACTAGGAGTATGGCAAAACGATCGCTTACGAACGATAGATCCATGAACCGAAGTGTTTCTTCGTTTTCTGGGGAAACGTCCACGTCCATATAACCGCGTATGAGGCGGGATAAGTAGTTGGTTCGAATTAACGGAATTTGTTGGGCTAGCATGTTGCGCAAGTTTTTCTCTTCATGAATCGAGCCTTCGAACGTCTGTTGGATAAACTCGTATTCGTTGGAGGCAGGTCGCCCGATCATGTCTTTCCCGCGCATAATCGCGTTCACTGTCTTCTGAAGCGGCTTGTAATTGCGGTAAACCCCGGCATAGACGGCTAGTAGCCCAGCGATCAAGCATATAATGAAAAGTCCTAAGGACCATGTTTGAATTTGATTGACCTGCTGCATAAACACGTCATTCGGCGTTACCGACACATACTTCCAGCCCGCTTTTTGCGAGGACGTAACCGATACCATTTGATTGACGCCAGCGATTCGGTAATCGAATGGACTGCTATTGGTTTCAATGCGATTGAGAAGGTCGGGCGAAAATGGTATATCGCTCGTGCTCATAATTGTTTTTCCTGTATGGTCAATGATATAAATCGCGCTGTCGCTAGCTGTTTCCAACTGCTTTAACATTTGTTTGATTTGGTCGACATCGATCAGAACGATAAAATTACCGAGGACATCGGATTGCGAACGAAGGGGAAGCGATTGTTCATAGACGACGACCTCCTTCGGAACGTATTCGGTGTTAGTGGATATTTCATTCCCGCGAGCAAGGGAGGCGGCTGGCAAGTAAGACATGCTGTGCGCGCTTGTCAAAATCTCCTTGTGCCACTGCTCATACGTCATGTCCTTAAAAGTATAGTAGGTGGAATAAAACGTACGAGAATCGGTCAATAAATCTGCTTTGACGATGGTATCGCTGCTGTCAAAATAAACGTAATAGTCAAAAATAAAACTGCTAACCATGCTGCGGTACCTGCTCAATTGGTTGCGCATGAATTCCACGAAACGGTATGTATCGGCGCTATCCGCATCTTTCGGAATTTTCAACATATAATCCAACTTCGGATCGAGCGCGACCTGGCGCATTAAATTATCTACTT
This sequence comes from Paenibacillus phytorum, assembly GCF_013141715.1. Lineage (GTDB taxonomy): Bacteria > Bacillota > Bacilli > Paenibacillales > NBRC-103111 > Paenibacillus_E > Paenibacillus_E phytorum. The sequence goes on along the minus strand of NZ_WHOA01000095.1, from coordinate 52,271 downwards.
CCGATAATTTATAGTCCAGCGACAGCTTTAGTTGCTCTAGCATCGCCGTATTGGAACGGTTGGCGTTTGTTTCCAGACTCTGCTCCACTTTGGCGTACAAAAAGAGCCCCATTGCAAGTGGAATCAACAGGATGAATAAATTAGAGGCGATCATCGTCGTCAGCGCACTTTTGCGACTGCCAATTTGAAACCAAAACTGCGGCATTTTCAATAAGGTCACCTCATTCCTCAAATTGCTTGTTTGAGTCGAACACCTTTACCCAAACGTTATCCCGATAAAAAAGAATCGCTCCAAACAATTCCATAACGATGTTAGTTATATTTTAGCTGTAATTCCAGATATATTAAAGCGCTTTCTTAAATGACAGATCCAACGCTTTCTCATTTAAAAGCAAAAAGACGAACGGACGCTATCAGAACAGCGTTTGCTCGTCATTTTTACCACATAAGACTTCCATGCCGCGTTATAAGTTTTCGGTACCCGAAAACCGCTTTCTTATTACAATCCGATAATAAACTAAGCCCAGTTAGACCTCTTCCTGAAGCTGCTCACATAACGGGCAGCATTGTCCGGTTACTCATGTGTTTACACGAGAAATTGGTAATAATTTGAAGAGCTGGGGATGAGGGTGGCGAATGACTGAAACGAACGATACAATTCGGCGATTACGCGGTGCCCCATCCAATCGGATGGAAGCAGCGACACCGGAAGCATGGGATCCCTAAGGCTAATCTCGCTGATAACCTCTCCGACATGCAAATAAAGGACAAACAGCTCTAAGGGATCCATCCTGCCTCTGATTTCCTTATTCAAAGCCGGCACGAATTCGTCTTGATACCATTGCCACTTCTCCTGATACAGGCGATGGATGTCGGCTAGAGGCCAAATGTCGGCTGCCCGCTCGGGGGTAATATCCCGAAACAAAATCGACGCTTCCGAGATAGTGACGTATTCATCCATGGAGGTCGCTTGAATCAATGACAAAAGCTGCTTTCTGTAATCCCAAGGAGAGACATATACGCCTTTATATAGTTGACCGAAGCCAAGCTGCAGCAGCTGCAAACGGAATTGATCCCTTCTTTGCCTCTCCGGCTCAGGTACCTCGAAGTGCACGAAATACCATTTGCGGTTCCAGTCCACATCGTATTGCCGCGGTTTCCGGTTCACGAAGGATAAAAACTGCTCCCCTTTGTCCATTATAGAATACAGGGAACGCTCTTCCGCATGAATATACTTTTCTTTCTTCATTCGTGATAGAACGTTCCTGATCGACTGCTCCTTATATCCGCGTTTCGTATAAATTTGTACTAATTCTTTAGCGTGCATGCAAGGCTTTTTTGTCAGCAGGAAAAGTATCTGCTTCTCGATTGACAGCATTCGGTTTTTGATCCCCTTCCAGAATACTTGCTATCCTCATATTACAGTAATTTGACAAAAAAAGAAATAAATAATATACTCGAATTGTCGTCTAACGAATAATAAATAGTATACGGAGGAGAAAAAATGAACCTTATTTTTCACGGACACTCTTGCATTCAGATCTCGGATGGAGAGCGCTCGATCATCATCGATCCGTTCCTGAGCGGCAATCCCGTTGCCAAAGCGAAAGCCGAGGACATTCAAGTTCAATATATCTTGCTTACACACGGACACACGGATCACACTGCTGATGCGGAAGCTATCGCCAGAGCTAACGATGCGACCATTATCGCCACCTTTGAGCTTGCTACCTATTACTCTTGGAAGGGTCTGAAGACGATCGGAATGAACATCGGAGGAACTGTGGACTTGGGATTTGCCAGAGCAAAGCTTGTTCACGCGTTCCACAGCTCCTCTATCATATCGGACGATTCCCAAAGCATCGTCTATGCAGGCATGCCGGGCGGATTTGTCATGGATTGGAACGGAATTACGCTTTATCATGCCGGAGACACCTCCTTGTTCGGAGATATGAAAATGATCGGCGAGCTCCACGATATTGATTACGCGGTACTGCCGATCGGGGATTTTTACACAATGGGACCTAAGGATGCTCTGATTGCAGCAAAGTGGCTGCAAGCAAAGAACGTGATCCCGGTTCATCACAGCACATTCCCAGGCATCGTGCAAGATAGTGCAGCCTTCACCGCACAGCTGAAGGAGCAAGGAATCGAAGGCTTCGCTCTTCAGCCTGGAGAACAGCTTACACTCGTAAAATAAATTGGGTGTCAACGCTATGCATATCGACCTGGATCATCTCGTTCTGCCCGTCACGAGCCTTGAGCGAAACCAGATAACGAATGATTAAAGCCATAATACTTAATACTGTCAAATCACTGGTTTGAATCTCAGAGTTCTTTTGTAATTGTTCAATAAGTACATAAGAATGCCGGATTTTCGTCTCTAAGACAATCCGGCTTTTTCTCTTAAATTTCCTAGGTTGGCACTTAATTGTAGAAAATGCAATGGAATCGACTCTCATACTTCGAAAAGCCCAATTTTATTGGATTTATTCCAATGGAAGTAACATTCAGGCTTCGAATTCACAGGTGGGAGCTGAATATTCCAGATATGACTTTGGGGACAACCCCCCCAAATATAACCCCTAAAAAGCCAAAAAAGAGCACATCCATGTGCTCTTTCATTCATCTACTTTAAATCACACCAATGGCTGCATGCCGCGCTCCAACCAATCCTCGCGAGTCGGACCGTAAATGTCCGGTACGCGTAGTCCGGCTTGGCGCATCAAGACAATCATTTCACCGCGGTGGTGAATTTCATGCGAAATAATGATGCGTAGCGTTAAACCATTACGCCACTGCTCGCCATACATGTCGCTGCTTTCAGCGAGCTTAGCATCCGTCCACTGGGCCAGGATAGCTTCGGCTAGCCCGGCTGAAGAGGAGCGGTAGGTGTCAGCAATTGTCTTGGCGGATGCTGGTGCGAGTTCTTCACCCTCGGGAGCGTCGAATTTGAGACCTGTACGTGAGGACATTTCATGAATTGTTGTAGCGATATGCCAACCTATTTGACCTAGTGTGCGGAGCTCAGGCCCAATTTGCTGTTTAAGTGAAGCATCTGTCAAAGTGTCCAGCACGCGCTGGGTAGCTTTTGCTTCATTGTTCCATTCATTTACAAAATCTTCGATTGTTCTAAACATGGGTGAGCCTCCTTAGAGTTTTTAGCCAGAAAAACTGGCATCGTAAGCATTAACTTGAGTTTTTCGCCAGAAAAACTGGCATCGTAAGTAGTCATCTATTGGTTTCGCCTACTTCATAACCTCATTATAGACAACCACCACTGACAACGTCCTGTCAGTGTTCATTTGCGTAGAGTTGAACAATTTTTTCAGCTTTATCTTTGATGATGGCTGCAATATGGGCCGGCTCGAGAATACGCAGGTTGGGACCATAGCTAAGAAGCATGCCATGAAGCCATGATTCATCCGGTTGAGTGGCGGTAATGATCAAAGTGCCGTCAGCTTGAACGTTAATTTGCTCAGGACGGAAATAATCCTCTACTTGAGCGCGAACGTTCGGCTGCGCATGCAGCACGAGTTTGATGAGCGAGGAGGGGTCTCTTTTGCCCCAGGTATGATCTAGCTGTTCTAAGGTTCCTTCTTTACGTTCAAAGGTTCTCTGAAGCACTTCAATCTCTTTCATACGAGATAATCGGAAGACGCGAAAATCTTGACGCAGCAGGCAGTAGCCATACAAATACCAGCCAAAGCCTTTGACCACAATGCCCATAGGTTCTACTGTTCGCACAGACTGCTCACTTTGGGAAGTCATATATTGAAAGGAAATCAGTTTGGATTCTTTAATTGAAGTGCGCAGAGTGCTCAGCTTCTCTTTGTCCTGATTGCTGCCACGCCAAGGATTCATATCAATAATAAGTTGATTGTTTAGATTAGCGACGGTATTCTGTTCCGATTTCGCCACGAGAGCGCCGACTTTATCAAGAAGGTTGCTGATCTCTTGGTCGCCGACAGTAGAGCGGATTCCTTTGAGGCCGACAATAATAGATTGCAGCTCATCGAGGGACAGAAATTGGCGATCCAGCCGATATTGGTCCATAATTTCGTAGCCACCGCTCATCCCTGCATAAGAAACGACAGGAACGCCAGCTTGGTTAATGGCCTCAACGTCTCGGTAAACCGTACGTAAAGACACTTCAAAACGCTCCGAAAGCTCTTTAGCACTGATTCTTCTTCGGTTCAAAAGCAGCATAGTTATGGCAAGCAGACGATCAATTTTCAAGAGAAGCACCTCATCGATTCATATATATAACTTTAAACATTCGATTCCAGAAAAGGAATTCCTTTGTGGAGTAATAAAACGCCCGCATACCCAATGGAAAATTTTGAAATAATAAGCCGAATTCAAATCTATGATTAGGAGTCGGATTACATGTTTAGAAAATGCGTTAAAATCGCCCTATACACAGCGGTAATTAGTTTACTATTGAGCAGCTCATCCTTATGGAGAGGGGGACTCGTGTCTGCTGAAGAGTTACCGCCACCACCGCCGCCGCAAACTGCACAGCAGGGCGAGCTTATACAAACGCGTGAGATTGATGTCACTGGTGATGGCAAACCTGATACAGTATCCCTGATAGGGATGAAGTCGGATACTAGCAGTCCGTACTATAATAAGCTATTCATTACCGTCATAGGACCGGCTCAGACCCATGTTGTCATCCCGCTTGAGGGTGGGTATAACCCACTGATGGATTTTTGTGACTTTATTCAGGATAAGCTGCCTCAAATCTATGTATCCGCCGAAACAGGGGGAAGTGGTGGGCTATCCAACTACTATATTTACTCACTGAAAAATAATGTTCCGACTGCTATCCCGCTGCCTAGTCCACTTCATGTAAAGGCTACCTTCAAGAAAAATTATGTGGTAAAGATGAAACTGGAAGAGACAGGGAGGTCTTTCAAAATTGATATCAAAGACCGCAAGGACGATTACGAGAAATTCGGTGTGTACAAAAATGGCATAGTAGTGAAGCCTATTATTGTGGATGTTCATGGTTATGGCGCTCTGAAGCCGATGGATGTAGATCGGGATGGGTACTGTGAGCTGAGAGGTGTTCAGCGAATCACAGGTATTGCGAATGCAGATACACTTGGATACGCCATTTCCGTTTGGAAATGGAAAAAAGGGAAATGGATTTTAAAAGACGCCTCGATTGTCAAAACGCTGCCTGGCAAGCTACGTCAAGGATAAACGACTCCATCGTCCTTCTGGGACGAGCGCGTTTGTCAAGGTAGATGCGAAGCAAAAGTATAAAACTTATACTTTCTTATCTACTAAAAAAAGACCGCCATCTCACGGAGTTCATGGTTCCATGATGTGGCGGTCTTTCTTTCTATTAAATCCTGCTTGCCGTTCTTATGCCCAGTTTCCTTTGCGGAACAAAGGTTCGCGGCTTCCATCTGCCAGAATGCCATCAATCTCCATGTCGGCGGAGCCAATCATGAAGTCTACGTGGATTAGGCTTTTATTGTAGCCATTCTGAACTAGCTCCTCGGGGCTCATCGTCGTTCCGCCTTCAATCGTGAACGGATATGAATTACCGAGAGCTACGTGACAGGAAGCATTTTCATCAAATAAGGTGTTGTAGTAAATGAGCCCTGACTGTGAAATGGGGGAGTCATAAGGCACGAGTGCCACTTCACCCAAGTAACGAGCGCCCTCATCCATGTCCAGCATCTTATTTAGTACTTCTTGACCCACCTCAGCGGTCGCTTCGACAACTCGGCCATTTTCGAATTTCAGACTGAAGCCATTGATTAGGGAACCTTGATAACTCAGTGGCAAAGTGCTGCGAACGGTTCCGTTCGTGCCATTTCGTGCAGGCATCGTAAATACTTCTTCTGTTGGGATATTCGGCACGAAGAAAATGCCTCGCTCTGACTCGCTTCCTGCGGCAACCCATTGATGCTTAGGGGCTAGCTCTATGTATAAATCTGTACCAGGAGCTTTGAAATGAAGCTGCTTGTACTTTTTATTGTTCAGCAGGTTCTGCTTTTCTGTCAGCGTCTCGACATGCTGTTTCCATGCTGCAACCGGATCATCTTTATCCACGCGAGTTAACTTGAAAATCTGCTCCCACAGCTTCGTGATGCGCTCGGCTTCGCTCAAATCCGGGAATACCTTAGCCGACCATTCCGCTGTCGGGAAGGAGACCATCAACCAATTCACCTGATTGCTGCGCAAATATTTCAGGAACCCCTCGCGCGCAGTTGCTGTAGTTTTGCTAGAAATGGCGACCCGCTCAGGGTCTACATCTTTGAGCAAATCGGAGTTAGGCGCGTAGATTTGGAGGAAGGCTGCACCTTCCTTCGCCATCTCTTCCAGGCCGCTTGCTCGCCACATGGGGTACTCGCGCAGCGTGGATTCCGGGGCGTGCTTGATGCGCAACGCCTTCACTTCATCGTCGTCCCAATCGATGACGACATCTTTGGCCCCAGCGTCGTAAGCCTTTTTCGTTAGCTTGCGCACAAAGTCAGCACAGGCGATCGGCGTCATGATGACGACGGTTTGGTCCTTTTGTACGTTTAATCCTACACGAATCGCAAGCTCTGCATATTTATCTAAATAATGTTCGAATGTCTCCATATCGCTGGCTCCTTTATATTTAAGTGAGATTTAGTGTATGATAGAAAATAAAACTTTAACCCGTGGGAGAAAGGCTGGGAACATATGGAAACGAAGAGCGCAGTAGTAAACACGCCATCCAATTTCATTAAGAACATTGTAAACGAAGATCTGAAATCAGGCAAAGTCAGTCAGGTGGTTACCCGATTCCCCCCGGAGCCGAACGGTTACCTTCATATAGGACATGCGAAAGCGATTTGCACGAACTTCGAAATTGCTGATGATTTTAATGGGTTAACGAACCTGCGATTTGATGACACGAATCCGGTCAAAGAAGATATTGAGTATGTGGAATCCATTAAAGAAGATGTAGCTTGGCTCGGCTTCAAATGGGATGGTCTTTTCTTTGCTTCGGATTATTTTGAAGAAATGTATAACCGTGCATTGATCTTGATTCGCAAAGGTCTGGCTTTTGTAGATGACCAATCAGCGGATGAAATACGTGAAACTCGCGGCACGCTGACGCAGGGAGGTACGAATAGTCCCTATCGTGAACGCACCGTTGAGGAAAATCTGTCCCTATTTGAGCGTATGCGTGCTGGAGAATTCAAAGACGGTGAGCGTGTATTACGTGCAAAAATTGATATGTCGTCGCCGAATATTAATCTGAGAGACCCTATCATATATCGCATTCTTCACGCACATCACCATAATACAGGAGATGCTTGGTGCATCTATCCGATGTATGCGTATGCCCACCCTTTAGAGGATGCGATTGAAGGCGTCACACATTCCCTTTGTTCAAGTGAGTTTGAAGATCAACGTCCTTTCTACGACTGGGTCGTTCGAGAGTGCGAAATGCCAAATGTACCAAGGCAATACGAATTCGCCCGTATTAGTCTAATGAATACCGTTACGAGCAAAAGAAAGCTTAAACAGCTCGTCGACGAGAAAGCAGTTGACGGTTGGGACGATCCGCGTATGCCGACAATATCTGGTCTGCGCCGCAGAGGCTTAACTGCAGAGTCGATTCGCAATTTTGTTCGTGAGCTTGGAGTATCCAAAGGAGGCGGAGGAAGCGTCGTTGATACTCGCATGCTGGATCACTTTATCCGTGAGGATCTGAAGTTGAAGGCGATGCGTACGATGGGTGTTCTGAATCCGCTCAAAGTCGTAATCACGAACTACCCTGAGGATCAAGTCGAAATGCTGGATATGGAGAACAACGCAGAGAATCCGGAGATGGGCAATCGCCAAATTCCGTTCTCCCGCGAGATCTACATCGAGCAAGACGATTTCATGGAAAATCCGCCAAACAAATATTTCCGGTTATTTCCTGGTAACGAAGTGCGGTTGAAAAACGCCTACTTCATCAAGTGCAATGACTTCATCAAAGATGAGAACGGCAAAGTGGTTGAGCTGCACTGTACGTATGACGTGGAAACGAAAAGCGGCAGCGGCTTTACGGGTCGTAAAGTCAAAGGAACGATTCACTGGGTGGATGCGAAGAGCGCTGTACCTGCGGAGTTCCGCTTGTATGAGCCGCTGATTCTCGATAACCAAGAGAACGAAGATGCTTCGTTCTTGGAGAACTTGAATCCGAACTCGTTGCAAATCGTGCAAGGTTTCGTGGAAGACAATATGAAGCAAGCGCAGCCGCATGATAAGTTCCAATTTTTCCGCCATGGCTATTTCAACGTAGATCCGAAACATACAACAAGCGACCGATTGGTATTTAACCTGATTGTCTCGCTGAAAAGCTCGTTTGAAATATAAGATTGGGCGCACTTGAGTTCATATAAAGATTAGACAGGAAATCCTAGTGAAAGCTAGGATTTTTTTGTTGTGCAGGCAGCCCGCAGCCCGACGCGGTAAAAAAACGATTTTGAAAAATAAATTTTTTGTTCACAAATATCCAGTAATATAAATGATGAATCCTATTTCTTAAGGAGAGTGCCGCGTGACAACCGTATTGGTGGTAGATGATGATCTTAATATTTGCCGGATTACGAAGTTATATTTGGAAAAAAATGGCTATAGGGTGGTAACCGCAAATGACGGTGAGCAGGCGCTAACCCAGTTCGATGAGCTGCACCCAGACTTCATTGTGCTCGATATTATGATGCCCAAGCGCGATGGCTGGGAGGTCTGCCAGAAAATTCGTGCGAAGAGTGATGTTCCTATTCTCATGCTGACGGCAAGAGGTCACGTGGATGAGCGAATTGAAGGTTTGCAGATGGGAGCCGATGATTATCTGGTGAAGCCCTTTGACCCGAATGAACTGGTTGCTCGTGTGACCACGATTCTACGCAGGACGCTGCTCCGCACAGAAGCTGCTGCACCTGCTCATCTATATGAAGTTGGCAGCTTGCGAGTGGATAGCCTGTCTCATGATGTGACTGTAGAAGGGCAGTTCGTTGCTTTGCCCAAGAAAGAGTATGAGCTGCTGCTGTTTTTCGTAAGAAACCCGAATCAAGTATTTACCCGGGAGGACCTGATCGCAAAGATATGGGGTTGGGATTTCGAGGGTGAAGACCGCGTCGTGGATTTATATATTAAACGTTTGAGACAAAAGCTTTCTGCTTTGACGGACAGGAAAGAGGACTGGAGCATCCGTACCGTTTGGGGAGTCGGGTATAAGTTTGAGGGTCCTGGTGCATGCTGAACTCCTTTTATCGCAAGCTATTATTTATTTATATTTCTATTACCGTTGTGTCCATTCTTGCCATTTCAGGAACCATTGGCTATTCGATGAAACAGAAAACCTATGAACGCAGCGAGAAGCTCCTACTAGAGAAGGTGGAGCAAGTTGGTGAACTGGCCAAGGATTTGTTCGATAACTCGACACAGCTGAAGGATTTTCGTAAGCAGATTAGCGCCATGGAGAAAACGTCGAACGTTCGCGTTGCCGTTATTAAGCATCCCAAAGCAAATCTGGATAAGATTCAGTCGGTGGGCGAGGCCCCAGCACGTAAGGAATGGGTGGATAAAGTACTGTTGGGTAATCAAGTGACGGTGCAAAGCAATTTTGCTCAAAATAGTACGGTGAAAATGCTCATTGTCGGGCGACCTGTCATGCAGGAGAATCGCGTTATTGGCGGGATTTTCTTATATACTCCAATTATAAATATTCAAGATACTATCAATGGCATTAATCGAGCGATATTCCTATCTGCCTTAACGGTTGCGTTACTTGCAATTGCTGTCCTATACTTCGTCTCCAGACATTTTATGAAGCCGATTCAGCTCATGAGTAAAACCGCAGAGGCTTTGGCATTGGGCGATTTCAGCGGAAGAGTACCAGTTAGAGGCAAGGACGAGATCGCCTCGCTGTCAGGATCTCTGAATCGCATGGCCGGTAAACTGCAGAAGGTAGAAGAGGGACGCAAGCGATTTCTATCCGAAATTTCTCACGAGCTGCGGACGCCTTTGACAACAATTCGAGCTTCCCTGCAAGGGATAACGGATGGCGTCGTTGAGCCTGAAGATGCGAAAGAATTCATCCAAGTTTCTCTTCAGGAAACCCTTCGACTAAGCCATTTGGTTGATGATTTGATGGAGCTGTCGTCTTTTGAGGAGAAGCAGGTCAAATTAAACCTCCAGGATGTCGATGTGCCTGAATTAATAGGGCTGGTGGTTACCCAACTCAAGATGAAAGCTAAAGCAAAGCAGATCGAATTGAGCTCAGAGGCGGAGGGGCCTTACTTGGTTTATGCGGATGCAGACCGGTTGAGGCAGGTGTTTATCAATTTGCTGGACAATGCCATTAACCATATTCCTGAGGGGTCCTCGGCGGGTATTCGAGTAAAAGTAGTCAAGAACGAACGCTGGATAGAAGTGTGGGATAACGGTCGAGGTATCGCGCCAGAGAAACTGCCTCATCTATTCGACCGTTTCTATAAAACGGACGAAAGCCGCAACCGTTCCGGTGCTGGCCTCGGTTTGACAATCAGCAAACACATCGTAGAAGCTCATGGCGGTTCGATTCGAGTGGAATCTCAACCTCAAATGGGTACGGTATTTAAAATATTTTTGCAGTCGCCTATTCTTCGCCGCATGACAAACTTATGACATAACTATTCGGTAAGATAGGGTTCGTAAGGTAAACATAACCATAAACGAATCGAGGAGCGATACTTATGTTGAAAAAATTAACAGGCCTTGCGTTGGTTGGTGCAATTGTATTAACAGTTCCGATTGCGGCTTTTGCTGAGAATGCACAGGGCACTGCTCCAGCGCCAACAAGCAAATCCACTAAACCAGTTAAGCAGCTGCTTCAGGATAAAGCGCAAATATTTGGCGTATCAACAGATGGTAAAACGAGTGAGCAGATCAAAGCGGAGCTTAAAGCTTTAAGCGCGGCCAAACACACGGAGCAATTGAACAAAGCGGCAGCGAAGCTGGGTATTAGCACAGACGGCAAAACAGCGGAACAGCTGAAGACTGATATTCAAGCTGCTGTTCAAGTGAAGCTGAAAGAAAAAGCGGCTAAGCTTGGTGTTAGCGCGGATGGGAAAACGAATAAAGAGCTGAGAGCAGCGCTTAAGGCAGCTGTTTTACCGAAACTTCAGGAAAAAGCGGCTAATCTCGGTGTTTCCACCGATGGAAAAACAAATAAAGAGATTAGAACTGAGCTGCAAGCGGCAGCTTTGACGAAACTGCAAGAAAAAGCAACAAAAGCGGGTGTTGCAACGGAAGGCAAGACAGCCAAAGAGATACGCGCTGCTTTAAAGGCGAGTAAAGAAGGTAAAAGGGCAGAAGCAGTGAATAAAAAAGCTGCTAAATTAGGTATCACCACGGAAGGTAAGACATCCGAGCAGGTATTTGCTGAGATAGAAAGTGCACTGAAAGCGAAATGGGAGAAGCAGGCGCAGAAGTAGGTTGGAAGAGTACAGGAGAAGTATGGAAAAGGGTAAGGATAGGAACAAACCTCGAGGACGGCCTCGGGGTTTGTTTTTTAGCTAACGGATTAATGAAGCAGTGTGTCAGTCTTTGTCGGCTAAAGTTGTACAACGTACAACAATTTCGTGGTTCTTTTTCGCCAATGACGTAGTTGTTGTATATTTTGCAACAATTTAGCTCTATTTCGTCCGATTGAGTTAATTTTAGGAGAAAATGTTGTATTTCCTACAACAGTCGCCGGAATAACACGGAATAGCCAGCCGATTGTTGTACAAAGTACAACAATCCCTGTGATCAAGCATGGAGACAAGCACATTTTATTTATTAATGAAGATTCGAACTTAGGAGTTCTCCATAAAAATAGGAAACCTCGAGGGCAGCCTCGGGGTTTCCTATTTTTGATTAATAAAGAGAATATCTCGCGAATCTGCATCAGGTGCGATGAAATCAAACAACCGTTCCGCTTCCTCGGCAACCTCTGCGTGATCAACCTGGGATAATGGCTCGAATAAGTTGATGGTCAAAATAGCCGATTTGCGTTTCTGTGTGATGGACCAAATACCGCGAACAAAACCATCGACGATCAGCGTGGCCCGGATGATGCCATTGTCCGTGAACACCAAATGCTTATCTTCATCACGCATGATGCGGGTGCGATCCTCGTAGGACAGGAGCATATTGTCGAACTCCGATAGGAAACGTGGCGGAGCTGGGGTTGCAGGGTCCGGCCGAGGAGCATCCGGCAGGTCGAACAGTTCGTTTCCTTGCTCGTCGCGAAAGGAGAGCAGGTTTGGGCGCAGCCGCTCGATCACCTCGCGCAGCCGAGTAAGCCCGGACCAGACCTGCATATCCTTGACGGATGCAGGTCCGAAGGCCGCCAGGTAGCGCAGCAGCATGGCTTCGGGGTCCTGCCCTTGTGCCAGCGGGCGGCCGAGCCAAGCCTCCGCTGTGGTGTGGGCGGCCTGCCCGCTGGCGCCCCAGATGCCGCGGGGCGGCACCTGGACAAGCGGCAGGCTGCAGCGCACCGCTTGAGCGAGAGCAGTGGCATCGCGCTGCGGCCACTGGGCTTGGAGGCACTTGCCGAGCTCACTGAAGGTGAGCGGTTGCGCCTCCAAGAGCGCTCGCCCGGCTACGGCGAGCGCGTCAAGATCCAGTTCGGCAAGCTTCTTGCCGAACGTGCCCTTTAAGGCACGGTCCTGCACGGACTGCAGGACGGGGCGCAGCGTCAGGCAGTCTTCGGCCGTGACGAGGTGGATCGTCGAGCGCATGAGGGCGATGCGCACGATGCTTCTGTCCATGATGTGCTGAGACAGCTCCTCATGACGAAAGTTCTGCAGTCTAGTCCACAACGCCACATAGGGTGGGTTAGGAGCTTGCGCCTGCAGGCCAACGAGGTGCCGGACAGCCTGGTGGCTGGGCATGTCCGAGCGCTCGAGGAGCAATTGCCGAGCTAATAGTGCTCGGTTTAAGGCACGCTGACTGAGGATGGGGCTGGCACAGCCCGTCATGGCGGGTTTTGAAATGTCCATTTTCGCGCAGCCCTCGTCTGAAGAATTGATTAACGACATGTACATGCCTCCTATGATTTGAACGACCATTTGCTATATAAATTCCATTATATAACAAGTTGCTGACAACGTAATGTCAGGGAGGAATGCATGTTTTATGACCAGATAAGTTGTTTCTGTTGGTATCAGCACGCTACAATGGAATTAACGAATATCCGAGAGGTGAAAGGCATGATCAACATCGGTCTAGCCGGATGGGGCGACCATGAGTTAGGCGGCAGCAAAGGGAAGCTGCGGGAGTATGGCGCACACTTTCCGATTGTGGAAGTGGATACTTCTTTTTACGCGTTATAGGTACGTGTATGGGGTGTATTTCGGAGAAAATTGATATTGAAGGGATTTAGTAAGGGGTATTTTACCCATTTTGGTTAAAATATTTAATTTAATGGAAGTTTAATTATTCTAATTTACGTATACAACCATAATGTACAAATTTCTATTCATGAAGAGTAATGCTTAGCAAATTTTAGCTTATCCGTTCGTGAATTGGCTGTATAATATCTATGAGTATGTTTTTAAACATAAATAGAAATGACATTTCCCGAGATGAAAAACAGCGCACACTTTATCATGGACACCTGAACAAGGTGAGGATACTTTAGTTACTTGTAGATACTCATTCTATAATTAAAAACAATTGCTCCGATAGTCGATGTGTATCCAATTGAGAATTGGATGAAAGGACTTAGTAAAAATTATCAGATTAAAATTGCAGTAGCATTTGAATTAGCCAAGAATGATTTAGTGCAAGGCAATTAAGATAACTGCAATAACCCAGCGGCAGTCTTGGGAAGTCTAGTGTAGTGGTTGTCAGAAGAAAATAAAATGTTAGACTGGGAAAATATAGTGTTAGACTGATAGTGCCGTTAAGCTAACAGGCCGGTTAGTTGATTAATTTGAAACTGTATTACAGGTCACATTGAAGAATTTGTTACTATGACACGGAAATTAAATTAAAATTGGGGTAAATGTCGATATGAAAAAATCAAAAGTGATTAAGCTAGCAACAGCAGTAACAGCAGTAACAGCAGGAGCACTTTTTGTTGGATACGTTGTAAAAAAGGGGAAATTCCCTCTATCATCTAGGTTGGTTTCTGACATTGCCAAAGTTGTTTCTGATTCTACAATTATTGCAGAAAAGTCTTTTGGTGGACTCACGCAAAGTCAGATAAATGAGATAGTCTCAAATACATTTAGAGGTGTGAAAGCAGTAATTGATGGTGACACATTGGAGTATGTGTTTAAGTCTGCTTCTGGTAAATTAACTGCTACGGAAAGATATACAATGGATTCGGCAGGCAAGATTGTAACTACTTTTCAATCGTTTTCTGATGCTAATTCACCACGTGCTTTTATTATAAATTTAATTGATGCAATGAAAGCTAACGGGAAAAGTTAGCTGAATGAAACGGTGACACTCTAGGACTTTATTTTCTCGTCCTTGGTTGTCGCCGTTTCAATTTCTAGGGTCAGTCTAAAACTTTTTTTCAAAAGCTGACGATTATTCAACTCCAAAACCTCGTCCAATCAAGAACCCCAGTCTAACACTTTATTTTCTGCTGACAGTGGTTGTTGAATCTCCAGCTGCAGATATTCCTGAGAAGCTATATAGCATGCAGGAGTTAATGCAGCATTTTGGAGTACGTCATCGCCAGGATATCTACAACATGATACTGTCTGCTGGGTGTAGCTGGTATGAGTATCAAGATTTAGTTCGATACGATCTGCAGGAGCTTAGCACGGAAAAGGTGTCGCGATTCCGATAAACATTTATGATGCATTTGATCAAGATGTATTAGTTCATGAGCTTCTATCCAGCACGATCGGTGTACCTTCCTAGGAGAAGGAGTTAGCAGCTAACTTGAAGCAAGCGAGTATTTGTGTGGACATTCGCTATGGAATTTCATCGTTCACCTAGCTGTTTTGCATTCTAATTCTAGGGGATTCACATATAAATAAGCATCCGTGTGTATAGCAAAGACATCAATTGGCCAGTATAATAAGTGAAAAGACCTTAATCGCCTCCTACAGCGATTAAGGTCAGGGTTTTCGTCTTCTTAATTAGGATTAGTGAGCCGATTAAGAAGAGTGATTCGTTGTAATGCCATTCGATGAACCGACTTGTCCTTGATGAGTCGGTTTTTCGCGTTTTCTGAACAGCTTGGAGAGAAGCTCTAGCAATGCCGCGAGTAGTCGGACATAAATGCTGAGAATCCTTGCTAATTCAGAATGAGTTCCAAGCCAGTCAAACACTACATTCGTTTCGTTCATCTTGTCTACATAAACCATTGTGTAGTCCTCCTTTCCTAGAATAAACCCTAGCAACTTTTAATCCGATTCATCACATCCCTTCGTCGCGATAATGGGCTCACTAATTATTATATGCCTTTTCTTGTAATATTAAGCACTTATGTATCAGAGCAATTTATATAATAATTTTTTTGAATATCATTCTAATTTGCTATTTTTGTACATTATACGCGGCTGTGGACATGGTTAAAATGAAAATTTTGAAATAAAATTATTTTTTTTTAGCGAAAATTAATATTTTCTTTCCTAGACAAGATCTCCATTGCGAGCCAAATGATGATCGAAAACTGTATATTTTAGCCTCCGAAGGCTCTGAGCGGAGTGGAAGACACTCTGCCGGCAACTAAATTGATATTTTCATTTAACCTGCTTCGCCTTAAAGCTTTATCCTCTATCAATTACAATATTGCTCGTTTTCTATAAATGTATAACATGTAGAGAATATTTTTTTGTTTTCTTTTGTAAAGACATACGGTAGGGGTTTAAATAAAGCATTTACGAAACTTTGGGAAGATTGGGATTCGAACCACGATGACTCTATAGAATTATGTCATGCCTATCCTTTTGAGTGCTCGCTCGATGAGCTTACCATCGAAGTTGGGAATTGGCGTGATGTCGTCGAAACCATTGGTCGTGAGCCTGAGCTGATACCCGTGAGTGAATCGAAGTGCGATTGTTGTGGGAGATTGGTCGCCCCCCAAAAACTAGAACCGCTCATTCTTAGTGATTTTGACGGCAACGTATGCGAAACATGTGTGGAGCTGGTGAGAACGGGGTGTCAGGTACTTGAGCAAGATGATTGGCTTCCTGGGGAAAAGTAACTGAAAGATCGAACGGCATTTTACTTTTTAGCAGCTAGCGCCGCTGTTTGTAAAATGCTGATAAGGTTAATCCCGGTTACACCGAGATTAGCCGTTTTTCATTCGAATCTATCCTAGCACCTGCAGGAGAGATCCATGGGATTAGCAGGTTGGCTGAGCAAGCCGATATGTATAAGAGCCCTCGGTCTTTCTTATTTGGAAACTATTGACTTTGAGGATCTGCTTATGTGAACATATTAAGTTAAAGTTAGTCGAATGCATTTAGTAGAGAGAAGGAGCCGATTCTAATTAAGGTTATTTCATTAGGTGGAAACATAACTTTGGAAACAGATTCTGAACTTATCAGAAAAAAGTATCAACAGTATGCTAAAAATGCGGTTGATTATTTTTGTAGGGAAACAGGTCTTTCTGTCGACCAATTAAAGATTCATATTGTAGCTTCGAGGGATTATATTAGTGAGTTGCAAAAAAGACATATGGATCCGAATCTAAAAGATAATTCAAATGCTATGTTTATCCCAAAGGTATTTCAAAATGAAGAGACTAAAAAGCTTGATATACCCTTTATTATTCTTAACGTCACGAAGCTTGCAGCTATACCAGCTTCACAAGATAGTATTCAATCCGTTATAGTTCACGAGCTAATACATTATTTTGATTACTATTTCACATACCCAAGTGAAGTTGTCAGTAGGTATGGAGATGTTTTATCTTCGCGACCTGGTACAAAGGAATATAATATCGGTGGATATTTCTTATATTATTCAGAGTTTCGAGCGAAGCGGATTCAAGAAAAATATATGCTTGTAGGGATGACAGAAATTCAAGAGGACTATATGGCAAAGACTTTAACAAAAATCGATGCAGCTGCAGAACTATCTGATTTGTATTATTCACTCTCTCATGCTAGAGCACAATTGATAAATTGGGAAGCACTTGCCTCTTCCAATCCAGCAAAGGAATTCATCGAAAAGAGTAAACATGAGATTGAGGCTATTGAAAAATCCAAAGGGATTGTCAATCTAGCTGAACTAGAAGATCTCGCTGTGCTCTTCAAACACTGTGATACACTATAAAACGATTAAGCATAGTCTTATAGAATGACTCAGATCGGCAAGACGCGATATGTCGCTGCCGCTGCCTTTGATTGTGGGCAGGCAAGGATGACACCGCCATAAGCGGTATCTTTGGATTGAAGTGGTGGCCTATCGTATCATAAGAACACAACACGTTCTACATCTGTTCGACCGTATTTCTCGCTAAAAAACCACGAATTCCATATGTGGCGTGGCCTGCTGGTTTAGAAATAATATTTTCGATTTTTACTTGCTTTTCACGTGTTGATTGATTTTACCTGAATTATCCCCTACGAGGTCGTAATTTCGCGCAGGTTGCACTCGCTCAAACGCTGCCCAAATCCGCAGCGTCCTATAGCGGCGCAGCCAGGAAGATCGTGCAGTAAACCCTACCGTAGGCGTTTGCGGCCGCACTCAATCGGTGACTGCCCAGATCCGCAGTCACTCGATCGGCGCGGCGGGTTGACTATATCCCAACCATGGGGCCGTTCGCCGTTCCAGATCCCCATTACATCGTATGAAACAATAGAAGAGATGTTTCGCCACCGGAAACCGCCGCCCACTAAAAGCCCAAGCGACCAAGAGTAAATCCCTCTTGTTCCATGGGGCTTTTTTGCTGCGCAATCGCGGGTACCCGCCGGGGTGGAGGATCGTAAATATAAACTGATTTTTCTTTAACTATGGATACCTTCCCGATTCTATCGGAAGCCTTCGGTTATCGGCTCTTAAAGGCTGTCTCTAACCGCCTGCTCTAAAGCGTACTATGGGCCCCTCCAACCAAAAGTTTTCTCGGCATATCCTCACTACGCTCCGGTATTCCAACTTCCTTTTGGTCGGAGCCTCCTAGGGGTGCCGCTGAGCCAAGGCGATTGTACACGGGCCGCTAAAACAACACAAAATGCTAGGAGAGGAGGGGCCCGGGCGCCTTCTCCCTCCTTAATACAAATAGTGAAGGGGTAGATTCTAAATGAAAAATACATCCAACCAAGCAGGCGGCTGGGTCCTCGATCATACGAAAGAAAAAATTGAGATCCAATTTCCTCATAGGCCGGAAAATCAGGTGCTTGATCGATTACGCAAAAGTGATTTTCAGTTCTCTTGGCCAATGGGGATTTGGTGGGCAAAAGATACACCAAAGAACAGAGATCTGGCGAATGAAGTAGCTGTGCATGAAGGTGTTATTGGTTTCAAAGGTACGTACGCCCAAAGACTGCGAGGTATTGTATGAGACAACGTATGACACAAAATCGTATCGGCGAGATACGTCACATCCTCATCATGAATTGATAGAGTGTTGTGTACTGATTCCAGTCCATGAGACCAGATTTGTTGTACTCTGAAATGATTACCTCGCACTGTTTGATCTGAAGACTCATTTCTGTGTTCATTGTGCCTTCTACCTTAAATTTTTGGATTTGTGATACAACGAAGTCAATGGTTGTTTTATTTATAATCGCCGTTTGTTCAACTGACTTTGGCACTAGATTAGGCATTTTATTTGGTACTTGAAGCTGCTTTGGCTTGTTCCCTTTTATTTTTTCGAGAGCTTCTTGTTGAAGGGAATCTATTTCATCAAAAAATCTATCGGCCACTTCAATCGTTGTTTCGTGATTATATCCTTCGAAATACATTTGTAAGAGGGCATTCTCCTTGTGAGAATCAAAGCGCGGAAGACGATCACAAATGATTCGTTGATATTTGGTTGTCATGCTGCCGAGATTCTGCAGAATTTTAGCATCATTTAGCACAGAAATATAGCTATAAAGTGCAAAAGTATAATTTGCGTGGTCATTAGACGAATTCGTGCGAAAGGTCCCCTCATTGCGTAGCCTTTTGAATTCTTCAACGGTATATTCCAGCCATAATTTAGGCAGCTCATTTTTATCCGATTTTTCGATTTTCCTGAATATATAACGATCAAACAGCCATAACTGCCAGACATGGGCGGGGGTAGCGATCAGATCAGCATACTTCACTTGAACGTTTAAAATTCCCGAAAAGTTGTCGGGTGTGTAATTGTGCTTAAGAGTCAGTTTCTCAAAAAGCTTCAGCTCAGCTTGCGTAAGCGAGATTTTTAAATCATGTCGCTTTTTCATAATGTCCACATAATGCTTTCTACGGTTAACGATTATTTTTTCAGCCAATTCTTGTTTCTGTCGCTTTATTTGTTCTGCAGCTATTACTGCAGCTTCTTTCATTTCTTGTTTATGTTTGTAGTATTCCTGTTTAAATGCCTCTCGGTCTATTTCGTCCTGCTTAGTATCACTTAGATGAATGGTGTCCGATACGGTGAGCGCAGATGACATACTCATACGGTATCCTCGATTGACAGCAAAGGAACGAAAGGGGGAGAACTTCTCATCCAGGATGATACGATGAACGGAGAATTGTATCCCCTCATCAAGTGAGTGTACATAGTACAAACTGCGGACGTCTAGGGCGAGATCTTTTCTTGCTTTGTAGCCCATGATCTCATACACACGTTCCACGCTGGCATGGTCAAGCTCATGTAGCAGAGCATCCCAAACCTCATCCTGTTCGGTTTTAATCGTAAGGTTGTACTCAGCTTCCCATAGATGGATAACCCGGTTATCCATGTCATCGGCCAGCTCTCGATCTTCTACAAACCAAACCACATCCATACCCTTTTCACGAAAGAAACGGTCTCGTTTGATAAATTGGTTTAGTGTTTTTCGATCTCCAAAATCATTCACATTGGTAATGATGTTAATGGCAATTTCACGACTGCCAACTTGCAAAAAAATGTCAGGTATAAGCTTCCATTGTTCTTCTGGTTTGGCTGCATACCCATATTCGACACGAACATCTTTCTTTATTTTTTCCTGGCTCTTTAACTCATCGTAAATCAGGTTACGAATAACCGAATGCCCCTTGGTTTGTCCTTGAGTTTGAGCTGTATAAAGGTCGTAAGTAGAGGAGATAAGGCAAGTACGGCCTTTGATGTGTGCAAAATGAACTTCACGCTTATAGCCGGCACGCAGTATCAAGTTCTCATTACAGAAAGGGCAGAAAAGTACTTTCTTCTCACCAAATCGCTTCAATTTATCGATTGCCTTTTTTTCTCCAATATCGTGATGTTGATTAATAAAAGCAGAGATGGTAAGATCTGTACCTTCATACTTGGCATAGTCCATAATGAGATTTCTCCTATCCTTTAATAGCTTTAATTCTACATGAAATTGTACATTGTATTCATTTTCAATACTAGCAATATTTCCCACGCTAAATTCATGCTTATATTCTAGTTGGCTGTATGCGCTACATGCTATTCTATTAGGGAGAAAAGGCCAATAGTAAGAGTGAGTTGTGAGTGAATTGGAGGAAGCTGCATGTCATATTACAAAGGGACAACTGGAACATCGATGAATATAGAGCGTGCTCCTAAGCGACCAAAAGGATGGGTAGAACCAGGAACAGAATTTCAAATTGAGTATAAATGCCCCAAGGGGCATACGAGAATTGAGCCTCAAAAATTGATAGGGGAAATGCCCTTGTGTAGTAATTGCCATATGACTACCGGGGAAATGAATAGATTTGCTTATATCCGGAAGGTGAAAATGGCAAAAATAACTGCTAAGGGCCGTAGTAAAAAGAAGAAAAAATGAATAGTCTCCAGAAGGCCAGTTGCGTATACTGGCCTTTTTCTGTGCGGGGAAAGGTAAGCTGCCAGCGGCAGCTCTTAATCGATTGAGCTCTTCAGAAGCTAACGTTGGTGGGAATGATGAGCAGTCGTAATACTTTCACCCTGTTAACCGAGACAGGTGGATGGGATAATGCAATTAGAATCGTGTAGATTGGAAGGCGAAAGTCTGGCTTAATATAAAGGGGGAGTTTAAATGACAGCATTTATTTATTTGCCTGGGTATATGCGCGAAAGTCTTAAGAATGCTATTACCTTTTATGTGAACACATATACTGGGAGAATCGCGTCTGTGTTTGATAATGTAGAAGAGGAAGCCAACGAGAAAGCCGAAGAATATTTTGAAGAGTCTGGTAGATATTTTGATCCAGATCGGCATGATCCTGCTGATATTGCAGAAGAGGCTATGGAACGCGGGCTGGAGTATTGGCAAGGAGTAACACTATTTCAATACAATCTCAAGATGATGAGTATTGCTACCCTGTATCAATTTTGGGAACAACAGATCAGGAAGCTTGCATTTGAGGAGCTTACCAGACATCATCGATTACAAAATCGTAAGGGAAAGATCATCGATTTCCCGTCATTTTGTACAAAATTCGCTGATATTGAGGCCATGCTCAAGCAGTGTGGTGTCGATGTGTCTACCCTAGCAAGTTGGGACAAAATTAATGAACTGCGACATCTCCAGAATGTGATAAAGCATGGTGACGGTCCTTCCGCCAAAGAGCTTGCAGCCATCCGACCGGATTTCTTCGCGGCAACAAGCCATACTCGTCTAATGGATCTGTATTTAACGACGTTGAATGAGAAGGTACTTGCTGTTGATGATAATGAGATCGTAAATTATAGGGATGCAATACACTTATTTTGGGACGAGCTGCCAGAAAGAATGTACCTCAAACCATAAACATTATGGACCCATCGAATTGAATGTGCAGAAAAAGAGACCAGTAAAGGAAACTGGTCTCTTTTTGGGCTTTAATCCTTATGGGAAATTACTTTATGAAGGTGAGTTAGATTATAATTTACCAAATGGAGGGTAGTTATCACGTGGAGTTTGTTGCCATTTTGAGATCGTTCCACTCAACCTAGCCCACTTTAGTTCTCGTAGCGGTGAACTTATAGCTCAAAAGTGCAATCTGTCGACATTGAAATGCATTAGTAAGTATGGGGCATAGCCTATTTTAAAATATAGATTGATTAAAGTATTAGATAGGAATATAATGTAATAAATTTGTTTCGGCCATGAGCCATTTTACGCAAGTAGCAACCTTAAAAAGTTGCATTTCCCATTAGGGAAACTATGCGTAAAATGGCTTTTTCTATTTAAAATTAAACTGTGAGAGGTTAATAATTATGGGCAATGTATTATCGAGTTTCAAATTTGTTGTTCGGGAAACTGAGATTGAGGAATTGATCAATAATAAACTGAAAAGGACTAGGGTGGTTAATATTGCACTAAAAGATAAAGTCAGTGGGATGCTCATACCTCACCCTTTAACTAATTTTATTAGAGTAATGTATGAATATAGAGGGAAATCATTAAACTCACAACTAGCACCTGCAAGGGTGGTGTGTGACTTTCTAAATTTTTTGTATAAGAAAATTGATGAAGGAGACGCTGAATTTACACCTTTAAAAGAGGTAGGAATAAGTGGAGTAAAGTATCTGCATGGTAGTAGGTTTATTAGTTCTCATACAGAGTTGGGAAATAAGAAGTCGACTGTTGAATATTACGAAAATTTCCTGAAGGTATTTTTTTCTTTTCTTGAGGAACAAAGATTAATTTCACCTGAGTTCCCGATGAAAAGATATACGAGCAAAAATAATCAAATAATTATTGAATCTCCGTTCCGACATGCTTCATTTCACACTAAGTATCCTTCAAAGAAAACTAAGGGTAACGGCGCGAATAAGGGGCATAAATTAAAGGATTTCGGGCAAAACAGGTACTTACTAGTTACGGAATTTATTCAAAAAGCGTTAGAGTTCACCCCGGATATTGCACTAGGAATATGCTTGCAATTTTATGGGGGAATACGTCGAGGTGAGCTAGTGAATGTAACCCGCGGGGATGTGTTGGTTAGATTTCGTGAGTCATTTCAGGTTCAAATCCAAGATAATAGAGAACTTTTATTTAAACATTTAAAAGATACAAGTAAGGAATATCCAAAGAGATTGAACTATTTGCAACATCATCTAGCTAACCAAACTATCCTTGATAATGACCTTGTGTGGGAAGTTTATAGTAAACATATAAAAATGCTAGATCTAAGAGCTAAAAGGAATGAGATTAAAAATTTATCAGCTCTTTTTGTAGATTCAGATGGAAAACCAATGTCAGGTACTGTGTATGAGCGAAGATTTAATAAATTAAAAAGAAGTTTTTTATTAGAATTATCGACAACTGAAGGTAGATATGAGGACTACAAGCTTTTAAGTGAAACGCATTGGTCAACACATATCGGAAGAGGTAATTTCACGAATTTCCTGTTTGATATGGGGCTTTCAATCACACAAATAGCTATTGCCAGAGGAGATACAAGCATAGATTCAGCAATGGAGTATGTTGATGAGAAAGTAACACTGCAGAGCCTAAGAGAGGCTATCAATACGCTAAAAAATATGTCAGTTGAACAAATGGGGCGGATAGATGTGGATGTAATCAAAAATCATTGGAGGGATAGATTGAAACATGGCTAATGATGATCTAGTAAGTTTAAATGCAATCACATTGGGTCCTAAGTATAGATATTTAAACATTGGTTTGAAAAGACTGAAATCATTAAATAAGCAAGGGGTAATCAAGTTTATTAAAGATAATTATGGAACGCGGAAATATCTTGTGTCAATCAGTGAAGTAGAAGCCTTTATTGAAAACGAGAATCGGATTTTATCTAATTATATTATTGTCAGAGATTTCTATAGGGAACTAGGTGGAAGTAAGAGTTCGGATATGAGAGGTTTTCTACAAGGAATAGAGGCACTTAGAAATGCTGGGGTAATAGAGACAATAAATTACCTAAACAATTTATATGTAAGTGTTAAAAGCCTAAATATGATTAGAGATGAATATATACAAATCAAATCTTTGAAAAATAACTTAGGAATAAATTCTTACCAGTACAGACAGCTAAAACGAAAACACAGCATTATAGAACTCAGCTTCAGTGAAGAGTTTACATACGTATTAAAAGAATACCTTGAACTGCTCAGACCTAGTCTCATTTCGAATATCAATAAAGAAGAATATGTAACGGTTTGGGCCATTTTTACAGATCCCCAATATAGTCATATTAAAAAGGCTCCAGAAACAATATATAGGTTAGCAGAATACGGACATGTAGAGGTAATCAAAGATGTAAATGGGGTCTCATATATCCATCTAGACTCTTATAAAAAATATATACATATCGAGAAGAAATACACTAATGAATATCTTCCGCTTTCCAAAGCAGCTAAATTATTTAAAAATGAGTACTTTACTAAAACCCATTTTTACAAATTAGCTGCTACAGGTGCTATTGAAATAGTGAAATTAGAAAAACCAATTAACTCTTCATTTGAGTTCATCCACAAAAATCAACTAAATGACTTCTTAAATGTATTCGAATTAAAATCAGAGTTATTAAAATGGATTAGTTTAAATGCCTATTATTTAGACAAATTAGTAAGGGAAAATTGTATTGAAACAATTAGAATTACTGAGGTATTTTGTTTTATTAACCGTGAACAATTAGATCAAGCAATGCAGCTTCCAATCACTATTAATGAAAAAGATTACTATAAAAAAGATGAATTTAAATCCATGTTAAAGTTAACAGAGGCAAGATATCATAAAGTCCTAGTTGAAGAAAAGATCGCACCTGTCAACGTAAGAGGTTACATGTTATTTAATAAAAAAGATGTTAATATTCTACAAAATAAATTTAATAAAGCGCTGCGGAATTACTATACTTCTAAAGAAATAAGTGAAAAACTCGGTGTAAACGAGAAGCAGGTTCATGTCCTTTTATCCAAGTTCAGAGTTAAATGCACCACTCTTGAAAGAGTTGCTTGTGGTGCAAAGAATTCGGAGTATCTTTTCAAACGAGCCGATGTAAACAAGTTCTTTGTAGTATATAACCGAGAAGCAGAATTGAAGAGTAGTGTGAATGTCATTGATTACGGTCAACCAGCAATGGCATTTAAACAGATTCTAAACGTTATGGATATTTCATTTTCATATAAACCTAAGTTTACAAAAACTGAATGGCTGAACTATTGTGACAATATATTTAGAACATCTTCCGCAAGTGAAGTCTCTCTTAGACCGAGAATAATGCAATATGCTGCATGTACAAGTAATATTATTGGTTTGTGTGATGGGGAAGAACTTTATAGTAGAAGTCCAAATGATATTAATCTCCATTTGTTTAACGATAATATACCGATTACTCATAGAAGAATTATGTATACGTTCTTAAAACATTTTAATAGCGTACTTTTAATCAATAAAATGAAATCATTCGATTTTAAAAGATTAATAAATCCCTTTAAAACAATTGCTATTTCTAAAGACAAATCAATATATAGTTATGAAGAATATTTGGCACTTTTTAATTATGCAAAGAATTTAGATGAGCATGTTAAATTTGCTTTAGAAGATGCTATGAATCAAATGAATTCTAAAAAAACTTATTATTATTCCTCTTCATGGTTGTACGTGCTAATACATTTGAATAATGCATGGAGACACTACGATGTCATTGAGAAATTTCCTAGAATTAAATTAGAAGAAGTCAACATTTTAAGTTTGGAGTGGTTTAAGAGTAATACTTTGTGTTTAGACCAGGCACGTATAGTAATAAATCAAGTAATGCGCCAAGATATATTAGTGAATAAAACGGGCGCTATTGCTAATTTTTTTTGTTCGGAAGATTTAAGTATTGCATTATCAACTGCTGCTATTATTTGCGAAATCATAACAAGAGAAGTTACACCTCTGGCGACAAGGATTATTGATTTTGGATTAAGTAGGCCAGTATTTTCAGAAAGAGCAAGAAACAAATTTTTTAGTCATTATTCTGAATCTTTTAAATTTGAATCTCGAAAACTCAACAGATCATTACTTTCATATTTGTATGTTATTTTGGTTGATCAGGGCAAGGGCACGGCTGCGCATGAGATAACACAACGACTAAGGTCTCATGAGGATTTTGAGACAACTAATATATATATCTACATTCCAGAAAAAGAGTTTAACTTTCTGACTAGGCAATTATTTGAGAGACAGCATTTTGGTTATATTCCAAACTTATTGGCAGAAGTTCTATTGGGAACTAGTGAGAATAGAGAAGAGCGAACGAAACAAATTACTCTTTTAAAGAGTCGGTTTAAAGATATTTATCATATCGAAGCAACCGCAGGATTTATAAATACAGTTCAAACTGAAAGGTACCAAGTTGCTGATATGATCCTACAAATGGGGATTGAAGAAGCTAGTGACCTTTTATTTAAATTGGAGTCGAATCTACTTCCTAGTCGGCAAAAGAATATATCATGTTTGTACTCGGAAACTGAATGCTTAAAGCCTAACTTAGATTGCAAAAGTTGTCCCTATTCAATTCCAAACTTCTATGCTATCAGTTCTCTAGTATTAAGCATTAAGAATTTGCTAAATAATTATAAAGTTGAATTTGAAAACACTGAATATGAAGCAGAGCGTTCTAGAATGGCTAATATGCTTTTTGTACAAACAGACCTTCTAGCAGATGCATGTGAGAAATTCGGGAAAGATGAGGTTTTTAAATTTTTTGAAGAAGGTAGAGATGAGTACTTTTTGCTAATAGAGAATATTGATGAGCTAAATATTAGTAAGTTCTTATCGAAAAAAAATAAAGATAAATGGTTTGGGGGCGGAGAAAGTGTGGACAGCTAAAGAAAGAAAAAGTGAAAATGATATAGTGTTAGAGATAATGTCTGACGAAGCGTTTGATTTTAAATTTTTTGAGAGCCGTGCGAAAGGGATACTTGAAGCTTTACAAAAAGATGGTTTGTTAATAGAGGGTGGGTTTGATGAAAATTACTTAGTTTGTTCTAATCATCTTTCGCCAGGGAGGAAAATTTACTTTTCTTTTAATGAGTGCCTAAAAGCAGGCTGTAATGAAAAGTACACAGAAGTAATAAAATGCTGGGTAATTGAATTGTTGGGAGAATATTACCCTAGCTCAGTTGTACCATTATATTCAGATCTACTCGAGGCATTGGAAATTACAAATGGATTCCACAAAGAAAACGTTGATCAGTTCATTGATTTTTTTCATTATGATTTAAGAAGTGACAATCGAAAAGCAACAATAATAAATGCCGTATGTAATTTCTTCGATTATTCCGATTTCGAAGCAGGGGAAATATATGTTCCAAGACTCCTTGAAGTCAGAAAGAAGTTTAAAATAAAAGTTAGTCCTAGGGAATTACCACCCTCAACTGAGGTGTTGAAATTTTCATATTACTTAGAAAAATATTTTGAAGAACTCTATGATCAGAATATTGGTTGGGTCAAAAAGAAAATTATGTACTATCCGGTTTTAATTTGGTGGAAATTAACTAATATAGTGCCAATAAGAGCATCAGAATTTTGTCTTATAAAGAGAGAATGTGTTTTCAGCATAAATGATAAGTATTATCTTCGCTTACCTAGGGAAAAGAAACCAAAGGAAAAGAAAAACATACAGATTATTGATACAATTGAAATAACGTGTGAGATGTATTCAATGATTGAGGAATATCTAGTTGCAACCAAACAATATGGAGAAACTGCAACGCTAATTTCATATAGGTCACTTATTTGGGCAGATAGGACAGAGGTCAGAGAATCCTTCAAAAATGATCATAATTATTTTTCTAGAGAGGCGCTTGATAATTTAGTTAAGCGATTTTACAAAGAGATTATAGGAGCCAAATATAACATACACATCCAAGCTGATAATAGAGTAAGTCCTAATGACACTCGGCATTTCGCTTTTTGTTCATTAATGATGCAAGGTATTTCCCCAGTGGAAATTGCTAGACTTGGGGGACATAGAACGATAAGAGCACAGTACCATTATTCATATCACTTAGAATATTGGATAGATTCAGAGGTCTTTAAATTAATGAATAAATTTCAACATAATGCACAAATTGAATTAAATAATAACCTGAGTATGAATTGGTTTTTACCTGATGAGATTAAATCGAAAGCTTATAAACCTGCTCTTTCTAAAATAAAGAAAAAGCTATCAGTAGGTTATTGTACAGATGAGGCTCAAAGATGTATGACAAGTGAGTGCATGTTATGCGACCACTGGCGGATTGATCCAGAAGAACTTATTGAAAAAATAGAAGTAATACAGAAACGGATGAGTATTAGAAGGAACAATGTCTATGAACTCTCTGCCTTTTTAGAAAATCTGCACAGAATTATTTTTTCGGATGTGTTAGAAAGATCTAACCCTAAGAATTACTCGGAAATAAAAATAACTGTAAAACAAATAAATGATGAAATAAATGCGTTAGCCAAAATGAAATTTCATTCCTGGAGATGATCTGATCATGATTAAAGAGAAGAATGTGAATGCGGGGAGAAAAACAAAGTTAACAAAGGACGAAGTTAGAGAGCAAATTTACCTATATAAGACAGAATATAAAGTTAGCGGGAAGATCAAGTATAGCGAAATGTTTGAGTACCATAAATCACTTTATAGAAATCAAATATCAAATAAATTAGTAGGTGAGGATTTCTGGAGAAAAGATGGTAGATTGGGTAAAAAAATGATAGATGAAGCTAATCTAGTGTACTTTCAGCAATTAGCCCCCCTAGTGGACAATGAGGTTCCCAATATTTCAGTTATTAATATCATCAATTTGCACTTTGAGGACAGAGAGAAACTTATACAAAATTTACTGCCTTTAGAGAAACAAATAGCGGCCAGTCGCGAAAAGGAGCGAAAGTACCAAATTAAGTTGAATAATGCTGAAAGAATAATAACTACTATGAAGGAGAATAACGTAGATTTACAAAAGCAAAGAGACGAGATGCAAAGTATTTTATTTAAAATATTTAGATATAGTGATAATCCTGGTGTGCCTCTAATAAACCAATTGCGTACAGGAAATAAGCAAACTGAGGTTGTAAGTAATGCATTAAATCGTATCTTTGATAAACCCGTAGATTTTTATAATTGGTACGATGATAGGGTATTGGCTGAGGAGGAGAGTGGGAAAATAGTATCAATAGATAATGTTAGAACTGAGAAGAGGATTTCAAGTGTGTTAAAGCAACGATTCGAATAAAATGTGTGGAGATATACGGCGAATCCTACCGCTTCCGACAAACAATGGAACTGCGAGATAAGGAGGTCGAGAACGACAATGCCTAAAGTGAATACACAGCAACTTCAAGAAGGAATCCATGAGATGCAAGCAGCAGTAGAGCGAATCAGAGAAGAAATACAGCGCCTTACAGAAGAACGAGATGCACTCATTCATGGTAATCTTGAAATCTATCTCAAGCTTAAACAGGTACACTTTTAAGCGTTTTCCAACTCCAACTTGGGGTGGGAATTCTTAATACCCCATCTCTTACATTATACACCATAAATGGTGTGCAAAGATTCACAAGTGGCTCAATTTTAACGTGATCGCTGTGGCTCAAAATTAAGTTGACGAAAACAGAATGGAGCCATTGGAGTTAGCACCGAAACAATTAAATATTTTTGATTTATAAATAAACAAATGCTTCCCATTATGTGGGGAGCATTTGTTCTTTACAGTCTGTACCAGCAATTTCGACCCATTCATACCTTTTAGGTCTATGTATCCCTTAAGTTGTCCAATCCAAAGGTATCGTTCTACTACCGTTGAATGGCCTTGGGTTTAGTGAAATTGCTTCCAAAAGGTCAAATAATAAGCTAAAGAAGGAAATTGGGAATTATTGTCGAAATTTCTGAGACGTTAATTATACTATTATAAAATAAGTGTATAAAGGAAATTATATGAATAATATAACTAAATATGCATGGGAGTTTACCAAGATAACTCTAAGAATATTATTATTATCTATTATTTTTATATTTAAGAAAATACTTACCATGAATGATAGAAACTTACCTTTGTTATTTTTTGCATTAAATTTGCCTTGCATTTTTACAAGTATTTGGTTAGTGTATAAAGGATTTCAAATAGGCATATTTTTTCTGGATATTCTCTTTTATGCTCTTTTTATTTGTGCGGGCTATAGAATGATTACATACCTACTTAAATTAAGAAGAGATATTTCAGACTTAAAGTATTTTAAGGCAAATGAATATCGATCAGATTTGAAAAACAGGCGACAATGGATTGAAATGATAGTATATATTTTTTACAGTTTTTTACTTCAAACAAGTGTATATTTAGGTTTATTCTCTAATAACCTTAATTTAAGTTATAAATTTAATTCGAACGTCGAATATATAGCGTTATTTATTTTGCTAAGTATTGTTGCTTTAGGAATTAAGTATTGTATATTCCGTTTTAGTCATCGTCTTTTCTTTCAATTTATTATAGCATTCTCGACTATTTTTAGTTTTTTTGTATTGCTAGCCTCCATTACATTTATTTTAGGATTTACTGTTTCTTATTTTGAAAATGATTCTAGTTTTATTTCATTTTATTATGACAATATTTTGAGCAATGTGATCTTACTACCTTTTCTTGCATCAGATCATTTTACTGAATATGTAATTATTGATCTAGGGGTTTCTTTTATTATCCAAGGATTGTTGTTTTTTGCAACACCTGCTTACTTGACCGAAAAAGTGAAACTTTCTTTTAAGTTTAACAGTATCTTTTTTGGGATCATATCAGCTCTAATTTTAATGTACTCTAACCAAATTGCAATCCTATTGAGTAGCTTTTTAAATTGGTTCCCAACTAACAATGAGTTTTACCACGAAACTATAATTAAGATTCAAACATCTAATTATAAAGAACTGAAAGAATTCGTAGATAGATTATTTAAAGTGGTTTTATTTCCGTATGTTATTGGTTCAATGATCTTTGGATATTTCTTTGATGAAAGAGAAGCAAAATACAAATCAAAAGCTAAAAAAGCATACTCACGTGCGATAAACTTATGTTGTGAAGGAAATAAAGCTGAAGTCGTTCGAGAATTAAAGAGAAGTATTTATTATGGTGGAGGCACATATGAGATTATGATCAAAACTAACGCTCATTTTCACAATTTTGTACTGGATGTAATAAAAGAATAAGTAATATATAATACAAATGCTTCCCATTAAGCGGGAAGCATTTGTTCTTTTAAGTCTGTAGCAAGCGTTCTCGACCCACTCATGCCTTTTAAGTACTTAAGTGGTCCTTGGGATGACCAATCCAAAGATAAGCGTTTTACGTGCCTCTGAATGGCTGTGAGATCGATACGTTTCTTGCCCTCGGGCATACATTTAAGTAATACATGATTTCCTGCCAAAGAAAGAGCGTCTAAGCAGACGATATGCGTTAATCGAAAGCCTTTATAATCAGACCATTCAGAATTAAATGTTTGCCGAATGGTATCATAATAAGTCATAGCCACAGCCAATTTTTCTTCTTTTGATAAGCTGGAAATCCGGTAATCTGCTGTTAAATGATGAAGTGTTCTGTAGACGTTCTGGAGAGTCACGTGACGACCTTTACTGCGTTTTCCAATGATACTACCGATATTATAAAAAGGGCTTTCTTTGCGTACCATGAGCTCTGTAGCTACCCAGCTGATGTCATCGGAGTCTCGACGCAAGAACTTGCTGAGTGACGGACCTATACCCTTTGCTTTTGTATTGATAGTATCAAATAGCTTTACCTCCTCATCTTCATCTAAAGAATGAAAGGCAAGAAAAGGAACATTTAAATCCGAGTTTGTTTCCCGTGTGTATTTCTCTATTCCGCCCATTCGATGCTGTCCATCCATTAATGAAGCCTTTCCTCTACAAAACAGTCGACCGTAAGATGGTCGTTGCCTATCGTAGTATGAAAATTCCCAATTCGAAGCAGCGTTTAATAAAATAGGAGTAAAAAGAGCGTCTTCCCCCTTAGATAAATAGCTCGCGAAATCCTCGCACCTTTTAGAATCTACAGGCCGTTGATATCCTTTACCAGAAGGTAAGTCAAAAGGTTTTACATATATGAGTTGTAGCCCGACCGAAGAAGGAAAATGGCTTTGATAAGCTACCTTTCCGCGCATTTTACACTGTAGGACATTTTCGATAACGATTTGAGCTGGAAGTGTATTCATGCTGATTACCCCTTATATTATATGGATTATTTACTTTAAATATAGATCTTATAAGATCTAAAATCAATTGGTTATATATGTTATAGGTGTATTTAACTTAGATGTCTACTTACTTAAGCTGATAGTGAGGTGGTGGACACATGCCTAAACTATCAGTACATGTAGGTGCAAGAATAAGAATGGTTCGCAAAAATAGAGGGCTTACTCAAGAGCAATTGGGTGAGAAAGTACAACAG
Organism: Paenibacillus phytorum; assembly: GCF_013141715.1. GTDB lineage: Bacteria > Bacillota > Bacilli > Paenibacillales > NBRC-103111 > Paenibacillus_E > Paenibacillus_E phytorum. Next base: position 19,816 of record NZ_WHOA01000095.1, on the reverse strand, counting down.
CCTCAATCATATGTAGGTGGAATAGAGCGTGGAGAGAAAAATATATCGCTGGATACACTTGAACGAATTGTAGAAGCCTTAGAAATTCGACCAGGTGATTTGTTTAGTTCCTATATTGGATTACAGTCTAAAGACCAAATAGAAAAGGATCGGTTGATTGATTACTTAATTCATTTACTTACGGGTCGTAAACTTGGAGAAGTAGCAACTATTACAAGATTGATCGAGGACGTTTTGAAGGCGTATGACGCCAAATAACTATTTTGTTAATTTAGAAACAACCCAAGTACCGTAATTTATGTACTTGGGTTGTTTCTACAATAGCAAGTTAGATTTAGTGTTACAATGCCTAGTAGATATAATCTGCTGAAGAGGATCTGGAAGCTGAATCGCGTGAAAATCAGTTATTTGGTTATAAGTATGTAAATCAAGTTACGTTCTAGGTTGATGATACCATTTAAGCTTCGCCACCTATTTCGGCGGTTTTTCTTTTTAAAAAATGCCCGATATTTGTTCTTTTCGGGGTGAGCTACATCTACAATTGATCCTCCCAACGTCTCAATCTGCTGATGATGGTAGCTCCGGTGGTTAGGGTTTTATTTAATAAAAAAACCTACATGCCAAATATCGGGATGTTGGTTTTCGATATTAATCAATTTATTCTATTGATAAGCAACGATATGACCAACCAAAATGTCAATCGACAACTCTTCATTAGGAGTACGATAATTCCCGTGATTTACTGTATCAGCGATTATAAGAGCGCAGTTATTATAAAGCTGTTCTTGAACCATTTTAATCATGAATAATTCCGCACGTTCCTCATAATTAGCTGCATCCTCGTACGTGGAAACCTCATGTACTCTTCAAGTGGTTGGAAAAGCATATTTCTTCTATCAATTCCTAAAAGATTTGATGGATGGTCGCTCATGACATATATATATCCAAGAAAGGGACGAGAGGCTCCAAAGGCACCATGTTCAAAAGCTTTCCACAAATCATGGCTACTACCTACTGCTTCCTCTGTGCGGTTGTTTAAAATATTACCTACAGATCCATGCATGGACTTAAACTCAATAACTGCTAAAAGTCTATTTGTACCATCATCTAAACTTTTAATGACAATCATATCCCAGTCTTTTACGCTTAATGAAAGAATCAAATTATTGTGACAAGCAACTTTTTAGCACTAGGTTTCCAAAGCTTTGAATGTCTTTCAAATAATCATATTCTGTTGGGTTCGGTTCAATTTGGTTTAACATTCGAACGGCCACAATATTATACTCAGGAATAACTAACACAGCATTGCCGTAAAAACCAAGCGATTGATAGGACCCCTTAGGAAGTTCATTACCTAGTTCGGACAAGGGGCGGGGCTTGTCTTGTACCCACCAGAAGAATCCATTTCGAGGATAAGTTTCATCAAGACGGCTCGGAGTCACAATTGAAATAGATTGTTCAAATATCGAACTAGGTATTATTTGTTGTCCCTTATATTTCCCTTTAGTAAGATGTATCTGTCCCCAGTAGGCTAACTCCCGTGTACTTACAAATAGATTAGCCTCGCCGCCTTGGTCTCCTCTGTAGTCCTCATAAAGCCAAACCAACTTATCATTTTTCTCTTTTCTCCACCCAGTCTCTGTGAATCCAAGAGGTTTAAATATTCTTTCCTCTAATACCTGTGTAAGAGACTTATCAAAAATCTTTTGAATAATCCTAATAAGTAAATTAACACCAGCGTTGTTATACTTCCAGTCTGTTCCAGGCGGAAAAAGTCTTTTGTTGGGGCCTTGTAAACCGTGAGTGTGGGTCAAGAGATGTCGTATCGTTGTATTATTTAACACATTTTCATCCAGATCCTCTAAATATTCAGTTACATAATCATTGATGCTTCTTATTTTTCCTTCATATAGAGCAAGACTAATTGCGAAGCCCAGATAAGTTTTACGTATGGATGCGACATTGAATTGCGATTTTGCATCTATTGATCGACTGTTCGGAGATTTATCATGATTGCCTGCATAACACTCGTTCACGATATGGTCATTTTGCATAACTAAAACCGATGCTGCAGAGGCAGATATCAGATTCCTAATACTCAAAACATAACGATTAAGTTCATCAAAACCATTATTGGATTTAATATAATCCATTTCACTTCTCTCCCCATTATTGAATGAAATATGTACTAGTTATTCGGGAGATTACAAGGCAATCCTGCCAGTTACTTTAATAAATAAAAGAGGAACTGCCGCGAAGCATGCTCCTCAACTATAGTTTCCATTAGTTTAATAATATCTGCCATTTTAGGTGTTCAAAACTCGTCGATTAACGAAATTCCTTTTGTAATCCGCATGCGACTATCTTGCAAAAAATCTCGTGTCCAATCGTCTGGTTGACTTAAATCCCAGCTCCGGTGAATACCGACGAATACGATAATTTCTCTTAGTCTAAGGAAGAGCCCAAGCTGTTCCTTCCAGCCTTCAGGCATTTGACGGCCATCCTCTGTATAACCTTGCTCGAAATGTTTAATGAAAAGTTCGTACTGCACCTTCCGTTCGGACTTCGAATCTTCCCCGAATACATACAGCAAGTAATAGAGCTGGATGGCAATGTCTTCGGTATACCAACTGTACTGGCATTCGTCGAAGTCGAAGAGCGTTATTTCCCCTGATTCATCAACTGTGAAATTTCCTACATTGATATCCCCGTGAATTAAACCGAAGTTATCAACAGTAACAGGCAGACTAGCCAAAAGTGATTTAAGTTCATCAAGGGCAAGAAGAATTTGTTGTTGCTCTGACGGTATGTAATTTCTGGCCCGTAAGAGGTATTCATTATTCTCCCACGTATGTCTTTTGGCCGTAGGTTTGTACTCCTTAGCAAGATCATGGAGACGGCCGGTCATTCGTCCGCATTGTTCATAAAGTATGGAATTACCTAGGCATTCTGGGTAACCAATTTTACGACCGGGTGCGTGTCTGAAGGAGGTCACGTAGAAATCAATCATATTTCCTTGGATTCGTTCGAAGTCCTTTCCATCAACCGAATATACCGAATCCGAGACCGACAAACCATTCTCAGAAAGATAACGAATCCATTCAATTTCAGCTGCAAGTCCGTCCCACGTGCGAAGAGTGCTCGGGGTAAAACGGAGAATGTATTTCAATTTATCGCGATTATAGGAATAAATAAAGTTCTGGAAGCCTCCAATGAAAGTCAACTCCTTTGGGCTGACGCCAAACCGCGCAGCGCCTTCTACGGCATGTTCGTCCAGGAACACTGATTTTATCTTTGGGTCCATGAGTTCTCCTTGGTAATTGAGTCGTTATTGAAAAATCGAATGAACTTTTCCCAAACTCCGGTTGTTACCTCAACTTAATAACATGAATACCTGGTGACATGTGACAGCCTCATTTTCGAGAAATTTTTATTCCTTAGCAATCATGCAAATCCGGATTTTTACAGTAAACGAAATTTGGTTGAACCATTACTTTAACCTGCCCGTCAATAATCAAAATAGGGAACCACCTAGAAGCCGAATCATCTATAATTCTTTTCCTTTAATTCAATAATTTTCTTATTTTTGAAATGTATGAGTTCAGTAAAATTCCCTCTTGATTCAAGATAAATTCTTCATTGATGTTAACGATAAACCCGTCGGCTTTAATTTCAATGTTCGCAAGCCTTGTCAATTGGGTTATAGCTGCATAATCAAACTCCAGCGTTTCAATCGGGTTATCCAGAATATACCCAGTAATTATTTTTTCATCATCATTAATCTTGATAAACATGATGTGAAAACAATTTCGCTTCATGTTAGCGACCCGTAGTTCGTTATGGCTGATGTAAAATTTATTGTTATTTTGCGTCGTAGTTTTGACTTCAAACGCGTGCGTTTCGCCATCTATATAAACTTCGATGTCGTACCCAATCCTCGCATTTCCGGAGACCAGCTTTACCATACCAGGATGCACGACTTCCAAGTGTTCAATTGCAAGCATTTCCCCAAATCGACCAATTGCAGAATTAACCTTCACCCACCCGGGTATGGGGTCGTCTTCGTTGGCAACTTCAAAATGTATGTTTTGTTGCTCCAGTTCCACTTGCCGTTCACCAAGGTCTGTATCAAACGAGCCTATTTCTACATCCATTTTCTCTTGTATTCGAACAGAAGTTTTATCGTTAACCATATACAGTTGCAGTCCAGCTGCGATATCGTAAATTCTAATTTTGCTCATCTGCTGGCACCTTGGGAGCATGTTTTTTTACACACAATCCACTTTGTTTCGGTTTCATCGGACTCATATTGAATCAACGCCCAGTTATCGGGAGTGTTTTCATAAATTTCTCTACACCTTGGACATTTAAAGAAATTGACGTTTCGAGTTTCATCGACGTCTTTCCAACGAACTAATCTATCCATAAGACCTAGTTCCTGAAGCTTTTTGCCAATCTCGCTTAATCTGTCTTGGTTCGTATTACTATTGACCAACTTTAACACTTTTTTATTGTTAACAATTATTTGATGGATACGTTCATTGACCTGAAGAGGCTCGCTTCTACCCTTTAGTTGAAAGTTGCGATTTTCAAAGTCATAATTCTTCTCAATGCATTGATGTAATTCGTTCAGTTTTAAGCCATACTGATACACCATTTCAAACACAAATAGGCGCACATAATCTGTTTTAAATACATTTCGTATTAAAATGATTTGTTCAATCGTTAACGGTTGTCTTTCCTCTTGGAAATCATCTTTCACTTCATTGTTCTTAAATAGATATCCGTTCAGCACGTCAGGCGAAAAAGATAACTCTGTGCCGTTTTCAACCAAATAAACCAAGAAATTTTTAGTGTAATTGATTTTGTTGTTGTTACTTGAAGCCCTAGCCACTCCACCAACAAACTCTTCGATATTTCGCATGTCTAAACTATCAGCATTTATATCTGGGTAAGCTGCTAACAAATTAAGAGCATTGTTTGACATCTGGGATTTAGTTCCTATTTGGTATTTCTTCGGGTGATTATCTAACCATTTTTCATAACCTAGATATAATGTTCGGTTTTTAATACTAAATCGCTGCAAGTGAACTTCCTTTGGAACATTGCTTTTCGTTGTTTTTGTTCTCAATCTAAACTCCACCCTCCGAAAATGACGAATATCCACATTATACCATTACTTGGCTGTTTTAGACTCCTGCGGAACAATGCCAATATTGAGCTAATCTGCATTTTAGGTTTAATAAAAGGAGCAGCTGCCGCGGTAAGAACTGCTCCTTGTTTTTCATCGACAAGTGAGCCAAGTGTAACGCCGACCTTGCGTACCGGAAGACCATTCCAATTACGGTGAAATACCTCACGTACTGATCGATATACTTTCAGTGTATTATTCGCACACAGTTTTGGAAGTATAAACGTTTAAAATGTATAGCTATTCAATGTTTAATAGCCAATAAAATTCCATAGCTTTTAATGTGAGAGAAACGATTGAGGCTAAAGAAGACAATCTGAATTTAAAGAAATAACGCCAGTGTAACGGAGATTCCGCTGCACCTGGCGTTATTTTATTAACTCACTAGCACATTCAAAAACTCTTGCCATTATCGCTCGCTGTTCCTCATCCTTTACGTAGAAGCAATGCCGCTTCCAATCGAGTAGCCGAAGTGCCCCATCAATGTCTCCATTCTTTGCTGCTAAATATACTAGTTCGACTTCTTTCATCATAGGTACGCGTTGATGCTTACGATGAAAACCGATAATTTTTGATAACTCCCCTAAATCGTACGCCATTAATCCTCTGCTATTAGATCCGAATCTACCAGTAAATAATAGGCTTCTGATTCCCCGTCCATTGCTGTCGTAGTCCATATCGTTTACTTCAGAATGGAGTAGCGTTTTTACGTTACCTGTTCTCTTGCTAATTACGTTATATTTCATCGCTCAGGCCTCCCCAATTCATCTAACAACGATTATACAGCAAAGCTATTTCGCGAAGATGCGGGAATTTTAATGGATCAAAGAGCAATCGTTTTCTGTTATTTTAATGACGACCAGGTCAATGTGATCACTATGAAAGCCCCATTATCGATTGACTTAGCATCATCAGCGCGGATTCTCTTACTTTTGGATATCGTTTCGTTTTTCGTTTTAAGATTTATGAAGTCAGAATTCATTTCCGCATTCAATACCCGTTGTTTTCATATTTTAGGAAGGCTACAATCGGTTCAAGAGGTGAGAGAAATGTTGAAAGAGGAAATTCTCCAACAAGCTAAGGAACATGGGATAGCACTTAGTAGCAGTATGATAGAAAGATATGTCGAATACGGACTGATTGTCAGTAATAAGGATAGCCAAGGATACTCAAAAGGGGTTTTCACCCATTACCACGAGAGTACGTTGAAAGCAATTTTGTTAATTGATGAGCTTAAATTAATGAAGCTATTCAAGCACCAGAAGGATTACATTTTTATTCTATTCTGGAAAGGCTATCCTATCCAATGGGACAAGCTCAAAGCAAGGCTTCTAGAATTTCATTCAAGCGTCATGGATTCATTCAAAGTCATCGCTGGCTTCACTGCCAACCCTAGTTACAAAGAGATAATTGACGATATTGCCGCCGATGAAGTGAACACAAACAAATCTATCGGTCGACCTTCTAAATACACAATTGAAGCTCAAAAGAAAGCAGCACGTGAAACATCTACGCGAATCACCCTCATGAGCAAGCTGATCTCTGACATATTTGATAAAGAAGCCATCTCCCTGGATGTATTTCAAGACTTTAATCGACAATCCAATATCGATTCTGAGTATTTTAATGAATCCGTTCTTGTTCATGCAAACAACTGGCTTCAGATGAAGACATGGCGAAATGCTGTAAAGAAATCTGATGAGCAAGATTATATCGAAACCTATGAGCTAATAACCATACTTAAAGAATATTGGTCAGACCTGATACCAAACAACGGTAACATATATGATATCCCCTTCATTGGTAGGTTTGTACAAGAATTAGAGGAAAACTTTCAAATCAAGATCTTCTCAGACCGCCCATGGTTTTATAGATTTGTAATTCTCATTTTGCTAAGTGGTGGATTTCGCCAAGTTCTATTGATGTTCTTGGCCGACCCAGTTGTTAGAAATGGTTGGAAACAGTTCGTCGCAGCAATTTCTCTATTAAAAGAGAACCGAGAGGAGGTGATACTCAATGGGTAACGTCGAAATAGCTCTAGGTGGCGGTAAAGCCTTTTCAGCTCCTGCTTGGTTTATTCTTGTAATCATTGGCTTCGCAGTAATCGGAGCAAAACATTTAATGAAGAAAGCAAAGAACTAATGTATATAAGCATAAAAAAGCAACTTTTTTATTAAAGAGAAGGTGCTTCGTTTTCAAGAATACTCATATACCCAATTGTTCCTAATTTTTATTGCGAACAACATGATTCCAATATACAATATATTGTGTGAAGTTATTTTTTTTGTTCAATATATAGTTTAATTGTCGAAACATAGAACACATGTTCCTCTATTAACTGTGTATAACTTTTGATATACTCTAATTAATTACCAATTAATTCATAATAGGAGAAGAAGATTTTATGCTTAATCAACCTCGTTCAATGAGGGACCAGAAACTTCACGACGATTCTATTCTTTTTTTGGCTGAAGAACTTGTTAAAAGGGGATATAACGTTTTAGCTGATCATGGATCTTGGCCACTTTCAAACCAACCAATTGCAATTAACGGGTACAAACCTGATATTATCGCGATGAATTCCTTTGAAAGATGTATCTATGAAGTAGAAACAAGCAAAAGCTACCAGAGTAGATACACTGTAAATCAACTGGTATCTTTTAACATGAAGGGCAAAGAGGATTTTACTACATACTTGGTTTTGACAGGTTCAGAATACAAGCTACTCGTAGGAGGTCATTTTTTGAAAGCCCAAACAATAACTAGAAACATGGAATATGTTAGAGTGGCCCATCTGGATCTTGCTAGATCAGAATACCAGGTGTTTACATAGATATTTTGACTAAAAGGAGGTGATCAATCTGATAGTACAGGCTCTGGAGAGAGAACCACTTAATAGAACTAAAAAAGCCCTCTAACATAGAGGTTAGAGAGCTTTCGTAGGAGTCCAGCGTGAACAATGTGTTTATCAACCTTCGCCAAAAGTAATTGATAAACACTAAAATACTGGCATTCCTGTTAGATAAGTATGCCACTATATTCTACGTTCATACGCTGTATTCCTGCCAATGCCAATAAACAAATAAAAACCAAAAATGGAGGCAGGAATCTATGAATAATACAGAAGGTCAAGAAAAAGATAAAACTGTGGAGATCGTTGTTAACGCCAGACCAAGGACAGTGGCAAAAGACAAGCTGTCTTACCGATATGTAGTAGAGTTGGCTTACGGTCAATTTGACCCTAACCCAAATGTCGTATATACCGTAACGTATTCCAAAGGGATACACGATGAAAAAGGCTCGCTTGTGGATGGAAAGGATGTTATGGCTCACAAAGGGATGGTGTTTCATGTCACAAAAACTGATAAGTCTTAGTCCCGACTTAAAGCGATTGCGAGATGAAGGGTATGAGATTGAAGTAAGAAGTGCATACGCCTTAGTCCATCACGTTCCTTACGTGAATGTGAATCGTGAAATTAAATATGGAACCTTGGTTTCGGATCTTGTGCTCTCGGGCGACGTGACCGTAAATCCGATATCCAACCATGTTATGTTTTTCTGCGGAGAACATCCATGTGATATGTACGGAACCGCCATTGAGGGCATCCGGCACCAAACGATTGATCAGCCTCTTGTTGACTACATAATTAGTAATCACTCATTCTCAAACAAGCCAGACACAGGCTATGCGAATTATTACGATAAGTTCATTCAATACATCAAAATCATCTTAGCACCCGCTCAGGCGTTAGATGATTCGGTTACAGCACAAACCTATCGACCTATTGAATCGGATGAGGCATCGGTGTTTCAATACTATGACGCTAATGCCAGTAGATCAAATATTGCAACGATATCTAGCAAATTAGAAGGGCAAAAAATTGCGATTATCGGTCTTGGCGGTACTGGTTCGTATATCTTGGATCTTGTAGCAAAAACCCCTGTTTCGGAAATTCATCTCTTTGATGGGGATGAGTTTCTGCAACACAATGCCTTTCGAGCACCGGGTGCACCCACAATGGAGACATTGAAAGAGAGAAAAAACAAATCTGAATACTTCCATAGCATTTATTCAAACATGCACAAGGGAATTCATAATCATTCCGAATTCCTTACCGCAACAAACATTGGAAATATTCAGTTTGCTGATTTTGTGTTCATCGCTATTGATGAAGGCAGTACAAAGCGTGAGATTGTAAACACCTTGCTGACACATGGGAAACCATTTATTGATGTTGGCATCGGTGTTGAGATCGTGGATGATTCTCTGATGGGTCAGATTCGATTAACAACAGGAAACCACCAAAAGTACGACCATATCTATGATCGGATTTCGTTTAGCGATGGAGTCGCAGATGCGTATTCAACGAACATTCAAATTGCTGAACTCAATTCGCTGAATGCTTCACTTGCGGTGATTCAATGGAAGAAGTTATACGGATTTTATAATCATCACAGTTACGAATTTAACAGCATCTATTCCACATATACAGGGGATCTGATAAATGAAGACCGTCATGAAAACTAAAAAGATTTACCCTGTATTTACATCGATCATTCCAGATATCTTGGATCGAGACAAGGTGTATATCAGTCTTGATTACAATACGGTGGCACACCTATGCGCCTGCGGATGCGGTGAGGAAGTTGTTACTCCGCTACAGCCTTCGGAGTGGAAAGTGATCTATGATGGCGAAACGGTATCGCTACATCCATCCATAGGAAACTGGTCATACAAGTGCAGATCCCATTATTGGATCAGGGAAAACCAGATCCTATGGGCTGAGGATTGGTCTGATGAACAAGTAAAACGAGCAAGGCAATTGGAAGCACAAAAGAAAAATCTCGCTTCAAACGGTAATCAGCAGAAAACAACAACAAAGGTTCTAACAGGAGATGAACAAAACCAAAATACAAACAAACCAATAACCTTTTGGGATCTCATCAAAAATCTCTTCAAGTAAGGAAGAAACAAAAAGAGGATTGCTTATTAGTCGAGCATCCTCTTTTTTTCATTTTAGCATTTCATCCCCCTACTTCAAGCGTAAGCTAAGTGGAATGAATTGCGATTTCACTAAACTCTACCTGTAATGGCTACCGATTTTTCCTGCCCTATCCGCTGCAAGACCGGCCTTCATTAGACTAGATGCACGAATGAGCGCCTTATTCCCGAACCGATCCTTTATATTGTCCACGACGCGGTCAAGCTCGCGAAATAAACACTTCTCGCCTAGTAGAGAAGAAGCATCTATTTATCGATTATTACATAGCTGCGTGTGTATTTGATTGTCAGATGGTTAGTCGATGCTCTTGTCAAATTCAGGATTATTAAAGATAATCCCTGAAATTTCATCAATATGTTTTTTGAATTTCTTAGCAATATATCTTAGCCTCTTTGGTTTTAAAGAGCTGCTAATCAAAAAGTTTTTAAAGGGAAGATGATTTGAGTGTTTCTTTTTGTTATCGAGATATTTAAATAAAGGCTTCGCATTTTTGCGTGAAATAATTTCAACAAACATTTCAAATTCTTCTATATCAACATGATAATAAGCTTTAATAGGTAGTTCGAAGCCCTTTTCGACACTTAGTCGAATATCTTCTTCAAATGGTGATAAAGTAGGAAATTCACCTAATGTAGCAGACATTAAATAAATTTCATCAATTCCATGTAAGGCTTCGTGACCTCTTTCCTTTAACTCTTTTACACAGTTATGAAGCTGTAAAATAGGATCTATTACCAATCGGTGCGTATCTTTTTCTATAGCCTCTTTTGATCCAGAAATAAAAGCATCCATGCTAAGCCTTTTTGCTTTCGCTTCCACAGCCAACAGTTTACTTCCTAACCGAATCATTACATCGGGTGACTTATTGGATCCAAAAGAGAATTCCTTAATCATTGTATACGGTAGTGGGGAACTATCAATGGCTTCTTGAGCTAAAATTTCAATATATTTTTCAAAGCACCTTCCATAAAAACTAAAGATTTGTGTGCTACTTCCTGGATATGCTTGTCTTATTTTAAAGTAGAGTTCATCAAAAACTTGCTCGTATAAATATTTGATATTGATTGGAAAGAAGGTTCCATTTTCAAGTTTAAGAATTGGCTTTTGGCGAAATTTTGTATAGTTCCAAGTTTCATCCAAGGTATCCTTAGACCACGTACTGCCTTCAGATATTGTCATTGACAATTCTTCTAGAATGCTGTTTGCAATTGTAGGTATCTTTGAAGCAGAAAAGTAATCATTTGCTCGGTTCCATTCAGGAATAACTTCATTTTTTGACTTCATAAACCCAGCAAATAATGCGAAAACGACAGACAAATATTCTTTTATCGAATACCCGTAATGATCAAGGAAGGCTTTTTTAATATCAAGATATTCTTTGGGATTAAAGTAGCTACTATCCCCTGCGATCTCATCAAACATTAGGGCAGCTCTTGCCAAAGAATTTCTAAAATCGGATTCAGAATTAAATACGGCATTAGAAAACATGTCGTATTTCAATCTTTCAACATCTACTTTCTCATCATACAGATAGTCTGAGATAAGCAGATTAAGATAGACTATAGTATTAATTGCATTAACAATTAAAATTTCATCGTCTAGTTTTTTCATATCACCGTGAGCTAATAGCCATTTCCAAACCGCTAATAACCCTTGGCCGCTATAAAGAAAATGTGGAGCAACTTTCTTCTCAACAAACTCTAATTCAGGGGCTACTTCATGCAAGTGATTAAAAAAATTAGATCTAATCGTTTTATCATTTCCTGGGATAGAGTTAAGTTGAGATAACACGTTTAGCACCCCGCCAAGGGGCACCTCTTTGATCAGTTCGATTAGCTTATCTTGGTTATATTTATACCCGAAAATATCACTATAGGTAGCATAAGTGCCTATATATTTAGCCATTGTCTTCATAGCTCACCGGCTTTCTGGGGGTAATTGTTAAAGTGATATTTCTAAAATATTATAACTGAATATAATTATATTATTATTAATTTGTAGAAAGGCACACCTTTTAGATGCTGCTTATTATTTAATTAAGTTTGGATTTATTGGTACATGCCGATAAAATATAGTATGAGTATTAACTTCTTAAAGAGTGGTGGGAAAATGATATCAATCGGGCTTGCTGGATGGGGAGATCATGAGGAGTTATATAAGGCTGGTACTAGACCGCAAGACAAGCTAAAAGAATACAACAAATATTTTTCAGTTGTTGAAGTAGATAGTTCTTATTACGCCATTCATAAAGAAAGTTTATACCGTAGGTGGGTTTCAGACACATCAAATAATTTCTCGTTTTTAATAAAAGCTTATCAGGGTATGACAGGACATACGCGGCAGAATTATTCTAATACAGAAATAGAAGCTATGTTTCAAAATTTTATTGAATCTATAAATCCTGTTCTAGAAACATCCAAATTAAAAGCCGTCCTTTTTCAATACCCTCCTTGGTTTGAATGCAATCGTGACAATGTATCATTATTACGATTGACTAAGGAAAGAATGGGAGATATCCCTGTAGCCCTCGAATTTCGCCATCAGAGCTGGTTTAGTCCAGAAATGAAAGAAAAAACATTGTCATATATGGTTAATGAAGGCTGGATACATAGTATTTGTGATGAGCCTCAAGTTTTTCCGGGGTCGATCCCGACAATTTTAAGACCAACAAATAAAGATTTAACAATTGTTCGTTTCCATGGTAGAAATACATCAGGTTGGACATCGAACGGGACAACAAACTGGCGAGAAGTGCGATACCTCTATCGCTATAATGACGATGAATTACTTGAGTGGAAAGAGAACCTTATGAAACTGGAAGAAGAGACAGATGAGATTTGTGTGATATTTAATAATAACTCTGGAGGAGATGCAGCTTCTAATGCATTTCAACTTACGAATATTTTTGGACTGGAAGAGCCGCAGCTTCCCCCAAAACAAATAGAAATGTTTGATTAACTGGTAATACTTTGAGATAAGCTTTCAAAATAAATATAAAAAAACAGCACAGGAGTTTCCCAGTGCTGTTTTTTACTTCAACCTTTTGTTTTTATCAATAGGTAAGATCGTGGCATATCCATTGCCCATATCTTGAATAATCATATTGTCTTTTATATCAACCGCACCACTTTTAATAAGTCTCTCGTGCCGAGTTTCACTTGAAAAGGGGTTAGTTAGTTGATGTCTGGACTGTAATTTGTTTTTCATCACAATTTTAGCCATTCAACTCATCCTCCTTATGAATTACATCGACATCAAAAACGTTATTTTTTAGTGTTTTCGTAATCGTAAATTAACTTAGCTGCTTTTTTAAAGGCTTCTTCTAGACTCTTATATCCGTCAGAATCCCATTTGGTTATTTTAGAGGTTTTATTAGAAGACTTGCTGTATTGTTTTCCAGCGATACTCCATTTACCCTTCATTTCAGAAACAGTTATATATTTCACGGTTTTATCTTCATTAATTTTCCAAACAAATGTTCTTGTTTGGTTATCCTGAGTGTATAACCAATCTAAATTTTTGTCAATTTTACTTAAGTCATTTAACATTTCAAGAACAGTGTTGTATCTATCTACAGGGTTCACAGATAAAGCCTTTTTTATAACATTCTGCAATGATTTAGGTATATGCGGAAGGAACTTATTTCTATTCGGAAAAGTTCCGTTTTCGATATCGTCTGTGGTTGCAACATCGCGTTGGTTAATGAATTCTTCGTTACCATTACACATCCTGTATAATGTTAAACCACAATGATAAATATCGAAAAAAATATCAAATTTATCGACGCTAAATCTTTCTGGTGCCATGTGTGGAGGATATAATTGGTCAGGTGTAGCAAACCCGTTTACATCAGTATATTTTGCTAATCCAAAATCGGTTAACAATGCTGTGTTTGAATCGCTAATTAGTATATTAGTCGGTTTAATATCAAAGTGAAGAAGCCCTCTGCTATGTACAAAATGAAGACCACTTAGAAATTCCAATGAGTATGTAATAATTTCCCTTACAGATAAAAATCTTTTGTTAATTAAGGAGTTAATTGAACCCTTCTTATATAAAGGCATAGAGAGAAAAATATAATCATCATTTTCACAGGAATAGTTAAGTTCAACGATATTAGGGTGTTGGCTCGCATAAAGTATCTTTGATTCGGCAAAATAGTCAGAAATTCTAAGTCTGTCTAAGTCTTTTTTTTTAATGGTTTTTACCACGATATCCGTTCCTAACTGAATATCTTCAGCAATAAACACATCAGAATTTCTACCTTCTGCGCCAATGTTTTCTTTTTGTATAAATGTTAATTTAGTTTCTACTCTCATTTAACTTCTCCTCTAAGAATTAATGGCTGCGTATGCAGTAAGACTGCTTTCTCTTGATTCAGTTTTCATTGTTTCCCAACCTTCAATTTCAAGATCTTCTGATTGCCCTTTTTCATCAATCCACTTGGTTATATCAGTGACTTTCACTTCAAGAAGTTTAGCTAATGTTCCTTTCGTTCCAAGGAAGTATTTTTCAACGGATGAATTGGCAAACAACTCTTGGACAACACCTTCTATATAGATACGATCAGTACTAATATTCATTGAGGATCCTTCGAATATTCGAATTCCTGCTTTTTTAACCTTATACTCAGCGATAATTGAGATTAGGGTTGTCCGAATATATGTTAGCCTTTTAGGAACGTCCATTGCTTTTGGAACAATTATTGTATCAACTGTTTTGATTTCTATTGTTCCATCGTCTTGTTGCTCTAATATTGAATAATATATAGTTTGGGGAGAAACCCTTATGCCTATCGCTATCACAAAATAACCACCTTTTATATGAATATAGAAAAATAGAGTCACGCATCGCTCACATCTGAACTAATTCCCTTGTACAGCAATCAGTACTCTAAGAAAAATTTTATGATTTATTTAGCCTAAAGTTGGCGATAAGTTTGATTTCACTGTAATCATTCAAAACGAGAGTCCCTATAAGCCTCGTACAAGGCATCTTCATCGACAAAATCCATTTCGACATCTACCACTTCGTAATATCCGACCACCTTAGAGCGTACACTCTCTGTTTTGAAAAGAGGCCCAGTATCTTCGCGCTCAAAGTCAATTTCAAATGAAACGTTGATCTTCCCTCTAACGGTAATGTCAGTGTCCTCTCTTGCCGAATAGTCATTAGAAACGAATAGCGATAATGTTGCATTTACTTCCACATCAAATACGGCCTCAATTTCGACATTAGCCCCTTCATGCGTAACTCTGAAGGAATGATATTTTCTTGGTACCTTTGCATTACTCAACTCAACATCTTCTAAAATATTATCTAAATGCCCTGCCAAGTCACCACCATGAACTAGATAGCTTGTGAGATCGTAATCCTCATCCAATAATTCAAGCAAATCAGCTTTATCTCGAAAAACATCATCGACTATTTTATCAGCATTCATTTCAACTTCTGACTGATACGAATGTTTACCGTAAATAATTGCTACTTGTTTTACGAGCTCGGATAAATTCATGAATACTATTCCGTTAGAGTTGTAGCTGGAAAACTCTTGAAGTAACTCAGCTCTAGCTTGCAGAGGCCTTTTGCTACCTTTCTCCAATTCCCACCAATCTTCTTTATTGTCGTTTGTCACAAAGATAAAAGGCTTCTGTAATTGACTAGCCCATTTAAGAATTTCTTTCCATATCAATAGATCGCCATATTGCCGTTTTAGATCATCGCCGTTCTTACTCTTTCCAATATCTCCATACCCCGGAGGGAGTTTATATTTATACCGACGCTCTCCCTCTTCAAATATAGCAATCAATTCAGAGATATTAAACGGAATCCCCACATTTCCAAGAGATGAGAGAGAACGTACTAAGATGGAAGGTAAATCCTTATCCAATACTTCTTTATTCGTTTGGATTTCGGACTCAATTTGTTGCTCATATGTATTTACTTCTGCTCTCATTGAATTAATCAGATCCATCAAGCGGTTGCTTAAGTTATCAACGGATGGAAAATCCGACTTTTCATAAGAAGCCAATTTCCCTGACATATCAGTTTTGAAAGTCTTAATATTTTGTAAGAGTTCCTTTGAGGCATCTTTGTATCTCGCCAAAGCTTTCGACTTTTCAGTCTCCCTCCCATGCTCAAATTCTTGAAGCACTTGGGCAGGAAGCTTAATATTCACATTTGCTGATTCTAAAACATCAAATATATATTGATTAGTCGCGGAAGAGAAACGATAACCATCAAACAAACAGTTAGTATCCAGAACAACTACTGGCTCTTCGAGCCACAAGTCCTTAAAGCTATGAATGTCCATTTTTTACCTCCAAAGGTCTACTATTCTATTGAATTTCGGTAATATTGTTAATTGGGCTGTTGTATTTATAACACAGAAAACCACAAGAAAACTGTGGTTCATAAAGAGGTGAGGAATAGGAACAAATTTCAATGATCTTCCATTTATTGTATTACATTTCAGGGCGACTGAATACTATCGGTTTGTTCTACCTCAAAAGTTCACAATATACCCCAATTAATAGAGTTACTGAATTAAATTAGATTAATCTATTATATTAAATTTGGTTCCATTTCCTTATAACTTGTAAAACTAAAATAAATAATGAATAATCGAAATAATATTGCCCTAATTTAGATAGGGCAATATTGAAATAATCGTATAGGAACAGCGTGTTGATAATTATGCCCATTCGTAAATATCGGTATAATACGCCATCCAACCGGAGCGGAATTATATAAAATGGAACCAAGAGACGCCAGAACGCTTTGGTTTCATTATTAAGGCATACCAAGGAATGACGGGGCATCTGCGGGGAGAGAGTCCTTTTGCCGGTGGGATGGAGCAAATGTTTGAGGTTTTCTTACAGTCGATCCGACCTGTTCAAGAAGCGGGAAAGCTTAAAGCTGTTCTGTTTCAGTACCCGCCATGGTTTGATTGCAACAAGACGAATGTGGATGTGCTGCGTGATGCTAAAGAGAAGCTGGGCGATGTACCTGTAGCGTTGGAATTCCGCCATCAGAGCTGGTTTACGGAGGAAATGCGCAAAAAGACGCTCACCTTTATGCGGCGAGAGGGTTGGATGCACAGCATCTGTGACGAGCCTCAGGCAGGGATTGGTTCGGTCCCGACAGTGCTTGAGGTTACACACCCCGAGATGACGATGGTTCGATTCCACGGCCGCAATGTTGGCGGATGGGTGCAAAACAACGAGGCGAACTGGCGTGACGTACGATACTTATACCATTACAATCAGCAGGAGCTGCTGGAGTGGAAGACGTGGCTGCTAGAGTTGCAACATCAAACGCGAGAGGTATGCGTGATCTTCAATAACAATTCAGGCGGACATGCCGCAGGGAATGCCAAGGAATTGATGAAGCTGCTCGGTTTAGAATATGAAGGGCTGGGACCACGTCAGTTGGATTTGTTTTAACAATTGAAAAGGCCATGCTTATTTGCGTGCATAAAGATTTTCGGGCTATAGTAAGGGTTATAAGTAATTGGGGCTGAGTATAAGCAAAAGAGGAGAGTTAGACAATGGTTGGTGCCATCATCTTAGGTATTATTGCCCTTTTGATCATAGTGGGTTTGACATTCTGGGTAACGAAGAAAGCGTACTCCCGTAAATGGGATGAAGAAGATAAGGATTAAAGATAGAGTACTGATTTACGAAATGGAATGTTAAAGCGCCAGCCTTCAAATGAAGGTTGGTCTTTTTTTATTAGCCTGTAGAGATATTGACATTTGTTAGTAAAGGAATTAGGATGTTATAGATAATGATAATCATTCTCATAATTTTGAAGGAGAGATAACTATTTATGCATACCCATTTTTCTGTTGCAAATCGTACATATGGAGTTAAGCTGCTTGTTCTTGTTACGATGATCATGCTGATCCTAGCTAGCTGCGGACAACAAACAGACACTTCGAAGTCGGATGCTGCAGCTACCACGAATACGAAGAAAGAAAGTCAACCCGCTCAATCCGAAGAATATACCGTTAAGCATGCCATGGGCGAAACAAAGATAAAAGGCACTCCCAAAAAGGTTGTCGTGTTAACGAATGAAGGTACGGAAGCCGTTCTCTCGATGGGGATTAAGCCTATTGGTGCGGTGAAGTCTTTTACATTAGGGGATTGGTATGATCATATCAAAGCGGATATGGAAGGCGTGAAAATAGTTGGGGATGAAAGCCAACCGAATTTAGAAATGATCGCTTCCCTAAAGCCTGATTTAATCATTGGAAATAAGGTTCGTCAGGAAAAAGTATATGAGCAGCTGTCTGCTATTGCTCCTACCGTATTTTCGGAGAGATTATCAGGGGATTGGCAGATCAACTTCAAGCTGTATGCAGAAGCTTTGAACAAAAAGGCTGAGGGCGATAAAATTATTGCAGATTTTGAGAAACGTATCATAGATTTCAAAGCAAAAGCAGGTGATCAGTTAAAGACGAAGGTATCGATTGTTCGTTTTATGCCGGGTAAAGTTCGTATCTATATGAAGGATACATTCTCCGGTGTTATTCTCAATAAACTGGGCTTTGAGCGGCCAGCTTCACAGAATCAAGATAAATTCGCAGATGATCTGACGAAAGAACGTATTCCGGATATGAATGGGGACATTCTATTCTACTTCACATGGGATAACGAAAAGGGAGAAGCGAACAAAATCGAGCAAGAATGGACGAATGATCCACTTTGGAAAAACCTCGATGTCGTGAAACAAGGCAAAGTGCATAAAGTAAGTGATGCGGTTTGGAATACGGCAGGTGGAATTAAAGCTGCTAATTTATTGCTGGATGACTTGGAGAAGTATTTTCTGAAAAAATAATTCGCTCAAAGCAGAATTACTTTATAGTAGGAAGTGTGAGAGTGGACAAAGTTGTCCGCTCTTTTTTTATAAATGAGTTTAGCGGTTCAGTTGTCAGGTATACGCTTTCTTGCTATGATTGAAGCAGTAAATATAAAGGTGGCTGGCCAATGAACCGAATGGAGGCCGAATTTAGTAACCTAGTGAAGGCTTATCGCAAAAAGCATATGGGCAAGGGGCCGGAGCGCGTGATGACGACCTTTTGTAAGTGCTGGGCGATATGCGAAATGTCAGGAAACCTCTCTCCCGTAGAAAAGTTTATGGCGAAAACCGGTGATGGCAGACAAATGCTCCGCACGGCTCGCACGGAAATGGTGAAAGAGATTTATAAGGACCACCCCCCAGTCGAGATGGAGGAGCTGCTTGGCGCGAAGTTCGTTAAGCTGTTCGTCGATATCGATATCGAGCTGGATGAGGGGATGTCGGTGTTCGTTTTTGATCAGGATCTGGAAAAGAAGTTTTGTAAGTAGAGATGTTGGCGCTAAGTGAAACGAGGATCCGACTCTAGACTTCCTGGCAACCCAAGTTGCTTGGTAGATTAGTAACCAGAGAGTCCGACAACACGACTACTTGGTGACTAGTGCCTGGCAACCTGACAACCCGTAACCTAGCAGCCTAGCTACCCAGAAACTTGGAAACCTGACAACCCGATCTACCTGGCAATCTGGCTTCGCAATGAGATGATGTAAAAAGTGCATCTATTTACGGTTAAATAGCGGTGAAATCGGAAAAAGCTGCAAAT
>NZ_WHOA01000094.1 GCF_013141715.1 Paenibacillus phytorum | reverse complement strand
TGCTCAGATTTAATCCAATTTAAGCCTAATCTGCCAAATAAGAGTCTTCAGAGACTCTTATTTGAGTAGTCGTTGTTGTCATGTGTTACTTTAGCGATGATTTACATCGCTAAAGTGAATGTGAATGCGAAATTTGTTGCGGTAGCGATGATTTATAGCTTTAAAGTAGCTGACAGTGGGTAGGCGGTAGTGGAAGTGAGTAGTTTGAGAGTCTGGAGGAGAGACCGGCTGATATCCATTGTGTGGGTACATACACAAAACACACAAAACCCCCGGCCCAATACAGGCCGGGGGTTTCAAGCGGCACACAAACGGTGCCGCAAAGGATGCGCAGCTGCTACACAGTAGCTGCGGTCAGATCAAGCCATGCCAACTCCTGCGGAGTCAGCACTAGCTGCGCGCCGTCACGGCATGAGTGCATTTCGGCTTCGCTGCGCGGGCCAATGAGCGCGCATGCCGGGAACGGCTGGCTCAGCACATAGGCGAGCGCGATTTGGATCGCGCTGACGCCTTTTTCCTGCGCCAGCTGTTCAGCGCGGCGCAGCCGCGTCCAGTTCTCGTCGCTGTAGAAGACACGGACGAGGTCGGCGTTTTCGCGGTTCTCTGGCGTGAACCGTCCAGTGAAAAATCCACGCGCCTGCGAAGACCAGGACAGCAGCGGAAACTGCTTGGCTTCGTGCCAGCGCAGCGCTTGCTCGTCGGTTGAGACGCAGCCGGACCAGAATGGCTCATTCGCTTTGGCGAGGCTTAGGTTAGGGCTGCTAAAGCTGAAGCCAATTAGACCATGCTGCTCAGCATAATCTGCTGCTTCTTGCAGACGTTCATGTGTCCAGTTGGACCCGCCAAAGGCGCGGATTCTTCCAGCTTCCACATGTTCATTCAGCGCTTCGAGGATAACGCCAACCGGTGTTGCCGGGTCATCGCGATGAAGCGCATAAAGATCAATATAGTCAGTGCGCAGTCTCTCTAGACTGGTGAACAGGTCACTGCGAATCGCTTCCGCATTCACTCTGGGCCCGCTAGCATCATGATGTGCGCCCTTGGTAAAGATATTGATGTCATCGCGCTTGCCCGTTTCATCCAGCCAAATCCCAAGCGCTTGCTCACTCTGACCGCCACAATATATGAAGGCTGTGTCAATCGTATTTCCGCCGATAGATAGATAATGCCCGAGGATATCACTGACTTCTTGACCATTATCCAGTCTAAAGAAGTCGGATCCCATGATCAGTTTGGATACTGGTTTATCTAATCCTTTAATCTGAATGTGCTTCATATGAAATCATCCCTGCTTTCTTTTTATGAATGATTATTGATTAATCACAATTCGCGAGCGCTCTCTAGCTGACTTCAGACACGCATCAATCACTTTCATGTTGCTAATTGCATCACTCGCTGGGAAGCGAGGTGCTTTCTCACCCCAAGCAGCATAAGCCATGTCGTCCGCTTGCAGTGAATATTGGTTCAGGAACGGAACCTCTTCTTCACGTGGGTCATTTCCTACAAATACTTTAAAGTGACCAGATTCTTCCGTTGGCGTTACAAAAGCCGAAGGGATTTCAATGCGTCCCAGCGTGCCTAACACTTCAATATTATTTCGGAAAGCAGCCCACATCCCGCAGTCAAAGGTTAGCGCGACATTGCCGCTAAATTCAACTAAGCCGGACATCATCATATCGACATCATCATGCTCAGGTGAGAAGAAAGCATGGGTGGTTACAGCCTCAGGTTCTCTACCTAACAGCATTCTAGCTGCACTCAATGGGTAACAGCCTACGTCATAGACCGCGCCGCCGCCCCATTCGCGTACGAAGCGAACATTTTTGCTATCTCCCGGATTACAGAAGGTGAAAACGCCATGAATTCCGCGAATATCACCGATTTCACCGGAGTCCATAATGGCTTTGATCCGCTCATACCGCGGGTGGTGTCTATACATGAAAGCTTCGGCAAACACCACACCTGCTTGTTCGCATGCCGTAACCATTTCTTGGACATCAACTGCTGTAAGAGAAGCTGGCTTCTCGCACAGTACATGCTTACCAGCCTGGGCAGCACGGATCGTCCACTCTTTGTGCAGATGGTTCGGAAGCGGTATGTATAAGGCATCAATATCTGGGTCCTCGATCAATTCTTCATAACTGCCGTAAGCCTTAGGAATATCTAGCTTAGCTGCAGTCTCCTGTGACTTCTGCAGATTGCGGCTGGCAATAGCGCTTACAATGCCAGTCTGAGATTGCTGGATACCAGGAATACAAGCCCTTATGGCTATATTGGCGCAACCTAAAATCCCCCAACGAAGCTTTGTCATTACAGCACTTCTCCTTTTGTGAAATATTTAATAACGGTATATTGTTATTATAAAACGAGTTATTTAAAATGAATATGATAATATATTGCACCCAGTATCGGAATATTGTCATTAGAAGAGGAGGCGTAAAGATGCAAAGGCATGTCATGCTGCCAAGGCTGCAGCAATCTTCTTATTTCATTTTTCCAGAATCTGTTGGCTGGTATCGTGATTTCCCCAATCATTCTATCTATCGGTCCGAAAGGTTATGTGAGACTTTTAGCTTGCATTTCATCGTTTCAGGTAAAGGGTACGTCGAAATTGAGGGGGAACAGTATCCCATTCAAAAAGGGGATGCATTTCTGTATTTTCCGTACCAAGAACAAAGATACTACAGCTCGAAGGAAGATCCTTGGGATGTCCGTTGGGTTCATTTTTATGGAAATCAGTTAAAGGAGTTTATGCTGGAACGAGGATTTCTACGTACCTTGTGGACGTTAAAGCGATGGAATGAGCTTGAAGAAGCGTTTCACGAGCTGCTGCTGGAGGCAGAGACGAATAGCATTCTTCGGACAACGAATCTTTCGACGCTGACGTATAAGATATTGTGCGAATTCATGAGCTATGCGGCGCCTTTAACGGGAAATCGCGGGATGGAATCCGTGGATCGCATTCTCGCCTTACTTCCCTCGATGCAGCAAAGAGCCTGTGAACCGTTCATCTTGGAAGAATGGGCGGAGCTCACAGGCGTAAGCACATACTATTTCTGTAAATTGTTTCGTAAAGCCATGTCGATGACACCGCTCTCCTTCATTACACTTTGCCGCATTCAATTCGCTAAGCAGCGTTTAATTGAAAAGGAGAACTGGCCGATCAAAGACATCGCCAAGGAATCAGGTTATGCCAGCGCGAGTTATTTCAACCAGCGGTTTCAAGAGCATGAAGGAATGACGCCAAGCGAGTTTCGAAGCTTTTATGCCAAAAGCTTATTTGGATAGGCGAGAACGAATCGGTTTCCCGTCCCAGATGATTTCGGTTACTGCTTGTCGCGCTTTCACTTCCGGTTCTTCCAGCAGAAGGAAGAAATTTTTCGTAGGCAATTCACCGAGTTGATGCTTGGCTGAGAGCATGTCCAGAAAGGGACGCATATTGTCTAATTGACCCGACATGTTGCTGCTGCCTTGCTGCGAAAATGCATAGAGTACACTGGCGATTGGCGCACGTTTCACGCGGAATTGTTCAGCTGCTCGTAAGAAGAAATCCCAGTCCCAATAATGAAATACATCCGTGTCAAAAGCACCCAAAGCGTTGATAACCTCGGGACGAAATATACAGCCAGAAGAAAAGAAGGTCGAAAACCTGCGCATCGCAGGCACATCGAATTCATAAGCAAAAACGAACCGATCTGTGATGGAACGGGCGTTATTTTCATAAACATAATCGAAAATTTCTACGTCTGGATAAACGAGATCATAGCCTTCAATTTCTTGCAGCATACGCTCGATATGGATCGGGAGCAGCAGATCGTCATCATCACAGAGCATGATGTAGTCGCCTTTCACCTCTTGCAATCCGCGGTTGCGCGCATGAACATGCTTCAAGTTTTGCGGCATATTAACGATCTGAATAGCCAACTCCGGGTATAATTCCTTAATGAAATCGACGGAGGGACCGCAATCGTTAACGATGATGATTTGCAGGTTTTTGTACGTTTGGCGGTATAATGATTCTGCGAGCTCAGCGAGTTCAATTTGGCGATTATACGTAGGGATAATGATGGACACTAATGGCTGATAGGACATGAAAAAGCGCACCTCCGAATTATGGTATTTTAAGCTTACCTCAATTTTGGTGTACTTCTCAAATATAAGTGATAAAGCAAAACTCTAAGACTATGCTTACGAAGCCAGTTTTGCTAAAGCAAAACTCTAAGATTACGCTTACGATGCCAGTTTTCTTCGAAAACTCTAAGGAGGTTCCTAATGCTGGAGGTACCGCATACAAGTATAAGCTTTACCGATATTCATTTATGGAAAAAGGATCGCTTTCTAAGCGGCTTGATTGGTGATATTGACGCCATTTCGCTGCTCAGTTTGGATATTTTCGACACGCTATTATTTCGTACATGTGCAAATCCCTCGGACGTTTTTGTTCTTGTTGCTGAAAAAGCACACCGTGTTGGCAGCCTGAAGGCCTCCATATCGCCGGCAGCTTTTAAAGAGATGCGGATTCGTGCTGAGAACAATGCTCGTGATCGGCAAGCTGCCGTGACGGGCTTTGGCGAGGTCACTTTGGAACTCATTTATGCTGAGATGCCGGAAGGGGTCTGTATCAGGGACAAGATGGCTCAGATAGAAGTCGAGACCGAGGCGGAAGTTTGCTATGTGAACCCGCATGTGGCGTCATTGTTAGCCGCTTGTAAAAGCAAGCAGATTCCGGTAGCGCTGTTATCGGATATGTATTTATCCTCAGCGCAGCTGCGCTGGATTCTTGCATCGGCAGGTCTAGATTTATCAAGCGTGGATGCGCTGCTTGTTTCTTCGGAGGAGCATGAAGGGAAGTCATCGGGACATTTATTCGCCCGGTTGAAGGAACTTTACCCACAAATCGAGAGTCATGCTATTGTACATATTGGCGACAATATAGCCGCAGATGTGGAAGGAGCCGCCAAAGAAGGGATAAGGAGCGTACACTACAATGTCGTTCCTGAACATTTCGAGAGTTTGCATCACTGGGAATATGTTAGACACGGACATGTACTGCCGGAATGGAAGTCCTTGCGGAAGCTAGCTGAAGCCTCGGATACGACAGTTGGAATGGGCGAGCTTGACCGGGTATTTTATAAGATGGGTGCCAGTGTGATAGGACCGTTCTTGCAAGCCCTATGTGAGTGGGTCATTGATCAGTGCGTAGATGAGGGCATCCAGATTGTACATCCTTTAATGAGAGAAGCTTATTTGTTAGCGCCGATGCTTGAAAATGCTGCGCGTATTCGAGGTGTTGACCTCCAGATAAAGCCGATCTATGTTTCCAGACAAGCTACTTTTTTGGCGGGACTGGAGAGCTTTGGTGATGATGAGCTATCGCTTTTGCTAGGCATTCATGGTTTGAAAATAGGCGACCTGTTCGAGGTACTCGATATCTGCGAAGAAAGCGATCATTTCGAACCATTTTTGGAAGAAAGAATTGAGAATTGCAAGTATATAATAGGTGAAAATGGAAGCTCAATCTATGATCAAGTTGGTGGTTTTCTACGAAGTGCACCCATACAAACTAAAATTTTGGCGTCTGTGCAGCGGCATAGGCAGCTTTTTGTAAGTTATTTGAAGCAAGAATTTGGTTCGCCTGAACGGCTAGTAACGGTCGATATTGGCTTTCATGGAACCATTCAGAAATCATTAGAAAAAATCGTAAGCTTGGCGGGACATAAGCCGCAAATGATGCATTTGCTTGCTGTTGGCGCTAATCGGCTGGATGAGCTGAGCATGCGTGGTATGGATATCCGTAGTATGCTGCGCTCGGGTAGCGGGGGAAGTGATGAGGGGAAACGTATTGCAAGGACGCCAGCCTTTTTGGAGGAGCTCATGATGGGCGGTTTTGGTTCGACGCTGCGTTATGCTGAAAATGAGCTCGGTCAAATCAGACCGATTACGGCAGAGCTGAAACGTTCTGACGAAGAGTACGCGATGAAACGGGCGTGTCAAGAAGGGGCATTGGCGTTCCAAGGTTACTATGCCTATCTGTTACAGCAGAAAGAGGGACGATTGCAGCGCGCATCCTTACAGCCAGTGGAGTGGAGCAAGCCGCTGCACCGTGTTCTCGATATGCCGAGGCCCGAGGAAGCCAGATTGTTGGGGGATTTGACGCATCAGGATAATTTCTGTACCGAGTACATTGCACCGATTTGTGAAGATGTAACCGAAGAATGGTTCGTACAAGGGCCAGAAGCATTTTTGAATAGCTGTAACTATGGGCCCTCGATCTTGAATGCGAATTGGCCGCAGGGCCTTGTGACAAGGCAATTTCCGTATTATTTGTATACATTCTATTTGCGGCTTCAAGATGGGTTCGGCAGCCAGGTTATGCTGTTTGAGGCGATCCACAGGGTCAAAGAGGATGGCTTAAGTGCCATTCATCTTTATGGTACGGGGGCTTTTGCCGAGCAGGCCTTGAAGATGGCTTGGTTTCATGGACTTCAGATTCGTTGCTGGATTGATCCGCATGTGGGGTTGGATGCTACGCCTTGGGGGCGGTTTGCTTATTTTACTTTGGAAAAGGTGAGGGATGGGGGGATTGAAGCAGAGATAGGGACAAGGACAGGGACAGGTGCAGGTGCAGAAATTGCCTCTCACGCTTTCTTGATCGCGACGTTATCTGAGATGAAGGAATATAAGAACCATATTTTGCATGTATATGAAGGTAGTGGGGTAACGCCGATCTTTTACGAGCTTTGTCCTTAGGAAATTACACCTTAAGTTATTGAACCAATTCGATGGATGGAACATCTTAATTAGTGATCTTTTAGCTTGCAGGATGATCCTATTTTTGGTTGAAAAAGGAAGGTGAATGGGATGAAGCAAAAGTTACTAAGCTTGTTTCCCGTGCTTTATCGTTTGCGAATTGCTCAGTTGAGACTTAAGCGGCACTTCCTGAATTTATATCCATCCATTACCTACGCTAAGCATAGAGTTGTTCATTCACTTCCCTATACTTGCAAAAAGCACCAATCCTTACTGCGAAGAAAGCTCGGTTCTTCTGATCCTATTTTACAAGAAAACAAAATTACCAATCTTCGGATCAGCGTTGGACGTATGGATGGCATTGTGATTCGACCGGGTGAAACCTTTTCCTTCTGGAAATTAGTTGGGAAAACAACGTCGGCTAAAGGCTACATTGAAGGTCTGCTGTTATCGCAAGGTGGTGTGAAGCGAGGTGTCGGAGGCGGGATTTGCCAGTTGGGCAATTTACTGTTTTGGATGGCATTGCATACCCCACTTCAAGTCGTGGAGCGGCATCACCACAGCTTTGATCCATTTCCGGATGATCATCGGGTTCTGCCTTTTGGGAGCGGAGCGAGTGTATTTTACAATTATATAGACCTGCGTATTTATAATCCTACCCAGCATACTTTCCAGTTCCGGTTGTGGCTAACGGATGAGCATTTGAAAGGTTCTGTTCATTGTGATGTGCTTTTACCGCATGCCTATCATATCGAAGAGAGAAACCACCGTTTTCTTGAGAAAGATGGCCGGAAGTATCGAGAAAATGAGATTTGGCGCAAAGTGATTGATAAAAGAACTGGAAAGACTGCAGCAGAGGAGCAAATGATACATAACTTCTCGGAAGTGAAATATGACTTGTTCAATACGTCTTAAGAAGGTACTAGTTGAAGTTAGTACTTTTGGAAAAGATAGTGGCGAGGTAACCTGAGTTTATAGGAAATAACAAGGGGGACTAAGCCATGCAGACCATTTCATTCACTAAAAATTGGTTTTTGCAATTGATGATTGTTCTGTACGTAGGGTTATGGATTTGGCTGGCGGTGGAGCCTTACAGCAGGTATGACTGGGTACTGGAAAATCTACTGATTTGGGCAGCGCTAATTGGACTTGTAAGTACTTATAAGTTTTTTTCATTTACAAATCTGTCTTATGCATGGATTGCTTTGTTCCTGATGCTGCATACGTTTGGGGCTCATTATTCGTATAACGAGAACTGGGTGGATGTTTGGTTGAAGCTAATTTTTCACTCGGAACGTGATCATTATGACCGCTTGGTGCATTTCAGCTTTGGATTGCTGCTCGCCTATCCGATTCGGGAAGCGATGAGTGCATGGACGCGGCTGGGCAGTAAATGGCTTTATGTGATTACCTGTGTCATCGTATTGGCAATGGGGGCTTTTTATGAGCTTATTGAAATGTGGGTGGCGCTGCTTGTGGCTCCTGAGATTGGGACGTTGTTCCTCGGAACACAAGGTGATCCATGGGATACGCACCACGATATGGAGCTTGCTCTGTATGGGGCGGTTATTTCTATGGTTGTCACTGCGGTTTGGCGTAAGGTGCGGGTAGGTAGTAAAGCAAAGAAAGCAGGAATATGAGATTAAGTAGGGAAATGAGTAGAGTAGAAGTGACACTATTTATAGCAGAAATCGCTATCGTGGAGGCTGGTTGCCAATGTCAGTAGGAGAACAGAAAGAATTGTTTGTCTATGTGGGTTCCTATACAGATGAGCGCAATACAAATGGGATTTCATTGTATGCGCTCAATCCTTTGAGCGGAGATATGAGGTTGGTGGAATCGTACTCTGATTTGCCAAATGCTTCGTTCCTTGCTCTGAATGATGCCCGGACGATTTTGTATGCGGTGAGCGAGACAGCAACGTACAACGGTCGTTTTGGAGGCTCCGCGGCTGCTTATGCGGTAGAAGCCGGTACTGGTAGGTTGGAGAAGTTGAATCAGCAGCCTACCGACGGATCTGCTCCTTGTTATGTCAGTTTAAACAAGACTAACCGAACGGTCTATGTAGCGAATTACTCAAGCGGCAGCGTGACTGTTTATCCGGTAGAAGCGGACGGGCGGCTTGGTGAGTATGCACAGTTGGTGAAGCACGAAGGCCCGTTGGGGCCGCGTGCGGATCGTCAAGAGGCTCCGCATGCGCACTCGATTGTTCCGGCACCGAACAATCGGTATGCGATTTCAGCCGATCTGGGCCTCGATCGGCTGGTGGTTAGCAGCATCGACGCGGAGAGCGGCTTACTTCTGTCGCATGGCGATGCGGCGATGAAGCCGGGCGCAGGCCCGCGGCATTTGGTTTATAGCGCGGACAGTCAGTACGTGTACGCGATTAATGAGCTGGACAGCACGGTTACCGTGCTGGGCTATGAGGCAGACGCGGGAGTTCTGACCGCGCTGCAGAGCATTTCGACGCTGCCGGAAGGCTTCAGCGGCGAGAGCACATGCGCGGACATCCATCTCTCTGGAGATGGCCGCTATGTGTATGCATCTAACCGCGGACACGATAGTATCGCGGTTTATGGGGTTGACCGA
This sequence comes from Paenibacillus phytorum, assembly GCF_013141715.1. Classification (GTDB taxonomy): domain Bacteria; phylum Bacillota; class Bacilli; order Paenibacillales; family NBRC-103111; genus Paenibacillus_E; species Paenibacillus_E phytorum. The sequence goes on along the minus strand of NZ_WHOA01000094.1, from coordinate 16,763 downwards.
CAAAGCGGCACGCTGTCGGTCGTGGGTTGGCAGGCGACGCTCGGGCGGACGCCGCGGAACTTTGCCCTGTCGCCGCAGGGGGAGTTCCTCCTCGCGGCGAACCAGGACTCGAACAGCATTACGGTATTCCGCATCGATGCGGAAACTGGAATGCTGCGTGAAACAGGGCAAACGGTAGCGGTATCGCGGCCGGTTTGCATCAAGTTTCTCTAGGACATAAAGAGCGATTACCCACGCAGCGTAGGCTGTTTGGGTGTTCGCTCTTTTTTTGTCCTGCTAGGCAGGACGCAAGTTCCAGCCTTGTTAGGGTTCTCGTATCGATAGCTCTGAAAACGCGCTTATTTCAGTCAAGTCTAGAAATAGGCGCGTTTTCGGAGCTTATTCATGTATGCTTCATTACTCACTATTGCCCGACAGTTCGGAGATTGCTGAACGGTCCTGACGGGACTTCTCTACCTCACTTTAGCGATGTTTTTCATCGCTAAAGTGAGGTAGAAGATCAATTTTGCCCTCATAGTGATGAAAATCATCCTTATAGATGGCGCTTTTACGTATTTTGACCAAAGAGATGGTCTGAGACGATGTTTTTCATCGTTAAACGCATGAAAATTTGAATTCAAGTCTCGTTAGTGATGAAAGACATGCTTAATGCCTCGAAGTTACCTATTCCAACTAAAACTCACTGATATAGCAGCAAATTTAGTAAGCAGCCTGCAGCAAAGTAGGCTATATTTTTGTAGTTTTAGGCTCCGAAATTAGTTGCGCATGCAACTAATTAGGCGTATGATAAAATAGTAGCAAGTGCAACGATTCGGAAAATCACTACTATTTTGCTCAAACAGAGGAGGCATGTTTATGATCGAAAACAGAAATTCGATACCGAGGTGGGTCTCACTCATTTACCGTTACGGACAGATGTATATTGGAGAGCATTTGAAGAAATACGACATCGGCAGAGGGCAGCATATTTTCATCAACGCGCTGTATAAAGAAGATGGTCTCACGCAAGAAGAGTTGGCGGATTATTTGAAGATTGATAAAGGTACGACTGCAAAAGCGCTTAAAAAGTTAGAAGAGCAAGGTTACATAACCCGCACGGTCAGTAAAAAAGATAAGAGATGTAACGAAGTTCATCTGACTGAAAAGGCGCTGCTGATTAAGGGTGATGTGCGGAAGGTGCTGACGGACTGGCGAGAACGTCTAACGTTTGGTTTAACGGATGAGGAGAAGAAACTGGCTTTGACTATTTTGGAGAAAATGGGAGATAATGCGTCCCGTTTCGCAGAGGAGCAGGTGAAGCTATGAATATGATGCTTGCAAGTTCGCTGTTTATCGATAAGCATTTTCATGCTTTAACGCATCGTAATTATCGGTATCTTTGGTTAGGTCAGTGTGTCTCGCTCATTGGAACGTGGATGCAAAATATTGGGCAGTCCTGGCTCGTTCTTACGATCACTGGCTCGCCTCTTAAACTTGGGATTGTTGCGGCGTGTCAGTTTCTCCCAATCCTCTTATTTTCCTTGTTTGCAGGTATTATCGTCGATAAGTTTCCAAAGAAGAACATCCTGCTTGTTACGCAAACGGTCGCGATGATTCTAGCCTTTACATTGGCTATACTCGTCTTAACGGATACAGTAAAGTACAGCTATATCATTGTGCTAGCGCTGCTGCTTGGGCTTAATAATACGCTGGATATGCCAACAAGACAGTCGTTTAATATAGAAATCGTGGGAAAAGAAGATCTCATGAATGCCATAGCGCTCAATTCAACGACATTTAACATGGCAAGAATCGTTGGTCCTGCGATCGGTGCGGTGATGATGGCTTGGCTGGGTGCTGGGTGGTGCTTTTTGCTCAATGGGGTTAGCTTTTTGGCTGTTCTGTATGGATTGTTTCATATTCAAGCAGCACCCTACGTTCGGAAGAAGAGTTCGAACGACGGCATGATGAAGGAAATTAAAGATGGAATTGTCTACATTGCGAGAGATCCTTTGCTAGCACAGACTGTCCTGCTCGTAACAGTGATCGGCACGCTTGCTTTTAACTTTAATGTACTCATTCCGGTTTTCACTAAAAGTGTGCTGCACATGGGAGAGACGACGTATGGCACGTTAATGTCATGTCTGGGTGTGGGTTCTTTCGCGGGGGCTCTTACGATGTCTTTTCGCAGTAAGCAAGGGCCAATGCTGAAATTAAGTATTATTGCTAGTTTAGTTGTTGCGGTTTGTTTGGTCTTAAATGGACTAAGCACTTCCGTTTGGGTCTGCGGTGGATTGTTAGCTTTAACTGGATTTTTCAACATCATATTTGCAACGAATAGTAATTCTTCCCTTCAGATGCATGCCAAAGAGGAGTATCGCGCGCGCGTAATGAGTGTATATTCACTTGTATTTGCGGGCTCTACGCCAATAGGAAGCATATTTGCTGGTTTTGTCGCTGATCGATATGGTGCGAATGGGGCTTTCGTCTGTTGTGGCGTGTTAACTGGTGTGCTTTGTCTGATTATTATTTGGAATTATAGGAAGAAAGATGCTAAAAAATCTCTTGGGGAGATAGGTACTGCCTCATAAATGAGAGGGAATGTTATTTTTTATTGCAAAAATAACCATTTTTTGGATTGTCAATTGTTGGTGTATCCGCTACAATATGAGTTATATTCATGTCGTTATTGGGGAGGGAATCTTGTGCTGGGTTTTTTGAAAAAATGGATGCATACACCAAAGCAGGAACCTACGAACGCTGTGGATTATAAAACGATGGAAATCGACGTTGTTATCAAGTGCTTTGTGTCGGATAAAGACAAGCCGTTTCGTGTGATTTTTAAAGTGGAGAAACAAGGCTCATTCTTTTCCAAAGATATTTTCGTGAAAAATGTGGATATTAAGACACCCTACGAACTGGTTTATAACTTCTCCACACTTGGAATGAACTATGAAGAGCTGAAGAAGTACGAAAGCACAGATCATGCTGAGTACAGCTTCGCGACTTTGGAAGAAGCCAAAAAGGTGAAAGATACAACAGTCGACTACATACGCTTTCTCATCCGTGAGCATCAACAAGAAACACTCGCAAAAATTTCATAGGATTCAACCAAAAAGGAGCTAGCGAGGATTCTCGTTAGCTCCTTTTCTGTATAACCACGTGGCCGCTGTAGTTTGTTAGACGGTGCGCCATAAGGCAGGTTTCATTATTTTGCTGATTCACCTGCAGCTGCTTCCGTTTTGTGCTGGTGCACGATTTCTTTCAGTCGGTGTTGGCGAAGCTTCGTAATCGAGGCAAATTTGGAATCAGCACCCTTGATTTCGAAAAACACTTTGCCATCCTGAACTTGTAGAATTTTTCTTGTATTCACATAGCAATCCGTGTTGACCTTAAAAAAGGAGCTATTTGTAGTGATTTCTTGAATTTGCTCAGTGGTCATGCGTTTTTTTATGTGATAGTTTTTCCCATGGAAAGAGACGAGCCCATGTTCTCCGACTCGGAAGTACATAATATCCTTCTCCAGTACGAAATCCTCATAGGTGTTTCTTGTTTCGAGCGCTACATTCATTTTGTAATCCCCCTTTTTAAAATGATAACGCTTACATTTAGAACGTTTTCATCTTACCATATTTTAAAAGAGATTTAAAGTAGTTTTAAACGTAAAATTACCAAAGGACCTAACTCTAATGAGTCAGGTCTAATAGTTAAACGGTAGATTTTGACGAAAGAAATCGTATTTCCCCGGAAATAATTTAGAGGACCACGTTGCGTGCTACCCAGACGCCTGCAGCCCCTGCTTGGGCCAAGCCTCTTGTGATTCCTGCCCCGTCACCGCCACAGAACAAGCCTTGTATCTCGGTTTCGAAACTTTCGCTAAGTTTAGGACGAGCGGAATAGAATTTCGCTTCAACACCATAGAAAAGAGTATGCTCAGAAGCGATACCTGGCGTCACCTTTTCAAGCGCATGGATCATTTCAATTAAACTTTTCATTGTATTGTAAGGAAGAACAAGTCCTAGATCTCCAGGAACAGCTTCGGATAAAGTCGGCTCAAGGAAGCCTTCGCGAATTCGATCCGCCGTTGACCTGCGTCCACGCATGATGTCCCCAAATTTCTGGACGATAACACCGCCGCTGGATAAGTCATTCGCATGTTTACATATTTCCCGCGCATATTCATTAGGCTTATCGAAAGGCTCAGTGAATTTATGCGAAACGAGCAGGGCGAAGTTCGTATTACTTGAACCTAGAGCTGGATCCTTGTAAGAGTGACCGTTCGCTGCCATGACGCCGCTGTGATTCTCGACCACAACATGACCGGATGGATTGCTGCAGAATGTACGTACTCGTGTACCCACAGATGTATTATAAATGAACTTGCCTTCATATAGATGCTCGTTGATTTCGCGCATGACAACATCCGAGGTTTCTACGCGGACGCCTACATCGACTTGATTATTGTACATTTTGAGTCGACGCTTTTTGAGAACTTGCGTTAACCATGCAGAACCATCTCTACCTGGAGCTAACATCACTTGTTTACTATGAATTTCAGTACCATCTTTCATACGAATGCCTTGGATGGCATGTTTGTCTTCCCGTTTGAAAGTTAGGATATCTTCAACTTCAGCTTTGAACTGCATATCGATACGTGTTTTCAAATGTTCATAGATGGATTTCAAAATCATCAAGTTTTGCTCGGTTCCCAGATGTCTAACCTGAGCGCGAAGCAGCTTTAGGCCTGCAGCATAGGAGCGCTGTTCAATATCTTTTACAGCCTCAGTCGTAGGGTCAGTAATATTCTCGGTTGCACCATGCTGTAGATTTATGCCATCCACATAACGAATCAAATCGATCACTTTGGTAGGTGCCAAATAATCTGTCATCCAACCGCCGAATTCCGTGGTGATGTTGAATTTGCCGTCGCTATAAGCGCCCGCGCCTCCAAAGCCAGCTGTAATGGAACAGGCAGGAAGACAACCTGAGAAATCCTTTTTGCCTGCAGGGGGAGGACATAGTTTGATTTTACTTTCCAGGATCGGACAACTGCGATGGTAAATATCATGGCCTTTGTCTACGAGCAATACTTTAGCACTAGGGTGAAGCAAAGTCATTTCATAACAGGCAAAAATACCGGCAGGTCCTGCACCAACAACGATAAAATCATATGTTTTCATTGCAATCTCCTCTGGATCATTCAATTTTGGACACAAAAAAACCCAGCCACACGGGTATGCGAAAGCAAGTACCCGTCGTAGCTAGGAAGTTATGGCTCCCTCTAGAGACCCTTAAGCCAATCCTCAAGGATATACGAACGATTTATACGTATGTGGCTATTACTTACCGCCTTGACTATCATAATACGAACATTAAATGATGTCAATTAGATAATGTTCGTGTAAATTCATTTATACCGCAATGGAAATCGTAAAGCTAGTTTCGGCTTCTGAGCTGCTGACTTGAACGGTTCCGTCATACTTGTCCACTAGGTTTTTGACAATGCTTAAACCTAAACCGGTATGGAGTCCGGACTCTTGTTTCGTAGAGAAGCCAGGCTCGAATATACTTTCTAGACGATCGCTCGGGATAGGGTCGCCGTTATTGATGACCTTAAATGTAAGTAGATTTCCTTCCAAAATACCAACTAAACGGACTTCTTTGTCCTCTGCCTTTTTGGAAATAGTAACGGCATCAAACGCGTTATCGATTAAATTGCTGATGATTCGAACGAGATCTGTCGCTTTGACAGCTCCAAGGTTGATCTGATTTAAATTACTGACTTCATGAATGAATGTGATTTTGCGCTCAACGGCCTGTATAACCTTAGATTGTACAATCGCGCATAAAGCGGGCACGTTAATTTGAATTATGTCATTCAAAGCGGTCGTTTCACCTATAATCTCGGTGGTGTAACGATCTAATTCCGTATATTCTTTCAAATGAACAAGAGAATGTATCGTAGCCACATGATTATTGAAATCATGACGCTGTTCTTTCATGGAACGGAACAGTGAACCGATATGATCAACATAAACTTCTTGGATGCTTTCCGCGGTCGCTTCACGATTCCGATTGATGAACCGGATGCTCAGAATGACTAGGATGAATGCGATTAGTGCGGTTGATCCGATCAGAATGAGCAGGTTCACTTGCTGTTGTTGAATTGATTGTTGTACGGTTTCATAATCGGCTGTCAAACCGATAACAACAGGGGAATCCAGTTGAAGCGGAATGAACATTTTGAGATACGTTTTTCCGTCGATCGTGGTGATAAGCTGCTTTGTTTGCTTCGATTGCATGACGGCTTGCACCATCTCTTGATCCCGATTATCTTTCATCGTATAGGATCCGAACAATATTTCCCGATCTGTGAACCAGGTGTATCCTTCCTTTTTATACTGTTCCTGCTGTTTCAGGAAAATCGGCGGATTGTAAACAGCAATTTCTTTGGCGCCATGGTTGGTATAGCCATGAATCATTTCATTAATAACAGCATCCACACCCGTTTCCCGTTGATAATCTCGAAAGAACGTATCATGCACGTATGGATCGAGAATATAATTCGTGCGGCCATCGTAATAATAGCCCCATTTGTCGACAAATTGAGGGTTCGTCATGGACGTATTCATGGGTCCTGACCAATAATGAGGCAGCGCTTGGCCGCTTTGTACATTCGTTTCTTTGGTGTCTAGAAGCTGATTGAACGCTTGGAACCAATCTCTGCTCCAGGATTTGGTACTCATATTAATTTCCTTGGGCTCGGAGGATTTGTAGCCAATGATGTCATCACCGCTTCGTTTCATTAGTGTAATATGATCGATCATTAACTCTTTACTGAGAACAGTAAGCTCTTCATTCGTCACTTTCTCAATGTCGGGATCGAGTCGGTATTGTGCTGCTAAAGAGGCTGTACGCAGATTTTGGCCGATTAGATTTTCAACATATTTCTCTCCCGTTTTAGAATGTTTAATGGAAATAGCGACGTTATCGGCGATAAGCTGAAGCTTGGTTCCAAGCTCAGATGTTAGCATTCTCTTCGTATAATAGTAGAATACGCTATCCGTAAGTAGTACAATTATTAAAGAAATCATTAGGATAAAGATCGAGGAGCGAAGGTGGATTTTCGGTTTTGGTTTGTGTGGTCTGTACATGTTATCCTCCTAAAAATGGCCATATCTACCAAACTATCATAGTATAAAAATACATAGAATCACATACGGAACATGGAGGTATTTATGAAAGTAACATTTCTGGGTTGCGGGGATGGTTTTAGTATTGAGCAAGGGCATAATAGTGCTCTTCTTACTTTTGCAGATATGAATTTATGTATAGATTTCCCGGAGTCTAATCATCTTGGGCTGCATCAATTGGGAATGAAGCTCAATCAGATCGAGCATATTTTTATCACTCATCTGCATGAGGATCACGTGAATGGCTTGCAGAAACTTGCTTTGTATCACAGGGTGTACCCGGGCAGAATGAAGCCGAAGCTTTATGTGCCTAACGGATTAAAAGACGATTTGTGGCAAATCTTGCGCCACGGATTGGAGCTGACAACGCGGGGCAAGCGCGTGTTTGAGGACTATTTTGACGTCGAATGTGTGGACAATGTGTTTACGGTAGCGGGTGTGAAATTCGAACTTGTCCCTACCTTGCATGTGCCGGACATGCTAAGTTACGGTCTTCTATGCAAGCCATACTTTTACTTTAGTGGGGATACTAGATTGGATGAAAGCTACATTCGGAGTATCGCCGATGAGGTGAAAACCATTTATCACGAATGTCATATGCAGGATGATCAACTGCCGTCGCATACGTCACTCGAAGAACTGCTGACGCTGCCGGAATCCATTCAAGCGAAGATGATTCTTATGCATTACGTGGATGATTATTTGGAGCCGAAGCTAAGGGAGAAGTTTCATCAGCAATATAAGTTTCGGTTGGCTGAGCCTTTGCTAGGGTATTCGTAGAGTGTATAGCTTGCAGCTAATGAAGGACCTACCTTATAATAGTTCTTACAAGGGAGGCGGTAAATATGGCAAATCAATTTGCCGGTATAAGTAACGACTCATGCAAAGCCTTTCATTAGGGCGATCTTTGCATGGGGTGATTGGGAAGTCGTGATCGCCCAAGAAAGCTTAAATCGTTTCTAGTAATGGGGCTTTGCAACTTATTTTGTTTTTATCAAAAATAAGGGGCTGAAAAGCAATGAATCAACCATTCATTAGAAACCATCAATATAATGATATCAAGAAGCAGGTCGGCCTGCTGCAAAGTACCTGTAACTCCGTTTCCGATCGGAAAGTGGTGGAGTCGGTGCGATATAACGCGCAAGTTAAACTGAACGAGGTGTTTCCGGAAGCGAATGAGCTGCAAAAGCAAGCACTGGGGAATATAACGCTACTGCAAACAGCAGAAGAGTTTCAGCGCTATTTGCGTTCTTTGGAGCCTTATTTGGCGGAATTTGCGCATGTGAAGGAAAATCAGCTGAAGAAGCTTTTTCCCAAAATTAAAAAATTGAAGGTGCCCGATTTAACGGCCATCGACTATCGGTACGTAACGTATCTCGGCTGGATCGATATCGCGACGAATAAATTGTTCCTCGTTTATCATCTGAATGGGAAACTCGTTGGAATAGAAGGGAAATATACACCGACGAATAAGAAAGGCGTTTGCTTTGTGTGTAATCGGCATGAAGAGGTTGCGTTATTTACGGCGGTGACCAAATGGAAACCGGCAAGCGCTACGCCTGATTACTACAGAGCAATCGGCAATTACTTGTGTGTGAACAGCGAAGCTTGCAACAAGAATATAACCGATGTTGCCGTGTTGGAGAAATTCATACAGGGCGTGTTGATTGGTCCGTAATTGCCGCGCTGTCTATATGAGGAAGAAATTAATAATTCGGAGCGAATTAGATTTAGGAATAAGGATCAGCGTTGGCACAAGTGCCAACGCTTTTTTGTGTTTGCATCTGCACTGTCCTACAGTACACTGGGCGGATTTCTTCCATATGTCATTAAAATCTTATCTTTGCAAAAAGAAATCATGCACCGTGCAGGCAATTGTAAAGAATACACCATACAGGTCAACAGACTTCTATATACAGTTTTTTGGCGCTAGCTCTAAGATGGGGGTATGTCGCAGAAGTGAGGTAGATGCGGATGAACAGTTGAGGTTAGGAATGAGATAAGAAGAAAGTAGAGACAGAATGACAGGATATCGGAGAGGGGGAAACCGGAGTTGTGAACAAAGTATCGCTTAAAGGAATCACCCGAAATTGGGAATTGTATGTATTAATTTTGCCTGCCCTTGTGTATGTCATTTTGTTTGATTACATTCCTATGTATGGTGTTCAGATTGCATTCAAGGACTTCAACGCCGTACAGGGAATATGGGGGAGCCCCTGGGTGGGCTTACAGCATTTTGAGCGCTTTTTTCAAGGGTATTATTTCGAGAGGCTGCTAACTAATACTGTGCTGATCAGTGTCTACTATTTAATCATTAGCTTTCCTTTATCTGTGGTGTTCGCTCTGTTGATTAACGAAATCAGGTTGGTCATGTTCAAAAAGACGATTCAGCTCGTTACTTACGCGCCTCACTTTATTTCGACAGTTGTGCTGGTAGGCATGATGGCGATTTTTCTCTCGCCGAAGACCGGGTTGGTGAATCAATTTTTCCTATGGGCAGGGGGGAACCCTATTGATTTTATGGCGGAACCGTCATGGTTCAAGACACTCTATGTTTTCTCAGGCGTATGGCAAAATATAGGGTGGAATTCCATTCTGTTCATTGCGGCGCTCGCCGGTGTTGATCCTCAGCAGCATGAATCAGCGACACTGGAAGGGGCAAGTAAGCTTCAGCGCATCTGGCATATCAATTTGCCGGGCATTATGCCGACTGTTATGATCCTATTTATTTTGCAATGCGGACAAATTATGGCGGTAGGCTTCGAGAAGGTGTTCCTGATGCAGAATGATGTAAATATCAGTGCTTCGGATATTATTTCCACTTATGTGTATCGATCGGGTGTATTGGGAGCTCAGTATAGCTTCTCTGCGGCGGTTGGGCTGTTCAATTCGGTTATTAATTTAATGCTGTTAATTGTAGTGAATCGCATTTCCAAAAGGCTCACAGATACAAGCCTATGGTAAGGAGGGATCAAAGGTGGGCAGACTTGCGCAAACCAGAGGCGATCACGTATTCGATGTAGTGAATTATATTTTATTAAGTCTAGTAACTATACTGGTTCTCTATCCACTCATATTCGTGCTAAGTGCATCGTTCAGCAGTCCGGCAGCTGTTATAGAAGGTCAGGTATGGTTGCTGCCGAAACAGGTTAACGTGCAATCCTATATCCGTGTTTTTCAGGATGACGGGATTATGAGAGGATATATCAATACTTTGATTTATACATGTGCGGGCACAGCCGTTAACATGCTGTTGACCATAGGCGCCGTCTATCCCCTGTCACGTAAGGATTTCGTGGGGCGTCATATGCTGACGATGATATTTGCTTTTACCATGTTTTTTAGTGGCGGGCTGATTCCGACCTATTTGTTGGTCAAAAACTTCGGATTGCTCAATTCCATTTGGGCGATTATTTTACCGAGTGCCGTGTCGATGTGGAATATTATTATTATGAGAACGTTTTTTCAAGGTATTCCGGTTGAGCTTCAGGAGTCGGCACAGATAGATGGGTGCACGAATCTTCGTATGCTGTGGAGCATCATCCTTCCCTTGTCTATGCCAGTTATTGCCGTTATGCTGTTATTTTACGGAATAGGCCACTGGAATTCTTTTTTCAATGCACTTATATACTTGTCGGATTCTCAGAAATACCCACTGCAATTAATTCTTAGACAAATTCTTTTGCAAAATCAGATGGGGAGCATGGTCAGTGGCTCAGAAACGTCGGTTGACCAACTTATGCTGACGGAGGGCTTAAAATATGCCGTCATTATCGTCTCAAGTCTGCCTGTCTTATTACTGTACCCATTTCTCCAACGTTACTTCGTCAAAGGAGTTATGATTGGAGCTATCAAAGGCTAAATTAGGGGGATCCATACGATGAATACTATTAAATCTATGAAAACAGGTTTTGTCGTCATTTTGGCCACGTGTGTATTGGCTGCTTGTACGAATGTAGATAAAGCACCGCAGAAGGATAAAGCCAAAGAAGAAAATAAAATTCTGAATGAAACGGGCATGCCGATCGTGAAACAGCCGATTACGCTTCGTATGATAGCCGGCCAATCACCGCTTCAGGGGGAGTGGAAGGATAAGATTCTTTGGAAGGAAGCAGAGAAAAGAACGGGCATTCACATCGATTGGAACCTAGTTCCGCAAGCGAGTCTGGAGGAGAAGAAGAACCTCCTTCTGGCTACCAATGATATTCCAGATGCCTTCTATGGCGGAGGGATTAATTCGCAGGACATGATCACTTATGGACAACAAGGTTTGTTTATCCCATTGAATGATCTGATCGATAAGTACGCGCCTAATTTCTCCAAAATCCTGAAAGCGAATCCGGAAGTGCTCAAAGGGATCACTGCTCCTGATGGCAAAATTTATGGACTTCCTAAGATGTCTTCGAACATCACACACCGAATTGGCACTAAAATGTTCATCAATCAGAAATGGCTGGATGAAGCGGGGAAGAAGATGCCTTCGACAACGGATGAGCTCTATGACGTGCTTAAAGCGTTTAAGGCAAAGGATCCGGAACGTATTCCGCTGAGCAGTACAGATATTAACAATACATTGCGTTCTTTAGCAGGAGCCAGGGGACTTTATAGTCGTGGCAACGCCAATCCTTACGTCGACTTTGACGATAAAGCGGGGGCCATGCGTTTCATGCAGACCGATCCGAAATACAAGGATATGCTGACATACCTGAACAAACTGTATGCGGAAGGCTTGCTGGATAAAGAAATTTTCACCAACAATGCAACCATCCTGACTGCCAAAATAGCCAAAGGGCTTGTTGGAGGATTCTCAAATATTAATGTCGTGCCTGCAGGTCAATTGAAAATGAATTATGCTGGATTAGGCGCAGCACTCAAAGGTCCTTTCGGTGATCAGAACTGGGGAGGCATTAGCCCTGTCCTGCAAAATCAAGGAGCTTTCGTTATCACCAAAAACAACAAAGAGCCGGAAGCCACTATGAGATGGGCAGATTACTTTTTGGATGGAGACGGGGCCGTTTTATACTGGATGGGCGTAGAAGGTAAGACCTTCGAAATGAAGGATGGCAAATATCGATTTGTACAGGATATTGTGAACAATAAGGATGGTTTAACCCTGGATCAAACGATTTCCCGTGAGCTTGTATCACCGTTCTCTGTGCACCCGATCGTTCGTGAGGAGCGCTTCGCTTGGGATACGGGAGAAGGAATGCCGGAGGTTATTGATGCGGCCAACAAATTGAAGCCATTCGTGCCCAAAGAAATTTGGCCAGCGTTCTTGTTTACCAAGGAGGAAAATGACCGTTTAAGAGCTTTGAGCAATGATATTCACACCTATGTGGGTGAGATGCAGACACAATTCATCATGGGAAAAGCGCCATTCTCCAAATGGGATGAATATGTCGCGACGATCAAGAAAATGGGATTGGATGAATATATGAAAATTCATAAAGACGCTTATGATCGCTACAAACGCAATTAGGCAGAAAGAGAGGAAGCGCTATGAGGCCCAATTTTGATTTAGCGTTGGAAGGGGCGGCGATTCAGCCCGTGAACGGGGATTGCTACCGGGTTCGCCAATGGCAAGGTATCCCAGGTATAGAATGCGCCCCGGACAACAGATTGTGGGCGGCATTCTACAGCGGGGGCAAAGGAGAAGGGCCCAGCAATTATGTCGCTCTCGTCAAGAGCGAGGATCGCGGAAATACCTGCTCTGATCTGCTCTATGTGATCGATCCACCGGAGCAGGTGAGAGCCTTCGATCCTTGCTTATGGAGGGACCCTTCGGGACACTTATGGGTATTCTGGTCCCAAAGCTATAGTTGGTACGACGGACGCTGCGGTGTATGGGCTTCGGTTTGCGCGGATCCGGGAGCTGAGGCGCCAGTATGGTCTAGTCCTAGACGCATTGCAGATGGTATTATGATGAATAAACCGACTGTGCGGAAGAATGGAGAATGGCTGCTGCCGATTGCCGTATGGGCTTGCCATGAATCACCGCTGAATGAGCTGCCTGAGCAAGCCTTTTCGAATGTTTACGTTTCGACGGATCAGGGAGCAACCTTCCAGTTGAGGGGTTCTGCAGACATTCCAAATCGTCACTTCGATGAGCATATGCTAGTCGAGCGCGAAGATGGCAGCTTGTGGATGTTGGTCAGAGCCTTCTACGGAATCGGGGAAAGTGTCTCTCAGGACGGCGGACGCGCCTGGTCGCTTGGCAAGCCGACTATGCTTGGCGGCCCCAGCTCTCGTTTCTTCATCCGTAGACTGCAATCAGGCCGTCTGCTCCTGGTTAACCACTATGGGTTCAAAGGGCGAAGTCACCTGACTGCGATGTTGTCCGAGGATGATGGCCTTACTTGGAAGGGTGGGCTAATCCTTGATAAAAGAGGAGATGTCTCCTACCCGGACGGTGTCCAAGATCAGGAAGGTAATATCTATGTGATTTATGATAGGGAACGGGACAAAGCAAAGGAAATATTGATGGCGGTGTTCACGGAAGAAGATATCGAGGCAGGAACATGTATTTCCGAGCATGCTGTCCTACGGCAAGTGGTTAATAAGGCTAGTAATTAAGCAAGTCCGTTAAAGGAGAAAGACGACTATGAGCTTAGGAAAGAAACAGAGAGCGCCTCAGGTTTCACGACTTATCACTTATTTTTTTTCCTACTTGTTCTTGGTCGTCTTTCTGCTGGCGGCCATCGGAGGCTTCGTATATACGAAGTTTTTCGATACGCTTACGGGCATTGTCGAACAATCTAATATCACCTCACTAAAGCAAATCCGCGACCAGATCGATCAGCGGTTTAATGAATTAAGACAAATGTCTTTGCAAATTTCCAGTAATCACAAGCTGATGCGTTATACGTTCTCCGAAGGGGGCTACGAGGCGAAGCAGGGTATTCAGGAGCTGAAGTCATATGGCTCGACGCATTCCTATTTGCTGGATATCGGCCTCTATTTCAATGGAATGGAGGATAGCAAGGTTTATGCGGCAAGCGGCGTCTATGATCTTGACACTTTTTTCGATAAGGTTTACCCTTTCGAGAACTTGAACCATGATCAGTTTGAGAAGCTTGCAGCGGGATTGAAGGAGCCTTATTTATTGCCAGTACAATCGATAAACTTGAATGGAGCCAATAAGCTTGATGCGGCTATCTACATGTTTCCTCTACCGGGCAATGGGGTTAAGCCCACACAGGTGATTCTCTATATGATCAGTGGTGCGGAAATGAAACGGGCCATTGGCGGGGGTATTAAGGAGTTTGAAGGCGAGGCATTCATTATCGACAAGCAGGACCGAATTATCGTATCCGCTTCTAGTGGGAGAGATGAGGGTAAGGACGCAGCAAGACTGCTTCAATGGCTGCCGGCTGATAGAACTGCTTCAATAGTGAGCAGCCTAAATTTGCCGGAAGGTCCTCACTCTTCGGTTCAACTTGCATCCGGATTTATGCCCTGGTCCTACTATGTGGTAGTGCCGACTGGCCAGTTTCTCACTGTTGTTAGGCAGACTCAGACTATTTTTTATGTCATCGTGGCTTCGGTGCTGCTGCTTGGGATCGGGTTGTCGCTGTTCCTTGCCAGACATCATTACAAGCCGATCAAAAAGTTGATGGATTCCGTTCGGAAAAACCATGCTTCAGAGGAGCACCGGCAAAATAATGAGCTCGACTGGCTAAGCGAAGCGTTTGAGCATATGAATCTGGAGAATAACGACCTGCGTTCACATCTCAAAACGAAATCGGCTGCTTTGAAGGAAAAAGTGATGGCAGATCTAATTAAGGGCAATGTGAGATCCCAGGATGAGCTTGATGAATTATTGGGTAAAGCGGGCATGCAGCTTGCTTATGAACGATTTGCCGTATTGCTTATTCGGATCGATGATTACCGGAATTTTGAAAAGACCAATACCCCGATCATTCAGAATGTTCTCAAATACAGTATTATGAACGTGGCTGAAGAGATCTCCATGGAGGTAGGTCATGGCTATGGCATTGATCTGACGGAGAATCGTGGCATAGCGTTATTAGCAGGCATAAAGGCCCAGGAAGAAACAAGCTGTGAGGAGATGCTTCATGAGGCTGCGGGAAAAATTCGTGATTTTTTCGAGCGGCTTTTTCCATTTACCGTAACGATCGGGATCAGCGAGCTGTTTCATCATGTTTTGGATACGCCAGTCTACTACAAACAGGCGGTTGAAACGTCCCATCGCCGTTTCTTAGAAGGGGAAAATGTCGTTTTGCATTATCAAGACGCAGCACTCGAAGCAAGCTCCCCATATAAATTTTTGGATGAAGCCGTATCGAAACTAGTTAAGGCAATTAAGCTAGGAGACAGAGAATTGGCAGGGGCTGTGATTGCCGAGGAGATCAACGAAATCCGCAACAGCTTTTTGACGCCTGGAGCCGCGCGGGGCATTTGTCAAGGTATGAGTATAGCTGTATTCAAACTTGCTAAGGAGATTTCCAGGAAAGAGCAGGACCCGTACTTAGACGAGACGCTGCAAGCTTTTGCTTTTGAAACTATGGAGGAGTTTGAGCGCATCTTCATTCGTTACTGCATGCGTTTTGCCGATGAGATGAGCAGTAAGAAGGAAAGTCGGAATTTCGAGCTGCGTGATAAAATCGTGGATTATGTGTCGTTGCACTATGCCGATGTTACCTTGAATTCAAACAAACTTGCTGATATCTTCGACGTCTCGCCCTCCTACCTGTCACGGTTCTTCAAAAATCAAACGGGGACTACGCTTAGCGAGTATGTGGAAGAGACTCGTATGAATCAGGCGAAGGAGATGCTGCAGGCCAAGTCGATGAGCGTCAAAGAGATTGTTGAGCGCGTCGGCTATACAGATCAATCCCACTTTATCCGTAAGTTCAAAAAGCGAGAGGGCGTCACGCCACAGCAATACAAGATGCTGTTCCCTAATGCAAGGGAGTAACTGAGTAATTTCTGTAAACTTTTGTGTACGTGCACTTCTAGGCATTCCCCCACATAGACTGATAGTAATCTCTAAGCGGAGGCTACCGAAGCAGTCATGCTCCGCAATACGCTCAAGGGGGTAGCTGGAATGCCTGGATTGTTTGGTACAATTGCTTTGTTGATCAAGCAGCTAACGCTACTTGTGTCCTACGTCAAAAATAACGCGTTTCCACAACCTCTCACAGAGGAAGAAGAAGAAAAGCACTTACGGTTAATGGCTGAGGGGAACGACAACTCCCGTAATAAGTTAATTGAACATAATCTAAGACTCGTTGCGCATATTGTTAAAAAATTCGACAATACAGGAGAAGATCTCGAGGATTTAATCTCCATAGGGACAATAGGCTTGATCAAAGCCATCGAGTCATTTTCGCCGAACAAAGGGACCAAGCTCGCGACATTCGCCGCTCGCTGTATTGAGAACGAGATCTTGATGCATCTGCGTTCATTGAAGAAAACACGCAAAGATGTGTCCTTGCATGATCCCATCGGAACGGACAAAGAGGGGAATGAAATCACGTTGATCGACATCCTCGGTACGGAAGCGGACGATGTCGTGGATAAGGTTCAGCTCAAGATAGAGAAGAGCAAAATATATCGGAACTTGGAAAT
>NZ_WHOA01000093.1 GCF_013141715.1 Paenibacillus phytorum | reverse complement strand
TATAACTTGGCCAATTGGCTTGCGGGCCAGGGCAAGAGCGTTGTCATGGTGAATCCGGCCACCACCAAACGAAACAAGTTCCGTAAAACCTGGCATTTTGCCAGGTTTTACGGAACCCTCAAAACGATACGATTTCATCCTCGCGAAATAAATAGCGAGCTGTTACCGGGGGCATCAATACGAGGCTGGACTCTTACTTTTAAGACATACTTGCCAGATGCTCCTCAAGACGATCCATGGTCTGTTCGGCACCTGGGACGGCATATGTTTTCACCTTATCGAATACAGCAGCATTTTCTTCAAATACTGTGCTATAAGTGAGTTTGGTCTTACCATCCAAATCCTCAAAGATTGCTGTCGCCAGAAAATGGGGAAACACAGCATGTTTGATGACGATTCGCTCGGGTTTAACGACCTCGATAAAGACGTTGGTGTTGGGATAATCAACGCCATCAGGACCATGCATGATAAACTGCCATGTACCGCCGGGTTTCATATCAAACTTCTGAAAAGTCGTCGTAAAACCTCGAGGTCCCCACCACTTCGACAGGTGCTCCTCTTTCGTCCAAGCATCAAACACAAAATCGCGTGGAGTATCAAATACGCGGGTGATCACAATCTCGCATTCACCTACTTGCGTTGCGATTTTGTTTGTTGCGTTGTTTTGGTTCATGTCCATCCCTCCAAAATGAATTTGTCTTTGACTTGTTGAAACCTATATCACTAAGTAAGCGAGGATGTTTGGAAGCTTGCGGCTGGCTTAGCCCCAATCGATTTGCAATCTCTCCGCAACTTTCATTGGCCGTCCAGAACGTCGCCGAGCTTGTCCAAGAATAGTTTCGTTCCGTGTTCCCGCTGTTCGGGCGTATCATGGCCGTCCAGAAAAACACCCTGCTCTGTGTAGACCAACCGTGTGCCGCCGCCCTCTGGCTTGAACTCCACCGTCGTCACGGAGACGGATAACCGCGTTTCTTCCATGTCCAGCGTGTACGAGTAGACAATGCGTCTGTCCGGAACGATCTCCTGATAGCAGGCGTCGAAAGTGAAGACCGGGCCTCCCGGCGGACCTCCACGGTTGTACTCTCGTCCTCCTACGCGGAAATCGAACTCGTTGGCTTTCGGGAACCAGGCGGCTTTGGCGGTCTGGCCCGCCCAAGCGGCGAATACCCGGGCAGTCGAATGCTTATAGTTCTTTTCGATGACGAAAGTGGAATGTTTGGCAGATGGTTCATTCATGGTCGAATCCTCCTTGGCCGGGTTCTCCCGGATGTTCGTCTAAATATGCGCCGAGTTGGTCGAGGTGGAGATTCCAGCTCGACTTCCTCTCGTCAAAGTACTTCTCATGATTCATCCTCATTGTCCGCATGATCTTAGTGAAATTTTCAACTGTCAACGGTTCGTTTCTGTGCATCCGGCTTGATACATTCTCGAGCTCGTGCAAAAGCTTCTGTTGCATACGAATGTTTTCTTTCAGTCGGGCTATTTGAAGGGATACAGTGTCTAACAGGCTGAGCTGATCACCAGCCATAACGGCTTTAATTTGCTCCAGAGACAGCCCTAACTCCTTCAAGGACAGAATTTGCTGCAGACGCGAAATGTCTGTTTCCGTATAGAGCCTGTATCCGGAATTAGAATGACCGGATGGCGAAAACAAACCGATTTGATCGTAAAATCGTAAAGTGCGAATCGTTAGTCCCGCTAATTTCGCAAGTTCTCCGACTTTCCACTCTCGTTGCATGATCATCCCCTTTCTCGGGCGCCAGCTGTTTACCGGTATATTCACTATATACCGTTACGTAACGTAAGGGTCAAGTTTTTTAACAAAAAGTGAATGTTCCATTAACAGAAAAACATTTTTTTACGATGAAGGAAGAGGAACTGAAAGTACTTTATGGAGGTAAGCAATGAAGGTTATTACTACTGTAAAGGAAACGCAGGCAGAAATAATCTAGCAAACTGAAGGCGCCTCCAACAGATGAATAGTGAAGGAACCAATATATCAGTGATGCCTGGGATGGATCACGAAATGGAATCAAAATTAGAAAGCCGGTTACAATCGTAACCGGATTCTAAGTGTCTAATACTCTTTTGAGCAAAATTACTACGGAAAAACTTGTGTCCGAGGCTCGATATTTTTTAAGGAATTGAGATGATTTTGGACTTTTTCTATTTAATCAATGACTATACCTCTCTGTTCCAGTTCTGATGTATCTACCATAAGCATGCTCGTAACAGAGAGAGTCGTTAGATTTGGCAAATGAGAGGCATCTTCCAACGAGTGAACATCAAATAGTTCGTCTTCACCAGCCCAGAAGGGGACGATTTGTGTATAGATCTGTAATCCTCCGTCAAAAATCAGCTCTTTTACATGCGCCAGATGGTCCGAAGTCAGGACAAGCTCTTCGAAATACGTTTTGGCTTCAGGAATGATCTCATATCCTTCATCCTCGATATTGATATCTCTTTCCAAATAATCGGCAACAAATGCGTATAGATCAAAAGCAGGCTCAAGGATATTTTGTCTGTACATCAACTCTTCGATAACGACTAATTTAAAATTAAAATCTTTGAATGAAATCCCCTCTGTGGATGACGTAGTAGAAGAGGATTGTTTCTTTGTCGTTTTTGACTTTAGTGCTAACGCGTCATCGAATAGCTGCACAATTTTATCATACATAGGTGTTGAACGATTTGTAGCTATAAGCATTTGCAGTACCTTCTGTCGATCTTTCGATTTGGCCACTAACTTTATTCCATTTTCCTGCAAAGAATAAAAAACAAAATTTTGCGTAAAAAAATCAAATTGTACATCCGTCCATTGTATCAAATAAGTCTCGAGATAGGGCAAGATTGTTATCGTTCTTTTTTGCTTTAGCAAAGAGAAGTCGCTGTCCCCTAGAAAATCGTAGGCAATATCATAGAAGAATGATCCGTAATCATCCTCGTTATTAGGTGCAGTTAGCGTGACGAAATAATGAATTAGATTCGCTGCTTCACTCCCAAAATGAGGGTGATGTTTAAGAAGTGCTCCTGTAATATTATTGCAGCTAACATAGCAAGTCGTAACTAGCTTAGGAATGAACATCGAGACAGCTTGCCGTAAATCATCATCGCCTTCGTAATGGGTATGATAAAAATAGAGGTGGGTCAGATCAGCGGCAATTCCCCCCCAATGTTCGTTATCTGTACCTTCCTTACGCACGGCGTGGTCGATATAGGCATCAATCAACTTTAATACCCGTGCATGATTGCTTCTTAAGGCTTTGCGATTATCAGCGATTTCCGTTTCAACAAATGCGTTGGAAAGATGCAAGACATTGCCCGCAGCATACGTATTATCTATAAGAGCAAACTCAAACATACTCAGCATGCTATCGTAATACCACATCAATTGATCATCAGCTTGATTGCAAAAGAGGGTCCAGGCTTCGATTATCTGGTTCCTGGCTGATTTGAAACGTTGATCATCCTGATCCAGTTTCATCACAAAGTGGAAGGAAGATTCGATGAGAACAAACTGCTCCTCCACCGATATTCGTCTTTCTTTAATTACAGCCAATAATCTCTTAGCTGTCATGGAAGCATTCGCATCCGTCTGCAACGATAACCATTCATGTAAAGTTTTCATCAGACTCGCTCTCTCCTCGTTGTCCGATCATAGAATTTCCGCTAGAATGTTCACTTCTTATTTTCCACTTATTCTCAGCATCTTGCAAGTTAACCGCACACGGTTTCTGAGATTCTGCCTCTTTTCCTTGTCTAACGTATACTTTGTAGCAGCAAATAACAAAAACGACAGTCCCACCCCAATTCATGGCTGCCGTTTTCTGAACTCACGGGCAGGTATAGTGGAAAAGAAGAGGTGTAACTCAGTTGGGAGAGCGCATCGCTGGCAGCGATGAGGTTAGGGGCTCGATCCCTCTAAGCCCCGTAAAAGAAAAAGTTACCTGCAGGTTTGCTTTTTTCTTTTACGATTTTGGGAAGAGCCTCATCGGGGGCCCCGCAAAGTAATCGGAGTAGGCTCCGTTATTACCGCTTGGGATGCCAAACGATTTTTGGATACTGATCATAGATGATGAAGCCGATCTTCGAAAACTGCTGACGGACTACTTTGAAATTAATGGGTATTTCGTTATGACGGCGACCCTTATGCTCTTTCTTCCATCTCACTCCATGTCTCAATAGTTGAAATTGTGCTAAAATATAGTCTGGGGAACTAGGAACCAAGTTGTTAAGAGAGGTTCAATGACGATGCTAAATAAACTCGGTAAGCACGGGCCTGTATATCACCTGCCTCCGTTAGGAGAGCCTCCTCCTCTGAGCGTCCAGTTCTTAGGGGTTAATTACTGTGATACGGATTACCACAATATTCGAAAGATTGCACAAATTACCGTTTTCGGTTTTGTACTATCAGGGCAAGGCAGTGTTCAGGTCGGTCCCCAAGCCTATATGGCTCGTCAGGGAGACATGTTCATCCTACCTGCAGGCTATTACCATGAAGTTGCCTCAGACCTAGACCACAAGGAGCAATGGAGTTATATATGGCTAAACATTAGCGGAAGCTGGATTCTGAAGATGCTTGAAGCCTACCAACTGCTTTCACATGTCGTGACGTCCAGAAGCGGATTGGAATACTTGTTTAAAGAGGCTATTGAAAGCGCTAAACAAAAATCAGTAGAAGAAATGCAAAGTGAGCTGCAGATCATCCTTATGCGAATCATTGTCAGCCTCTCTGAAACTTTACGTAAAAGAGGGGAAGCGTTAACATCAACGGTTCAAGCGATAAAGCAATTTTTGGATAACAGTATCCTTCATCCTTTCGACCCGAAGCAGCTCTCTTCACAAATGGGCATTTCCAATAAGCAGATAAATCGCTTGTTTAAAAGAGAAATAGGAACTACCATCTATAACTATGTCATCTCCAAAAAGATAGAATCCGCTAAACTGATGCTGCTCGACACACATCTGACCATAAGCGATATTGGTTATAAGCTTGGATATGTCGATCCGCATTATTTTTCGAACCTGTTCCAAAGCAAAACCGGAGTTAGACCAAGCGCCTTTCGAAAGCAATTTATTAAAATTCAATAGACATGCCGCGAATTGTTCAGGAATTGCGAATGATTCTTCACGGCATGTTTTTTGTTTTATGGAACAGTAATGGGCGTCCATAATCCTCACCCGATGATCCGCTTATTCTATTAAAAAATTGTGCAGACCACGGTATACTTAATTCAGATTATTTTATGAAGGGAAAAATACAATGCACAGTGATTTTATTAAACAGCCACCTCATCCTGAAACGGAATGGTCCGCCTGTACAGGCTATTCTGAATCTGCAGTAATGATAGAACGAATTTTGGATGTCTCCCTAAAAGATGCCAGTATTTGCACAGGGCCGGATCATATGTACTATATGACCGGAGCGACAGAGGGCTCAAGCTTGCAGGTATGGACGTCCACAGACTTAAAATCATGGACGGGGCCAGCCGCCGTATGGAGCTTAGAGCAAGAGGGAACGTGGCAAAAGGAGAGTGAGGGCTCCTCTGGTATTTGTGCACCGGAAATCCACTATGTAAAGGGAACGTTCTGGATCACATATGGGTTGAAACAAGGCAGCACTGGTTTGCTCAAAAGCTTGTCCGCCTCCGTCATGGGTCCTTACCAGGATATGGGGAAGATAACAGATGACGGGCAGGATGCCTCTTTATTTGAGGATGAAGACGGAGTTGTTTATTGGATTTACAGCAATGGCAAAATTGCCAAAATGAAAGAGGACATGACCGGTCTTGAGGAACTTCCCCGGATGGTAGAAGTGCAGCCTTGGAAGGTCGCGGGGCGGGAGGATCATCCATCGTACTTACGGAACCTTCAGGTAGGAAGTTACGGGGCTTTTTTATATAAACGGGCTGGGTACTACTATATGTTCTGTGCAGATGCGTTTGAGAGGATGGGCAGCGATGCTGTAGATACCTTTGTAGCGGTGAGCCAATCGATCTATGGTCCCTACAGCCGGCGGTATTTGGCACTTCCCCATGGCGGACAAGTCACTTTATTTGATGGACCGGACAATCAGCTGTATGCGTCCTTTGCAGGCTGCGGCAGCTATTCGCCGGTTGAGCATTACCCTTCTGTTGTTCCCATGTCCATTGCAGGCCCGGGATTCATAAGGCCGATAGAGGGAACGGTGCTGGAGAAGGGAGCCGTGGGAAGTCTTAAACCTGTAGGGGACTTCCTGATTCGGGATCCTCATATTAGCAAAGGACCGGATGGGACGTATTATTTGACGGGGACAACAGATAAGCCGCATCGTAATTTTTGGGATCGGAATAACCAACTTCACTTGTGGAGCTCAAATGATCTGAAGGAATGGAACCATGTGGCCAAAGTATGGGATTTATCCGAAAATGGGACATGGGAGAACAACATTTATGAAAATCCTTGTCTCTGGGCCCCGGAGATGATCTATTTGCACGGAACATTCTGGATCACTTATTCGCTTAAAGGCGGAGGCACCGGGTTGATTAAAAGTGTATCTGGACATGCAGAAGGACCGTATATCGATATGGGTCGCATGACGAATACGGATATTGACTCCAGCCTGTACCAGGATGAGGATGGTCAAGTGTATTTTGTTTGGCAGGATGGTAAAATCGCCAAGATGAAGAAGGATATGACAGGCTTTGCGGAGGACCCCCGCAAGCTGCTGTGCTCGGATGGACAGCGCGTTGGCTATGAGGGTGCATTCATCGTGAAGTACAAAGGGAAGTACATTCTTGGTGCGGCGGAGTGGAATGGGGATAAACGCGTGGACGGAACGTATGATTTGATGTATGCCGTTGCTGAAGATTTGTACGGCCCTTATACTCCAAGACGGTTGGCGGTACCTCACGGAGGCCACGGAACGATGTTTATCGATAAAGACGGCAGACTCATGTCTACATTTTTTGGTAATGATCGAACCGCTCCATTTCGGACCCGTGTGGGAATTGTCCTGCTGGGGGCCGAAGAGGATGGGGAGGGGCTATGCATTGCACCTTGTTGTGAGTAATATTAAGACATGAATCAAGCTCCTGATCGGGCCGGATTCATGTTTTTTTCTACTATTCGTGAAATGGAAAGGAGCTGCCGGTCCATGAAGTTTTTCTCCGTAAAAAAGTTGGTTTCACCTACGGTAAGCATCCAGGGGAAAATCTTTGTCGCATTCAGTCTGGTTACTCTGATTGGAATCGTTGCTGTGACAAGTATTGTTTATTTGTACATGAGAGAAACGGTGAAGAAAAATGCGATTACTTCCGTTACGGAAAGCATACGCCAGGCGGACGAATCCTTAAATCTCCGATTGGAGGAAGTTAGTCGATTAAATACGGTGGTCGCTACCAATAAAACGGTGCTGGATACGCTGCTTAGCAAGACGGAGGAACCAAGCTACGAGTGGTTCCAAGAGCAAAAGCGGATCGAGGAGTTTTTATCCGCATTGATTGCCTACAAGCCATATATTTCACGCGTTGCCGTCATAGGGCTGAACGAAAAGTTGTTTTTTGTCGGATCCCCATGGCTCGACAAGAACATTTTATATGCACCGATGATGGATTATTTACTTCAAAATGGCTCAGGGCATGCTTATTTTCATCAAACCGGTTTCAGTGACTCCATTGTGACCGGGCGCGAGCTCCGATATAACCGTAATTTAATCGGTATGGTGATGTTCGATCTGAATGACGAGTTCATTAAGAAAATATATGATGTCAAACCTACATCGGACAGTATGTTGTATGTGGTTGATAGGAACAATGAATTTATTTATCAACCCCAAACAAACGTCCTTGACAAGTCAGTGGTCATTGGGCTCAATCAGGAGATGTCCGGTTCAGATGGTTCAGTTGAAAGGGTCATCGGACAGAAATCTTACCTGGTTATCACGCGGAAATCGGATTATACGGGATGGTCCACGGTGGCACTCGTTCCTATGAAGTCTCTCTTAACTGAAACGACGCGGATCCGAAATGTATTAGCCACAGTAGCCATTGTTGTGTTTATCATTATCGTCATCGGTACTTTACAGGTTTCCTCGAGAATTACAAGAAATATTCGAAGGCTGAGATCTATGATGATGCATGTCATGGAAGGCAACATGACGCTCACAGCTGTCGAAATTCATTCTAAGGATGAAATAGGCCAGCTCTATCAAGTTTTCAAAAGTATGGTAGAGGAATTAAAGCGTTTACTTGAGGGAATCGTGACGACTGAGAAGGAGAAGCGTGAGGCGGAGTTGGCTGTTTTGCAGGCTCAAATTCGCCCCCATTTTCTGTATAACACGCTGAATACGGTCAAGTATTTGGCCAAACTGAACGGGGTGCCGAATATTGTTGAGGTGTCGGAATCTTTAATAGAGCTCATGCGCGGTGTTTTGGGGAATACGAATGAATTTCTTTCCCTGCAGGAAGAGCTGCAGTATGTCCGCAGCTACGTTAATATTGAAAAATACAAATATGTGGAACCCATTCATGTGAAGATAGAAGTCGAAAATGAAGAGCTTTTACAGTTCAGCGTGTTGAAGTTAATGCTGCAGCCTCTTGTGGAAAATGCCATCATTCATGGGCTATCCTCCTCGGAGCACGAGGGCCTAGTATTGATTCGCATCTATGAGGAAAACAAAGAACTGAGAATTGAAGTAAGAGATAACGGCAAAGGGATGTCAAAGGAACAGATCGATGCGCTGTTTGAAGAGAATAAAGTCCAGACGAACACACGCTTCAGCGGCATGGGCGTTCGCAATGTGCACGAACGCATTGTTCGACTATTCGGGGAGCCTTACGGCGTATTTCTTTATAGTGAGCCGGATACCTATACCACTGTGCAGATCAGATTTCCATTGGTGCCGGTTACGAATCGAAAAGGGCAGGAGGAATGAGGAATGTATCAGGTATTATTGGTCGATGATGAGGCGTTGGCACGAAACGATGTGAAGAGTATGTTGGATTGGGAAAAGCATGGATTCACCATATGCGGTGAAGCACATAACGGATCTATGGCCCTTTCCATGATGGAGCAGCAACCTCCGCATATCGCAATTTTAGACGTAAGCATGCCGTTAATGAATGGGGTAGAACTGAGCCGCATGATCAAAGACCGGTTTCCCAAGGTTAAAATGATCATGCTGAGTAGTTTTGACGATTACGATTATGTTCGGACCTGCCTCATGAACGGGGCTATGGATTATTTGCTCAAGCATCGCTCGAACGCGGGAGCTCTATTGACGCTTCTGGATAAAGCGGTTCAGGAATGGCAGAGTGAAGAACGAGAGCATGAAGCTCGAAGTGCCCAAAGCAAAATGATTGAACGTCTAAGTCCGGTTATTCTTCGCGAACATGTAGCTAATTTGGCTAGAGATGTACAAGAAACTGGGGAAGTGCTGCAGTCTTATGCACGAGACAATGATCTGTATACCAGTTCCATCAATTATGGAACCGCAGCTGTACAAATCGTACCTTTTCTGTTGTTGACGGAGTCCTTTACCGATGTACAGAAAAATCGGTTTGTTCAGCAGGCCGCGGAAGTCATGCAAATGGCAATTGGCGACATTCAGAAGCGGACGGTAGGCTATGTGGGGGAGGGACGCTTTATTGTCCTGTTTTCTTCGGAAGATCGAAGTGAACATACGGTTACAACCCAAATCAATCAAGCCACGAGCTCCCTAGCTCATTCTCTCGAGAAATTCCTTAACTTAAAATGTGTCTATGCCATAGGACCGCTATGCGGAAATTTGCGGTTGGTTGGCTCCAGCTATACCAAAGCAAACCAGGATATAAACGTCATGTTCGATCAAGGATTGAACGCATCCATCCTGAAAGATTCTCTTTTAATGGAAGAACAGAAGCAATTGCTGCTTTTTCTGGAGCGGTTTGATGGGGAAAGAATAAATCAAATCATTTCAACCATTTTTGATGCACTGCGTAGTCAGCCAGTCTACGCAATGACAGTGCAAATCATTGTAAGCGAAATGCTTCATCTTGTTGAAAGGGCATGGAAGCGGCATTTTCCTCATTCATCCTTAGAAGATAACGGGCTCATCCCCTCGAGGAATGAGCTTGGGCGAATGGGAAGCGTTGCTGAGCTGGAGAGATGGTTGTTAAATTACTATGCACGAATTGTTGAGGCCATTAAGAAAGAGCATGCAGGAGGATCCTATTCGCGTCATATTTCGAAAGCCATACAGTTTATCGCCGATAACTATGCCTCCAACATTTCCTTGGACATTACGGCGAGTGCCCTTAATCTGAATCCTTCCTATTTAAGCAGATTGTTCAAAGAGGAAACGGGTATGACCTTCACAGAGTATTTGAACCGGGTTCGTATTAAAACGAGCTGCATGCTTATGGAATCCGGCACCTATGCGTTGAAACAGATTAGCAGTGAGGTTGGATTTTTGAGTTATACGTACTTTTTTAAAGTGTTTAAAAGCATAACAGGAATGACACCTCAGGCGTACATGGATCATCTGAAACCGTCAAAAAAGTAGAATGGAAAGTCATAAATGTTGAATCATCCCAAAGCATTAATTAACTATACTTAGATCAACCCTTAGAAAACGCTTTCTTTTAAGGGTGAAAACAACGTGATCGGAGGAACGAAAGAATGAAAAGAAATTGGGGGACGGTACTGCTTTCAACTTTAGTAGTATCCAGTATGGCACTTAGCGCCTGCAGCTCGGATACCCCGAGTAAAGAGAAAGAGGGCACAACCAAAGTAGATGATGTGAAAACTGTGTCTTCAGCGGGATTTCCCATTGTGAAAGAGCCGATTAAGCTGAAAATGTTCACAAGAATTGCGCCAACCAATGGACCATTTAAGGATATGCCGGTGTTCAAGGACTTTGAAAAAATGAGCAATGTTCAAGTGGAATTTATCGAGGCACCAACGGATGGCTTTCCTGAGAAAAAGAATCTGTTGTTTGCATCGAATGAGCTTCCTGATGCCATGTATCGCTCAGGTCTTACACAATTAGAGGCAATTAAATACGGTGCTGGCGGTCAATTAATTCCACTCGAGAAGCTGATTGATTCTTACGCTCCAAACCTTAAGAAGTTAATGGAAACGTATCCAGAGATTCGTTCCGCCATAACAACACCTGAAGGCCATATTTATGCCATCCCGGGGATTGTGACCGTCAACTCCGCCAGAACCGATAAAAGATGGATGAATCAAGCATGGCTGAAGAAACTGAATCTGAAGGAACCTGAGACTACGGATGAACTGTACGAGGTGCTGAAAGCTTTCCGGGAAAAAGATCCTAACGGCAACGGCAAACAAGACGAGCTTCCGATGACTGCACGCAACGACAAATTGTCTGTCGTAACGCAAATGGCCGGATCTTTTGGATTGGATCTTCAGTTTGGTTATAACATTAACTTGGACAATGACAAGGTTAATATTTGGATGGGTAGTGATCGGAATAAGGAATTGTTGATGTATTTAAACAAGCTGTATTCGGAGAAGCTGCTGGATCAAGAGCTGTTTACACAAAAGGAAGCTCAATATCTGGCCAAGCAAGGGTCCGGAAATACCGGTTTCTTCTTTGATCAGACGAACAATCCGATGCTGGATACGAAAGTTGCAAATCAATATATGGGTATAGCCCCGGTCAAGGGACCGCATGGCGACAGAATGCAGAGTAATGCAGCTCCGGTACCGAGAGATTTTGGAGCTTTTGCCATCACCCCGGTTAACAAGTATCCGGAAGCGACGATGCGTTGGATCGATTATTTCTACAGCGACGAAGGATCCACCTTGCTTCGATTTGGTCGTAAAGGCGAGAATTATGAATTGCGAGAGGGGATTCCTTATTATACAGATGCCTTCTTGGCGACCGGCAATCAATCCAAAATCACCCCATATGCCGGAGGCGGGGCGCCGCATCTGATCAGCGAGAAGGTAGCGTCTTATATCAATCCGCTACAGGTTCAAGAAGCTCAAAAGAAGCTGGACCCGTTCATGCCGAAAGTTAAGTTCGCACCACCTATGTTCGACGAACAAACGGCTCAAAAAATCAATATGCTGCGGAACGATATTGATAAATATTACGAGGAGCAGAGCACCAAGTTTATTGTAGGCGCGCTTAACTTCGATAAATGGGGCGAGTTCCAGGCCACTTTGAAGAAAATGAAAATTGATGAGCTGCAGCAGCTATACCAAGCCACTTATGATAACCTCAAAAAACAAAACTAAGCACCGCATACCGGCTGGAGGGCTACAGATGAAGAGTGTGGTAAATACTGTGGGCGTTGCGTCTCGATCCCGATCGAGGCGCTCCAGTCTTTATAAATCGATCGTAAGTCGATACGATCTCTACCTGATGCTGCTCATTCCTATCGTATGGTACCTTGTGTTCCATTATGGGCCATTGTATGGTTTGCAAATCGCATTTAAAAACTTCAGTCCGGCCAAGGGAATCAGCGGCAGCGCGTGGGTGGGGCTAGACCATTTCCAACGATTCATAGGATCCTATTATTTCTGGAGGCTGCTTTGGAACACCATTTCGATTAACTTGTTCTCTTTATTGTTTGCTTTTCCAATTCCTATCCTCCTGGCCTTACTCATTACGGAAATCCGTAACAAAACATTCAGCAAAATTGTGCAAAATATTACGTATACCCCTCATTTTATCTCCATCGTCGTCATGGTAGGGATGCTGATGCTGTTTTTATCTCCACGCGGAGGTCCTGTGAATTCGATTATTGAGGCATTTGGCGGAGCGCCGGTTCGATTTCTCGAATCAGCGGCCTGGTTTAAGTCGATCTTTATCGGTTCCAACATATGGCAAAATATGGGTTGGCAATCGATTATTTATATAGCAGCCCTGGCCGGAGTCAATCCGCAGCTGTATGAAGCGGCCAAAATGGACGGCGCGAGCCGGTTGCGGCGTATTTGGCACGTATCCATTCCAGGCATTCTGCCGGTCATCGTCATTTTGCTTATTCTCGATGTCGGACATTTCATGAATGTCGGTTTTGAGAAAATTTTGCTTATGCAAAATAATTTGAATTTGGAATCCAGCGATGTCATTTCTACATTTGTCTACTCGGAAGGTATTTTAAAAGGGGAATACAGCTATACAGCTGCCATTGGCTTGTTTAACTCCATCATTAACCTGGCGCTGCTATTACTCGTGAATCGCTTTGCCCGTAAAAAGGCGGAGACAAGTTTATGGTGAGGAGGGGATAAGCGATGCAGGAGCAAACGCTCATGAAAAGGAAGTCGGATGAAAAAATATTCGATGCCGTGGTTAACGCATTGGCTATCCTTATCGTCGTAGTGGTACTGTACCCGCTAATATTTATCGTTAGTGCCTCCTTCAGTGACCCTGCGCTGGTGCTGAATGGGGAAGTGATTTTGCTGCCTAAACAGATCACTTTAGAGGCCTATCGGAATGTCTTTCAAAACGATCAAATATGGACCGGATACGGCAATACCATTCTGTATACGGCAGTAGGTACGGTCATTAATTTGGTCATGACAACATTAGCGGCCTATCCGCTGTCGAGACCTGACCTGCCAGGGCGGGGAATCATAATGTTTTTTGTTACGCTTACGATGTTTTTCAGCGGGGGTCTCATTCCGTCTTATCTCCTCGTGAAAAATTTAGGCATGGTGGATACGATGTGGGCGCTAGTCATTCCCGGCGCTATCGCCACTTATAATCTGATTGTGATGAGAACCTATTTTCAATCAAACATTCCTTGGGAGATTCAGGAAGCGGCCCATATCGACGGGTGTTCGAACTGGAAGCTATTGACACATGTGATATTGCCGCTATCCAAGCCGATCTTGGCCGTTATGATCCTTTTTTATGCAGTCGGACACTGGAACTCATTCTTCAATGCCTTGATCTACATTCGCAGCAAGGAGATGTACCCGTTACAGCTTGTGCTGCGTGAAGTGCTGATGATCAGTCAGGCGGATGCGGTGGACAGCAACGCAGGGTTGGAATCTAAAATACTGCTGGCTGAGAGTATCAAATATGTAGTTATTATTATTTCAAGCTTGCCTGTACTGCTGATGTATCCTTTTGTACAGAAGCATTTTGTGAAGGGCGTTATGATTGGTTCATTAAAAGGATAATGAATGGAAGGAAGCGTTGTGTTCATGCAAGCAAGAGCTAAGATTCGGGTGAATACGAATCAAGTCAGTAAGGACAGAATTAATCCTTACATATTCGGACATTTTGTGGAAGATATCCGTGATCATATGGATGCGATGTTGGCCTATCCGCTTGCGGATATGGATTTTGAAAGTGCAGACGTGACATGCAGAGGGCTTTCTGGACGGTGGCGTCCTTATACGAATGGGAAGAGTACTCTTTATACGCTCGAACCCGCTGCTGCGCATCATTCCGGACATAGTCAGCAGGTACGAATCTATAGCGACGATGAGGCTTATGCAGGTCTAAGCCAAGCAATTGCTGTAAAACAGGACCCGGATGGCTATTATTTGGCTCTGTATGCACGGGCTTCTATCGAAATCAAGTATGTTGTAGCAGAGATTGTAGATAGGAAAAGTGAAGAAGTGCTTGGTTCAACGCGAATCGATGTGGTAAGCCATAATTGGAAGCACTATGAATCGCGACTGACGGTCAGTCGGTCTTGTGAGCATGCGGAGTTCCGATTATATGTACCTATGGAGCATGAACGCTGGCTGGATCATGTATCCACGGGGATGCTTTGGTTAGATCATATTTCGCTGCTTCCTTCTGACAGTGTAGGCAATGTTCGCAAGGAAGTTATGGATATGACCAGGGACTTAAACGCCGGCATGATGCGGCTTGCCGGGAATTATATTAGTGCCTATCATTGGCAGCAAGCGATTGGCCCTGTGTATGAGCGCCCCAGTGTTATCAATGAAGCATGGGGGGGCTGGACGAATAAGTATTTTGGAACGGATGAGTTTATTAGGTTTTGCCGTGAACTGAATGTGGAGCCCCTTATTTGTGTAAACGATGGTTCGGGAACACCGGAAGAAGCGGCTGAGTGGGTTGAATATTGTAATGGCGATGCCGATACACCAATGGGAAAACTGCGGGCTGCTAACGGGTACGCCGAGCCATATGGCGTGAAGTACTGGGAGATCGGCAACGAAGTTTGGGGAGCATGGCAGGTCGGGCATTGCAGCGCTGAGCAATTCGCAGAACGCTACACGCAATTTGCTCAATCTATGAAAGCAAAAGATCCAGGGATTAGGCTGCTCGCTTGCGGGAATGAGAAAATGGATTGGAACAAAACCTTGCTGGAACGAGCTGCTGAGCAGATCGATTACTTAACCTTGCATTTGTATCACGGATACAACCGTTTTGGGATGAATGCTCATACACCGAAAGAAGAGCGTTATAAGGCCATCCTCTCTTATCCGGAATGGACGAGGGAAGCTGTAAGGCAATTAAGGGAGATGTTCGGATCATCCGCCCGTTATGGTCACCTGAAATTGGCGATCACCGAATACAATACGATGTATTATCCGAATACCATCCGCAAGGGTCTTCCGAATGAACACACCTTAGAAGCAGCGGCTGCAAATGCAGCGAATTTGAATGAATATATTCGAAATAGCGATTTGATTGAAATAGGCAGCTTCTCCGACCTCGTCAACGGCTGGCTTGGCGGATGTATCCGAGTAGGGGATTTCTATGCCGATCAGTTTCGCGGTAAGTCCGCTGGCAGAAGTGAGAATTCCTTAACTGTGTATGGCACTCCAAGCTATTATGTCATGAAAATGTATGCTAACCGAGACTTAGGCTATGTGGTAGAGAGCCATACTGATTGCGGCAGCTTTCAAGTGAGTAGCCTTGCGCCCGCTGCGCTCCAACTTGATAACCTGCCGAATTTGGACGTCGTGGCTTGTACGAATGTTCGTGGCGATACACTGACGATCTTTATGGTGAATCGAAGTCTTGAAGATATGCTAATTGACGTGCAGCTGGACGGATTTGCCGAATCAGGCACAGCCCGTCTGTTGGAAGTAACAGCGGATGATTACGAATGTTTCAATAGTGTGAATCATCCGGATGCGGTGGTCTGCGGAGCTCATGAATTATCAGTAATGAAATCTCAAGTGACCTGTCAGCTGAGGGCGTCATCCGTCTATGTATTAGAAATCATTCGGTAACGGGAGTAAAGGTCTCACTGCTAACGGTAACAGGAATAGGAGCTGATGATAAATGAAAAAATGGTTGACGGGACTTCTTGCTTTTGTCTTGATCATGTCTTTTCCGGCATCAGGATTCGCTTACAGCAATCCGCAAATCGTATCGGACTCATGGCGTTGGGATAATGGGGATTTTTATGGGGAAGGCGATCCGTTCATCTTGAAATTTAACGGAGTCTACTATCTGTACACCAGTACGGTGGACGATAAGCCAGGTGTGAAGGTTTGGTCGTCGGAAGACCTGGTGCATTGGGAATATCGCGGTCTGTGCGCTACGGAACCGGTTACGAAAGGGGCATATGCCCCGGAGGTTGTTTACTGGAACGGCGATTTTTACATGTATACGGCTCTGCTTCGGGATGACGGTACCACGCAGCGAGGTCATCGCGTGCTGAAGAGCTCCAGCCCTACAGGTCCTTTCACGGCCCAAACGGGCAACAAGGTAAATGGCATTGACGGAGACGTATTCATTGACGATGACGGACAATGGTACTTCTACAGCACGGGCAACGGAAATATCGATGTTCGTCCGATGTCCGATCCGTATACATTCGGTGAGAAATTGAATACCGGAGCCGTGATGAATGGTTGGACCGAGGGTCCGACGGTCATCAAACGCAATGGTAAATACTATATGACATATACCGGAAACCATGTGTGGAGCGATGCTTACAGGGTGGATTACGCGAGCAGCTCGAGTCCGGTTGCGGGCTTTGTGCCGGCCGCATCCCAGAACCCGGTTCTTCTCGATGCGGAAGGAGATCATGTCGGGCTTGGGCATAACTCCATCGTTCGCGGTCCCGATCTGGATTCCGATTATATGGTCTACCACAGCCATGCCAACCCGGGGCGAAATCTGAACTTGGACCGGGTCGTGTGGAACGGGGACAAGATGCTCGTGCTGGGTCCTACGACATCCGAGCAGCCCGACCCGGCAATGCCTGAGTTCAGCGACCGATTCCAAAGAAATGGATTGGGCTATGATTGGAAGGTTGTAGGCGGAGGGAATTGGGGTATCCGGGACGGCAGCACGTTGTATCAAGATGCCATGGGTGAACCCGAACAATCTCGTATGCTTATATCCCAGAAAGCGACGGATGACAATTTCACGGCGGAATTCAACCTGAAGCAAGTAGAACAGGGGAACAGCACGAACCCGCAGATGGGTGCAGTTTTCTCCTACAAGAATGAGAAAAATTATGGTGTTGCCGTACTTAACAGTAAACAAAATCGTCTGGAAACGGTGTTCCGCGTAGATGGCAAGGATTCAGAGAGGGTAACTAGCTCCCTTCCGGATGGCTATGATTATACGAAATGGCACCAGATCCGAGTGGAGAAGGAGGGCTCCGACTATCGCATCTATGTAGACGGTATGTTGAAGCAAACCCGTTCCATCGAGCGGCTTGACAAGGGCAAGATTGGTTATACGACTACGGATGCGCATGCAGACTTCGGATATGTCGCGTTTAGCAATAAAGTAGGCGGTAACAGCGCCAACGCCGCTTATAAACCGATTCCCGGTGAGATCCAGGCAATCCATTTCAACCCGAAAGGTAATGGCAAGCCTAATGGTAATTCCGATCATATCAGTATCTCTGAAGCTACATATGGCGGTCATTATGTCGCATCGTTTAATAAGGGGAATTTACAATATAACGTAAATGTATCCGAAGCGGGAACTTATGATGTTGTGATCAGGTACGCCGCAGCAGCCGATGCGCGAGTGAAGCTTGAACTCGATGAATCGACCGTATTGACGGACACGGTACAGCTCCCCTCGACAGGTGGTGCGGATCAATGGAATAATCAGATCATACGGGATGTCAAGCTTCCGCAAGGGCTGCATAAACTCAAAGTGATAGCAGACGGTGGAACATTCGATTTTGCCTCACTGAAGTTGGGCCGTTCCACTGCAACGACAGCCGTAAACGATGATTTCAACGACGGCAACGATTTCGATTGGACGAAATTTGAACAAGGCTGGCGGGTAGATACCGGGGATGCACCTCCGTTTGATCTTCCCAAGCCGGTCCCGGGCATCATAGAAGCTCCTTTCTACAATACGGGCGGTGAAGGAATAGGATATCATGATAACACCCCTGAAAACATCGGCGGTGCCTATCGAGGTGATTCCGTCGATATCCGTACGAACAATAATTTCAACAGTCTTAACGTCGGTTGGAATCAGGCCGGCGAATGGCTTAAATACAACATCGATGTGAAACACGCGGGAATGTATAAGATCGAAGTAACGGCAGCAACCACGTTCAACGGTAATCAAGCGCGTATTTGGCTGGATGATCATACGGATTTGACCGGTGCGATTAATATACCGAATACCGGGGGCTGGAACAATTGGCAGACAACGGTGTCCGAAGGCGTCTATTTGCCGGAGGGCCGGCATGCGATTACCTTCGAAACGCTTAAAGGCGAGTATGACTTCGCAAGGCTGAAGTTCGTTTCCTTCGACGTACCCAAATCTCTTCCGGGCGTTGTAGAAGCCATTCATTATAACACAGGTGGCGAGGGTGTCGGTTACCATGACAATACGTCAACGAATATCGGCGGCCAATATCGCAAAGATGCGGTTGACATTCGTGTCAATCCGAAAGGTGGCTGGAACGTCGGTTGGAACCAGACCGGCGAGTGGTTGAAGTATAACGTGGGCGTTGCCAAGCCCGCTGCCTATGACGTCAGTGTCCGGATAGCAACGGGGCTTGACGGCGGGAAAATCCGGTTGTGGCTGGATGATACGACCGATTTAACTGGTGTCGTGGATATTCCCAATACCGGAGGATGGAATAACTGGAGAAACGTCAAGCTTGGAGACGTAAAGCTTCCGGAAGGCGACCATACCATCAAGGTTGAAATCGTTCAGGGCGAATATGATTTGGCTAGTCTCTCGTTTAATACGTTAAATGAATCCCAGAAGCTTCCCGGGACCGTTCATGCCGTGGATTACATGAATGGAGGGGAAGGGGTCGCGTACCATGACAACACGCCAGAAAACATTGGTCGTCTATACCGTACCGATGCTGTCGATATCCGTATGCTCCCGGAAGGGTTCACGACGGGTTGGAACCAGACCGGCGAATGGATGAAATACAATGTGGATGTCGCCGAATCAGGTCCGTACAAGCTGGATTTGCGAGTAGCTACGGCTATGGATGGCAGCCAAGTCAGATTTTGGCTTGATGACACAACCGACCTAACAGGAATCATTAATGTTCCGAATACCGGCAATTTTCAAGAGTGGATGACGGTAAAGAAAGAAGGAGTGACCCTTCCCGCAGGCAAACACACCATTAAGGTGGAAATTGTAACCGGCGAGTTCGACTTTTACAGCTTCCGTTTCCACAATGACCCGATCGTTCCTAAACAAGGCATATACAAATCTGTGCCGAAAGGGTATCCGAAATCGGTTATCGGCGATAGCAGCTGGTCGGACTATATCGTGAAGACGGATATCAAGTTGGGCGAAAATACGCAAGCGGGAGGTAACGCAGGCATCATTTTCCGTGTAAACAATCCCGCTGACGGAACGTTATTAGGGCAGAACAGAAACGATTTCCTTCAGGGTTACATCGCATACCTAGCCACAGACGGCGTGCATCTGGGTAAATTCAATTATAACTTCCAGTACTTGACTGGAACGGCGCTAGCAGGTACGGCTGGGAATTGGCAGCATATGAAGGTAGTGGCGAGCGGCACTAGGATCAAGGTGTATGTTGGGGACATGGAAAAACCCCTTATTGATTACACGGATCAAAGCGGGACGGCTTTCACGCATGGTAAAATAGGGGTTAGAAGCTTCAACAGTGAAAGCTTAATCGATAACTTCATAGTGACGCCGAATCCGGCCGAATAAACAGCAAAATCACCCTCTTCTGTGGCCTATCTGGCATAGGAGAAGGTGATTTGTTTAGTATAGAATGTTTATAATGAAAGATATGAATAGTTAAAGGAGCTGAAGTTTGTGAAAAGACCCAACATTTTGCTTATTACCAGCGACCAGCAGCATTGGAATACTATAGGAGCGTTTAACGAGGAAATCCATACCCCTAATCTGGATCGATTGGTTAGGGAAGGGACGACATTTACGAGAGCATACTGTCCGAATCCGACCTGTACTCCGACCCGGTCGTCGATCATTACCGGCATGTATCCGAGTCAGCACGGGGCGTGGACTCTCGGCACCAAGCTGCTGGAAGATCGGCATACCGTAGGGGAGGATTTCAACAAAAACGGTTATCAAACAGCTTTGATCGGTAAGGCTCACTTTCAACCCTTGCGCGGTACAGATGAGTATCCTTCGCTTGAAGCATACCCGCTACTTCAGGATTTGGATATCTGGAGAAAATTTACGGGGCCTTTCTATGGCTTTGACCATGTGGAGTTAGCCCGAAATCATACAAATGAAGCGCATGTAGGCCAGCATTATGCCATTTGGATGGAGGAGAAGGGCTGCAAGAATTGGCGTGATTATTTTCTCCCCCCAACCGGCACAATGGATAAAAGCATTATGCACAAATGGCCGATACCGGAAGAGTTTCACTACAATACTTGGATCGCAGAACGGTCAAATGCTCTGCTCGAGCAGTACAAGGAGAATAATGAGCCGTTTTTCCTATGGTCGAGCTTCTTCGATCCGCATCCGGATTATCTCGTGCCTGAGCCTTGGGATACGATGTATGATCCGGATCAGCTCACGATACCGGCGATCACTCTAGGAGAGCATGACCGGAATCCGCCGCACTTCCGGATGACACAGGAGGAGAATCCTGACTTCTCCGCATGGCGCGAAACCGGCCAAGGGATTCACGGCTACCAATCTCATTCTCTACAATCCCCGGACGAACGTAAAAAACTGGTTGCGACTTACTACGGAATGATCAGCTGTATGGACAAATATATCGGCAAAATTCTCAATAAGCTGGATGAGCTTGGTCTTGCAGACAACACGATTGTCGTGTTTACGACGGATCATGGGCACTTCTTTGGTCAGCATGGGCTGCAGTACAAAGGCGGCTTTCACTATGAAGATTTGATCAAGCTACCCTTTATTGTCCGTTATCCCGCCCACGTCCCGGAAGGCCGTGTTTCCCCGGCGATTCAATCGCTTGTCGACCTTGCGCCCACCTTCCTGTCTCTTTCCGGTATTCCGATTCCTCCAGTAATGACAGGGGTGGATCAAAGCGGTGTCTGGTTCGGTACACAACCGGAAGCCAGAAATCATACCATTTGCGAGTTCCGGCACGAGCCAACAACCATTCATCAGAAGACGTATGTCGATGAACGGTATAAAATCACTGTTTACTATAATCAAACATACGGTGAAATTTTCGACCTTCAAGAAGATCCTGGAGAGCTTAATAACCTTTGGGATGAGCCGCAGTACGCTGCACTTAAATCCGAATTGCTTTTGAAATACGCTTGGGCGGAGTTGGGAAAAGAATCGATGCCCATGCCACGTATTTGGCACGCATAAATAGAAAGTGAGGCACAGGGTATGTCAGAACATCCAGGAACAGCACCGGTGAATTCGTTTGAGCCGAACGGATACGGGCTGTATAATGTATCTGGCAACGTGTGGGAATGGAGCGCGGATTGGTTCAGCCCGACATATCATCTGAATAGCTCTAAAGTTAACCCGCTCGGTCCGCCATCTGGTGATAACCGAGTGCTTCGCGGGGGATCTTATCTTTGTCATAAGTCTTACTTTAATCGCTACCGGGTAGCGGCAAGAAGCAAAAATACGCCGGATAGTTCTACAGGAAACATCGGTTTCCGCTGCGTGAAATAAAAAAAGCCAGTCAGCACGTTATTCCAGTGTTCTGACTGGTTTTTGCTTATTTGGAACGAATAGTAAAAATAAATGTTTTATATATCTCGAATATGCTTACATGGACGTATACCACCATTTGTTATATGATATATGTATTCATACAAAAAATCGGGAGTGAATGAGATGCTAGAGTTAAATATAGAAAATCCAGATGAGCTTGTCCTTGTAGCCCATGCATTATCCACTGATTTAAGGGTCAAAATCATCCAACTGTTAAATACAAAGAAGTTGAATATAAATGAAATTGCTGACGCACTTCAGGTTCCTGTATCCACCGCAGCTTCCAATGTGAAGATATTAGAAAAGGCACGGCTCATTGAAACTGAGCTGCTGCCGGCGACACGCGGAGCTATGAAAGTATGTACGCGAACTTACCATGACATTCATATCATATTAAATTCACAATTCTATCATCTTCGGCCGGATAAAAACTGCTATGAGATCGAAATGCCTATCGGATACTTTACAAATTGCCAGGTATCGCCTACTTGTGGGATGGCCAATACGGAGAAAATGATTATTCAGG
The DNA here is from genome assembly GCF_013141715.1 of Paenibacillus phytorum. GTDB lineage: Bacteria > Bacillota > Bacilli > Paenibacillales > NBRC-103111 > Paenibacillus_E > Paenibacillus_E phytorum. The sequence goes on along the minus strand of NZ_WHOA01000093.1, from coordinate 44,345 downwards.
AAGATTCGCCTGCCGGATTCTTTCATCCCGATCGCTTTTCTGCACAAATCATCTGGTTTCGTAAAGGATTCGTTGACTACCGGTTTCCGTTGGAACTTCCGAAAGGTGCCAAAATTCAATCCGTCCAGTTCAGTCTTGAAATCTGCTCAGAAGCTCCAAATTATGATAACAACTGGCCATCTGATATTTCGTTTTGGGTGAATGGGGCCGATGTGGGAACTTGGACCTCGCCTGGCGATTTCGGAGGGCGAAAAGGGAAGTTAAATCCAGGATGGTGGCCAGAATCTGCTACCCAGTTTGGATTGCTAAAAACGTTGAGTGTGGATGGTACCATGACCGCAATTGATAACGTTCAAGTGTCTTCGGTCAATTTGCATCAATTAGTGCTTGGAAATAATAGCTTCATCGATTTAAGATTAGGCGTGAAAGATGATGCGACACATAAGGGCGGTATTAACTTATTCGGCAACAAATTTGGGGATTATGAACAAGGGATCGTCATGAAAGTGTTCTATACGTTTTAAAGGATGGGAAATGAGGTCATACAAACAATAATGTTGTGTTGACCTTTCTTTATGTACAAATAAATTGTAATAATGCAATTAAAACATCCTTTATATACAATAATATTAAAATAAACGTTGACACAATGCGATGTAAGCGGTATTATTTTCTTATAAGGTACATAAAAATGGTTATAATACAAAATTATTGTTTTGTATCTTTCAAATTAAAAAAAAGGGAGCGATTAAATTGAAAACAAAAAAAGTATTATCGTCAATGCTAGGCGCCACAATGTTAGTATCCCTAATGGCAGGTTGCTCAAGTAACAGCGGTGGTTCAAGCACAACTCCAGCCAGCACTGAAAAAGCAGCAGAGACGGCGAAAACGGATAATACCGGGGGCAAGAAAACAGAGCTTGTATTCTGGACGCTGTTTGCTGGCGGCGATGGCGAATACATGGATCAGATCATTAGTTCTTTTAATAAATCGCAGGATAATATTTCAATCAAGAACGTCAAGTTGGAGTGGGCAGAATATTACACGAAGCTCGTGACAGGTGTGTCTGGCGGTAAAGGTCCGGATATTGGGATTTCCCATACATCCAAATTACCTGAGCTAATTAAGGCGGGGGTTGTATCTGAGTTAGATACGACTGGTAAGGCCATTAATCTCAACTGGGATAACTACAACAGCAATATTTTGAGTTCCGCTACTGTAAATGGAAAGCATTATGCGGTTCCGATCGATACGCATCCATTCATCATGTACTACAATAAGAAGCATTTGCAAACAGCTGGATTGCTGGGCGCTGATGGCAAACCTACACTTGAGACAGGTGCTGATGGCTTCGTCAAATTCTTAACAACGCTGAAAGATAAGCTTCCTAAAGATGTAACGCCATTCGCTTTTTCTAATAATGCGGATGATCCATACCGATTGTGGTGGGCGCTCTATTCCCAACAAGGCGGAAATGACGTTATTTCGGATGACGGCAAAACACCTGCGATTGATACGGATAAGGCAATTAAAGCTGCAAACTATATTAAGGACTTATATTATACAAGTAAAGTAATTAAACCGCAGGATCCTGATTTTTACAAAACGTTCCAAAGCGGCAAGGGCGCCATTATGATGACAGGCGTGTGGGCTACAGGAACTTGGGAAACGACCAAAGATCTTGATTTCGGTGCTATGCCAATTCCTAATATCTTCGGAAATACGAAAACGTGGGGAGATTCCCACACCATCATCTTGCCAGTAACCGCGAAGGAAGATCCTAAGAAGCGCGAAGCAGCATTGACGTTTGCCAACTATGTTGCTGAAAAAGGCGGCCAAGTTTGGGCGAAAGCAGGTCACATTCCTGCTAACAAAACTGTTTTCGATACAGCAGAATACAAAGCTCTGAAATACCGCAGTGACTACGCAAGTGTAGCAGCTGATGTGGTATTCCCTAAGGTATCAGACAAAACATGGCCTAAGAATGATGTTTTGAAAAAATATCTGGATGAAATTTGGTTGAATAAAACCCCTACGGATGCTGTGTTTAAGAAGATTGATGGTGAGTTAAAGACATTGCTCTCTAAATAAATGCCATTAAACCGGATAACAAGCTTGGAGTATCATACTTCAAGCTTGTTACTTTCAAGAAAGAGAGGTGTGATACTGCATGAGTACAAATGGAGTTGATTTGAATAAAACATCGGTCACCGTCCGTTCACAAACGAAAGCAAGGCAGTGGCGGCTGGACATCCTGGCTTTTCTATTTCTTCTGCCTTTTCTGGCCGTATACGTCGTGTTTACGATATTCCCGATGATCAAAGGACTGCAGATGAGTCTGTACGACTGGACGCTAATTAAGAAGATGGATTTTGTTGGCCTTAATAATTATATCGCTATGGTAAAGGATGCAAATTTTTGGCGTGCGCTCTGGAACTCAACGTACTTTGTTATCTTATCTACGCCTAGCATGCTTATATTTGCTCTACTGCTCGCGGTCATTGCCAATCAAAAAACGAGACTTCAGAAATTTTTCCGCAGCGTCTTTTTCTTGCCGAGTGTTCTATCTGTCTCTGTCGTTTCGTATGTAGGTCTGTTTGTTATACAGCCTTACACAGGCTTTCTGAATAATTTACTTAAATTAGTCGGTATTCTTTCGGTAGATCAAGAGATATTTTGGTTGACGGAATCATCCCTGGCCTGGATTGCCATTACAGCGATTACACTTTGGTGGACGGTTGGGGTTAACATGATTCTGTATTTATCGGCTATGCAGGATATTCCAGATGATATTTATGAAGCTGGGAGACTCGATGGCGCTTCGGAGAGACAAATGTTTTTTCGAATTACGCTTCCACTGCTAGGTCCCATTACAAAAACGATATTACTGCTTCAAATTATTGCTTCCTATAAAGTGTTTTTGCAAATTTACATTATTACACGCGGTGGACCGGGTACAGATACACGGCCAATTATTCAGTATATTTACGAGGAAGGCATCAAAAACAACCATATGGGTTATGCAGCTACCATGTCGTATGCGCTATTTGCCATACTCCTTGTCTTGTCGTTGATCCAATTGAAAATGAGTGCGAAGAAGGAGGCGGTCTAAGATGCGGGCTCTTCGCCTATCCTTATCTGTGCTTCTTGCTCTACTTTTTCTTGTTCCCATCTCATGGATGCTGATTGTTTCTATTAAAGATGAAGGTATGAAGATTACAGGTGTGCTGGATTGGTATAAACCGCCTTACACCTTTGAGACATACGGGTATATTTTTCAAGAAACGTCTCTGGTAAGGTGGATGTTCAACTCTCTTGTGGTTGCTATTGCCGTTACAGCGCTAACGCTGTTAATTTCTTCACTGAGCGCATTCGCCTTGTCCAAAATCAAGTTCCGTTATCAAAAGTTCATGTTCGTCTTGATTTTGGCTGGTCTTTTGATCCCAGGCGAAGCGATTCTCATTCCGCTTTATCAGGTTGTGAAAGAACTGGGGATGTTAGATTCTTATCAAGGATTAATTTTACCGGCGGTGGCCTCTCCATTTGCAGTTGTTGTTCTGAAAAGCTTTTTTGATGCAGTTCCCAATGAGCTGCTTGAAAGCGCTGAGATGGATGGGGGAAGCAAGTTAAGGGTTTACGCCAGTATCGTGATGCCGCTTGCTAAACCAGCCTTGGCTTCCATTGTAATTCTTACGTTTATTGCCCAATGGAACAACTTCCTATGGCCGTTCATCGCGATTACTTCAGAAGAACTGTTTACTCTACCGATGGGGATTCCTACCCTGATGTCCCAGTACTCGGAAGATTATGTAAGACCTATGGCCATTAACTCGGTAGCATCTATTCCTGTCATGGTCGCATTCTTGTTCTTCGAGCGGCAAATTGTAAAAGGTCTGAGTTTCTCGGGTATAAAGGGGTAATCCATGAATAAAGAAAGAGATTACAGCATCGACATCTTTAAAGGGTTATTGGTCATCGGGATGGTGTACTGTCATATCATGCAATTTTTCAGCAATCCCATGGTCTTTACGGGAGCACAACGAGTGATCGATGTTGTTAATATTGTCACGTTTACAGGTTTCGTATTTAGTTTCGGATACGTTGGCCAACTAGCCTATTACAATAAACCGTTCAAAGCAGTATACGGAAGAATGCTGTCAACCGCGTTGAAAACGCTGATTGCTTTTTATATTTCAGGTACTTATTATCGCTTGTTTTTAGATCGAAAGCCCCTATCATGGAGCACAATCAAGCCTATTCTGATTCTTCAAGATATTCCTGGTTGGTCGGAGTTTCTGATTTCTTTTTCACTTATCATGTTGGTCGGGTTGGTATTATTTAAGCCATTAACTTGGTTGGTTGAGCGAAAGTTCAAGTTTTGGGTGGTCGTCGTTTTACTGCTAATCACTACGTATCTACCCTATGACAAAGTGACTGTGAATCAGTTAGGGCTATTGATTGGCACAAGAAAATTTGCTTCTTTTCCCGTAGTGCAATATTTTCCCTACTACTTGATTGGGATGTATGCCGCACGCTACAAGCTGGGGTGGAACTGGAAATTTTTCGTGTGTTCCTTAGCTGCTTCTGGAATATTCATCACATACGTAATAGCGAAACATGGGCTTCCGGAGCGTTTTCCACCGTCCATCTATTGGATTTTAAGCTCCGCTTTCTTAGTGTATGTGTACTACCTAGCTGCGAAAGTGTTGGTAAAAAGATTGAGATATACGGGTTTCTTGCTCGTTCTAGGGCAAAATGTGCTGCTATATTTACTTCTGAGCAATATTATGATTTTTACGTTAAAACATAATCAAGGGCAGCTTCTGTTAAGCACGATGGAATGCCTTTGGTTTGATGTCGGTATTCTTTTATTGATTAGCTTCTTCATCCGGATCACGATAAGTACTACATTCAATGCGAAGGTCGCTTTGAAATCGGAAGGTGTAAATCATTGAAGAGATTGGTGAGCGCAATGGTGACGATCTGTTTGGGTGTCTTTCTAACCTCATGTCAGGGAGAGGGACCTAAGAGAATGGAGCTCGAACGCTGGCGTCAAGTTCCCACTTATAGTAATCCCATGGAATTAGCTGAAGAGTGGGAGGATTATGGTATTGGCGATCCATTCGTTCTCCGTTACAACGGTATGTACTATTTGTACTGCAGTACCCAGGATGATCAAATTGGAGTAAAAGCGTGGAGTTCTGCGGATTTAGTGAATTGGAAGCCGGAAGGACTCGTTACCGAGGAGCTAATAACAAAAGGGGCGTATGCGCCGGAGGTCGTCTATTGGAACGGTTACTTCTACATGTACACTTCACCGGGAGGCGGCGGTCATTATGTGCTCCGCAGCCAGAGTCCCACAGGCCCTTTTACGGTCCAAACGGATAATCTGGGGATGTCGATCGATGGCTCTGTATTTATTGATGACGATGGGAAATGGTACTTTACACATGCTTCCGGTCGAGGTATTTTGGCTAACGAAATGTCAGATCCTTATACGTTTGGCCCCGATAAGCTGATCCCGGAAGCCTATTTGCAGCACTGGACAGAGGGCTCATCGATCTGGAAAAGAGAAGGGAAATACCTAATTACTTATACCGGTAATCATGTCTTCAGCACAGGTTATCGAATTCAATATTCGATTTCTGATCAAGGACCCTTAGGTCCGTATCGGACGCTGGAAAACAATCCATTCGTGATCAGCACGGACGATAAATTTAATGGACTAGGTCACAGTTCTACTGTTCTAGGGCCGGATCTGGATTCCTATTATTTGGTGTATCACAATCTGGAAGGCGCATCGACGTCAGGCCCGCCTGTACGCAAGCTTAATATCGACCGTTTGCAGTTTAATGGGGATCGTATGTCTCTACTCGGTCCTACCTTCGCGATGTCACGTCCTGTTGCCAAAATGCCTGACTTTTCGGCCAAAGAAGTGGTTCCCGGAAGTACGGTTGGTTGGAAACAAGAGCAATTGCGTGACAAAACGATTGTAGTGAGCGACTCTACAACGGAACAGGCATTTACAGCTGAGTATAATTTCCGCGCATTGTCGACTGACGAAAGCTCTTCCCATATTGGCGTTGTATTTGCATACGAGAATGAGCGGAATTTTATGTTTACGGACGTGGATTCGCAAAGTCATGAGCTCATCGTACAGCGGGTTAATGAGGGTAAGATGGACCTTGTCGGAAAAGCTCAAATCCCAAAGGAAACGGATTTAACAAAACTGCATACGATTCGGGTAACAAATGTAAATGGCAAGATTCAGGTTTATTGGGACAATATGCATAAGCTAGAGGTAGATAGGCAGATTGCCGGAGGTAAAATTGGTTACATCTATGCTTCTGCATCGAAGTCCGCTCCTGCTATGTTGTTCACGGCTTATAGCAATGATGCGGGTGGAAGCAGTGATTATGAAACCGTCAAGCCTGTCCCAGGGAGTGTCGAAGCGGTACATTATTTGAAAGATAAGAACCGTGGTTATTCAGATTCCTTAGCCAATGAGCATCGAGGAATTGCAGCGGATGATGGCAGTATGGCAGCTGTTTTGCCGAAGGCCGGAGATTGGCTGCAGTATCCTATACAGGTGAAGCAGGCAGGAACCTACGGCATTGATTTGGATATGCTGCCATCGGATGCGGAGACAACGATAGAAATAGCTGCTGGAGCAGAAAAGCAGCGGTTTATCGTACCAAAGCGGAACAAAGCTGATCAAACTTGGGAACGAACACGCATCGGGAGTATGGCATTGAAAGAAGGCTACGCAAACCTGAAAATCAAAGTTGTCCAAGGTTCGCTTTCGTTCAAGACGATGACGTTCTATCCGGGTGATGAAGCGTTCTCTCCAATAGACAATGTGCCTAAAAGGATGGTGGGCATGTGGATTCCTGTAGATGGCGGTTATGAAACTCGCTCTCACGAATATATAAAAACATTCGCGGGAAGTGAAGACTGGACGGATTACCGGATGGATGCGGAGTTCATTTTCCCCACGACACCGACAAGCGATGCAGGCTTGCTGATCAGATCTGTTCATGAATCTTACTATCCGCATCAAGTGCAAGATGCCTTCACAGGTTATTATGCGTCTGTGAACCAAGATGGACTTTCGTTGAAAAAAGTGAATTACGGAAAACAGGAGATTTTGAAAACCGTGCCTCTATCGATTCAAAAAGATACGAGCTATCGAATGAACGTTCAGGTTACCGGCAATCGAATACGTGTATATTGGAATGGATCAACGGATCCTGTTCTCGATTATCTTGATCCGAGAGCTTATACACATGGCAAAATCGGTCTGCTTTCCAACCATTCCGATATTATTTTTCATCAAGTTTCTGTTTCGAAGTGAAATGCGAAGTTATAAATACAGGGAAGATAGAGGAGTGTAGTTATGACAACTAAGATGTATATCAAAGATTATCCAAGACCTCAATTCGTTCGTGATTCCTGGCTCAATTTGAACGGGGAATGGGATTTCCGTTTTGACGATGATAATGTAGGGGAAATCGAAAAGTGGTATAAACAGCTTAACGGAGATCGCAAAATAACAGTTCCGTTCACTTATGAAACGAAGGCGAGTGGGATTGGAGAAGAGAAGTTTCACCCGAATGTATGGTATGAGCGTGCTTTGGTTATCCCGAAGGAGCAAGAAGGGAACCGTGTTATCCTTCATTTTCAAGCTGTAGACTATATAGCAAAGCTATGGGTTAACGGAACCATGGTTGGACAACATCAAGGGGGATACACTGCATTTTCTTTTGACGTTACACCGTATCTTCTATTTGGCGAATCCAATACTCTCGTGTTGAAAGCGGAAGACTCACAAAGCTGTACACAGCCAAGAGGCAAGCAGCGTTGGGTTGATGATAATTTTGAGTGCTTTTATGTGCAGACAACAGGCATTTGGCAAAGTGTGTGGATTGAGTATGTAGCGACCTCGTATTTAAAATCTGTTAAGATGACGCCTGATCTCGATAATTATTCAGTTCGCTTTGAATATCAGGCGCACATGGCTGCCAAATCGAAACAACTCCGTCTGGAAACTCGGATTAGCTTGAAGGATAAAGTTCTTAAGCAAACGAGTCTGGTTATCGATCGCCCGTGGCTCCAACTGGATATGAATTTATTACATGAAGCGAATGGGCCTTGGAAGGTATTAGCATGGTCACCGCATAACCCTAACTTATACGATGTTGAATTTATTCTTTATGAAGATGACATCATCATTGATCATGTATATTCTTACTTCGGTATGAGAAAAATTTCGATTGAAAAAGGAAAAGTACTCCTTAACAATACGCCGATATATCAACGTCTTATTCTTGATCAGGGTTACTGGCCAGATAGTCACTTGACTCCGCCATCGGAAGAGGCATTGATTGAAGACATTGATGCAATTTTGGCTATGGGTTACAACGGGGTAAGGAAGCATATGAAGATTGAAGATGCCCGGTTCCTTTACTGGTGTGATGTGAAAGGTGTGCTGGTCTGGTCCGAAATGGCGGCAACCTTTGAGTTTAACGATGAGGCGATTGATACGTTCACATCGGAATGGGTGGAGATCGTCCGCCAGCAGTACAACCACCCTAGTATTGTGACCTGGGTACCTTTTAATGAATCATGGGGGATTGCACAAATTTACACCAACTTGAGACAACAAAAGTTTACGGAAAGCATCTATCACTTGACCAAATCACTAGACCCGCATCGGCCTGTTATCGTAAATGATGGCTGGGAGCACACCGTTTCAGACATCTTGACATTACATGATTATGAGGAGAAAGGCTCTGCATTTTTAAAGCGTTATACAGACAAAGATGGACTCCTGAACAACGAATTCTCATTCAATAACGGGAAATATGCCATTGCCCAAGGATACGCCTATCGTGGCCAACCAATTATGATCACTGAATTCGGAGGTATCGCTTTTAACACAGGGAAAGGCTGGGGCTATGGAAATCAGGTTGAGAATGAGGAAGCCTTTATCGAGCGCTTTAGAAACATTACACAAGCGATTAAAGATACGGATTATATTAGTGGATATTGTTACACCCAAATAACCGATGTTCAACAGGAAGTCAACGGATTGCTTACAGAGGATCGGAAGCCTAAGATACCACTCGAACTGATAAAAGAAATTAATCTTGCTTAAGGTATAAAAAGAAGGACACGGCTTGTTTGTGAAGCCATGTTCTTTTTTACTAGATATCCTCCCCACCCACTCTAGTTTCGAAAATTCAGATTGCATAACCAATACGTCGCTGATATTTAATAATAAAAACAAACGTTCTTATATAGGGCTAATTATGTTGGCAAATGAAACCAGATCATATTATGAGAAATCTCATCATGTGACCTGGTTTTTTAACATGAACGACCAACGATGGGTTAACCCTTAACACCGGATCCTGCGATGCCTTCAACGAAATAGCGTTGTGCGAACATATAAACAAGAAACACAGGAAGCAAAACAAGCAACGTGGCTGCCATCAACAAATTATATTGCGTAGCATACATGTTCTGAAATTGAAGAAGACCTACCGTAAGGATCTGCTTAGATTTTGTACTGATAAGCAGTAATGGCCATAGAAATGAATTCCATGTCCCTATGAACGTGAACACACTTATCGTAGCAAGAGCAGGTTTAGACAACGGTAGAAAAATAGAGAAAAATGTGCGAATAGGATTACAACCGTCTATGGAAGCGGCGTCTTCCAGTTCTTTAGGCATGGACAAATAGAACTGACGCATCAGAAATATACCGAATGGAGAAACCAAACTCGGGACGATTAGGGAGAGATGAGAGTCCATCCAGCCTAAATCCTTGACCAGAAGAAAGATCGGAATCATGATGACTTGACCGGGGATCATCATGATCGATAATACAACCAGAAATAATTGATTTCGCAAAGGAAATTGCATGCGAGCAAAGGCATAGCCAGCCAGTGCTGAGGTTAAGAGAACGCCTGCAATCGTAAGAGCCGTAATGTAGAATGTATTCCAAAAGTATTGATAATATGGGAAAGACGATGCTGCTTCTTGATAGTTTCTCCATTTTATCGGATCCGGTATCCATTTAGGAGGAAATGAAAAAATGAGCGAGTTGTCTTTCAAAGATGTGGACAGCATCCAAACAAAAGGCACGACCATAAGGATGCCAAATGCAATAAGGACGACATAAACGAGAAGCATGTCTGCACGAACTGTAGCGGTTTTTGAAGTCATGCCTTAACCTCCCTTCAACTTTATTCGACTTCGGAATGAACCCAATACTTTCGTCCGATCCATTGTATGACGGTGATGGCTAGAATGACGAGGAACAAGACATAAGCCATTGCCGAAGAATAACCTATGCGGAAATTTTCAAAAGCTTGTCGGTAAATATAGTAGACCATGACAAGAGTGGCGTTCCCGGGACCTCCTTTGGTCAAAACCAACACCTGCTCAAATACTTGAAAAGAATTAATAATGGATATTACGGAAATGAAAAATAAGGTTGGAGAAGCCAAAGGGATCGTAATATACCTAAATTTTTGGAAATTTGTAGCGCCATCAATTTGGGCAGCCTCATATAGGGAGCTGGGGATCGATTGCAGGCCTGCAAGCATAATGACGATATTGCTACCGAGCGACTTCCATATACTCATGATAATGATAGCAAGCATCGCATATTTACTATTATTGAGCCAGTCTGGCATAGGGAGCCCCAATTGGTATAACACACTGTTTAAGAGCCCAGAATCGGATTTGTAAATCCATTTCCAAATGACAGCGATTGCTACACCCGAAGTAATGGTGGGCAGAAAATATACACCGCGAAAAAAAACAATGCCTTTGATTCTCATGTTCAGCAATACGGCGAAAATCAAAGATAAGATGACAATAAGTGGGACCGTGCCTGCTACAAAATATATGGTATTTATGAAAGAAGTTATAAAGTTTTTATCCCGCAGCAAATCGGCATAGTTTGCCAATCCAACGAACGTTTTTTCTTTCACTCCGTCCCATTCCATAAAGCTAAGCCATAACCCTGAACATATCGGGTATATATAGAAGACGATCATGAGCACGAAAGCGGGCAAAATAAACAAATATCCGTAGACATGCATCATGGTAAGTTTGTTTTTGGTTAGAATGTTTATCTCAATCACCCCGATCCTAATGTCAAAGGTGTTGGACCGGTATGAACATACTGGTCCAACGGATTTGTATGATTATTTTAATAATGGCTGAACTTCTGTTTTTATCGCTTTGGTGGCATCTTCCGGTTTCTTCTCCCCGGACCATACTAGAGAAAGTTCACGATCCATAATTTGTTTCACTTCGTTTTGCTTCTCTACGACGACCGGTGCGCGGCCATACGTCGTTTCTTTCATGACCAGATCCTTTTGCTCCTTGGTCAATTTAAGTACGGATTTATCACCAAATTCAGGCATTTGAACTACTGAACGGGTCGGAGGGAACCATGAGAACTGCTTGGCACGTATAAACTGCTGTTCATCTGATAAAAACCACTTCATAAACTTCCAAGCTTCATCTTTATTTTTGGACGTAGACATGATGGCGAACGTAGATCCATAAGCTGTCGTTGCTTTCTTGTCACCTTTAGGCAAAGGAGCGATTCCCCAGTTAAATTTCACATCTTTAAGTACGTAGTGAGCGTACCAGGGACCGCTGCCAAGCGTCATTGCTGCTTTGCCATTCTGGAACTTGTCTTCATCTGAACCCGGCTTAGGCGCAACTTTATGTTTATTGACAAGATCCGCAACGAACGTGATTGCTTTTACCGCCTCAGGGCTGTCGATTGTAGAGGTTTTGCCGTCCGTGCTAATCATATCCGCACCGTTTTGCCATAAGAATGTCGTATAGGAGGGAAACTCGGTACCGTATACTTTGGCTGGCCCGTCACCGGACGTTAGTTTTTTTGCAGCGCTCAGGTAGTCGTCCCACGTCCAGTTCTCATTTGGATAAGGGATGCCGGCTTTATCAAATATATCTTTGTTGTACCAGAGCAGACCCAAATCCAGATCACTAGGCAGAGCGTAGAGATCGCCTTTGTATTTATAGGCGTCGAGAAGTTTCTCGAAAAATCGGCTTAGATCATAAGTAGGGTCTTTTTCTTTAATTAACGCACTCAAGTTAACCAACATGCCTTTGGCCGCAAGAGCATTCTCATAGTCTGCGCTTAACATGGCAACATCTGTAGCCGTCCCTGCCGCATTGCGGGCAAGAAGAGTGGAAATCGTATCTCCATGTTTAATGAAGATGTGCTCGATGTCGATACCTGTTTCTTGCTTGAACTTAGGAAGTTGCTTTTCCTCCCAATCTTTGGCAACATCCCCGGACTGAAAGCTGGAGAATGTCAGCTTTGTTGCACCTTTTGATTCGTTTTCTTTTTTTGTTTCCGTTTGCGTTTTTCCGGGATCGGATGCGGGGCTGCTGCAGGCGGACAGACTAAGGGATAGCAGCGTAAGCGATAATACACCATACAAAGAAAATTTGCGCATAATTTGTTTCATTGGATAGACCCTCCTATTTGGTAAATGTTAGCGCTTTCAAAGAAGTGGCACGAATAACTAATTTAGTAGAGGATGATAAATTGTGAAATCCGTATTCTCATTTTTCAACCTCCTTATTGTGTCGAAGAAAGCGGCGTGCTACACTGATAATTGCTATTGCCATAAGAAGTTAGCGACTCTCAATACCTAAATCATAGCAATGAGCGATTGGGGAGGCAATGGAAGCGATGACTAAGATGATGGATTATATGATCAGTCCGATGCCTATTCGGATCGTTGAATTAGTGATGGATATATCCAAACTCAACTTGCAAAGTCTTGTTATTACTGCAATCGGACATCTTCCCGGGAGAATTTCCCGGCAAAAAGACGCTACTTTCAAAAGCTTTGCGTTAGCTTATATCGCCGATGGAGTAGGGACTTATCAAGTTAATGGCGAACCTGTACAGAAAGTGGATAAAGGGAGCTTGTTCTTTGTGTGGCCCGGAGCGAAGTTTGCTTACGGCCCCTTGGAAGGCGCTTCTTGGGAAGAGTATTATATAGATATAGCCGGGAGTCGACTATTGGAATTTGAGGAGAGAGGTCTCATCAAAAAGGGGGAAGTGATGCAGGTAGGATCCGACCCAGAATGGGTTAGAAGGCTGGAGACTTTGGCTTCACTTCTTGAGAGCGGTATACCGGCAAACTCGGATCGTGCATCAATGCAGTTGGAGTCGCTTCTGTATGAGTTTTCCTTAATGACAGATGGTTCTCATGCTTCCAACAAATCAAATAAAAATTTTCATGTAACGGACGATATCGCTCATCATATTTATGATCCGATCGATGCAGAGGCGATTGCTCGTAGACATAATCTTTCGGTTTCAACACTTCGCCGGCTAATCAGTTCGCATACAGGTTATCCCTTAAACGAGTACATTCACCGTTTGAAAATAAGCGAAGCAAAAAAAATATTGGTAAATACTTCGGCAAGCATAAAGGAAATTGCTTTGTCTCTTCAGTACACAGACGTATATTATTTTTCGCGTTTGTTTAAAAAATATGCTGGAGTGTCGGCGAAGAAATTTCGTGAAAGTATTTAGCGGTTTGTATGAAGAAGAGCAGGCTCCATTACACTGGACCCTGCTCTTACTATTTCATTTTCCTGACGAATTGCTTAGGGCTTCCATTTTTCGGTCCATTCGATCCAGAAAAATTTCGTAGCCATGAGTTCCGTTTTTATGGTGGTTTCCAATCCATGCTCCCCACTCGCTTGCTATTTTATTGCCTTCGTCAATCGTTCGCTCCTTGCTCCATTCCGGAAAAACGGCTTTGAGCCATGCGACTCCGTATGAAATGTGCCCGGATTCGTCAGCCCAATCATAGTCGCAATCTTGAGCGGCGGCAAGATCGTTCATTTCGATAAATTTTTTCTTCCATTTCGCTTTTCCCATCGGCCCGCCTTGTTCCAATCGATGGAGGAGAAGAAGCAGGTATTTCACACCTCTTTCCCGAAAAGCCCGCCAGTGATCAGGGACCATTGGATAGTCCACACCTACCTCAAGCCCCATAGCGGTAAGCCTCTCAACCCCCATTGCTGCATGACGCATCTCGTCATAACACCATCTTGCAGCCCAGAAGTAAAGTTCCCAGGACATGTTTTTATATTCCCATATCAGAGCGGCGGGCGTCTCAGATGCCCACACTTCATTGGCATGATCGATGGCAACTCTAATCTGTTCTTCAGTAAAATTTCTTGCGGCTCTTGGGGACACTTGTACGACTGCCTTTTCCCAAGATGTATCTCTACCGCCTTCCAGTGGCAGTTCGTAAGCTGGTCTTTCTACAAAAGAGGCTGCGAAAGGGTCGATTTGCCGGTCGGGACCGTCAATCCCTCCGCAGGAAAAAAGAGCGCTTCTTACAAGGTGGTTCCATTTGACAGCTTCGGGATTCGTGAAATCGCGAAAGTCTTTCATGATATTCTGGTATTCCTCCAGCTGCATGCCAATTTCATCAATGATTCTTCTAAAGTAGAAATGGGTAGGCGCATCGTCAAGAGGATCGGAGTTTTGCAAATATTGGGTTAGTGCCTTGACAATCTCAGGTTTGATTACATCATAAACGCTATTCAAAAATTGCTCGTCTGTGGGCGCCGTAGGTAGTTTTTCCAAAATGCTAAGCAAATGTACATCGTCATTGTCTTCTACATCCACTCTCGGATATCGTAAATCCAATGTACGGGATCTTAACATATCAGCGTGTAAGGAATCCATCCAAATATGCCGGGCTAGCAATTTTTTCCCAGGCCACCAGCACATTTTTGGCAGATAACCTGCCATGGCCCGCATCGTTTCTTTTACGGTCCGATAATATCTCCGCATCATTTTACTGGCCGTTTCTACGTCTCTCAGTTTCATGTTTGTCTTATTTGTTAAATTGTCGGACATGTCTTATCCCCTCTTAAGTTAGTTTTCGGTGCTGAGGTAATGCTTGATTACCCTATCCCTGACATAAATATACCTCTTGCCTCCATGCAGAGAAAATGGAGTGCATGATATTGTTGATGGATTATATATTCAAAATTTTGTATCGAAGCAATATGGAAACCAGTGGGGAATGCAGGGGAAGAGATTGGACATATAGTCCATTATTATGCGCATGGAATGCATTTCTTTCGTTAACGCTCTTCCTCTATTCTTATATATATTGGTGTGGTTTCAATCTTTTGAAGCACAAGGAAATGGAGGATAGGTCACGATGAAATTAAAACTTATGAAATCGACTTGGGGAATGACGGGCTCTTATGAGCAATTATTTAAGCGGATTTCTGATGCCGGATATGCGGGAGTTGAAACGAGTATTCCTTCGGCAGGAAGAGAGCAAGAGTTTCGTGAGCTACTCACAAAATATCAGTAAGAATTTATTGCTCAAATATACACATCGGGGGATCACGAGAGATCGTTTAGCGGACAGGTCATTCAGGCAGTTCAGTATGATCCGGTGCTTATCGTTTCGTATAGCGCAAGAGACTGCATGGAGTGGAAAGAACAAAAGAGCTTCTTTCAAACTGCGCTTGCTGTAGAAGAAGAAGTTGGGATCCAAGTCGCTCATGAGACTCACCGTCATCGAGCCATGTTTACGCCTTGGAATACAGCAGCGCTGCTTGATGAATTTCCTGCACTTAAAATCGCCGCCGATTTTAGCCACTGGTGCTGTGTTTGTGAATCGTTGCTGGAAGATCAATCGGAGGTCTTGCATCTTGCGATGGAACGTACCATTCATGTACATGCACGTGTCGGGCATAGTCAGGGGCCGCAAGTTCCTCACCCGGGAGCTCCCGAGTACGCGGCAGAGTTAGCAGCGCATGAAGCATGGTGGCGACAAATCGTGAAGAACCGTATAGCCGGCAAGGCTTCCTTTCTCTCGATTACCCTTGAATACGGTCCACCAAACTATATGCCTACGCTGCCGTTCTCGAATCAACCTGTTAGTGAGCTATGGGATATTTGTTTGTGGAATGCCAAAAGGTTAGAAGCGTTATTTCCAGACTGGTGCAGTGATTAACTATATGATCAGTTCTCTCACGATTCGAGTGATCTACAACGGAAACATGCGGGAATTAAAATAAACCCTCTCGTCAAGCACGCTAAAATTGCTGCTTGAGAGAGGGTTATCTGTTATTGAAATTAGATTACCTATTTGCGAGTTTGGAGACAAGGGATTTCATTCTGCTGCTGCCATCAGTTATGATTAGGTTGATAATTTCAGACAAAAATAATCCAAGAAAATTCATAAAAATAATCATTGTGGATATAATTATGCTTATCTCAACCATGTATGATCGTTATATAATTTGATAAGATAAATATGAAAGTAGGAGGAACTAATTCGATGAGATCATTCTTAAAAATTCCCCACTTTGAAATGAATAGATGTATGGCGGGAACCGTTATTTATCCTATTTCAGGTAAATACGGTCCACGTTTATACAATGAAATCCAACTAGTATTACTTCATTCTGGATCCATGGAGGTGGATATTGATGGGAATTTGTTCAAGGTAAGCATGGGCCACGTCTTATTGATTCTCCCTGGGCAAACTGTTTCTATCCAATTTAGTAAACTAAGTGAGTCATGGCACCGTTGGGTTACTATCACTCCAATGATAAATATTATGGAGATAGTACCTGAATTATATCAACTACCACTCGTTTGCACACTTTCTTCGTCTTTAAACCAACTGATTGATTTAATGCTTAATTACCAGAGTTTCGCAACAACGGATTATGATAGCTTTCATATTCTCGGCCTTGCAGCTATTCAAATTTATGCAGATGATTGTCAAAATCGTTCCTCTGCAATCAAAAATCCAGAAATACTGACCGTCAAGTCCTATATAGGTGATCATTTGAACCAAAAGATAAACTTGGAAAAGTTGGCCCAAATTGCAAACATTTCTCCAAGCCATCTTATTCGACTATTTCGCGAGAACGAAGGCAGTTCACCTATTCAATATCTATGGACCATTCGAATTGAACGTGGCCTTGAGTTACTGCGTACAACAGGATTATCTATAGGTGAAATAGCCAGTCAATGTGGTTTTAGCACCCTTTTTCATTTTTCTCGATTAGTAAAGCGAAAGACTGGAAAAACACCAACTGAAGTTCGAGCATTACAATGGAGTGGTCAATATTGAACTCAAGGAGGATTCATGATGAATAAACATTATGCAGAAGAATTTGCACAAAAAGGGTATACAATAATTAATAGTTTATTTTCCAATGAAGAAGTTATCCAACTTAAACAAGAAGCATTAGCTATAGTCAATAAAATCGATGATATTGATAATTCTGGTGTATTTCTAGGATTAACCTCAAGAAGTCAATTATTTAAACAGGCTGCTGCAAATCAGGAATTAGTGAATGCGCTGAAGGAAATTATCGGAAGCTATGTTGTTTTCATGAATGATAAATTAGTGTTCAAAAATTCAACAAAGAATTTTGGTTCTCCTTGGCATCAAGATTATCCCTATTGGCAAGGTAGCCACAAGTACTCTGTATGGATTGCTCTTGATGATGCAACTAAGGAAAATGGATGTTTGCAAGTAGTGCCTGGATCACATTTGTTTGGTGAAAAAAACCATGGTGCAGATTCTTCAGATGGACTTGGATTCGTTAATCGTCTTCACCAAGAAGATATAGACAAAGATTTGGTTATCGATTTACCTGCTAAGCAAGGGGACGCCATAATATTTCACGATCTGTTATATCATGCTTCATACCCTAATATTTCAGGTGCTGATCGTTGGGCATTAATATCCACTTATAAAGATGGCACTCAAGAAGATCCAGAATATAAATGGGCTTCAGCTGCTTTCACAGTATCAGAAGCTTAAGATGTATCTTTGTAAAGTTGTATATGAAACACCAATATCATGAATTGGCAATATTTATTTTTGATTTCAGCTACATATCCCGTACACTTCAAAATCCTATAAACATGTATTTACAGAGTCCCCAAGCATGTACCGACTAACAAGGTAGTAGATGGACCGATTGTCCGTAATGGCGATACCGGCGTCGTATTGGGAAATTTCCCACAAAGCCTTCGCTTTTGTATATCCAAAAACGATTTTTGGAGGCCGCTCGAGGGATAAGGAAGATTGAGCCCCGATCACATATTCGGCTTCCCTTGTCCGATCGGCATTCTCGATATGACAATGGAATCCGTTGACTTTGAACGTTTTCAGGTGGAGCAGCATCTGCAGTCCGCGGATATTGTCGGTCAGTTTTATACGCGGAAACAAAAGCAGATCGAGCTTCGGGCTTTGTGAGCGCGACTGAAAATATGCTCATCATCGAGCTTACGTCCGCTGCTAGACAGAAAGTAGAATTGAGCTTAACGCCTCAAATGGGCTGGATGTCATCTGCCGAAATGGGGTATGAAGGAGATGATATGCTTTGGATGAAGCGGAGTTTTACGGATGATAAGCTGGCGTGGCCTTCTGAAGCGGCCGTGTATTCGAAGCATATATGCGGTGGGACGTCGCTCGGGACTTTGTCATAAGCGGCAATTATTTGCGCGGTGCCATTGTCGGTCACGGAGACATCGATATGCGGGAAGTCCTTCGTGTGGTGAAAAACTCCGGCTACGACGGGTACATTTCGCTTGAATTCGAAGGGATGGAGGAATGCAAAGCCGGTACGAAGATTAGCCTCGATAACATCAGGAGATTGTGGGAAGAGATCTAGCATGACGCTAACTGTCGGAAGATCGACTTGGATAAAATTGGGAAAGGGTCCTTTACCCGGTGCAGCGGGCGCTTTGCAAAAGGCAAGCGGAGGATAGGTACTGGGAAGATGTTTGTTTACCACAGACACCGTGAATCGAACCGCTCCACATTGACATGCTCTTTCAAGCCGTTTGTTACTATGATTTCACTTTTGTTTGTCCAAAGGATAATTAGGAGACATCGCAATTGTAAGTTGCGGTGTCTTTTGTGTTTTACGGGGTTATTTTATTTTGACATATTGGCGTAACATACGGACTCTATAATCTGACAAAATTCCTTATTCCGATTGCTTGCATCATAACGACGAACCTCATTAAGTATATCGTGGCCGTTGGAACTCTAGGTGAATACTGTCTACGCAATTATTTTTCAGCTCATTATTCCATTGACGATTTGGCTTAGCTTGAAGTTGAAAAGGTTACGAACAGTCGTATTGGAATAAGTTCGAAATAACAAAAAGGCACGATAATGAAGCGGTCTCGCCCTCACGTACTCAGGGAGTAAAGAAGGTATTCCTTCTTGCTTCTTTTTTTATTGTCTATTTACATACGTAATGTCTTAGTGTACTATTGAATTAATACAGTAATTCAATTGTTTAGTTTCATTAAGAAGGAGAGATTTGGATGAGGGCATGGGTAGCTTTATTTAAAAAAGATTTTAAATTAACAAGAACCGTATTTTTCGTAGGGCTTGTAATTAATTTATTGGTTGTCATGTTGACGTTATATATGGGGATGAAAGCAGATCATACCTTACTTATTTTCTTACCCTTAGTAGTTGGCGTTATACTTCATGTTTTATATGTTCCGATTGTTGTATTTATCAGTTTGAAAACAGAGGCAAATCAGCTACATATATGGCTGCATAATCCTGGGCCGGCTTCTACATTGTTAATTAGTAAGATAGTGAACGGGTTGATGATGCTCGTTATTTCATTATTGATGTTATACGTGATGTCTGGATTGCTAATCATACCCAAGTTCAACTTAATTGAAGCGTACTGGACGGATATTTGGATATCGGGATTATTAATATTTCTTCATATTATTGTAATTTCTATCATCATTGGCGTTTGGGTGTTATTTCTTTGGGCGCTATACCAATTCCTTAAATTTGCAATCGGGCGTTGGAGCTGGTTAGTAGTTATTGGGGCAGTTATCATACCTAGTTGGATATCTGTCCTATTGGAATCCACTAAACTGTATAGTTTAGTAACGAAATGGGGGAGTATTACTTATAATTTCCCTACTTTTTCAATACAACCTATACAAACATATGCAGGAGAATATTTGTATACCTTCATTTTTATCATTGGATTATTCTTTCTGAGCGCATGGATCGTTGACAATAAAGTTGAGGTGTAAGAATGGAAGAATTTAATGCTTCAAAGCCAATTTATCTGCAATTAGCGGATCGAATCAATCGACAGATTGTAAGCAAAGAATTGAAAGCAGGTGAGAAGCTTCCTTCTGTCCGAGAAATGGGGATAAAGTACAGTGTTAATCCAAACACAATTCAGCGTACTTACAGTGAGTTGGAGCGTGAGGGTATTCTGGAAACAAAAAGAGGTCAAGGTACATTTGTCACGGAACAAGAGGATCGTTTGGTACAACAACGTGAAAATTTAAAAAATGAGCAAATCCTTTCTTTCGTCCAGGTCATGCAGGAAATGGGATTCAGCTCTTATGAAATCATATCAGGGCTCCAGGACCACTTAAGCAAATTTGATAAAGGAGATGAGTAATTTGATTCAATTGACGAATGTTTCTAAAAAATATGTTAAGCAGTCCGTACTCAATAACATTTCACTCACTTTGCCCGTAGGTAAAATTATTGGCATTGTGGGTGAGAACGGCAGTGGGAAGTCAACGCTATTGAAACTTATTTCCGGACTATCGCTTCCTACGAGTGGGAGGGTAACCGTAAATGGAGAGACTGCCAATCGAAGAATCAGCAAAGTAGTTTCTTATTTATCGGAGCTGGGTTCTTTTTATTCTATATTCACAGTACGTGAAGCGATGGATTTTCAGGCTTCCCAATATACGGACTTTAACATGGCTAAAGCGGAAGAAATCATGAAGTTTACGCAGCTGGAGCCTCATATGAAAATCAAAGACCTCTCGAAAGGAAATCGTGGTCGATTAAAAATCATGCTTACTTTGGCCAGAGAAGTACCCTACATTCTAATGGATGAACCATTGTCCGGACTTGACCCCATGGTGCGAGAATCTATCGTTAAGGGAATGATTTCTTATGTTGACTTGGAATCTCAGACACTCATCATGACAAGCCATGAGATTGCGGAAATTGAATCATTATTGGACTGCTTCATTGCGATCAAAGACGGATCATTACTAAGAATGGCTGATGTGGATGACTTACATGAATCAGAGGGTCTTGGTATCACGGATTGGATGAAGAAGAATTATTAATTAGGAGAGATAAATATGAGAGCAATTGTATACGCCAATTACGGATCGCCTGATGTTCTTCATCTGAAAGAGTTAGAAAAACCTACACCCAAGGACAATGAAATACTGGTGAAAAACTATGCGACAACGGTAACAGCAGGGGATTGGCGGATGCGAAAGGCTGACCCCTTCCTTGCAAGACTTTACAATGGTTTCCTAAGACCCAAAAAAGTAACGATATTAGGGTTTGAGTTAGCTGGGGAAGTCGAGGTGGTTGGCAAGAATGTTAAAAAATTTAAGAAGGGCGATCAAGTTTTTGCGTACTGTGGTATTGGCTTTGGTGCATATGCCGAGTACAAATGTCTGCCTGAAGATGGCGTATTAGCTATAAAACCGACCAATTTGACGTATGAGGAGGCCGCGGCTGTTCCTATTGGGGGCATAACCTCATTGAATGCTCTTAAAAGAGGAAATATTGCGAGTGGAATGAAGGTTCTTGTTTATGGCGCTTCTGGAAGTGTAGGTACTTATGCGTTACAGCTTGCCAAATATTTTGGGGCGGACGTAACAGGGGTATGCAGCACTGCGAATCTTGAATTGGTGCAATCTATAGGAGCAGATAAGGTAATTGATTATACGAAACAGGATTTTACATCGAGTGGAGAACGTTATGATTTAATCTTTGATGCCGTTGGGAAAAAAATATCGAAAATATCGAAAATCACAAAATCAACATGCAAGAAAATGCTTCGCCCGAACGGAACCTATGTGAATGTGAATATGTCACAAAAGGTCCGTGTTGAACATCTAGTCTTCCTGAAGGAGCTTATTGAGGGAGGAAAGATAAAACCGGTCATCGATAGATACTTTCCGTTAGAACAAATTCCCGAGGCGCATAGGTATGTCGAGAAAGGGCACAAAAAGGGAAATGTAGTCATCACTGTGAGGACATGAATTCAAAAAAGGAGATAAACAAATGAATACTAACACGAAAACAGCAATAATTGTGGAGGTCTCGTTGTTTCGTCTTTATTTGCTTAGGGCGCTGTACCTTCTTATCGTCGTGGGGCTCGGTATCGTGGTATGGCCTGGAGTCATCCACCACGAAAAGCCGTGGGAACTTATGGAAGGAGTGGTCCAATGCATGCTGGCCGCCTTTTCGGCTCTGTCAGTTCTGGGGCTGCGGTATCCGCTGCAGATGCTGCCTTTGCTTTTGTGGGAATTGGTGTGGAAGTCGATCTGGCTGATTCTCGTTGCGCTCCCACTGTGGTACTCCGGTCAAATGGACGAGTCAACCTGGGCGACGGCCTCAGCATGCTTGATAGCCGTGATTATTCCTTTCATCATCCCTTGGCGCTTTGTGTTTGCACACTACGTGAAGAAGCGCGGAGATCAGTGGCGCTGAGGGAAGATAGACATAATTCAAAAAAGGAGCTAAACAAATGAATGCTAATAAAAAGAGCGCATTGATTGTGGGCGTACTGTTTATACTTGCAGCGGTTACGGCGATAATAGGTCTTCTTTTATACGATCCTATACTAAATGGTCCGGATTACCTGAGGAAAGGTTCCGAGCATGCCAACCAGGTGATACTGGGAGCGCTTATGGAGTTAATGCTTGTCGTTTCAGCGGTTGGTACTGCAACTACAATGTTTCCAATTTTAAGAAAATATAATGAAACTATTGCTCTTTGGCATCTTTGCTTTAGGTTTCTTGAAGCCATTATTATTACTATTGGTATAATCAGCGTTCTGTCCCTGTTGACCTTAAGCCGGGAATTTGCAGCAGCAGCGGCTCCGGATACCGCCTCTTTTCAAGCTTCAGGTATAGTATTAAAAGCCGTACATGACTGGACCTTTCTGCTTGGGCCTCTTTTCATGCTGGGCATCAACACGATGATGTACAGTTATATATTTTATAAATCCAAGCTGGTACCCAGGTTTATCTCCATCTTGGGTATGACAGGGGCAATACTTGTTTTTATTTGTGCCTTGTTAGTCATGTTCGGTGTCATTCAACAAGTTTCTTTTTGGGGTGCTATTTTGGCGCTGCCAGTAGCAGCTAATGAAATGATTCTAGCTTTATGGCTCATAATTAAAGGATTCAATGAATCTGCACTCGCTTCCTTGTCTGCAAAAAAGGAACGAGCGAGCTAAGAGCAACACACTTCATAACCGTTCTCAAAATTTACGAGTTGAACTAAGTGAAGCAACTATTGTATATTTTAAGAATCAGTCGAAGGTCTTTTGGTGCCTTTCGGTGTTAAGGGAGGCTCATCATGAGGACGAATACATTCATAAACATACTGCAAAACGAACTCGTTGTCGCGCTGGGCTGCACGGAGCCGGTTGCGATTGCCTTAGCTGCGGCAAAGGCTAGGACTTATGTGGATGGCACTATCAATAAAATTACGGTATATGCAAGCGCAGGTATAATCAAGAATGCACTTGCAGTAGGTATACCCGGAACTTGCCTGACAGGGATCGATTTTGTCGCTGCGTTAGGTGCAATTGCCGGTAATGCGGAGAAGCAGCTAGAAGTGCTTGCCGATATTAAGCCCGAAGATATTTCTGTGGCGCAGGATATGGTAGAACGAGGGATTTCTGTTGTCCATCTCGCCGATACGCCAAAGAAATTATATATTGAGGTTATTATTGAAGCTGATAAAAGGTATGCGAAGGTTGTTATTACGGATAATCATACGAATATCACTTTGATCGAAGTTGATGGACAGATCGTTGATATGGGAGGCTGTGCCAACGCGAGTTTCAAGAGTTCTAAAGAAGATCGCAGCGAGCTAACGATTGATTCGATTGTGGAATTCGTGAACACGGTGGATCTTGCGGACCTCGGTTTGGTCAAGCAAAGTATCGAGCTTAACCGTAAAGCAGGATTAGACGGTTTGGAACATGCGTATGGTCTGGAAGTCGGTAAAACGATAAAAGAAAATGTGCAAAAAGGTATTTTGTCCGACGATTTAATTTCTCATGCGATGGCACTTGCAGCAGCTGGATCGGATGCTCGCATGGCAGGTTCCTCCATGCCGGTGATGGCGAATTCGGGAAGCGGAAATCAAGGCATTGCGGTGACAAACCCTGTTGTAGCGGCTGCAGAAAAGCTTGGTGCCTCTGAGGAGCAACTCATTCGCGCTGTTGCGCTAAGCCATTTGATCACCATTCATATCAAATCCAAGTTTGGGCGATTATCCGCATTATGCGGGGTCACCGTATCCGGTACGGGTGCAAGCT
The DNA here is from genome assembly GCF_013141715.1 of Paenibacillus phytorum. GTDB lineage: Bacteria > Bacillota > Bacilli > Paenibacillales > NBRC-103111 > Paenibacillus_E > Paenibacillus_E phytorum. The sequence continues at coordinate 19,892 of NZ_WHOA01000093.1, read as the reverse complement.
GCGGCATTACCTATCTGCTTGGCGGAGGGAAAACGGAGATTAAAGCGGCGATCCAAAACATGCTCGGTAATGTATCCGGGATGATGTGCGATGGAGCAAAAGGCGGCTGCGCTATGAAAGTAGCGACCTGTACGAGTGCAGCGGTACAATCAGCGCTTCTCGCATCAAAAGGAATGACGATTTCCTCAACGAATGGATTTATCGAAAATGAAGCAGAGAAGACGATCGACAACTTTTGCCGTATAGGTAATGAGGCAACATCTGAGATTGATAAACTTATTCTCGAAATGATGTTGAATAAAGACATATAAAACTGTTGTTGAAAAAATGCAGGAAGGCTGCCGGTGCATCGGTGGCCTTTTTGTAGTTTGGCGGCATGATGAAAAATGGGGTGTTGGTCAACATGCAGACCTGGCTTCGCCCTGTGGGATGTGTGTGTTTAGACATCCTTAAGATAAGTTATCTAACGCAGACTTCGTCAGGCCCCGACGCATTAAGCTTGCATGTATAACAGCTCCCCAAAGGAAAAGAGAAATTCTTGAAGAATATACATTATGACTATGTCAGTTCTTGGGGGTTTTTGTTAGTTCATCGAAAAACTTTGTCAAGGTGGGGAAAAGTCCCTTTTTTTGACCTTGAAATCCTTGCGTAGCATACTCTTAGATTAAGCGAACTTTATTGTGAGAGAGAGGCCGTATGAGAAAATTATTTTACAAACCATATGTACTGTTTCTTGTCTTGTTATTTTGCGTACTGCTTCCTGGCGGTTCTGCTTTAGGCAAAGGCTCTCAGCCGTCGGCAGTGAAAGGTATTCTCGATTTGTCGGAGTGGGATTGGGAACACAGCGGGCTTGCCAAGCTGGATGGAGAGTGGGAGCTGATCTGGAGCCGGCTCGGTTTGCTCCCTTCCATTTACTTGGTCTTATTCCGATTTTGGCATACTCCTTTTGGTTACTACGAGGACTTCATGAAGGCATGCTTGCAAACGGAAATACTGGATTATGGATCCCGGTGTTGGTTTATGTCGTCGTGATTTCTATCATGATTTGGAGCGCTGTTATTAGTAGGAGCTGGATTGCCATAGCAGGTGCAATTATATTCTTCATGTCTGATTCGCTGCTTGCTTGGAATATGTTTGTCACATCGGTTTCATGGGCGAGTTACGGGGTGATGATCTCCTACTACCTTGCTCAATTTCTACTTGCTAAAAGCATTGAAGTATCAAACAGGAGTGTGATCTCATATGCAAATCATCGTTCGCCCGTATGAACAATCCGATAAGGCGGATGTTTGTAAGCTGCTCAATCAAACGAGCAACGTGCCGCTTGGCGAAGACATGTTTGAGATGCAGGAGGCAAGAATACAAACGTATCCGTTTTATAAAAGGATCGTCTTTACTGTAAATAACGAAGTCGTTGGAATGGCTCAGCTCTTGCACGCCACAGGGATGACACCGCAAGGCTTCTTAAGCCAAACCATCATTGTCGACGCCGCGCATCGCGGACGGGGCTACGGGCAGATGCTGGACGAGGCTCTCGCACTCTGGATACAGGAAGAACAGCCCATCGGCTTGCAGACTGCCGTTAGGGACAACAATCCTGAAGCCAGGGCTTGGGCGGAGCGCCGTGGCTTTACGTTAAATTCGCACCAGTTCGAGTCTGTGCTGGATCTGACATCGTTTCCGTTAGAAACGATCGACATTGGTATTCGGGCATCTGAAGCACACGGTATTACATTCCGAACTTTCGAGCATTTTTCGCTTGAGGACGATATGGAGCGTTTGTATCAGGTAGTGAAGCAGCTCTCAGGCGACACGCCAGACTCTCAAGGCGCGCTTGATTTTCCGTTTGAAACGTTCGCCGCTATGGTTCGTCGGATGAACCCGCGCTATATTTTTATTGCGATGGCAGGGGAAGAAATTGCGGGTATTACTTGCCTTGTACCGCAAGGCAACGAAATGTACACGCTATTTACAGGAGTCGTTAAGGAATATCGAGGAAAAGGGATCGCTCATACGCTAAAACTTCTATCCATTCGATTTGCTCACGCAAACGGTGTGAAGCAGCTGCGAACCAATAATCACTCTACCAACGCGCCTATGCTAGCCGTAAACCGCAAGCTTGGTTACGAATCCCAGCCGGGGAACTGGATTCTTAAGCGATCATAATGTGAAAAATGTGAAATTTGAGGTTGGTATACCAACGTTTTGAACTTATAAATTCTCAATAATTATGACGTCACACGAGAGTGTGCAATTGCAGAGAGGACAGACGAATGATTGCATTCGGCCTGTCCTTTCCTTATTATGTGCAGGATTTCATGAAATGTTCACCCAATATCAAGTTTGGGCAGGATGAAGAAGGGAAAGGATGCATGAACTGAGGACGATGGCTTGAATAATCGTTATAATAAGTAATAATAGCCTCCCAAAAGGTGACTGAATTACTTTTGAAAGTAGGGGAATAATTACAGAAGATTGGAGATAAATGTATCTTATGGACTTCGAAACGATTTATCGTACGTATAAGCATCTACTATTCTCAGTAGGTTACCGGATGCTAGGCTCTGTGTCTGACGCGGAAGATATGGTGCAGGATCTGTTTACATCCCTAAAAACGTTAGATACGGATCACATCAGCAACCTGAAATCTTATTTAGTCAAAATGATGACCAACCGCTGCCTGAATTACTTGAAATCAGCTAGCAAGCAAAGAGAAATTTATGTTGGTGCTTGGCTGCCCGAACCCTTGATAATGGTAAACAACCATGATCCCATGGGACAGGTTGTTCAAGAGGAAACCATTTCCTATGCTTTCCTTGTACTGCTTCAGGAGTTATCGTCTGTGGAGAGAGCTGTATTCGTGCTGAGAGAAGTGCTTGGCTATGAGTACGGCGAGGTCGCAGAAATGCTAAATAAAACTGAAATCAATTGCCGTAAAATCTATAGCCGAGCAAAAGTGAAAGTTAACCAAGGAAAGGAGCGGAATTTGAGGGAACTGGGGGAATCAGAACCACTTGTGAAGAAATTTTTGCATGCTGTTCATACGGGAAACTTTAAAGATTTTGTCTCCTTGCTGACCGATGATGCCGTGCTTATTTCTGATGGCGGTGGAAAAAGACGAGCAGCTCTCAAAACCATATTCGGCAAGCAACGTATTCAGTCCCTCTTCGAAGGTATTGCAGCGAAAGGCTCGCTGCAGGGGCAATGGCTTCCAATTCTCATCAACGGTCAAACCGGTCTTGTACTCCTAAAGGATCAAAACGCTGATATGGTTATTTGTTTTGATATGGATGAGAATCAGCTGGAAGCAAATCAGGTTTTTCTGATTTTGAATCCAGATAAACTGCAACATATTTCTTCCGTGCTGGAATGTCACAAATCTCCGGACTTATTTGTCTTATAGAGGCAAACCAAAATTAATCGTTAATGGAGGAGATTCACATGGAAGTTAGATTAACGCATAGCAAAGCAAATCCAGAAGCATTGCAAACGATGCTGAAGCTGGAAGGTTTTATTAAATCAAGCGGTTTAGATGAAAAGTTATATGAGTTTATCAAAATAAGAGCGTCACAAATCAACGGTTGCGCTTATTGCATCGACATGCATACAAGGGATCTGCGGAATATGGGTGAAACCGAGCAAAGGATTAATTTACTCACTGCATGGCGTGAAGCCCCCTTTTATTCCGACAAAGAAAGAGCATTGCTAGAGTTGACAGAAACTGTGACCCGAATCTCGGAGAATGGTGTACCACAAGCCGTTTATGAGAAAGTAAGGGAGCATTTTGACGAAAAGGAATATGTGACTCTTATCATGGCGATCAACACGATTAATGCTTGGAACCGCATTGCCATTTCTACCGGAATGTTCCCTGTTGCCAGGTGACAAGAAAATAGTCCGATTCATAACCGCCTAAATGGCGGTTTTTCTTTTTTTTATCGGATCATATTTCCGCTTTTACCATTACTTTTTGCGAAAAAGATAAAATCGGATAGCGATGTATAAATATTCCCATATCATTGACACACGAATCGTCCTATATTAATTCTTGTAATCCGCAATAAGGATAAATTTTCAATATATCAAAATGAACTGCGAGTCCTCCATTAATAGAATAAAAGCTTGAGAGAACAAACTTCGCGATTTCTTTGCTCTAACGAGGATATTGGAATAACTCATGACTTATCTTATAATGACAGTACAATCATAAATAAAATTACATGAATTTATCACAGATGATAAAGGAAGTCGATTACCGGATGTATAAAATCGGAATAGTCGGTCTAAAAACTTCTATAGAGCAGATTTTAGATTTGGCAGAAGAATATAAACATGACTTGGAATTCATCTCTTTTCCTTATGTAAACACCGAAGAGGTAGAGAAAATTGTAATAGAGCATAATTCTCATGTACACGCATGGCTTTTTTCTGGTCCACTTCCCTATGAAATTGCAAAAAAAACGCTAGGTATTGATAAAATAATGGTCCATATTCCTGCTGCGGAATCGGGTTTTTATAAATCTTTTATCGAGATGATCTATGAACAAGGGAAAATTATTGAGCTGCTAAGTGTTGATACGATGTCATCTAACAATATTAGTGAAGAAGCATTGTTACAGTTAAATATAAAACTCCCAAAGATTTATACGAAAGTGTTTGAGTTAGATGTTGATACGAATGAAATATTGCATTTTCACTTAAATTTATGGAATGAGGGAAAAACAGAAGGCGCTATTTCTTGTTTTCCATCTGTGTGTGAAGCTTTAAGGGAAAAGGGTATTCCAGCCTACCGGATGTCGATGAGTAGGATGGAAATACTGCAAACGCTTCGGATTCTTTCAGAAAAAGTAAAGACTTCCTACTTCAAAGACACACAAATTGGCGTTGAAATCATTGAAGTTGAATATTTTAACAAAGTAGCAGAGGAAATGAAAACTCCTTATCATTTACAGTACTTGGAGCTTCGGCTAAAAGAAATGTTGATTCAACTTGGTGAAAAAATAAATGGTTCTTTTTCAGAAAAGGGAAACGGCAGATACATGATTTTTAGTTCCCGCGGGGCTATTGAACGAGAAATTAGTACACTCGAAGAGACCGTTCAAAAATTGGCTTTTGAAGCAGATTCAACCGTTGCCGTTGGAATTGGCTTTGGTGATACTGCTTATTCAGCGGAAATCAATGCTTTTCGTGCTATACAACATTCAAAGGTGATGAAGCAGCGCGAAATTGTGATTGTTCAAGATGATGGCAAGATTGTCGAGTCACCCGGCCAAAAAAAAGTGCTCCAATATGCCAGCCGCACCCAAAATGAAGTCCTTATTGAAAAGTTAAAAAATGCGAATATCAATGTAAAAACGTATAAAAAAATATTGGCTCTCATACAAAAAATGGGATGGCGCGATTTTACAACAAAGGATTTATCGACACATCTTGACATGACTGAGCGCAATGTACGGCGTATTGTTACAGATATGTGCGATGTTGATTTAGCACAATGCATTGGCCAAGAAGCGCATGCCACACGTGGAAGGCCAAGTAAAATTTATCGATTATTGTAAGCATCCAGGATGGGTGCTTTTTTTAATTTCAAAAATATATTGAAATTATACTTACGAAACACTATACTTTATTTAAGGAATTAATTCCTTAATACTACCTAAATTAAATAATATTAAGTAAGGTTAAAAAAAGGAGTTGAAAATGGGTGTCTCAAATGACAATGAATCATGATTTAACTGTTGCTATAGAAGAGGAAGTGATTGGATGGCGAAGATATTTGCATAAGTATCCTGAGCTGTCCTTTCATGAAGAAAAAACGGCCCAATTTGTTTATGAAACGCTGCAAAGTTTTGGTGATTTGGAAATCTCATGTCCGACAAAAACGAGTGTTATGGCTCGTTTGATAGGTCAGCAGCCTGGGAAGGTGCTTGCACTTCGAGCGGATATGGATGCGCTTCCAATTGAAGAAGAGAACGATTTTGACTTTGTGTCGCAAAATAAAGGTGTCATGCATGCTTGCGGTCATGATGGCCATACCGCGATACTGCTTGGCGTGGCAAAGATACTTGCACAGCAAAAGCATCAAATTAAGGGAGAAGTGCGCTTTTTATTTCAACATGCAGAGGAACTTCCGCCTGGTGGTGCCCAAGAGATGGTTAAAGCCGGTGTACTTGATGGGGTAGATATGATCATCGGTGCCCATCTGATGTCGACGCTACCTTTAGGGAAAATTGGTTTGAGTTACGGTCCGATGATGGCTGGAGCAGATACTTTTAAAATGACAATTGTGGGTAATGGGGGGCATGCCTCACAACCAGACCTAACCATTGATCCCATTGCGATAGGGACTCAGGTCGTAACCAATATCCAACATATTGTTTCGAGGTACCTTGATGCTCAGGAAACTCTTGTGATTTCAGTGACCCAATTCCATGCGGGAAGCACGATTAACGTTATTCCAAATACGGCAACTATAGGAGGGTCCGTTCGAAGCTTTAACCCGGAATTGCGGGAAAAGATTCCAACCTTTATAGAACGCATTGTAAAAGGGATTACAGAAGCACATGGAGCCACTTATGAATTGGATTATAGGTTCGGTTATGCTCCAACTATTAATGATGAAGTTGTAACACGATTTATGGACGAAATGGTCTGCGAACTATTTGGCGAAGAAAGTCGAGAGTTCGTAAAGCCGACCATGGCAAGTGAAGATTTCTCTGCTTACCAAAAAGTAGTCCCAGGATCTTATGTTGCAATAGGCGCCGGTAATAAAGAAAAAGGGATTATTTATCCTCACCATCACCCCAAGTTTACGTTCGACGAAGAGGCTTTACAATACGGGGTGAAGTTATTGGTGAACGGAACATTGAAAATATTACATCTAGGGGGATAAGGGCATGAAAGCCATATATTGGCTTGGAATGATTCCGTTTCTTGGCTTTGTTGTTGGAGCCTTGTTTACAAATAAAGTGACTCCCTATGTTCTTGGAATGCCGTTCTTTCATTTTTGGATTGTATTATGGTCTTTTTTAACCACAGGTATTCTGTGGATGATATATCAACTAGATCCTGCGAATCGGAAGTGAAATTGATAATGAATATCGCTGTGTTTTTCATCCTGTCTTTTTTCATCGTTTCTGTTGCAATTGGTATTTGGGCAAAAAAGGGGAAAGAAATGAACTTGGAACAGTGGTCGGTTGGGGGCCGAGGAATGGGAACCCTGTTCATTTTTCTTTTATCTGCAGGTGAAATGTATACGACCTTCACTTTTTTGGGTGCAAGCGGCTCAGCTTACAGGGATGGAGGTTCCATTTTTAGTATCGTAACCTATGGCTGTCTAGCCACGGTAATCTCCTACTGGGTTTTTCCTGCTATTTGGAGGTATGCAAAGAAACACCAATTAGTTTCCCAGTCGGATTTTTTTGTGAAAAAATATCAAAGTCCATATCTTGGCGTGCTTGTTGCCGCTATTGGTATTGTAGCCTGTACTTGCTACTTGGTACTGCAATTCAAAGGTTTAGGATATATCGTGACTGCGACATCCTATGGAGCCATCTCATCTACTGCCGCCATATGGGTGGGAGCGATGGGTGTAACCATTTTTGTAATCATTTCTGGTATTCACGGTTCTGCCCTGACATCTGTTTTGAAGGATATTCTGATACTTGGCATTGTCGTATTTTTAGGTATTTATTTTCCTATCCATTATTACGGTGGTTTTCAAAATATGTTTGAGGCTATTGACCAAGCAAAACCGAACTTTGCTGTACTTCCGGAACAAGGAATGAGCGTATCGTGGTATATATCGACCATTATCTTAAGCTCCATTGGATTTTATATGTGGCCGCACGGGTTTTCTCCCATCTTTGCTGCCTCCAGCGAAAAGGCTCTGCGTAAAAATGCCATTCTAATGCCGATGTATCAATTGATTTTGTTGTTTGCCTTTTTTGTCGGATTTGCAGCTGTCTTACAGACGCCGGAGTTAAAAGGAAAAGAAGCCGATCTTATTTTGCTGCAATTTGCTAAACAGGATTTTGATCCATGGTTTGTAGGCCTAATTGGCGGAACTGGTGTGTTGGCCGCTTTAGTACCAAGTTCTTTGCTATTGATGACAATATCAACATTGTTTGCTAAAAATGTATATCGCGTATTCACTCCATCGGCAACGGACTATCAGATTGCCAAACTGGTAAAGTACCTGGTTCCCCTTGTTTCTCTCGTAGCGATTTACTTGACCTTTAAAGGCGGAAGCAGCCTTTTTAGTATCGCTATCATTGCTTACAATTTTATCACGCAACTCGCTCCTGCCTTTTTTGCCAGTTTGATGAAAAAGAATTTTGTGACCAAACAGGGAGCATTTGCCGGAATAATAACGGGAGGAGCGTTAGTTTCTTTTATGGACTTAGGGAACATGAATATTGGCAGGCTATTTCCGTATCTTCCCCAAGCAATGAAAGACTTAAACGACGGAATTATCGCTTTATTTTTTAATCTCATAATCTTAGTGATTGTTAGTTTAATGACAAAAAAAATGACTCATATTCATTCGGACTCCGATGTTTTGGAGACAAAGGAGTAGAGCACAAGGTTCTCATGCAAGGTCAAAATGTAAGCGCTGTCTACTATTAAAAATTGTGGTGATATGATGGATAATTTACTGGAAGTATGCGGACTGCAAACTTCATTTCGTACGGAGCAAGGCGAAGTCGTTTCCGTTGACGAGGTTAGCTTTCAATTAAGGCCTGGAGAGACAATTGCTATCGTGGGCGAATCGGGCTGCGGTAAAAGCGTTACCTCTCTATCCGTCATGCGATTGTTAGGCAAAAACGGAAGCATTAAAAAAGGAAAGATTCTATTAAATGGGAAAAATCTTGTTCAATTATCGGAAAGCGATATGAGGAAGATAAGAGGACGCGAGATATCCATGATATTCCAAGAGCCCATGACCGCTTTAAACCCGGTATTTACAATTGGGAATCAGTTAATAGAAGGTCTTCAACATCATTTGCGCATGGAATCCTCAGATGCTAAAGCGTATGCGGTGGGAATGTTAAAAAGTGTCGGTATTCCTCGCGCTGAAGCGATTATGAAAGAATACCCCCATGCTTTATCAGGAGGAATGCGTCAAAGAGTGATGATTGCCATGGCGTTAAGCTGTAAACCTAAGTTGATTATCGCTGATGAACCGACAACCGCTTTAGATGTAACGATACAAGCACAAATTCTCGAATTAATGAAAAAGCTGCGTGATGAGTACCGGACGGCGATGATGCTTATTACACATGATTTAGGTGTTGTGGCGGAAATGGCAGATACAGTCATGGTCATGTACGCAGGGCAAGTTGTAGAAGAAGCTGATGTTTTTACGCTGTTTGAAAATCCTAAGCATCCCTACACCATAGGGTTGATGAAATCAATTCCTCATTTGGTATGCGAGTCGGATGAAAGACTTGTTTCAATTCCAGGGGCGGTACCGTCACTTCTTCATATGCCGCAAGGCTGTAGGTTTCAATCAAGGTGCCCCTATGCCACGGAAAAATGTTTGCAAAGTCCTCCTCTCTTTCAATTAGGGGAGGGTCACGCCGTTCGTTGTTGGTTGAGTGAAGCGGACATCGAAAAGGGGGAGGATGTGCCTAATGAATATGCAGGAAAAAACACAACAAGCACCGTTATTACAAGTTGAAGGACTCAAAACGTATTACCCCATAAAGAAAGGAATTATCTCGAGAACGGTCGGACACGTTAAAGCGGTAGATGGCGTCAGCTTTCATATTTTCGCAGGTGAGACATTGGGGCTGGTCGGAGAATCGGGGTGCGGTAAATCGACAATCGGAAGAACATTAATTCGGTTGGAAAACCCATCAGACGGCAACGTTTTTTTTCAGGGAGAGAATATATCAGCTTACTCTCAAACGCAAATGAAGAGTATTCGTCCCAAAATGCAAATGATTTTTCAGGATCCCTATTCTTCTTTAAATCCGCGAAAGCGAATCAAAGAAATACTGAGTGAACCGTTAAAAGTTCATCATATTGTTCATGGTGAAGACGTTCAAAAGCGAGTGGATCAGCTGATCGAAATGGTTGGGTTGCCCAAATCATATAAAAATCGATATCCGCATGAATTTTCCGGCGGTCAGCGTCAACGCATTGGTATTGCACGAGCATTATCGCTGAATCCTAAATTAATCGTTTGCGACGAACCGGTGTCTGCATTAGATGTGTCTATTCAATCGCAAATATTAAATTTGCTGAAAGATTTGCAAAAGGAACTGGATCTTACCTACTTGTTTATCGGTCACGGTTTAGGTGCTGTTAAATATATTAGCGATCGAATCGCTGTGATGTATTTAGGTAAGATTGTCGAGTTGGCGAGTAAAGAAGAGATATTCAAAAATCCAAAGCATCCATACACACAAGTACTATTACAAGCTTATCCGGTTCCGAACCCGAGGATGCGTTCAAAGGAAAGAATCCTCGTAGAAGGAGATGTTCCGAGTCCGGTTAATCCACCTAGTGGTTGCCGATTTCATACACGGTGTCCATTAGCTGGGCAGATTTGCCGAGAGCAAGAGCCGGAATTGCTAGGAATCGACCACAGTGTGGCCTGCTTTTTTTCAAAGGAATAGAGGGTGAAACATTTTGTTTACTTACATGATCAGAAGGATTCTTATTGCAGTCCCCGTTTTATTCGGAATTACGATTATTAATTTTATGATTGTTAAACTTGCTCCGGGAAATCCAGTTGATATGATGATAAATCCGAGTTCGTCACCGGAAAATTTAGAAGCCATGAAGTTAAAGATGGGCCTATTAGATCCTATATGGATGCAGTATGTCAAATGGCTGAATCAGCTATTTCAAGGCAATCTGGGGTACTCGATAAAGACCTTTGAGCCTGTTGGACAAATGATCGGTGACAGAATGGGACCAACCCTGCTTTTAATGGGGTCTGCTCTTCTGATTGGTTTAGTTATTGCCATCCCAATCGGAATTTGCAGTGCGTTGAAACAAAATACAGCCTTAGACCATCTATCCACTGGCGTTTCTTTTTTAGGAATTTCGATCCCCCCCTTTTTTCTTGGATTAGCTTTCATTTATATATTTGCGCTTGTACTAAAGATATTACCAACAGGGGGGATGTCTTCACTTGGCGGAGATGGTGGTGCTGGCGATCTCATAAAACATATGACTTTGCCCGCATTGGTATTGGCAGTTGCGATTGCAGGTAGAAAAGTGAGATACGTTCGATCAAGTGTGCTCGATATATTAGGGCAAGATTATTTGAGAACAGCGCGCGCCAAAGGATTAGGAGAATTTGTTGTTACGAGCAAGCACGCTTTTCGCAATGCTCTAATACCGATCATAACGGTTGTTGGATTGGAAGTTCCCAATTTGCTGGGCGGTGCTGCAATTACGGAGCAAATTTTTCAATGGCCGGGTATTGGGCAGTTAACGATTCAGTCCATCATGTCCAGAGATTACCCCGTTATTATGGGCATTAACTTCATGATTGCCATTGTTGTGCTCGCTTCGAATCTATTAACGGATTTACTTTACTCAGCCGCAGATCCCCGAATTAAATATGAATAGAAAGGAGGATGGACAGACATTGTCAAGTGCTGATTTGAGTATAAGCAGCGAGAAAGAAAAGAAGAACTGGTCCTTGGATAAATTAACCGAGAGAAATGAGACGGAACGCAGTTACTTTGGGCAAATCGTTAGTCGTTTTCTTAAGCATCGGCTTGCGGTGGCGGGACTCATTTTTTTCATCCTATTGATATTCATCGCCATTTTTGCTCCTATCCTGGCACCGTACGATCCTTATGTGGTATCAAGTACACTCCAATCGGCACCTTCCGCAGAACATTGGTTGGGAACAGATGCGGTTGGGAGAGACGTTCTCAGCAGACTCATTTATGCTTCCAGAGTTTCACTTCTTGTAGGTGTTGGTTCGGTAGCCATTTATGTATCAATTGGTACGATTGTTGGTGCCGTTTCCGGATATTTTGGTGGCTGGATGGATATGGTTTTTATGCGCATGACGGATATCTTTATGTCGTTCCCGTCATTAATGGTGATGCTGGTGCTTGTGAGTATTATCGGTCCAAGTATGTTTTCAATTATTTTGATTCTCGCCTTATTTGCTTGGACGGGGGTCGCTCGGCTCGTACGGGGAAGTGTATTGTCGTTGAAACAGATGGATTACATTCAGGCCAATGTAGCCCTCGGAATTAATTCTTGGCGAATTTTGTTTGGTCATATTATTCCAAATTGCCTATCACCCATTATTGTTAATGCTACATTTGGAATTGCTGGAGCCATTATTACCGAAGCTTCCTTAAGCTTCTTGGGTTTAGGCATTCAGCCGCCGACGGCAAGCTGGGGAAATATGCTCACGGAGGCGCAATCCATTACGGTTCTGACTGAACAGCCATGGCTGTGGCTTCCTTCTGGCTTCATGATCGTCCTTGCCGTTTTGGCTATTAATTTTGTGGGCGATGGCCTTCGGGATGCTTTGGATCCAAAAAGCATGAAATAAGATATCAGGGTCGAACTTAAATTTTATTGGAGGGGTCCTAACATGAAAAAAATAGGTATATTGTCATGTATTACTTTATTCATCGTTACATTGCTGGCTGCTTGTTCGAATAATACAACGACAAAAGTGGATACATCTCAATCATCAGATAAATCTGCCTCAAACTCTAAAAAGATCATTGTTGGAATTACGAATGCGCCTGGTAGTTTTAACCCTATTAATGCAGTTGACCATGCTTCAGTCGCAATTACGGATGTCTTGTTTCAGCCTTTGGTACAGGCCGACGATAAAATGAATTTCGTACCCATGCTTGCACAGACCATTGATACGAAAGACAATCAAACCTTTACCGTGAAGCTGCAGCCTAATGCGAAGTGGACAGACGGTCAGCCGGTTACGGCAGATGATGTTCTTTTTACCGTAAAGCTGATCGCTAACCCGGATGTTATTTCAGAGAATAGCTACGGTTTTTCGATTCTAGATGGCTTTGATAGCGGTGGGAAATTACCTAAAGGAACAACCGAGCTTAAAAGCGTTAAAAAAGTGGATGCTCAAACGCTCGAATTTAAAACGGCTAATCCGGTAGATGCAAACTTATTTAAAGAGAAAGTCGCTCAAAATATTAAGACTCTTCCACTGCATGTATTGAAAGACGCGGACCCGAAAAGCATTGAAACGAACCCGTTTATGCAAAAGCCTAACGTTGTGAATGGACCTTTTAAGCTAGTTAAGTATGCTAAGGATCAATATGTGGAGTTAGAAGCTAATGCAGACTACTTTAAGGGTGCTCCTAAAGTTAAGAGTCTTTTCTTTAAAATAATGCCTTCTGCGAATCTGGTTGCACAGCTTCAAAGCGGTGAAATTGATATGAACTTCCCTGGAATCGGCAACATAGACGCAGTAGATTACGATAAAGTGAAAACGTTGGAAAATATTACTGTCAAATCAGGCGTATCGTTAGATACACAAATTTTTATTATGAATACACTGACGATAAATGATGCTAAATTACGGCAAGCGATTGTTTATGCAATAAATCGCAAAACGATAGTAGATAGCTTATTGAAAGGTTTCGGGCAAGTCATTGACGGTCCTTATACACCAGCACACCCTTACTTTAATAAAAATTTGCAGATTACTCCTTACGATCCGGAGAAAGCTAAGCAGTTGTTGAAAGAAGCGAATTGGGATGCAAGTAAAACCTTAACGATGGTCGTTCCTACAGGAAATAAAGTCAGAGAACAAACGGCTGATATTTTCGCTGAAAACCTTAAAGCTGTGGGGATTAAGGCAAAAATCGAAAAATTTGATATCTCGACTGTCGTTGGGAAAGCAATCAAGCACGATTTTGATTTATTGATGCTCGGATCATTTACTACCGTAGATCCAGACGTTAGTGCTGAATTCAAAACGGGCGGCGTAAATAATTTTTCAGCTTACAGCAATAAAGAAATGGATGCTTTAATTGATCAAGGAATGAAGGAGACGGATCCTTCCAAACGAGAAGTGATTTACGATAAGATCCAAGAAGTACTCGAAAGAGACAGGCCTGGTACGTCCATTTATGCGCAAGTCCCATTCGCAGCTGTATCAAAAAAAGTAATTGTAGGTGAACCGAAGCAAATCGGAATGCTTATTAACGTACACGAGTGGGATGTTAATAAGTAATCAGAATAGGTTGAAATGGTTATTGACTATACTCTTTCAAAGGTGTAACATATTTACTAAGCTCTATATAGTTATTAGTGAATAGAATGCAGCTTTGAATGAGGGAAGAATTGATTCCTTATCTAAGTGCATTCTTTTTTGTTTTTTTTGGGAAAGAAACGAGTTTGTGGCAAGGATTTCAACGATAGAAGAATCGGCCTTTAGCGTATAGTCATTAGAAGCCGCTACCTATACTACTAGTAAAGCGGGTGCGGATATGTTAATAACAGAACAGATGAAAGATCAAAACGTGGTATTAGTTGGCGGAGGGGCATTAACGATCGAGCAGGTCGTTCAGGTTGCGCGCTTCAACGCCAAGGTTGAGTTGCAAGAAGAGAGCATTCGCAAAATGGCGAAGAGCAGAGCCTATGTGGAAAAATTGTTGAGCGAGAAAAAAGTGGTGTACGGCTTGACAACAGGCTTCGGAAAATTTAGCGACACCTATATTTCCGGAGATGACGTCAAAACCCTTCAATTGAATCTCATTCGAAGTCACGCCTGCGGGATCGGTACGCCGTTCTCGATCGAAATTGTAAGAGCGATTATGCTTCTGCGCGTCAATGCACTCGCGCTCGGCTACTCCGGTATTCGTCCGGAGGTCGTCCAATTGATGGTTGGTATGCTGAATCAAGGGGTGACGCCTGTCATTCCGGAAAAAGGTTCGCTCGGCGCAAGCGGGGATCTGGCTCCGCTTTCTCATTTGGCGCTCGTGCTCGTCGGAGAAGGAGAAGCTTATTATCGCGGCAATCGGTTGTCGGGCGGCCAGGCTATGAATCTTGCCGGGCTTGTTCCAGTAACCTTGGAGGCGAAAGAGGGATTAGCCCTTATTAACGGTACGCAAGTCATGACGGCTGTAGGCACATTGGCCTGCCGGGATGCCATGAATCTGGCGAACTGGGCCGATTGCACGGTTGCATTGACGTGTGAAGCGTTGTTCGGTGTCCGGGACGCATTTGATTCTTTAACGCATATCATTCGTCCGCATAAAGGGCAAAGCCAATCTGCTGAAAATATAAGACAGTTAACCTCCGGGAGCAAGTTAATGACGAACCAGGGGGAACGAAGGGTGCAGGATGCATATTCTTTGCGCTGCGCGCCGCAGGTTCACGGGGCAAGCCGCGATGCGCTGGCTTATATTGCCGAAAAGCTTGAAATTGAGATCAATTCAGCTACAGATAATCCTTTAATTTTTGTGGATGAGGAGCGAGTGATTTCGGGCGGGAATTTTCACGGGCAGCCCATTGCCCTGCCGATGGATCATCTGTCCATCAGCGCATCAGAACTGGCCAATATTTCTGAACGGCGGATAGAAAGACTAGTCAATCCTCACTTAAATGAGAACCTTCCGCCTTTCTTAACGAAAAATGGAGGTCTTGAGTCCGGTTTTATGATCGCACAATATGCAGCCGCGGCAGTCGTTTCCGAGAATAAGTCGATAGCTCATCCTGCAAGCGTGGATTCCATTCCGTCTTCGGGGAATCAGGAGGATCATGTGAGCATGGGAACCATTGCTGCAAGGAAAGCGAAACAAATCGTGGAGAATGCTTACAGCGTTCTCGCCATTGAGCTGTTGTGCGGGGCACAAGCGGCTGATTTCCGCGATCCACAGCTGCTGGGACATGGAACCAAATGGCTCTACGACCAATGCCGTAAGCTTGTCCCGGCCGTTGATGCGGACCGTGTGCTTTCACCTGATTTTCAAAAAATAGCGGATTGGATGAAGCAAACCGATGTAGCTTTGAGCATGTCGGAGGTAGTGAAAATTCAATAACTTGGTGTTTTCAAGCTTGCAAAGGACCGTTTTTTGCCTTTCCTTATGCTTTAAACGGTCCGTTTTAAATATAGAAAGTATTGATATTGACAGAAAGATGCACTCTGGTATAATCAAGACAAGTAATCTAGTGCTCTATTTAGCCTATAGTCTATAGAATGAGCTTGGCATGAAGGAAGTACCATCCTTCCATGCTAAGTTTTTTGTTTTTTTTGGAGGCTTCACAGTAGAAAGGATGATCTCAATGAGTAACCTGAATGAAAAAAAATTTTTCAACTGCAGTAATTATACGATGGGAAAGCTAACTTCGCTCTTGGTCATGCTGCACAATGAAGAAGCGGGTGCAGATATTGAGAATGAAATGAAGAGAAGAGGATACCGGTATACGATTGGAAAGGTTGGCGCAATGGATTTGGTAAAAGTCGTGACGGCGATTGAAACTAGCGCCAAATCGAACAAGGTTATCGATCCGAACTCTTATCGGGAAGTTCATTCGCTATATCATGCCATCCTTGAAGCAATTCAGGGGATTGGGAGAGGGACAGTCCAATTCGGGGATATTCTACGCACAGTCGGATTAACATTTTGCATTACAAGAGGAACGGTCGAAATATCAGGATATTCCGAAGAATGGTTAAGTGTCTGCATTTACGGAACAATTGGCGCTCCGAAAAAAGGCTTCGAACACGATGTGTTAGGGTTTGGGTACAATCATATTTAAAAATTATAGAATTTGACGGAATACTCTTTTTTCAAAGGAACTGTAAGCGCTTTCCATACTAAAATATTTGAAAACGGGGTGTACTTCATATGGCAAGCGTAATAAAGGAAAACAACGACCAGCTGAAACGTTCCATGAAAAGCAGGCATATGTATATGATTTCGTTAGGAGGTGCTATCGGAACCGGCTTATTTGTAAGTACGGGGTATTTGATCAATCAAGCAGGACCCGGCGGTGTGATTCTGTCATATTTGTCCGGCGGACTTTTAATGTATCTAGTCATGCTCTGTCTAGCTGAATTGGCTGTTATTATGCCGGTGACGGGCTCCTTTCAAGTATATGCAACGAAGTTTATAGGTCCAGCAACCGGATTTACAATAGGCTGGTTGTATTGGATCAACTGGATTGTAGCCGTCGCTTCGGAATGGGTCGGTGCCGGAATGTTAATGAACCGATGGTTCCCTGATGTCCCGCCTTGGGCCTGGATCGCACTAATCATTGCATTCATGTTCCTGTTGAATGCCATCTCGGCGAGCCTCTTTGCCGAATCCGAGTTCTGGTTTTCAAGCATTAAAGTCATCACGATTGCTTTGTTCGTTTTACTAGGAATTGCCGCGATCACGGGAATCATTCCTTTCGAAGGCCTCAGTTCGGCTCCGATTCGATCAGGCTTCACCCACGATGGAGGATTATTTCCACACGGCTTCATTCCGGTATTCATGACTATGGTAGCCGTTAATTTCAGTTATCAAGGAACGGAATTGATCGGCATTGCTGCAGGCGAAAGTGAAAATCCTGAAAAAGAGATTCCGAAGGCGACACGAAATACGATATGGAGGATCTTATTTTTATTCGTAGCGTCGGTATTTATCTTAAGCTCCTTAATCCCTTGGAACGAAGCCGGCCTTACGGATAGTCCATTTGTGCTTGTTTTTGATAAAATGGGAATTCCATTTGCGGCGGATATCATGAATTTTGTCATTTTGACAGCGCTTCTCTCGGCAAGCAACTCCGGTTTATATGCATCCTCCCGTATGCTGTGGTCACTGTCGAAGAGTAATATGGCCAGCCCTTACCTGAGTAAGTTGACTTCTAATGGCGTACCATTTAGGGCTCTGATCGTAAGCGCCATCGTTGCGTCTGTTGCCTTGATTTCAAGTATCGTAGCCCCGGACACCGTATTTTTGTGGCTGAGTGGGATTTCCGGATTCGCCGGAATTCTCGTTTGGATGGGGGTTGCCTTGTCTCAATATTTATTCCGTCGTCGCTATATGGCCGAAGGGAACCGCGTGGAAGATTTAAAATATAAAGTAAAGCTATTCCCGCTTGTGCCTATTCTTGCCATCATCATGTGTCTGGTTGCATTAGTCGGTTTGGCGTTCGATAAAGAACAAAAAATCGCTCTTTACTACGGAATCCCTTTTACCATAATATGTTATGGCGTTTACCATCTGTTTTATCGCTCGAAATATGAGCAAACGGTTGGCCAATCGGAACAAAAAAACGGAGAGGGAGTTTCTGAACCCGCGAGTGCCAGCGGAAATGCAGGGTGATTTCAACTATGAAATTGGATACGGCCCAAGTTGCTTTTTCTCAACTTCTTATTTCCGGAACGCTAACCCATGAAGCGGATTTCGATGACATGCGCGAGAGGTTGGGCATCGAATCACGCCCTCAATTGGTCATAGTTCTCTCAATCGACCGATACACCGATTTGGCTATGAATATGTCTTTGCCGTGGAGTATCGAGATCGGACAGCAGCTGGTTGAAGCGATCTATGAGAGCTTTGCTGCACCTTTTTTGTGGGTATGGGTGGGGGAAGGGGTATTAGCCGTACTCCTGGAAGTAAGCTCAGGCGGGCAGCCGGATTCCTCCAATAAACAAGTCATGATCCGGATGGTTAAAAAATTGCAGAATCAGGTGGATAGGAAGGGGTTTTCCGTCTCGGCAGGAATTGGCACTTATTATGACGATCCTTATAAGCTGCACCTCTCCTACGGCGAAGCCAAGGAATCACTAATCGACCGTTTTTTTCAAGGCAACCGGATGATTTTTCAATACGAACAGAAAAGAAACATTCAAGAGGAACGGACCGAGACGGTTTCTCAAGAGGAAAAAATCGAGCTGCTTTCACGTGTCCGGATCGGCGATGAAGACGGGTCGATAGCCTATTTGGCCGTATTGTTGGAACGGCTTGCCGGGGTGTATAAGCATAATGTGGACAGATTCAAATCGGATTCCTACGATCTGATCTTATCGCTATCGAGGATGGTTGTCGATTTAGTAGGGAACGCTTCGGAAATCCTATCGGACATTGCGAGAATGCTCCAAAACTTATACAACACCATTCGTTATGATAAATTTGTTGAAAAGTTGAGCTCTTATTGGAGGAAGCTTGCAAGGCAGTTAGTGGATGATCATGCATTGGAGGTATCTCCAGTCATCAGGTCGGCCATCGTCTATATTAATGAGCATCATCAGGAAAAAATGTTGTTAACGGAAATTGCGCAGCATTGTTACCTGAGCACCTATTATTTTGCTCATTTATTCAAAAAGGAAACGGGTTTAAGTTTCGTTGATTTCTTAAACAAAGTACGGATTGAAAAGTCGGCGTATTTCTTGGAGAAAACGGAGCTTTCCGTTCGAGAGATTGCGGCCCATGTCGGTATTCATGATGCGAATTACTTTGCAAGAAAATTCAGAATGGTGATGGGCTGCAGTCCAACGGACTACCGAACAGCAGCGCAAAGCTAGAAGCAAGGTTCGCAAGCAGCAAAGCCAACCCTTTCGTGGGTTGGCTTTGTTACGTTTTTACAAGGCTGTCCAATCTGAGCGGAACCTTAATTTTGTGCCGTAATGCAGCTACAGCAGCCAATTGATGAGCTCGAATTTGACGAAACATGGCGGTCTTCAATCTGGGTTTATGATTACCCAATATGCTGCCGCTTCGGTGGTGTTCGAAAATAAATCTTTAGCTCATCCAGCTAGTGTCTGCGCTGCAGGCCTTCAGTCTATCGCTTTTCCTCTCAGTGGTAACGTTCATATAATACAGAAAATCCAACCCGTTATTGGGCTGGATTCTTTGCTTTTCAAGCATTACATGTAGCTATATGGCATCTTCGGGACAAGGATACTGCCGATGAAGTAAAGCAAT
>NZ_WHOA01000012.1 GCF_013141715.1 Paenibacillus phytorum | reverse complement strand
ATCAAAAAATGCACAAATGTCCCAACATTGTAGTCTTGCGACACAAATTAACCTACTTTATAGAAGGAGGTAGTTTGATTTTCGGGGTAGCTACTCCTTTGTAATTAAACTAAAGGGCAGGATAGTAAAAAATTTCTAAAACTTTCATAAAGAAATAATCGTCTAATAATTAGGGGAGGAGATTCAAATTGTGGCGTAATATTATAGGAATAACTTTATTCATCTTTACCCTTGTAGGATGTCAACCGAGTGATAGGTCTGACATTGAAGAAGTTGTAAATACACACGGTAACATTAAAAATTTAGAGGGATTAAAAGCATTTGTTGAAAAAGTTAACAATCAACAAGAATCTGAAATAAATTATGTGCGTTATGGGATAGAAGGGCAACGTGGAGTAATGACATTAACATCGAATGGCGATAAAATTAAAGTTTCCCATTATGTAGACAAAGAATTTATAGAAGAATATTATTGTAAAAACTTAATCACCGTAACTGAAGAAGATGTTGAAAAATATATATTGAGTCAATGTACAGGAGATTACGTAGGTGATTTCGAGTTATTATCCATCTCAAATAAAGATATGTAACCTAACGAGGAACGATAGTGGAATTGAGCATAACTGCCGTGTTTTTTAGAAAATCCTGATTAATAAACATGAATCCGTTACGCTAACGCGAAACGAATATCGATTAATGGGAATTTTGAAAGGCTTGGCACCTCGTTGAGCCCTAATAGACAGATTCCAAGTAATTATTAAAATCGATGGTATCATTTTTTTGGGGATGGATTGACCGCTTAACGGCGTTGCAACCAAGTATTTGCAACATTATTTGGCTTGGTTCCGTTATATAGACGGCAAGGAATATGAGAATACGGCGTCGAATAAGAAGAATATGTTGGTCGTCTCTTGCCTGTTTACTGTGAATGAGACATACACCATTTTCTGGGTGAACTAACTGGCAGTAATATAAAAACGACGATGTAATAAGGGGGAATTATGCGATTACAACTAAAAAGTGTTCTTTCCGCTCTTATAATTGCGTGTTCTATACTTGTCGGGACTGTATACGCAGATTGGGCTTATGCGTTTGTTGTTTATGACGGAAATACTTATGTTATTTCAAAAGAGCTTGTAGGTCAAAGTCAAATAGGTTCCTTGATAGGAAAGGTTACAAAATATTCAGATCGGGAAGGTACGTACTCTGGAAATTTTTCTAATCGATATCCAAAAGGAACTGAATACTACGAAATTATCGGAATTAAAGTACATGAAGCAATTGCTGTGAAAGAAAAAGATGGGTTGTTTATTAAAGCAACATATCGTGGTGAGTATGGAGGTAGCAGATACGACTGGATTAGCTATTTACCGTATGTGATTGTTGTTCTTCTGCTATTGTTCGGAGGTTTTATAATGAAAAGAAAATTTATTCGGTAGCTAATTAAGCGCCTTTCAAATTAGACGGTTTACTTTTGGTCTTAAATTAACATCAAAATTTAACATAGCCAAAAAATAAATTGTACGAGATGTTACAAGTTTTTCTTCAATACTTGCCGTTTCAGACAGGGCAGTGACCGTATCACATGTAAGAGTGTT
>NZ_WHOA01000092.1 GCF_013141715.1 Paenibacillus phytorum | reverse complement strand
AAAGTGCAACAATTACTGCCTAAATCTCGCCTCACTCCCTTCGTTGTTGCATAATGTACAGCAATTTGGCCCTATACAGGCCATTTCGTGACAAATGGGCTCAAAATGTTGTATAAACTGCAACTTCAAGTTGCGAAATAGCCTTTAGGCGTGTGAATTGATGTATAAAATACAATATTGACTGAGTAACCACTATAGCCCATTTGCTCTCACGAAAGCTAAATGACACTAAAATCGAATTTTGGAGTTGAATACCAGTTGTTAGGAGGCATAATGAATCAATCGACAGTCTCCAACATACAACATCTTCAGTGTATCCTGTAGAAACTTAAGGAAATTGTTGTACAAAGTAATACTTGCCTTCCTAATTCATAGGAAAAAAGCTGCTCAAACGCTCTGAGTATCTTATCAGGCGATGGAACAGCTTCTTTTCTTGAAGTCATTCTTCTATTTAGTTGTAATCGTAACCGTTCTACTTGTGCCATCCCAGGCGACTTTGCCGCCAAATGTTTCCCCAACAAATCGAGCAGGCGCAAGTGTATAACCATTCACCAGCTGAGCTGGCTCATCTAACTGCACAGCCTTGCCGTTCACATACACCGTTTTCTGATCAAGAGTTAGGCGCAACGTTGTACTTCCTTTTTTGGCTGTAACTGTTCTAGTTGCTGCCTCATAATCAACGGTTGCACCCATTGCTTCGAAAATCGCACGCAGTGGCGTTAATGTTGATCCTTTTACGATGACAGGCGCTTGCTCAAATTTCTGCTCTTTCCCATCAATTTCAACTGATACTTGTGAAGATAAACCGAAGGTACGCAAAGCTGTTTGTTTACCGGCTTTATTATAAACCCTGATCTGAATGACGGAACCCTCCGGAACATCCCCAGCTCGCAGCTCCAGACCATAAGGCAGATCTGTTTGAGAAGCAATCACTTGTCCGTTTAAGATATATTCTACTTTGCCAATGTAAACGTCAGGTATTTTGACAAAGGGAATTAACTTGGTTTGTTTCGTAAAAGCCTGATGATTCGCATCTACGGGTACATAACCCATACGATCATTAGGTTTTGCTGCGTCTGTTACCTTGGACAACAAATAAGGATTAGCAATTAACTTGCTGTAGTAATTTTGGATCTCAGATGAAGTGGAAAGTGAATAGTCGTTTTTCGCGTTTTCCATCTTTTGATCGACATTAAAGTAAGTGATAGCCTTCAATCTTGGATATTTATAAGGCATAATCTCATATAAACGCTGCAGATTAAGTTTCGCCCATTCCGTGAAGTCTTCGCCTGCCGAGTGTGCGTAATGCGGGACTCCCGTTTCACTTAACATTAACGGTTTACGGTCCGAATAGGTGTTGTAAAGCCTCGTTAACCTCTCAACACTGCTCATAGAAATCATGGAAGGCAGAGAAGGATCCCCGTTTTCGTAAGGCTCAATATATAAGCTAACCCCAACCCAATCTACATAAGCATCTCCCGGATAATAAGGGTCAATATCATTTGCTGGTACATCACCAGGACTCCAAACCATTGCGACATTTGGAGCTTCAGCAGCGAATACATCGTGCAGCATACGGAATTTAGCAATATATTGGGCAGGGTTGCCATGCCATTTGACCCAAGCGCCATTCATCTCCCCTGCAAAACGCAAGAAGATCGGGATTCCTGCCGCCTTGGCATCTTGTGCCCATTTGCGCAAATAGGTTCCGTCAGTAACAGGATCTAGGCCATCGTCAGGTTCCCACGCAATTTGTAATGCGCCACCTGCATCTTTAGCTCTCTTCGCATACGAAGCAGGGAATCCTTGACCCCAGTGTGCGTATGCCAAATAAATCGCGTGCTTTTTACCATAAACAGTTTCCATCTTCGTAAAAATATTACCTACCTTGGGATCCTGCTCCGAATATATCCCTAGATAAGTGCCATATGTAGGTTCAAACTTGGCCAATTGGCTGTTCTTAGGCAAGGCTAACTGTTGTACCGTCGATTCATTACGTTCTTGTCTATACAATTCAACCGTTGTTCGAATTTGATCGGCACGCTGCAGCTTAACAGCCCCCCAATCCTTCCCTGCTTTCACCCAATACTCGTTTTCGGACTCGTAATAGCTAATCGCTTGATCGTAATCACCGAGTGTATCGTAATATGCGGCCAAGTTTCCGTTAAATAAAGCTGCATTCTCCCATTCTCCAGCGCTCGCATAGTGATTAGCCAGGAATTTCCAATGCGGCACAGCCTCATCTTTATTCCCACTTGCACGAAGTGACTCTGCTTTCTGCCAATGATCCCATACGATGTCTGCACGAGCAGGCGCCGGCGCACTTGCTAGGCTAGCTGTGATAATTCCTACAGCCAACGTTATAATTCCAATTCTTTTTTTAGTGAGTTTCAAGATAAGGTGACTCCCTTCGACCCTGCTGTAAGTTTTTATGTCCATAACTATTACGTTTCGAATGGAATAAAGTAGCATTTTGTCGAAAAATAAATAAAAAAGCAAAAAAACCAATCTGAGTAAACTCATTGGTTTTTGGATGTAATGACAGTATTTACTTAGATGACTTAACAAGTACAGCGCGAGTGCGTTTATGTTGTTCATCTGTTAATTGCTGAACGTATGAATAGTTGCCTCGCGGAGCAATCCCTTTAATCGCACCGGCTTTAAAAGTTCCACCTGGGGCTGGAATGGCAATGCGCAACCCGTACGTGGACATAACTGTACCAATTGGATTACTAATCGAACGGAGGCCATCCGCTGTACCTGCGAAATTGAGCGCCGCTGCAAAGCGATCCGATGCGCGAAGCCATACGGAACCGGAATCACCAGGGAGCGAAACAGCACCCGTATTCCCACGAATAACCGATTGATTTCGGAACAATAATGTCCCTAAAGTTCCTCCATAAGAAACACGTACATCCACATTATTGGATTCTACTGTTCCTCTGACAAACCCAGTTGTACGACCCGATTTAAACACTTGAAGACCGACAGGGTAGCTTAACAAGTGACCGGGAACTGTAACCAGCTGCCCCGATGAGCTGACTAAGTATCTTGGATTCAATAAGCTATTTGAAAATGGCAGGGCTATCGCTGAATCTTGGAAATTGACTTCACCTGGGCGCAATCTCACGAATTGAAAGGCTCTCCCTATGGTATTACCGGTAAGTGCTGCATCCGCTGGCCCTGGTTGCACGGTTGCTGAGAAGGCTGTGGAGTTGTTTTTAATGAGAACATGGTTGTTGCTCAGAATATAAAGCTGGTTGTTTTTAATCACTATGACGCCTGCTGTTCCTGTGGAGAATGGATCCGGTTTACCAATACTTACTCCCCCGGGGACGGGACGAATTCTATTGCGAAACAATGTTGGCCTAATGGCTTTTGGTTTAGAAGATGAGACACTCGTTTTAAACATCCCAGAAGGCACAAAACGAACGGGAACAGCCTTGCCTGCTTTGGCAACCATTCCTTTTAGGCTGCTCAGACTGGAGGGGACGGTTTTTTGATGCGTGTAAACAATTACGCCTGCTCCGAGTGACGGTTTACTGGGATCAGCATAGCCAACACCAACTGCCATGACCTCGGATCTTTTTAGTAAAACGGGGGAAATTCTGTTCTTATGTTTTAGAGCCTCATTAAATGTAGCCATTTGCATTCTCCTCTTCCCTAAAGATGTTGCAGTGTATGCCAACTTGTACGAGTCGGTTTGATGACTTCACCTAAAGATGATTTGGAGGATGTAAAAAAGGCTAACGAATTGGAGCGTCGTTAGCCTTGGATAGGGATATTGATTTGTGAATAGAATGCTAGATTCTTTGTCGCTTATGATTCATTTGTCACTTCATGCTTTATGATTTCAGAAGTCAATAGGACATGAATATCTCTTTTGATAAATTCGGGGTACACCTCAATTTGATTTAATTCATCAAATGAAAACCACCTAAAAATTAACCTGCCACCGTCTTCAATCCCATAAAATTCAGATTCCTTATTCATGATCTCGTTATTCTCTGGTAATGAAATCAAATAATAAAATCCGAGCTCATGAAAATTATTACCATTTTCTGTAAATATTAATTCATGCACATAACAAAGACGCTCCACATGTGATAAGACGCCAAGTTCCTCTTGTATTTCTCTCACGATTCCGTCACTTGTTGATTCATTAAACTCCACACGTCCTCCAGGTAAAACCCAGTAATCATGTTCTGGGGTTGTATGTAGGAGGATCTTGTTGTTATGGATAGCAATCCCTGCAACTCTAAAATTAAACTTATTATTTTGTCTTTCGAAAGTTAACAAATGTTCACCTTCCTAAGTAAATTCGGAGCAGTATACAAGAAAAAGCTACAGTTCCTCAACGACAATGCGGCTCCCGCGCCCAGATGGCTCTGCTGGGAGGACGATTAATTTACGAGCTAGACGAGCACGAAGCTCTGGAACGTGGGAAATAACACCCACGGCTAGACTATCCATATGAAGCTTCTCAAGCGCACCGATAACCATATCCAGCAGCTCTTGGTCCAGCGTACCGAAGCCTTCATCGAGGAAGAAGAATTCCAGCGGATATTCCCCTTTCAGCTGGATCTGTGCCGAAAGCGCGAGCGCTAACGCCAGCGAGGTAAGGAACGTTTCACCGCCTGACAGCGTGCTTACAGGGCGCTTAACCCCGCCGTTGGCATCGTCACGGATGACGAAGCCTCCTCCAGAGTCGACCTCAATCGCATAGCGCCGACGCGTTAATTCACTTAGCCGCTCCGAAGCTGCGCGGCTAACTTGCATGAGCTGCTCTTCGGCGAGGTATTCGACGAAGGCATTGGCCTTAAGCACGGCTTGTAGCTTGCCAAGCCGTTCCAGCTGCGTCGCCTGTTCGGCACGACGCGCCTCAAGCTCGCACCACCGCGCGTGCCGCGTAGCGAGCTCGCTCGCGCCCTGCGCCGCCTTGGCCCGCGTCTCAAGCGCGGCCTCGGCGGCCGCTTTCGCTGCGCTCAGCTGCGCCTGCGACTGCGCCCACTCGGCCGCGCTCAGCACGCGGCCTTGCAGCTTCGCTGCCAGCTGCGCCAGCTGAGCGCGCAGCGCCTGCTCGCGCTCGCGGTGCTCAGCCGCGAGCTGCGCCCACTGGCGGCGCTGCTCGGGCGCCAGCGCCGCGGCTTCTGCGGCTTCGCGCGACGCGAAGCCGTTATCCGTGAGCGCGCCGTGCAGCGCGCGCTCGGTCTGCGCCAGCTGCCGCGCGGCGGCGGCTGCGGCCTCTGCGGCGGCGCTGTAGCGCTGCGCCGCCAGGAGCTGCTCGCGCTGCGCAGCAGCGTGCGCGAGCTTGGTCATCTGCGCGAGCTGCCGCAGCTGCTCTAGCGCGGAGGTAGCCTCCGCGATGAGCTGCGGCACAGCCGCGCCGGGCGCGCGCAAAGCGAGCTGCCGCGACTTGTCGGCGGCGAGCTGCGCCAAGCCCTGCAGCCGTTCATGCAGCTGCAGGGCAGTACGGTCCTGCTCCAGTGCGGCGCGCTGGAGCTCGTCGATCTTCCCGTTTAGCTCGTCCAAAAACGGGATGCTCTTCTCAATTCGGCCGCGAAGCTCCTCAGCCAATCGCTCATTGGCAAGAAGCTGTTCAAGCTGCTGGTCCACGTCTATCCAAGAAAGCTCCGCATGACGATCCTGCCAACCTTTTAACTGCTCACCTAGCGTTGTTGTTATTGAAGTTAACCTGCTATCCGCTTCCGATAATAAGCTCGCAGACGCTTGTACTTGAGCACCTGCTTGCACGAATTGTTGTGCAAGATGTGCATGCTCTTTCTGCAGACTTTGGAAAGAATGTTCAAGTTCTTCAGACTGGGAAATACAGGAATCCAAAGTCATTTTCAACCCATTCCATTCCTCACGCAAAACCTCAAAACTTATATCTTCATGAAGCTCCCAAAGATTGGCATTAGCTCCTTCTTCTTTCCCAGCAGCTGCCTCACCCTCACTCCATGCCATTGTAAACTGTTGACTAACTACTTCACCCTGTCCCCGTCCCGTTGAAGTTGGAACATCCATATCAACTGCCTGTCGATGGACAGCAGCCAATCTACGCAGCAACTGCTGCCCCGTGAATTGACGCTCTTTTGCAAGCTGAAGCATCTCTTCTACTTGTCCAAGCAGTTCTTCATTTGCCTCTAGATCATTTGCAGTTTCAGCTGGGACTTCGCTATGCTGTTTTAACGGATGCTCTGTCGCACCACAAACTGGACAGTGTTCCCCCTCCACAAGCTCACTGGCAAGAATCGCCGCTAAAGCTTGACGCTCTTGCCTTTTCCAGCTCAGCTTCCGCCTCTCTTTGTAAGATTGTAAAGCAGGGACGAACTTGGTGAATGCTCCATTCTGTAAGTTAACCTCTAAACCCGTTTCCTGCAACTCCTTCAGCCATCCTGAGAATTTAACCTGAAAGACTTGCTGCTTGGCTGCCAATTGCAATTGACTTTGTTCCACTACCGAGTAAGCTCCAGCTTTTTCTTCTCTGGCCTTCTTTGCTTCAACCTCTTGGGCTTGGAGTTGTTCAATTGCCTTCTTTTCTTGTGACGCAGATTGTAACAGCTGTCGGGATACAGAATTGGTTTCCACCAATTTCAGTTGGTCTTTAAGCTCCGTTTGTTTAAGAATTGCTTTTTGTTTTGTTTCTATGTTTTTACTCACTTCAGCCTGCAAATGCGTTAAAGTCGCCTTGGCTTCAGCTTCTTGATTCTGAGTGGTTTTGATTTGACTTTGAACTTGTTCAAGCTCGTGCTGAATGACTAGAGCCTGCTGCAGTTGGTCCAAGCGCAATAAAAGCGGCCCTTCCTGTAAAGCCAACTCTTGCTGTGCATGTTCAAATTTGTGACCTGCTTGCTGATACGATGTTTCCGCTGTCTGCTGTGAAGCCGCTGCAATCTCAAGCTGCGTTTTCCCTGTCAACACATCTTTGACTGCCAAAGCATGCTGCTCCAAATAGGGTCTCACCTTTTCAGCCTGCTCTGCTTTTTGAAGAAGCAGTTCCTTCTCGAGGATTAACGCCTCTTGTTCCTGCTGCTTTTGCGTTTCTTGTTCCAGCGCTTCTTTCTCAATCTGCCATTGAAACACCTGCTTATGCTCGTCATAAGACTTCTCCTGCTGTTCCAAATGAAGACGACTTCGAACCGCTTCTTGTTCTGCTTCCAGAAGTCTGGCATTAGCATCGTCTAACGCTCTCTCTGAAGCATCACCAAGCCCCTGCTGCTCTGCAGCAAGCTGCTTAACTGTGCTGTCTGTTTCTTTCACTTTGGAACTAACCTTCGCGCTCAAATGGTCCCCATACTGTTCAAGGTGAAATAGCCTCTGCAGCATTTGCCTACGATCCTTGCCGGTCAACGTCAGAAATTCTGCGAATTTCCCTTGCGGGAGCACGACAGCTCTCGTAAAGTCCTGCATAGACAGACCCAAAATATGCTGTACCTGCTGATTCACCTCACCCGCTTTATCCGCAAGTACGATGGTCTCGGTCCCTTTGATATGTAAAAGCCGAGTAATGGTCCCGTTTATGGACATCTCCGCTCCACGCTTGAATTGCCGTTCGACACGATAACGCTCAGTGCCAGCCGCATTCGTCAGCTCAAACGTAAAAGAAACGAACAGCGTCTGCTCCGCATGATTCATAATCGCTTGCGTGCCTCCGCTAGCTCTTTCCACTTTGCCATATAACGATAGCGTGATCGCATCTAGAATGGATGATTTCCCACTACCCGTTGGCCCAAATATGCCAAACACGCCCGCATCCACTAATTGGCTAAAATCGATCGTCTGCATTTCCCGATAACTCTGAAGCCCGGACATCTGCAACTGGATTGGACGCATACGCTTGTCCTCCTTTCATAAAAGCAATAGAATCGCTTGTATATGATGTTTCATCTGTTTTTTCTTGGTTAATATAGAAATCAGCTTTCGTTTTTCAAAGTTATCCACAAGCACTTATTGGGCACAAAACGTTTCTTTCCTGTAACCAATCCGATGCAACTAGTAATCCTCAAAAGCAATTCATCAAATTTGCCTTAAAGTCATTCACTCCTGCTAAGAATACTGCAAAAACTGCAGCAAATTTTCACGCAGTATCCAGTCTCGAGGAAGTTAGATGCAAAAATTACATCAAATTCTTCTAAACTAAAGCTATTTGAGTATATTTGGCGATATTAGCTGCACTTTTCGCATCAAAACTCACATTAATTTCCATTTCTTGTGAAAAAGATGTACAAAATGCAGCTGCTTCTCCCAGCTCGTGGAAGAAAGAATGAAAGAGTAAGCCAGAGAGAGTCTGCCTCCCAAACCTACTCCCCAGCAGCATCCGCCAAATCCTTCTCCTGCAGCAGCTCCAAAAACAACCGAACCAATTCAGGTTCAGGCTGCGCACCGCCTGTTTGACGAGAGTAGAACCGCGTGAAGTGCTCTTCCATCGACAGATCAGATCTGGATACAACGGCCCGCACAGCCTCCATCTCCGGATAAATTGGTCGAATATGTATGAAGCCTTCATATGCTTTGCGAAGCGATTGAATCTGTTCGATAGACATGGCTTCAGTCATTGTGACTTCCAGGTCGATCCAGGCAGAAGCATCACGTTGTTCATCCAGCCATTGATGTACTTGTCCAATTCCTTCTTTGGCTTTCCAACTTACAAGTGGACGGCCCGAGGTCAGAAAAATCTCCTTTGGCTCGGCCGCTTGTCCCGGAGTCAGATCGAGAACTGTGACCGACTTCGCTTGACCCGCTTCTGAGAAGCTGTAGGCCATAGGAGAACCACAGTAACGGATAGGTGATGCTGCTTTCACATTTTGCGGTCTATGCAAATGGCCAAGCGCAACATATTGCGCTCCTGCCGTCAGAGCATTGGTATCCACCGTGTAGGCGCCTCCTACTTGGATTGGGCGCTCCGATTCCGTTTCATGACCGCCAAGTACGTACAAATGGCTCATGATCAGATTCACCGTGCCAGCTTCAAAAGAAGCCGCTTGCTTACGAATAAGTGCACCCACACGTTCAGAATATTTACTGCGCAGCACTTCCTCCTCGGCTACATCCGATAGAAGCTCCTTGAGTCTTGATTCCGACGGATAAGGGAGCGCAATCAAGCGTGCCAACTCACCTGTTCTAGCAACACCTATCGACTGGATGTCAGGGATCGGTAAGCCAATAATCGTGATCCCTTGTTTAGCCGCAAGCGGACCTGATGCTGCAAGCCGATCCGGATGATCATGGTTGCCGGAGATAATGGCCACTTGGCGCTTACCGCCATCAGCCAACCTGGCAATACCTTCATAGAAAAGCTGCTCCGCAGCAGCGGGAGGATTTACGCTATCATAGATGTCCCCCGCGATCAGAACCAAATCGATGCCTTGATCTTGCACAATCTGCACAAGCTCATCCATGAAAGCCGTCTGTTCCTCTAACCGGCTGCGACCTTCGAGTGTTCGACCGAAATGCCAATCCGCTGTGTGTAAAATTCGCATAACTCATCTCCTTCCTAAACATGTCATATGCTCCGTATCTATCTATCTATCTATCTATCTATCTATCTATTTATCCCCTTTTACATCTCCAACAATTTCGCCCCATCAAAGAAATACAAGAACTTCCCATTTACAGGACGCTTCCAAATATGTTCCACAGCACGGGTATACAGTGTTATTTGCTTCTCATAACGCACCATTAGTTCCGCATCACTGCTTCCCTTTACCGCATCCGTTTTATAATCTACCAACACGAGTCCAAGCTCGTCTTCGAATAAACAATCGATAACCCCTTGAATTAACACCGTCTCACCAATCGTGGAACGGTCTGTCCCAATGTAGACCTCATCCGCTGGCAGTCCGTAGCTAAATGGCACCTCACGCTGCACGTTCGCAGCTTGTACCATCCGTTTACCAACTTCTGTTTCGAAAAACTTCAATATAACCGGAATATCTACAACATCACATTGCTCTTGCGTAAGTGTTTGTTTGTTCAGCATCTCCTCGAGAGTTGCCTGTATACTCGATTCCGTCGGCGATTCCTGCAGAGATAGATTTTGCATAACAGCATGGACAACGGTTCCCTTTTCAGCTGCAGTTAGCTTTTTCTCTTCCATGAATTTAGGCCTGCGCCATACCGCAATCTTTGGCTTCACCTGAGACTCATCCAAAACAGCAGTTTCTGCTCCAGTTGGAAATTCCATTTCTCCCGCTAGGCGATTCCTTTCAGACAAACGCTTCATTTCCGACACAGTGGTCTTAGCAAAATGCTTTGGCGCACCCGGGTATTCGTATGTCCAAGAGAGCCGATCCTCCAACCAATCCTTCCATCTGCCCACTGTAGGTACAGAGTGACTATGATGAACGGCTGACATTCGGTCTGCGTCGGGTAACACACTCTCAGCTTCCAACGTTTCTTCCATTTGCAAGCTCTCGGGTTGGATAACCGTCAACTTCCACTGTGAAGGATCTTGCAGCAGACGCACGCCTGAGGATGCCTCACTAATACCAAGGCGCTCTCTCCACAGAGCCGCATCTGGATGACGAAGCAGAGCAGGTCCGACCCAATCGAGATAGCTCCTCGCTTTCGCAAGTTCAAAATCCGGCAAATACCAATCTGTCCTAGACAGATGACGCCCCCACCCACGCAGCAGCTTATCAAGCGATTTCACTGTGCCTAGTAAATACAGCTTTTCTCTCGCCCTTGTGAGAGCCACATACAAGACGCGCATTTCCTCTGCAAGCAGCTCTAACTTCATTCTTCTTTTGATAGCTAAGGAAGGCAGTGTCGGATAGCTTACACGCAAATTCGTATCCACAAAACGCGGTCCAAAGCCGAGCTCTTTATGCAGTAAAAAAGCTTCATTCAAATCTCGCTGATTGAACATTTTGGCCATTCCCGCCACAAATACAACAGGGAACTCAAGCCCCTTACTTTTATGAATGGACATGATGCGAACCACATCTTCTTGTTCGCCTAGCGCACGTGCTGTGCCTAGATCTCCGCCACTCTCTTTCATTCGTTCGATAAAACGCAGGAAGCGGAATAATCCACGTAGTGATGTGCTCTCATATTGTCTTGCACGATCGTATAACGCTCTTAAATTAGCTTGTCTTTGCATGCCACCCGGCAATCCGCCGGCGAAATCGTAATAGCCCGTTTGTCTATAGATGCTCCAAATTAAATCAGCAAGGGAGCCTTGTCTGGCGTCATTCCGCCAATTTTCCAGAAGCTCAAGAAAATGGTTCAGCTTTTTTAAAAGAGCTTCGTTATCATCAGACACTGCACTTTTAACTACCTGTAAGACAGACTCGTAAAAAGGCACTGATTTATCCGCGACCCTGATTTGTGCTAAATCCTCAGCGGTTAGCTGTACAACCGGTGAACGCAGTACGGCCGCCAATGGCACATCCTGATACGGATTGTCGATAACTTTCAACAAAGAAAGCATCACTTCTACTTCTGTTGCAGAAAAATATCCCGTGCTCAGTTCCGCATAAGCCGGTATGCCCTGTTTTTTGAGTTCTTCAATGATGACAGGAGACCACGCCTGCGTCGCCCGCAGCAAAATTACGATATCGCGATAAGTCGCAGGACGATCCCCGCCCGTTCTTTTATCAAAAACCTGAAAAGCTTCCTGTCCCCCTGCACCGAGCAATCCTCGAATTTGGCGAGCAATCGTGCGCGCTTCCAGCTGCGCTGTTTCCAGTTCTTGCGCTTCTATTACGGGATCAGAGGCCCCTACGGCATCTTCTCCAAAACCTTCTGACTCTTGATCATCGTTATCTTCAGTGAACGATTCACTTTTGTCTGGCACTTCCGTCCCACGATCGACAATCAGCACTTCTACTGAACAATCGGAAGCTGATGGCGGATAGCCCGCTCCGTATACAAGCTCAGCGCGCTCATCATAGGCGATTTCACCAACAGTTTCGTTCATCATTTGTTTAAAAAGAAAATTGACCGCATCGACAACCTGAATGCGACTGCGGAAATTACGCGCCAAATCGATTCTTCCACCCTCGGAAGACGTTTCTGGCGATTCATCCTTATTGGAACGGTACGCCTTATACTTTTCCAGGAAGAGACCTGGCTCAGCAAGACGGAACCGATATATACTCTGTTTCACGTCACCTACCATAAATCGATTACCAGGCTTCGTATTCGAGATCAGTTCAACAATAGCTTCCTGTACGCGGTTCGTATCCTGATATTCATCCAGAAGTACTTCCACGAATTGTCTGCGATAAGCCTGAGCAGCCTCGGACGGAATCAGTTCTCCGGGGATAGAGCCCTCTGCGCTAAGAATTTGTAAACAATAGTGCTCCAAATCGGCAAAATCGATCAAACCCTTAACTTGCTTCGCTTCTTGATACCGCTGTCCGAAATCCACAACCAGATCCACTAACGTGTGAAGCAAAGGAGCCATTTCGGCAATTTCTTGATGGAATTGTTCAGGTGTACGCCCGAACAGCTCTTCTTTCATTTTGTTAATTTGTTCTTTGGCTTTATTTCGTAGTTCTTTGACTTCCTCTTGCAGCTCTTTATCGTAGTCATCGCCCTTGCATGCTCTGAGCTTTCCGAACTCGACCGTCTGGAAACCAAGATACAAGACGGACCACGGATAGGTGGTCGTTTCACGCAAATTGTTTACGAGCAGCAAATCTTCTCGCAGATTGTCCAAATACGGGGCCGGACCGCCAGGCGATTCAGCGATTTGCTGCGCTTGCCGCAGCAGATCAGCGGCTCCTTCCAGCTCTAAAGACAGGTCGCGGATCAGACTCTGCTCCCAGATCGAATAGTCCGCTGGCGCAGTCGCAGCAGCAACGTAAGGCAGCGCCTCCTGCATAATGGAGGCTGCCTCATCCGGCACGTCCTGCGGTATCTGCGGCGCCGGTCCAAACATCGAAGCCGTCGCCCTTAGCCAGTACTCCGGCCACGGATGACTGCGCGACACATCATACAGCTTCTGAATAAGCTGCATGATCGCGTCGTCGTTACGCTCGCCGCTGAATGAATCGACTAGCAGCCAGAAGGCGCTGTTCTCTCCGCTCACGGCGTAGTACTGCTCAAGCATTTCGCCTAACAGGTCTTGGCGAAGCAGGTCAGCCTCCGTCTCGTTTGCGATACGGAAGCCCGGGTCTAACCGAATAAGGCTGAAGTAACGTTGAACGACTTCCAGACAGAAGGAATGCAGCGTAGTAATCGATGCGCGTCCCATCAGAGCGAGCTGCTTTCGCAAATGCTGCGAATGCGGCTGCTTCATCAACTCTTTTTCCAGTGCTTCACGAATACGATGCTTCATCTCAGATGCCGCTGCCTTGGTAAACGTCGCAACCAGCAAACGGTCAACATCAATCGGCTCCCACTCATTGGATATCCGGCGAATAATCCGCTCGACGAGTACGGCAGTTTTGCCTGAACCAGCAGCAGCGGCAACCAGCATATTTTGACCCTTGAGTGTAATCGCATCCCATTGATCATCCGTCCATGTACTGCCGGGAGGCTTAGGCTGTTGTTGTTTATTCACGTATGTACGCTCCTTTCTGCCTTTATGATTGGCTAACGTTTTGCTCCAGATCGGACCAAAGCTGATCTTTGCCCCGTTGTTTGAGCTGGTGAACCTCATTGCCTTCAAATAATGGATCAAATTGACAAATCGATTTATACGAGCAGTGCAGACAGGCTGTTTTTTTACCCAAACGGTACGGAGCAATATCCACATGTCCATCTGTGATACCCGTTCCGATCTGTTTGACCTGTTTCCGCACATATTTACGAAGTGTATCCCACTGCGCATCCGTTGCTACCGAAGAGGTTGAATAGAAGCTTCCGTCCTTCTTCAAGGCAACTGGGATAAGCTGTGAGTGACCGGCACTCTTCACCAGCTCATCGTCCATCATTCCGGCTACTTCTGCATCAGCGGTGATTAGGCCCTTCATTTTATAACGTTTGCGCAGCTCATTCTCCACTTCAGAGGGATCGAGCGCATTTTTTTGCTGGAGCATCGGATTGTGCACATGGAAATAAAGCACGCCTGCCGGCCTCGCCGCAATGCCCAGCCACTGCTCCGCATGCGTAATAATGACGTCCAAATACGTCAGCATTTGCAGGGAAAGACCGTAATACACCTCAGATAACTGTAAGGAGGTTTGACTCGATTTATAGTCAATAACGCGCAAAAGAACGCCTTGCTCGCCATCAGCTCTATCTACACGGTCAATCCGACCGATAATTTCCATGGTGCAGCCATTATCCAACTCGAAGGTCAGTGACGGCAATTCTTTGCCAGGTCCAAAATCAATCTCCAGCCCCAATGGCTGGAACTGTCCATGCTTGGCATGTTCACCGAGCACAACTGCTGCTCTGCCTACAACCTGCTTCAACTTTCTTGCTATGTAAGCATAACGGCTTGAGCTTAACAGAATTTCTCCTTGGAGCCTTGGCGCGAGCTCATCCACGACCTGAGCGGAACGCTCCATACATTGTTCAGCTGTAAGCGAACCCCAGTCGAGCTGGTCCTGCTGGAGTTTTTGGACAAACTGATTTAGCGCAGCGTGGAACAATTGCCCAATGTCCGGAGCATCTAGTCGATAAACCCGTCTTTCCTGCAGTCTTAAGCCATGGGACACGAAATGCGAGAAAGGACAAGCCACATACTTCTCCATTCTCGATACACTCGCACGTAAATTTTGCCCATATAGAAGCTTGCTTGTCTTCGAACTGAGGCCATTCTCTTTATTCGTATATTGCAGCGCCTGAACTAATGATTGCAGCTTCATCTGCCATGCAGGCTGCTCGGCATACCAATTGTACGTTTCCCACCAAAGGTCAGCCATTCGTCCACCTAACATCCAATGCTTCATTCGAACAGCCAAATAGGAGATGGCTTGAATGGGGTGTGAAATATAAGCAGCCTGTTCGCCTTCTGACGATTCTGCTGCTGGTTCAGCAAGTAAAAGCGGGGCTTCTGTTCCCAGAAAAAGCTGACGCATCTGCTTGATTAGCTCCGAAGGAAGAAGGGATTTCCCTTCTTCGTCGGCAAGCGGGTAGCTCATCCAAAGTCTTTTACCTGGTACGGTTAGCGACGTATACACAATGAACTGCTCGTCCAGCAGTTTGCGGCGAGTACCATCCGCCATTGGCAAGCCCGACTCTGTCAGTACACTTCTTTCCGCTTCTGTAAGAACGCCTTTTTCATCCATTTGAGCAGGGATAACCCCATCGTTGACGCCCAAAATGTAAGCATATCGAATCCCGCTGGAACGTGTCCGATCCATGCTTCCAATCAATAGCTGATCCATCGAAGGCGGCACTAAGCCTAGCTTCATACTCTCCATACCGGTCTCAATAAGTCCGTTAAAAAGCTCCAGACTTAAGGAGTCTTCCCCCATCGTCTCCACCAATTGATCGAGCATATCCATGACACTATCCCACATTTGGCCATGCTCTCGCGCTTTTTCTGGCTTCCCATCTTGGATCGCTTGCCCACTCCAGGACTCTAATTTCTCAGGAGCTTGTACAGTGACCAGAAGCTCATATAGCGCTTCAACCTGATCTTTGACGGTGATTGCTTGCTGAAGACGTTTCGAAAAGGCAAGAAGCGGTCTTACAACCCATGCTTTGCTCGTATTTAAGGATTGCAGCTCTGCCGTTTGCTCCTGTACACCATCGTCCGCTTGCTCCAAATTAGCTCGGAATTTAAAGGTCCATGGCTTGCCATCCGTCCATCTGTACCCTTGAATGCCGAAGGCAAGTACATAATTCTCTAATTTATCCAGCTCCGTCCGCTGGGAAGCTGCTTCCATTGGCAGCAGCAGATCCGTTTTGACACACCGAAATACGGCATCGTAATGCCAATTATGCTGCACAACTTCCAAGGCTGAGCGAATGAATTCAACCAGTGGATGATGAAGGACTGACCGCTTTTGGTCAAAAAAGTGAGGAATGTCATAATCGGTCAAAACCGCTTTTAACAAATCCTGATAGCCCTCCATGTTCCGTACCATGACAGCAATTTCCCGCCATCGAACGCCATGTTCACGAACTAGCAGCAGCATATCCCGCACAGCACCCTCAACCTCAGCACGGCGATGGACAGCCTCTCTAATAACAAGCTGGTCACTTAATTTCTCGTTTGGCGCAGGCTTATATTGCCCAGCACCGCCGCCTATACGTCGATCGAACTTCCGTTCTAAATAGCCTAAAGCCGGACTATCTTCATAGCGCGGCGAAGTTTCAGGAGCCAAGAGATGAACTTCAGCTGCCGGTAAACCAAGCTTCCATATGAGTTCTTGCATCCGTACCATCGTGGTTGCTGTCGGGTGAAACAAATCCAGCTCATCGGGCGTATCCCCGGCCTGCAGCTCACGATCAAGACAAAGTGTTACCGTCACCTGTTTGCACGCAGCGAATAGTGCGCCAAGCACCGCAAACTCTTGCGGCGTAAAGCCGTGAAAACCGTCGATCCATACCGATGCCGACCGCAAATAAGCGGAATTCGGTATTTGCTCCGCCAACAGCGTTAAATAATCCTCGCCATCCAAATACTGACGGGAAAGCTCAGATTCAAATTGCCGATAGATCAGCTGAATGTCATGCATTTTATCACGAAGCAGACCGCTCTCTCCAAGCGTTATAACACGTCTATTCTCGTGTTCTTCCAGCTGCTTAGCGGTTACGCAATACCGTTTCATTTCTGTGAAAAGCTGATTGAGGCGGTCGACGAACCCCATTTGCTCCGCCGAATGACCGAATAGGTGAAGCTCGTCTTTATATTTATGTAAAATGCTGGTTAACAGCAATTTCTTGCCTGTATCATCAATGGGCAGCCTCGCTGTACCGCCTTCTTCTTGCATGACACGCCATGCCAAACGGTGAAAACTTAACACCTGAGCGCGGATCATTCCACGAATGCTAGGATCAGAGACGAGCGCATGCTCTGCCTGAAACGTTGCTTGCTCCGGTACTAATAAAATGAGCGGATGACCTTCCGGCTCTGCCGCCAAATGCTGCTTCATCTCTGTTAGGCAGCGTTCGCTTTTGCCACTTCCGGCTCTGCCGATTACGAATCGAATGGACATATACAGGGCCTCCTTAAAGCTTTTCTTGGAAAGCTTGCTTCGTAAGCATATAATTTGTTCTCATATCTCTCCTATTCTATCATACTTTTGGTAGAAAAGAGGTGTGGGAGATGATGGGCTTTCGCTAGAACAAATAAGCTGCTCCCTCGCCATTAGGGCCGAGAGATCAGCTTATTTGTCTCATAAGATTTTTTTCTAATCAATACTGCTGACTGCTATTTTGTACTTTTCATACCACTTTTCCCATTCGCCTTTTGGAAAGTCCATGAAGTGTCCATCCAATAAAGCGTACATCATATCGAGGCAAATGTGCCATCCAGATAAATCCTTGGGTGTATGATCTGTTAATGCGCTAATAAACTCATTTAATACGAGTAAACAGCCTTCCGGCTTTGGGTATAATTCGAAGCGAACACGATCATTACCCCACTCGAATTCCAGGACGGAGTATGGCTTGAAATCTGTAATTTTCATATCGATAAATGTCCCTGATTCGTCCTTCATATCGAATTTGATATTTCCCCCGATGCGAAGATCCTCAACTTGGAGATTTGACATCCATCTGGCAAGCTTATCATTCTCCGTTAGAGCAGCCCAGACTTTTTCAACGGAATGTTTCAATGGACGATCGAAGCGAGCGATATAGCCTCTCTCAACTTTTTGTATGGAAGCTAACATATTCTTTATTCCTCCCGATTTTATGGCTGCTGCAAGGCAGCAGGCATCTCACCGATATAGACGGATTGCGGCCGAAAAATACGATTACAGCTTGCTTGTTCTAGCAAATGAGCCGTCCATCCGACCATTCGGCTAGCTGTAAAGCTAGGTGTAAATAGAGATTTCGGCAAGGCGATAGCCCGCATAACGGCTGCTGCATAAAACTCCACATTCACATACAATTTCCGTCCAGGCTTATAGACAGCCAACAAATCGACGGCCAGCATTTCAACGTAAATAGCAAGTTCGAACCAAGGATCCTCTGAGGCTAATTCCGTCATGATTTGCCTTAGTGCTTCTGCTCGAGGATCGCTCGTTTTATAAATTCGATGTCCAAAACCCATCAGTCGATTACCCGATTCCAGCTGTTCAATCAACCATGCTTCCGCACGATCTTTGGTTCCTATTTCAGCCAGCATATGAAGGACTTCAGATGGTGCTCCGCCATGAAGCGGCCCTTTCATCGCGCCAATCGATGCGCAAAGAGCTGAAGCAATATCAGATTGTGTAGATAGCACTACACGTCCTGCAAACGTAGAAGCATTCATCCCATGTTCCATTGCTAATACGAAATAAGCCGTTAACACCTTCACATGTACAGGCTGTGGTACTGTTCCAGTCAGCATGTACAAATAATTGGCTACATGATCCAGCTCTGGATTAGGTTCAATGGGCTGAAGTCCCAATGACTGTCGATACTTATAAGCAATAATGGTTGGCAGCAAAGCTGTATATGCCAAGACTGATTCATATTGGGGAGGCCAAGCAGATTCCTTTACAGACTCTGTTCCTAGAAACGAGATCGCTGTTCGCAGCACACTCATCATATCGCATTCCAATGGCAGCAAATTTATGGCAGCTTTCAATGTTTCGGACAAACTCCGATGCGCCGACCATTGGGCTCTGAAATTGACAAGTATCTCCTCTGTAGGCAGCTCACCATGCCAGAGTAAATAAGCCACTTCTTCGAAACTCTTATTCAAGGCTAACTTCTTAGCCTCATAGCCGCGATATACAAGATATCCTTTCTCCCCATCCACCAAAGACAATTCTGTTTCTGCTGCAATAATGCCTTCTAAACCTGTTACGGATGCCATATTGTCATCTTCCTTTCGATGAGAAGTGAAATCGTTCTTTCCTCATCTTAGTCGGTAATGACAGTTTCATCCAATTGGAGTTTTCTTTCATCTCGATAAATAAAATTCAATAAAATATATGTATCAATCATATAAATTTATCGATATGACATCATTTATGATATTGCTATTCTTCTTCGTAAATCATTTTAACGCTCATCCCACCATCAATTGTTAGATTCTGACCGGTGATGAATCCAGCCTTTTCACCGGATAAGTACAGACAAGCATCGGCGATATCCTCAGGCTTCCCGACCCGGCCTACTGGGTGTTGCTTTCGATCTGTTTCCGAATGGACAGCGATTTCCTTCCGTGAAGAGAATTGCCATTCTCTTACCTCGATCCAGCCTGGAGATATCGCGTTTACGCGTATACCATAGCCTCCTAAACTGACAGCCATTGCGTGCGTTAATGCAGCAATTCCACCTTTGGAAGCAGAATATGCCTCCGTATTCGGTTCTGACATGAAAGCTCTTGTAGACGCCATGTTAATGATAGAACCACCTTTCCCGTTCTGCTTCATAATTCGAGCCGCTGCTTGCGAGCAGAGAAAAGCCCCACTCAGATTAACGGAAATAACACGTTGAAACTGCTCTGCCGTGAGCTCTAATACATCTGCAACGTGAAAAATACCTGCATTATTAACCAGCACATCGATTCCACCCAGATCAGTGGCAGTTCGTTCAATCCAATGACGGACTTCCTCTTCGTTGGACACGTCCAACTTCAGGAACATCGCATCATCCGTGTATGGGCGAAGTAGCTCAACCGTTTCCAAGCCAGCATCCTTATCGACATCCGCAATAGAGATACCATATCCTTCTTGAGCGAAAGCCAGAGCAATAGCACGCCCTATGCCTTGACCTCCTCCAGTAATCGCAGCAATTTTCCTCATACAGTACTTCACCTCTAGTAGGTTAATAAGACTATTTCCATTACTTTACTGTGCCCATAAAATCGGATAGCATTATTACCCAGCCAATCTTTTTGAGGACTAAGACCTCACAATTCCTCTTAGTAGGGCCCCCGAATATGATCTTTCACTTTATCTTGATAAAAGCTTTGGATACGTTTTAGCTCCTCTGGTGTGAACGAAGGAACATGTACTGTACCGAGGTTATCCTCTACCTGACGTTCGTTTTTAAACCCTGGAATTACGCAAGTAATGTTCGGATTGTCCAGAATCCAGCGCATTGAAGCTCGGGCCATATTTCCACGGCCTTCCGCAATCCATGTCAGCTCCCTGGACAGCTCGACACCTTTATTGAAGGGCAGTCCTGCGAACGTTTCACCTACGTTGAACTGGGCTCCGTCTGCATTGAAGTTCCGATGGTCATCCGCAGCAAATGTGCTAGTTTCTGTAAATTTTCCGGTCAGTAGTCCGCTTGCTAACGGTAATCTTACGAGAATCCCTACACCCGCAGCTTTCGCCTGTGTAAATAATGATTCGGCAGGTTTTTGGCGGAACAAGTTGTAAATGACTTGAAGTGCCTTCACGCCAGGAATGCCGATAGAGAACAAGCCTTCTTCAACTGTCTCTACGCTCACCCCATAATGGCGGATTTTACCTTCTGTTTTTAGCTTCTCCAGTACTTCGAACACATGACCATCCTTCAAGATGGAAAGCGGCGGACAGTGAATTTGATACAGATCGATTCTTTCACGTTTCAATCTTTTCAAGCTGCTCTCACAATAATGACGTACTGACTCCTCAGAGTATGTACTAAGATCGTGAATATCGCCTGCGCGGCAAAACTTCGTTGCAACGTGAATTTTATCTTCTTTTCCTTCGGTGGCTTTAGCTAAAAGCTCTTCCGCATGGCCACTGCCGTAAACATCAGCCGTATCAAAAAAGTTTACCCCCGCGTCCATTGCATGATGTAGACCTTTCAGCGCCTCATCATCATTTGAGTGTCCCCATCCGCCCCCAATTCCCCATGTACCGAAGCTAACTTCACTAACTTGAAGCTCTGTGTCTCCCAGTTGACGATATCTCATACGCCTCTCCTCCTTCGTCTTATTGCTCACAATTTGTGTGATGATTATTCGACATATCTAATCTGTTTCCTTTGGCTGATAGCTGACAAATGCCAGCTGCCTGCTATCGGGCGACCAAGAATTGACGTTGATTGTACCCTGTCCCCCGAACAGCTTAACCAGTGTACGAAATTCACCGCCAGCACTAGACATCAGTCGAAGTTCTACATTCTTATTCGCCGGATGGTCTCCAGGGGCGACATCATCCTTGTAGTAGGAAATAAAGGCTACGGATTCTCCATTGGGGGAGATATGCGGGAACCAGCTGTTGCTTTCATCAAACGTCATTTGTGTCTGTTCACTGCCGTCGGCATTCATTCGCCAAACCTGC
This sequence comes from Paenibacillus phytorum, assembly GCF_013141715.1. Lineage (GTDB taxonomy): Bacteria > Bacillota > Bacilli > Paenibacillales > NBRC-103111 > Paenibacillus_E > Paenibacillus_E phytorum. The sequence goes on along the minus strand of NZ_WHOA01000092.1, from coordinate 91,515 downwards.
ATAAGGCCTGTACGTACTGAGTTGAACCAAATATGCATGCCATCCGGCGAGTATTCGGGGCCGTCATCAAGACCAGGAGAATCAGTCAGCTGCGTTTCAACACCGCCAGTTACAGGGATGGTGTAGATATCGTACTGGCCGTTCCTCTCAGCGCAATAAGCTAATGTGCTGCCGTCTGGCGACCAGCCATGCAGATAACTGGGTGCCATGGGTGTGATGAGGACCGGATTGCCGCCCTTTAAGGGCAAAACATAAATACGCGATTGACCATCCTCCTGAGTATGGTGACTTACCGCGATTTGAGAATTATCAGGTGACAGCACATGGTCATTGTTACATTGTGTGGCATATCCCGTGTCGATAATTGTACTTTCTAGCGTCGCAATGTCGAAGGAATAGAGACGGCCTAAGCTGTTATAAATGAGCCGCTTACCGTCAACCGTCCAGTTAGGTGCTTCAATAAGATCGTCGAATTGGGCCAAAACCTTTCGTTCACCGGTCTGAATATCCACGGTTTCAAGGGTACTAATCACATTTCGACCTAAGATTTTGTTAGGTTGCTTTAAAGTATTCATTTGTTGTTTGCTCCTTTGCCATTTCATTGTTTGAAGTGGGATCTTACTCTGAGGAGATCATAAATTACATTGGGTATGTATGTATTCAAGTGTTTCTTTTGTTTTACCTTCTTTCCATCCGTTACAAATTTGGTTGCTGATAAATAGTTCAGATCAAAAATCCGACTGCATTGCCTGCTCTTAGAAGCTGAGAGGTTCTGCCTCCGAGACAGCCTTTTCTGCCCTCTCATGCTAATTTTCGGCTTCTCGCAACATGCTACTTACTTAGATCATTTGAACGTGTATTTTCGACCTCTCACTGGGTTTTAACACCATTCCCATACTATTTCGATGAATTTCATGCCTCGGCGTACCAAATAAAAAAAGCAAGGCACATTAGCCTCGCTTTTCAAATTCCTATTTGTCCGTTTTCCTACTTACTCCGTACCTCAAATATGGCAAACTTCAAATAATGTCCCTCATCTACACCAAGGATGCGAGGATGGTCCATACCCGCTTCACGGAACTCTATTAAACGCAGAATTTTACCTGCATCAGTCGCCGCCGCGTGAATGGTTTCTAGGAACAACTCAGGGTGCATGTGATACGAACAACTAGCTGTTACCAAGTAGCCGCCTTCGTTTACAAGCTTCATGCCGTGCAAGTTAATATCTTTGTAGCCGCGGCAGGCGCCTTCCACGGCGCTCTTCGTTTTTGCGAAAGCAGGAGGATCAAGTATGACTACATCCCAAGTCCGTCCACCATCTGTAACCGGCTTCGACGTATCCACTTTAGCTTTACCGCTGCCCGCATTGGCACGAACTTTGCGCTCATCCAAGCCTTTGACTTGAGTACGCAAGTATTCGAAAGCATCTGCGACCACAAACTCTACCCGTTCTTCAAAACCGTTCAACGCAACGTTCGTCCGCGCACTTTCAATCGCATGCTCCGAAATATCGAGGCAGGTTACTTTTTTCGCACCGAATTTACAGGCATTTAACGTGAAGCTCCCCGTATGCGAGAAACATTCCAGCACCGAAGCGCCGTCCCAATATGGAAAGGAAACGACTTTGCCATTCGCATTCACAGGGAGTGTTTGGCTCACGCCATCCTCCTCAACCTCTTTCAGTTCAATTCCGCTGCGATGGCCCCATCCTGTCATTAGGGGAGCGATGGCTGCGCGATTCTCTCTTTGGTCAAAGAAGTAACCGGTTTTTTGACCTTCTTCAATGTCAACGCGAATGCGCAGGCCATTTTCTAAGATGTCAACATGCTTGGGACACTCGCCATACAGTAAGCCCTTGGTCTGTTTCAACCCTTCCAGCTCACGAATCGAAACATCACTGCGTTCAAATATGCCTGTTGGCTTCACAACCTGAATCAATGCGGCAACAATTTGCTCTCTGCAGCGATCCATCCCCATGGTAAGGAGCTGCACAACGAGCGTATCCTCAAATTTATCTACAATGAGCCCCGGCAAAAAGTCGGCTTCACCATAAACCAAGCGATAAGATTGCGCATCTTTCACAAAGCGCTTGCGATGCTGTAAACAGCGCGTAAACCGCTCAACAAAAAATTCCGTTGTCATCGCTTCAAGCGGTTTATAGGATACGATCCGGACCGTAATTTGGGAAGCCTCGTTATAATAACCCGTTGCTAGGTATTGGCCGAGATGCGTTTGAACAGGAACTAGCTGTCCTGGTTCGATCTCACCATCTACACGATCGATTTCACTTTTGTATACCCATGGGTGTCCTTGCTCCAAACGAGGTTTGCGTTTCTTATGTAAAAATACTGCTGCCATTATGCTTTTAGCCGTCCTTTTTTGTGAAACCGTTCACTCTCATCAGCTTGCTTGTCATGCTTGTCTGTACGGTCACATATATTGGTTGAAAAATGATTAGCAAGCTCGCGAAGGAGATATGCTGCAATGATAACTACCATCGTACTGCCTGTATTAACAGGCTTAGCTCTATTTCTGTTCGGTATGAAGCTGATGGAAACCGCGCTTCAGCGGTGGGCAGGCCCCCGCCTCCAGCTGTGGCTGGAGCGGTTTACCCGCACGCCGGTACGCGGCCTCGCCACCGGCACCGTACTCACGGCGGCGCTCCAAAGCAGCACCGCCATTACCGTAATCGCCATCGGCCTCGTCGGCGCTGGCGTACTAACCTTCCCGAGAACGCTAGGCGTCATTCTCGGGACGAACATCGGCACGTGCCTCACCACCGAGCTGATCGGGCTCAGCCTCGGAGGCATCGGCGTGCCGATGCTGCTCGCGAGCGCCGCCATCTGGCTGGCGAGCTGGTTTGCCGGGCCGCTGCCGCAGGACAGCGCCCCTGCTGCTACCGCCGCGCAGCCACTCACGGCTACAACCGGCTCGCCCGCCACCATCGGTGGACGCAGCTGGCTGCGCACCGTCCGCTACGGCTCGCTTGCGGTCAGCGGTTTCTCTCTCGTGCTGCTCGGCATCGAGATCATGCAAACCATCGGGCCAGCCTTGCAGTCCCGAGGTCTCTTCGCCTGGTTCGTGCTCCAGGCGCAGCACAGTCTGCTGTGGGGTGTCATCGCCGGTGCCGCGGTCACCGCACTTGTACACAGCAGTGCAGCTGTCATTGCGATGGCGATGGGCCTCGCAGCCGTTCAAGGCATTCCCGTCGAGCTGGGCGTAGCGATAACCATCGGTGCTAATGTCGGCACTTGTGTGACCGCATTAATCGCCGGAATGAGCAGTTCTCGTGCCGGTCGATACGTCGCCTGGTCGCATATCCTCCTCAATGTCGGAGGAGCAGTCCTATTCTACCCCTTCATCCATCAGCTCGTAAGCCTTTCAGCTCTTCTTGCTAATGATGCTTCCGAGCAAATTGCCCGTTCCCAAACGATATTCAATATCGTATGTTCCTTGCTCGCCTTGCCGTTTTGTTATTTTAATATGTGGAAGCGTCTTGAGTTCCGCTCACAATAGCAACACCTGAGCTTGTCCCTAATCTTGTTGCCCCTGCTTCAATCATAGCAATCGCAGTTTGCAAGTCTCTAACGCCACCCGATGCTTTCACACCAATCGTATCGGATACGTTTTGGCGCATTAAGCGAACGTCTTCCACTGTAGCCCCACCTGGACCAAAGCCAGTAGATGTTTTAACGAAATGAGCGCCTGCTTCTTCGGAAAGTTTGCAAGCTGCTGCTTTTTGCTCATCATTTAGGAAACCTGTTTCCATAATTACTTTAACAATCGCTTTACCTTTAACAGCGTCTACAACTTGTTTAATGTCAGAACGAACAGCATCATATTGCCCTTCAAGCAATAAGCCAATCGGCAGGACAGTGTCAATTTCAGCAGCCCCATTCTCTACAGCCTTAGCCGCTTCAAATGCTTTCACTTCGCTCAGGCTTGCGCCAAGCGGGAAGCCAACAACAGCAGCAACCTTTACCCCCGTTCCTTCTAGTGCTTTACTTGCTGTTCCAACAAACTGGGAGTTTACACAAACACTAAAAAATTGATGCTTCGCAGCTTCCTCACACAATTTATGGATCGCAGCTGTGCTCGCATCTTGTTTTAATAACGTATGGTCAATGTATTTTGCAATTTCCTTCGCGCTCAAAGTACTCATTTGATGCACCTCATCGTTTTTATTTTTGAAACCATTCCCTATTTAAACCCTTTAATGAGAAAACCTCTAGCGTAGTCATTCAAGATGAGCGACTACGTTTAGAGGTAGGTTTTATAGCCTTAAGAGAAAAGAATTACAAATTCACGACATTAGCCGCTTCTAAAACACGAACCAACTGTCCCTTGCTTTCATTAACACCGGCTTCCGTTACCTTAACGCGGCAAACTTGGCCAATCATGTCTTCGGAGCCTTGGAACACAAGCTGCACGTAATTATCGGAGTAACCCATGTACAGTCCGCTGTCAGGAGCACCTTTGTAAGCACGTTCCGGAATGACTTCTAGAACTTCACCTACAAATTTTTGCGCATAAGCAAGCTGCATTTTCTCGGAAAGATCGATCAGCTCGTGTACGCGAGCATTTTTAATTTCCTCATCCACTTGGTCTTCCATCCGCGCAGCAGGAGTACCTGTCCGTTTGGAGTAAGGGAATACGTGCATTTCGGAGAATTTCATTTGCTCCATAAACTTGTAACCGTCGCGGAACATTTCCTCGGTTTCACCTGGGAAACCTACAATAACGTCCGTCGTAATCGCGACATCCGGCATAATTTCATGAAGACGTTCGATCTTGCGGGCGAATTCCGCTGTTGTATATTTTCTGCGCATCCGTGCGAGAACTTGATCATCGCCAGCTTGCAGCGGGATATGCAAATGACGGCACATTTTGTCCGAGGACTTCAGAACTTCAATGACTTCATCTGTAATTTGGCTAGCTTCGATCGAGGAGATACGAATTCGTTTCAGTCCCTCAACCTTGTCCAAATCCCAAAGCAGCTTTGCTAAGCTATAGTCCTCAATATCTTCACCATATCCACCAGTGTGAATACCCGTCAATACGATTTCTTGATAACCTGCAGCCACAAGCTGCTCAGCTTGTGCTATAACGCTTTGCGGTTCACGACTGCGCATCAGACCGCGTGACCATGGAATAATGCAGAAGGTGCAGAAGTTATTGCAGCCTTCTTGGATTTTAAGAAAAGCTCTTGTCCGGTCGGCAAAATCAGGCACATCAAGTTCCTCGAACTGACGTGTTTTCATAATGTTGCGCACGGCATTGATCGGTTGACGATCCTGCTCAAATTGTTTCACAAGCGGAATAATTTTCTCCCGATCCTGTGTCCCGATCACCATATCTACGCCTGGAATCGCCATAATTTCTGCCGGTGACGTCTGCGCGTAACAACCAGTTACGGCAACAATTGCTTCAGGATTACGACGAATCGCACGACGAATCATTTGGCGGCTCTTCTTATCCCCTGTATTCGTAACGGTACATGTATTAATAACATACACATCTGCCGTATTCTCGAAATCAACCTGCTCGTAACCCTCATTTTTGAATAGCTGCCAAATGGCCTCTGTATCATAGAAATTTACTTTACAACCTAATGTATGAAACGCTACCGTTGCCATAACGCTTATCCTCCCATCTCTCCGGTTTCATAGAAAAGACACGTAAGACCTACCATTGCGGCAGTCTCCGTGCGTAAAATGCGTGCACCCAGCGATACGGAAGTGAAGCCAGCCTCTTCAGCCTGCTTAATTTCCTGTTCCGTAAAACCACCTTCAGGGCCAACCGCAATCAGCACTTGTTTCCCTGGACCCAATTTGCCGGTAGCATGCGCTTCCTGAATAGCAGGCTTTAATTGCTGACCATCTTCCTTCTCATAGCAAATCCAAGCGACATCCGCTTCTTTTGCACGCTGCAGCAGCTGCTTCCAAGAATAAACGGAATCTACGTGCGGTACACGATTTCGGTGAGCTTGTTCCGCCGCTTCCTTGGCAATCTTCTGCCAACGCTCGGTGCGTTTTGCTTCTTTCTTTGCATCGTACTGCACAATCGTGCGTTCTGATAAAAAAGGAAGAAACCGGGCTGCCCCGATCTCGGTCCCTTTTTGAATAATGAGTTCCATCTTATCGCCTTTGGGCAAGCTCTGTGCAATCCACACTTGAACAGCCGCTTCAGCATCCATAGTCAGCTCTTCCACGATTTCCGCGGTCGCATGCCCTTTATCCAGCACCGAAATACGAGCGAGCACTTCACGGTCTACGCCATTACTGCAAATAATCTTGTCGCCAATATCTGCTCGCATGACTCGAATCAGATGATGTGCGTCGTCTCCCTCTATGGTGACTGTACGTGTAGCCTCGTGAAACTGCTCAAGCGGGAGAAAATAACGCTGCATAGTCAAAGCCTCTCTATCTTCGTTCATTTCGATATTGATATGAAACTTCCACTCACCATCATACCTTTTTTGGTCTTAGAAATCTACAATGGGTTGAAATTGGAATCCTTACATCCCCAAGATCCAAGCAATCGGCGTTGAGAAAATACGGATGATGTCATTCCCCAAACTTAAGTAAGGATCTAAAGTCACTTGTCGTAAAGGTCTTACAAATACAACTAGCAAGAAAATGACCGATGCCCATTGTTCAAACTTCTGCAGCGACTCCGTGTATCTCAGATCCACTAGATCTTGAATAATTCGATAACCATCTAATGGTGGAATCGGTATTAAATTGAAAAGGAACAAGGTTAGATTCGTATTAATCATTAATTTCAAGAAGATGAGGATCGCGCTTGCGCTTCCCTTAGACATACCTTCTAACCAACCGTATTTCTGGAATAAAAAAAATACAAATAAACTGATAAAGGCAAGAATCAAGTTGCTCAGCGGTCCTGCTGCGGTCACAATGATCCCCATCAAGCGAGGGCTTTTAAAATTCCCACGATTTACAGGAACAGGTTTCGCCCAACCAAAACCGGCAATCAACAGCATAATCGTACCGAACAGATCCAAGTGAACCATTGGGTTTAAGGAAACTCTCCCGAACTGATATGCCGTAGAATCTCCTAATTTATAGGCGCTATACGCATGAGCAAATTCATGAATGGTAAAAGAAAGAACGAGGACTAGAATAACAAACGGTAATGTACTCCAGTCATAAAACAATAATCCTCCCATGTATGGACACCTACAGCTTTCTAGCTACAATCACAACCCAATTCGAATCATAGTTTTTCTCTACGATCGTAAATTTGGCTGCAATTAGTGCTTTTTCGACATCAGCTTCTTTGTTTGTAATAATCCCCGAGGTGATATAGTACCCACCTTGCTGCAAGACTTCATACACATCATCTACGAAAAGAACAATGACTTCTGCCAAAATATTCGCGACAACCAGCTGTACAGGAATTGTCACACCCAGCTGCGCAGCATCTTCGGTCTCGCTTTCTTTCAGTACTCCGAGTAAATCACTAAGTTTGACAGTAATCTTATCTTCAAGCTGATTCTGTTTTGTATTATCAAGCGCACTCGTTACAGCTACAGGATCCAAGTCAACAGCGAGCACATGCTTGGCGCCTAGCTTCGCAGCTGCAATCGAAAGAATACCGGAACCAGTTCCCACATCAATGACGTCGTCCCCTGGCTGGATTACCTTCTCCAATGTTTTCAAACAAAGAGACGTTGTCGCATGTGTACCTGTACCGAAAGCCATCCCGGGATCAAGCTCCAAGATCAATTCATCAGGCGAAGCCGTGTACTCTTCCCATGTTGGTTTAATTGTCAAACGGTCGGACACACGAATAGGTTTAAAATACTGCTTCCAAGCATGCGCCCAATCCTCATCGTCTACTTCTATTAACTCAAATGTAGGATTTCCAGTATCGATATCGAACTCTTTAAGCTGCTCGACAGATTCCTTCAGGTTAGCCATGATGGGCTCCATATCAGTGCCATGGTAGAAGTAACCTTTAATGACGGCTCTTCCCTCTGGGATATCGTTAAAAGGCGTTTCGTACAATTGGCCAAACGAGGTATCTCTCTCTTTGTTTAAGGTCCCTGATTCTTCAATGGAAACGCCCCCGGCGCCCAGTTCATGAACAAAATTCGTAATCATTTCTATTGCTTCTTCTGTCGTATGTACAGTTAATTCCTGCCAAAGCATCGGTATTGCTCCTCCTGTCGGTTATCACTTACAAATAAACCAAGCCTTAATCGGCTATTTGGGCTATTTTCACACTGATTATTGTACTACACTTCGCTTCTTGGGTAAAATGGCGCACAGCTTGTAAGCGCTCTAAAAATATTTTGCATCCTAACAACTTCCTAATACCTTCATGTTACATTGAAAAAGTGAGCAGTGCTTATCGTCTTTCTTGCTTTATACATCATTAGACTGGGGTCATCACATGTACAAAACACTATTCATCTCGCTTGTTTTCGTTGGTGCGGTACTGTCAGCACCTTTCACGACACCAACCATGCTTGCTGATAACTTTAGCCAAGTTACCGCTCACCGAGGCAGCTCAACAGCTGCACCAGAAAATACCCTTAGCTCGATCCTTCAAGCCATTTCTGACAAAGCCGGTTACGCCGAGCTTGACGTTCAAGAAACGTCTGACGGCGTCGTAATGGTCATGCACGATGACAGTGTCTTTCGCACCACAGGAATTAACAAAAATATGTGGGAAGTCACATCTTCTGAGCTTAAACAGGCTAGTGCCGGCAGCTGGTTCCATTCCAAATTTAAGAATGAACATGTTCCAACTCTCGATGAAGTGTTAGAGGTAGCCAAAGATCGCATCAGGCTGAATATTGAAATGAAAAATAACGGGCACGGTAAGCTGCTCGCTGAAAAAACAGTCGATCTTATCCAAGCACACGGCTTTGTGAAGGAATGCACGGTGACATCATTTGATGCCAAGCTACTTTATACCGTGAAAAATCTCAATCCTCAGATCAAGACTGGTCTTATTGTGGGGCAGAAAACGGAAAACATTGAAGCCATTATGGAGAACTCTGTTTACGATGTTATTTCTGCGGCCTATCCCCTCGTAACCGAATCATTCATAAAGCTTGCCGAGACACATCAGAAAGAAGTCTACGTATGGACGGTAAATCAACCGACTATCATGAAGCAGATGCTTGCACTCGGTGTATCCAGTATTATTACGGACCATCCAGACCAACTTGTTCAAGTCATGAGTGGGCAATAAGCACTGCCCTATATAATAAAAGCATCTGATCAATAAGGCTTTTGCCTTTTGATCAGATGCTTTTTTCAGGTTACATGGTTCCGCCTGCGCTTTGAATGACACGTACCGCCTGCTCATACACGGCATCGTCGATGACGGCAGCTAGTATAATGTCAATTCCGGTTACACCGCCACCTCCACCGTCGCTTAAACCGCTTGCCGCTGGATCTGCTGCAATCAGAATCCCTTCATCCGGCGTAGACACATCCGCTGCCTGGGTTAACGTACCCAAGCTTCCGAAGTCTCCCGCATAAGGATTCATCGCGGATTGCAACCCACTGCCAGCATATCTGCCGAATCGATCTACCTGAACGTCAATAGCACGCAGTGCTTTCAGCTTGGAAGCTGCTCCCTCTGCTTGCTCCGGTGAATGAAAATAGGCGAGAATACTTTTCTCCGCCATTACTGTTCTTCCTGTCTGTAATCCGCTGATTGCGCTCTCTCAGCCGCTTCGAAATCATCGGCATCTGCTACTTCAGCTGCGAACTCAACATCCTCGTTTTTGACAATAGGAAGGTGGCTGGCACCCTGCTGCTTCTGCTTATTGTTCTCGCTCATATTTGAACCTCCCTGAATCGGTATAGGTAAACCAATTTTATTGTCCCAAAGAAATTCATTTTTATGCAAAGAAATGCTTACCTAATAAAATGAAGAGACCATGGGTGCAAAGTGCACCACAATGATCTCTTCCAAATTTGTTAATATTAACGACTCAAGAAACTGTTCAGAACAGAAGTAGATATCATCGTTTTTTCGTTCTCAATACGAGCTGCGTACGGCAATTGAACGGATTGACCATCAACAATAGCTGAAGTATCGTTAATTTTTACTACCAGGGAATGACTGCCTTTGGTCACTGTAACGCTGCGATCCGCTTCATTCCATTTTACAGTTGCGCCGTTAGCCTCAGCCATATCACGGAGAGCAGATAGAGATTTATCAGTAGACATCCACTCGATCATTTGACCTGAAGTCGGGATTCCACTAATGTAGCCAACGCTGCCAGCACGTTTATTGTCATAGGTTTTGTTAATAACTGCATCAACTTGGGCTTTCAACGGTTCCGGCAAAATCATTTCATCTCCGGGATGCTGCATATTGCTCATGACGTAACTGAAGCCATTCAAGTTATCTACCACTTGCAGCCCTGTAGCTTCTCCACCAGCTGGAATCGAAAGAATACGAGAAAGCTTTTTCGTATCTACGTTATAAGCCCAAGTGAAGTTATTCGCATGCATGCCGCTGTCTTCGCCAATAAACAAAGTTCTTAGCTCATCTGAGTAAGACAGATTATCAGGGTTCGCAACTAGATCCTCAACTGCCGTATTGCCTTTGCTATCGGCTTTTGCCAAATCTTGACCAACAATTAGACCCTTCATCATTGAAGGAACGTATTCACTGTTAATTGGCTGCTTGCTGCGATCTACTTGTCCACCTTTCATATCCAGCTCATAAGTTACGCCAGCTTTGATTTTCTTGACTTGGATATCGTCTGTAGGATCAGCAGCTTTCGTATCTTTTTCCATGGATTTCTCAACATAAGACATTGCTACATAAACCTTATTATCCTTGGCGTTAACTGCAACGCCTTCCATTTTGTTGAATTCAGCTGTCGCTCCGACAACTGCACCATAACGGCGAGACTCAAGGAAAGCAGCTGCCTTCTCCATACCCGGCTTCACTTTCAGCCATTCCACTTTACCACTAGGATACGATTTGATTTTTGTAAAACCTGCTGTATCTTTGTCCGCTGTTTCGAAAATATCGCTAAATTTCAAACCTTTATCTACATAACTTTTCACTTCAGCATCCGTTGCATGACCAAGCGGAATCCATTGAAGATTTGCTGCTCCACCATTCTCGTCACTTGTTTGGATCCATTTAGCAGCATACAGCGTTCCGGCAGACAGGTCTTTCGCTTTGTCCGCAACATAGAGGAACAACATCGTATTTCCACCATCATCACCGAAGAAGACAGTTTTCATGTCGGGTGCAACACGGCCAAGTTCATGTGAGAAACGACCCATACTGTAATGCTTTACTACCGTAGTTGTGTTATCTGCAAGGACAGTAACTTCAGGAATATAACCATTTGCATATGGGTTTCCTACTTTTTTATCATCTTGAGAGAATGCTCTAGCAAATGAATTTACATAAGTTTGTGTAGGATCCGCTTCAAAAGCACGTGCATCTGCTTCATACTCTTCACTACTTAAGTGTGTATTCCACGGTGTTAAGGAACCGTTACATGGAATCCACAATCCGTCTACTCCACTAAAATCCACTTTTTTCAAATCTGTAGCCGCGAGCTCACCCGTTGTTTTATTTTGATCTAACGTGGTTAATGACATAGAAGCGGGAACCATACCATATGCTGACTTTCCAGCATTATTTAAGGTTATATATTCATAGTGAGTAATCAAAGAGAGTGGGTTGCCGCCTTTTGCCGTCGCCTTAGCGCCATCCACTTTAAATAAAGAGTTGGAATCCGGTGCATCGGAGACAAATGGAGTTGGGCTATTAGGTACACTCGTGTCCATAATCGGTTTACCATTCTTATCTTGAGATACGCCAGCAACTGTGCCATTAATGGATTCATCTGTTTTAAAAAGTGTTTTATAAGTTAATGGGAACGATTTAACCGTACCATCAGTATAAGTGACTTGAACAGAAGCGCCAGAGTACATTTTCGCCATTTCTTCCGGGGTAGCTGGTGCAGCCATTCCTACGAAATCAACTGATTTCACCTTGACATCGTTAGCTGCGTAAGCCATATTCGGAAGTACACTAGGAGCTAACAGAGCAAGTCCTAAAACTGGCACTAACATTTTGCGAGATTTAAATTGATTCTTCAAAATAATCTACCTCTTCCTATTTAAATAATTCTATTCATTAAAAGTTTACTAGTCTTTTGTAAAGGGACTATAGGATAAATTGGCGTTTTGTGTAAAATTGACGTGAATTTTTTGTAAAGCTTCATCTTACAAAACAAAAAACACTCCGTTTCATAGAGTTAGACTAAAATAAAATTTAGTCTATATCTAAAAACGAAGTGTTTTTATCTCATTAATGACTCTCGTTAATCGCCTAAGAAGGCTCTTTTCATACGCTCGAAAATGGATTGATTCTGCTCAGACGTATTTTCACCGCTTTGTTTACCGAATTGACGGAGCAAATCCTTTTGATCTTCGCTCAGATTCGTTGGCGTCATCACGATCACTTTCACGTGTTGATCACCTTGACCGAAGCCGCGAAGGTGAGGCACGCCTTTACCTTTTAAGCGGAAATACGTATCGGTTTGCGTACCAGCAGGAATTTTGAGCTTAACCTTCTCAGTGAGCGTTGGAATCTCGATCTCATCACCTAACGCTGCCTGCATGAAGGTCAATGGAACTTCACAATAGACGTCATTGCCTTCACGTTCGAAGAATTCATGTGTTTTCACACGAATAACGACGTAGAGGTCACCCGCAGGGCCTCCGCGAGTTCCGCCTTCACCTTCGCCGGAGACACGCAATTGTGCGCCATCATCGACACCAGCAGGAATCTTGATGTGGATGGTACGCTGTTTTTTCACCTTACCAGCGCCATGACACGTTCCGCATTTTTCTTTAATGATCTTCCCTTGTCCATTACATGTCGTACAGACACGACGGTTAACAATACGGCCAAATGCAGTATTCTGTACCACTTCCTGCTGCCCGCTGCCGTGACAACCGCCGCAAGTTTCTGGCTTTGTACCTGGCTTAGCACCGGATCCATTACACGTATCACAATTTTCAGTTCTAGGAATATGGATATCGGTTTCTTTCCCGAAAATCGCTTCTTTGAACTCAATCGTCATTGTGTATTGCAAATCGTTCCCGCGCTGCGGAGCATTCGGGTTACGACGGTTTCCACCGCCGCCACCGCCGAAGAACATATCAAAGATATCCCCAAAGCCGCCGCTGAAGTCTTGGCCGCCCATACCTTGGTTAGGATCTACATGACCAAAGCGATCATATTGGGCTTTTTTCTGATCATCGCTCAAAACATCATAAGCGTCTTTCGCTTCTTTGAATTTATCTTCCGCATCCGCGGCTTTATTCACGTCAGGGTGATACTGACGAGCCATTTTACGGTAAGCCTTCTTGATATCTTCTTGCGAAGCATCTTTGCCTAGTCCAAGCACCTCATAAAAATCACGTTTACTCATTGTTCCACTCCCATGTTCAAGACTACAAACGGAAAGTCAAAGCCACGGAGAAACTCCTGTTGGCTTTGACTCATTCGTTGATTAATAAAATACGGTGTTTAAAAATTGGCTTTCAGAACCGAGAAGATTGGACGAAAATCGGTGAAGGAGGAACGGAGCGTAGGCAAACCTACGTGAGTACCGGACTTCCCGATTTTCGTTCAATATTCGATGCCGAGATACTACCTGAATAACATCGTTATCAAAGTCAACTTTTTAAACTTCATATTTAGTTAGGATATGATTATTTTTTTGGTTCGTCAACAACTTCGTAGTCAGCGTCGACAACATTTTCTCTGCCTTTAGGGGCTTCGCCAGCACCAGCATCGCCTTCAGCACCTTGCGCTTGAGCAGCTTGCTCATACAGCTTCACGGAAAGTTGTTGAATGACTTCTGTCAACTCTTCTGTTGCTTTTTTGATCGCTTCGAGTTCGTTACCAGCTAGAGCAGCTGTCACTTTCTCTTTTGCAGCGTTCGCTTTGTCGATTTCGCCTTGGTCTACTTTATCGCCAAGATCTTTAATTGTTTTGTCAACGGAATATACGAGTTGATCCGCTTCGTTGCGAGCTTCTACAAGCTCTTTACGGATACGGTCTTCTTCAGCATGAGCTTCCGCATCTTTCACCATTTGTTCAACTTCTGCATCGCTTAAGCCGCTGGAAGAAGTGATCGTGATTTTTTGGCTTTTGCCAGTTCCTTTGTCGAGTGCAGACACGTTAACGATTCCGTTCGCATCGATATCGAAGCTAACTTCGATTTGTGGAACGCCGCGCGGAGCCGGAGGAATATCACCAAGCATGAAACGGCCTAGTGTTTTGTTCCCGCTAGCCATCGAACGCTCACCTTGAAGCACGTGAATCTCAACGCTAGTTTGGTTATCTGCATAAGTGGAGTACACTTGTGATTTCGTTGTAGGAATCGTTGTGTTGCGGTCGATCATTTTCGTGAACACACCGCCAGCTGTTTCGATACCAAGGGAAAGCGGTGTTACGTCAAGAAGAACGACGTCTTTCACTTCACCTGTCAATACACCAGCTTGAACAGCTGCACCAAGGGCAACAACTTCATCCGGGTTAACGCCTTTATGAGGATCTTTACCAGTCAATTTTTTGATCGCTTCAACAACTGCTGGAATACGCGTGGATCCACCAACAAGAACAACTTTGTCGATTTGGCTAGTGGACAAACCGGAATCCTGCAGTGCTTGACGAGTTGGTCCTAGTGTTCTTTCTACAAGACCAGCGGAAAGCTCTTCGAACTTCGCACGAGTTAGGTTCAACTCCAAATGCTGAGGAACGCCGTCAGCTACTGTAATGAACGGCAGGGAAACAGTTGTTGTCAGAACGCCGGAAAGCTCTTTTTTCGCTTTTTCAGCTGCATCTTTCAAACGTTGTACCGCTGCTTTATCTTTGGAAAGGTCGATGCCTTGCTCTTTTTTGAATTCAGCTACGAGGTAATCGATGATGACTTGGTCGAAGTCGTCGCCGCCAAGCTTGTTGTCCCCACTTGTTGCTTTAACTTCAAAGAAACCATCGCCTAATTCAAGGATGGATACGTCAAACGTACCGCCACCAAGGTCATAAACGAGAATCGTTTGATCTTCTGTTTTTTCCAGACCGTAAGCAAGTGCTGCTGCAGTTGGCTCATTGACGATACGAAGAACTTCAAGACCAGCAATTTTACCAGCATCTTTTGTAGCTTGACGTTGGCTGTCATTGAAATAGGCAGGAACCGTAATAACAGCTTGAGTTACGGTTTGACCAAGGTAAGCTTCAGCATCAGCTTTAAGCTTTTGCAGAATAATAGCTGAGATCTCTTGTGGCGTGTAATCTTTACCATCGATGTGTTCTTTGTGGTTAGTACCAATGTGACGCTTGATGGAGCTAATTGTTTTATCTGGGTTTGTGATTGCTTGACGCTTTGCTGTTTCACCAACAACGCGCTCGCCATCTTTCTTGAAACCAACAACGGAAGGGGTTGTACGGTTACCCTCCGGGTTTGGAATTACGACGGCTTCTCCGCCTTCCATTACGGCAACGCAAGAATTTGTTGTACCTAAGTCAATACCAATTACTTTACTCATGTAAAGCTGCCTCCTTTTGCTCCTATGGAACATTTCGTTTATTTGAATGTTGAGAAAAATAAGATCTCTTACACGCTAACTTTGACCATGGCAGGTCGGATGACTTTATCTTTGAGGATATAGCCTTTTTGCAGTTCTTCTACCACGATACCTTCTTCGTGTTCTTCGGATTCAACCTGCATAACCGCTTGGTGGAATTCCGGATTGAACGGTTGACCTACGGAATCGATGGGTTTAAGCCCTTCTGCTGTTAGCAGTTGATCGATGCCGCGGTACGTCATATCCAAGCCTTTCACCAAAGCGTCGAAATCCTTCGTCTCTTTGCTTGAAGACAGCGCGCGATCGAAGTTATCTACAATCGGTAAAAGCTGTTCAATCAATTTAAGCGAAGCGTATTTCGCGAAATCTTCCTTCTCCGCTCTAGCGCGGCGGCGGAAGTTGTCGAAGTCCGCTTGAACGCGTAATAAACGCTGATAGTTTTCTTCTGCTTGCACACGCGCCGTTTCCAACTCGCTTACTTCTTTGGTTTCCTCAGAAACCTCCGCTTGCGAATCTTGGCCTACCGCTTCTTGTTGTTCAGCGGCTTGCTCGCCTTCGGCTGCGTATGTAGTGTTCACGTCTTGCTCGGCTGTTTTGTTATCTCCAGTACTCAATTGTCCTTCACCTCCTAAACATAATACATCATAATCTCACTTACGTCAGTTTGCCCATCTTTAGGCCTCTTCAAAAGGCTGCTTCATCTTAATAACCGTATGAATACGCAGCACAGCGGCAGCAACTTCTCCAGCCGCTTGCAGAGCGTGAATTTTCACATCAGCTGGATCCACAATACCTGCTTCTAAGAAGTCAGTTACTTGTCCGGTATCGCAATCGATACCGAGACTGTCGGTTTCCAGCGCAATCTGCGCTGCTTTCAGCTCTTCAACCTTCTCGAGCGGATTATATCCCGCATTGACGACAATCTGGGCCACAGGCTTACGAAGTGCCCCTGCGACAGCGGCAACACCGAAGCCTTCCATGCCCTTCATCGTCTCGCGGACGCGCTCGAGATCATGGGCGACCGCCATCTCCGCAGCGCCGCCTCCGGGCAAGTACCCGCCGCGAACGGCGGCTTGAACGGCTGACGCAGCGTCCTTCGCGATGCGCGAGCGCTCGTGCGCCGCTTCGCGTGTCGCGGCGCCGACGATCACGGTCACGTGCTGCTCCCCGTGACCGCGCGCAACGCGCACGCGCTCCAGCCGCTCGTCGTACGCGGCATAGCCCGCGTGCCCGAGGGCGGCGCCGAGCTCCGGCGCGCTCTTGCGCAGCGCTGTGCGCCGAACCGGCCTAGCGCCGGTGTGCTCGCTCAGCAGCTGCATGTCCCTGCGGGACAGCCGCTGCAGCACGATAATGCCATGGTCGGAGCAGAACTGCTCCGCCTCGGGGTCTACCCCGCGGTCTGATGCGATCAGACCGACGCCAAGCTCCAGCAGCGAGCCTAGGCTGCTGCGGAACTGCTCCCGCAGCTGCATGTAGCGCTGGAAGCCTGCCTCGGTGACCAGCGCTTCTTCGCTGACCGCCTCAGGCTCCAAAGCATCATGCAGCACGAGAATTCGAGCATCGCGCAGCTCGTGCTCGAGATGCAGGTTCATCGGCTTCTGGTTCAGCAGAATGCCGGTCCATACCTCACTGCTCGCTTCTTCATGGGCGAGCACGCTGTCTGCGAAGCGGTAGCCGTCTTCGCGAAGTTTCGCCTCACCGACCGCTTCGGCGGCCTGAACGATGAGCTTTGCGATATCCGCCTGCTCCCTACCGGCTGTGATAGCAATGCGCTTCAGAGCGCTATCACCTAAACCGACAATCGCGCGGCTTCGGCTTTGTAAGCTTTTTACCGCCAGCTCGATGCCTTGCAGCATTCCGCTGACGACCTTCGCGACCGGTACGCCGCGCGTCACCTGAGCGACACCTTCTTGCACCAAAGCACCGGCAAGAACCGTTGCCGTCGTTGTACCGTCGCCGATTTGGCGTTGCTGGCTGCGTGCGACCTGAATCATCAACCTAGCCGCAGGATGAGTGACGTCCATTTTTTCCAAAATAGTTACACCATCATTGGTAATAATGACTTCACCCTGCCCACCAACTAACATGGTATCGAGACCTTTGGGTCCAAGTGTCCCCTCGACCGCAGAACAAATCGCTCTTACGGCAGCAGCATTGTTGACCAGCGTAGAGTAACGTTCTTCACCCTCGCTATGAACTGTTTTCATTCCGCTCATTTGCCATACCAACGCCCAAGAACGACTTCTAGATGCTTCGACAAATGCTCCATTAAGCTAATGACCCTGCCGTATTCCATACGGGTAGGACCCAAAATTCCTATCGTTCCAAGAGGCTTATCACCGATCGAATACGAGGCCGTTATTAAGCTGCAATTATTAATAGCTTCAATACTATTTTCAGCACCAATTTTAATCTCAATGCCTTCATTTGACGATGTAAACAATTTGATGAGGGTTGGTGCTTCTTCCAATAGATCAAAAATGCTCTTGACCTTGTCAACATCCTTGAACTCGGGTTGGGTCAACATATTCGTCATACCGCTTAGGAAGACGCGATCCTTCTCATTGCTTTGAAGCACGCTTTCCACAACCGCAAGAAGCTCTTGATACCCGTTCACATACTTGCTTAACTCGCTCGAAATTTCATTGTAAAGCCTGGATTTAAACTCAATCAACGGTACATTTTTAAGCTTTGCATTCAGAATATTGACGACCTTCTCAATCTCAGACATCCGTATGCCTTCAGGAATGGAAACTGTTTTATTCTCCACATGACCCGTATTCATAACAATAATGGCAACGGCAGTCGTTTCTGAAAGCGGGATAATCTGTAAGTGTTTCAGCGTTGTACTGAATACCTCAGGACCAAGCACGATCGATGTATAATTCGTAAGACTGGAGAGCATTCCCGCAACATGCTGGATCACACCTTCCATCTCTTGAATGCGTTCGGCAAAAGCACCCTTCATGGAGTCCAAATCGTTATTATGCAAGGTACCATGTTGAAGCAAATGATCGACATAATAGCGATAACCTTTGTGCGAGGGTATACGACCTGCGGACGTATGGGGTTGTTCCAAATAACCCATTTCTTCGAGATCAGACATCTCGTTACGGATCGTCGCCGGACTGAATCCGACATTGCCCCGCTTCGAAATACTTCGCGAACCAATTGGCTCTGCTGAACGAACATAATCATCAATGATAGCACTTAAAATCATGCGCTGACGCTCCGTCAACATAAGGTACCCCTCCTCTTCACAAATCACTATTTGCCACTTTCGTTAGCACTCGTATTTAGTGAGTGCTAAATCCTAATACAAAAATAACAGACCCTAAGGTCTGTTGTCAAGTCAATCCAAACGTTTAAGTACGGCGATTTCGTCGCAGCAATACTGTTTTTTGCAATGCATACAATCTTTCCAAACCTTCTCTGGAAAAATCTCTTTTGGCACGAGAGTAAAGCCGTTTTTTTGAAAAAAAGCGACTTCATACGTGAGCGCCATCACTTTAATGATGCCTTGGCTCCTCGCCTCTTCAACTAAGAAGTTCACAAGTTTCCCGCCGATTCCTTGTCCCTTGTAGCCTTGGGTCATCCCAAGTGAGCGAATCTCAACAAGATCTGGCCCAAGCCCTGTAAGGGAGCCGCAGCCAATCAGCAAGCCATCCGATTCAGCGACAACGAAAGTGTCAATCTGCTCCTCCAGCATCTCTTTGCTCCGCGGCAGCATAATCCCCTGCTTGGCATAGCCTTGTATAATATCATGCAGCTTCTCAATATCACTTATCGAAGCTTTTCTAACGGACACTGTAGTTGATAGATTCACTGTCATCCCACCAATCGCAACAAAATGCATAAAACCCACGCTAGCGCCACTACGGCTTTGCCGCTGATTCGCTTGTGGATTCATGTATAAATATACAATAAACCGTATATTTGCACAAGAGTTTTTTGCATTCAAACAGGTCTCTCTATGTTACTCGCCTAGGCAAGGAACGAAGCAAAGACTTCGTTGCCAAGCAAGATGCCATGTTTGGACAATCGATACCCATCAGGCGTTTGTTCAAGCAGCTGTTTTCGCAGCCAGCCATTCAAGGTTTCCCCGAATTGTGATTCGATGGTGATTCCGAATTGTTCGATGAAATCCGCATTCCGTATACCTTCCAGCAATCGCAAACCAACCATCATGAAGTCTTCCATAGCTTCCTGCCGAGTTACCTCAAATTGTTCCATGATCGGTAAGCCTACCTTTGCAGCATCAATATAGGGTTGAATTCCCTTCACGTTCACATGACGCTGGCCATTCATATACCCATGAGCCCCTGCTCCGAGTCCATAATAGGAGCGATTGCGCCAGTACATGGAGTTGTGTCTGCTCTCTCGACCTGGTTTAGCGAAGTTGCTGATTTCATATTGCTTATAACCCGCTGCCTCTAACCTCTTCATGATGAGTTCGTACATATCGACTTCCTCATCTTCACTTGGAAGAGGCAGTTGATTCTTATTGAACAATGTGTGAAACAATGTATTCTCTTCTACTTTTAGACTATAGATGGAGTAATGCTGCAGATCCAGAGATAAAGCCTCATCCAATGTAGCCTGCATGATGTCCACGGTTTGTTTGGGAAGTCCGAACATCAAGTCAATGGAGAGGTTATCGAATCCTAGCTTTTTGGCATTCGCGATGCTTCGATGCACGTCATCTGTATTATGAATGCGTCCAATCGCGGCAAGCAAATCATTATTGAAAGATTGCACTCCGAAACTGATCCGATTGACGCCGCCTTCTTTCATAACTGCCAGCTTATCTTCGTCCGTCGTTCCTGGGTTAGCTTCCATGGAAAACTCAACTTCTGCGCTATCTGCTGGGAAATACGTATGAACCATGCGCAGAAACCGCTCCATTTGATCAGGAAGCAGTACAGTAGGTGTTCCCCCGCCAACGAAAATCGTTTCCACCTTGATCGGTGGATTATTTCTAACTGTAAGTTCCATTTCGCGCTCGAGCGCATCCAGATACTCCATAACGGGCTGGCCTTTAAGGACATAAGAGTTGAAATCGCAATAATGGCATTTGTTTGTGCAAAAAGGGATATGAATATACACAGCGGTTGGGGCCGTATAGGTTACTAACATAGGGGTATTTCCTTTCAATCTAGGATAAACAACTCCGCTGGCCTCAGGGACGGGCGGTTTGTCAAGGTTGATGCAAAGCAAAGTATAAAACTTATACTTAGTATCAATTAAGAAAAAGCCAAGGGGCAGAGTTACTCTGCCACCCCAGCTTCTCATTCATTTCAATCTATTCGTCGATTTTAAGAACAGCCATGAACGCTTCTTGCGGCACTTCTACGCTGCCAACTTGCTTCATGCGTTTCTTACCTTCTTTTTGCTTATCAAGGAGCTTACGTTTCCTTGAGATGTCACCGCCGTAACATTTGGCGAGTACGTTTTTACGCATCGCTTTAACCGTCTCACGGGCTACGATCTTTTGTCCAATCGCCGCTTGAATCGGCACTTCGAACATTTGCCGCGGAATCAGTTCCTTCAGTTTATCACAAATGATTTTGCCGCGATGATACGCGGTATCACGGTGAACGATGAAGGAGAGTGCATCCACTTGCTCGGCATTCAAAAGAATGTCCATTTTCACGAGATTCGATTTCTTGTAGCCAGACACTTCATAGTCAAATGAAGCATAGCCCTTTGTTCTTGACTTCAGCATATCGAAGAAATCATATACGATCTCGGATAACGGAATTTCGTACGTTAATGTCACACGATTGGTATCCAGGTATTCCATGTTCATATATTCACCGCGTTTGCCTTGGCAAAGCTCCATAATTGTTCCTACATAATCATTTGGAACAATAACCGATGCTTTGACATACGGCTCTTCGACGAAGTCAATTCGCTGTGGATCTGGATAGTTCGATGGGTTATCGATTTCCATCACATCGCCATTCGTTAATGTGATGCGATAAATAACGCTTGGCGCCGTCGTAATTAACGGAATATTGAACTCACGTTCAATCCGCTCCTGAATAATTTCCATATGCAGCAGACCCAAGAATCCACAGCGGAAGCCAAAACCTAAAGCTGTAGATGTTTCCGGTTCAAAACGTAGAGAAGCATCATTCAGCTCCAGCTTCTGCAAAGCTTCACGCAGATCGTTGTAATCGGTTGTTTCGATCGGATACAGTCCGCAGAACACCATCGGGTTGATCCGGCGATAACCTGGCAGCGCTTCAGGCGCTGGGCGATCCGCTTCGGTAACCGTGTCCCCGACTCGTGTATCCCCTACATTTTTGATACCAGCTACAACGAATCCAACATCTCCGACCTCAAGGGAAGGAACGGATGACATTCTCGGCTTGAAAGCCCCGACTTCAATGACTTCAAACACCTTGTTCGTCGCCATCATTTTGATTTTCGAGCCCGCCTTGATCGAACCATCAACGACACGCACATATACGATAACGCCTTTGTAGCTATCGTAATGGGAATCGAAGATCAATGCTTTCAGCGGATTGTCCGGATTCCCCTGCGGAGCCGGCACTTTCTCACAAATTTGCTCGATGATCTCTTTAATCCCAATACCGGCTTTCGCGGAAGCATGAACAGCCTCACTGGCATCGAGTCCGATAACGTCCTCGATTTCCTGCTTCACTTTGTCAGGATCAGCACTAGGTAGATCGATTTTATTGATAACAGGTAAAATTTCTAAATTATTTTCCAATGCCAGGTACACGTTGGCAAGCGTTTGTGCTTCGATACCTTGTGCAGCGTCTACAACCAGCAGCGCACCTTCACAAGCGGCAAGGCTTCGGGAAACCTCGTATGTAAAATCTACATGTCCCGGTGTATCAATTAAATTAAGAATATAATCGACGCCATTGTCAGCACGATAAGCCAATCTAACCGCCTGAAGTTTAATCGTAATTCCGCGTTCCCGCTCCAAATCCATCTGGTCCAGAACTTGCTCCTGCATCTCACGCGATGATAACGCGCCCGTATATTCTAGTATGCGGTCGGCAAGTGTTGACTTGCCATGATCGATATGAGCGATAATTGAAAAGTTGCGAATTCTTTGTTGTCTTTCTCGAATGTCCGTCATGCTAAAGACTAACCCCCACTACATGCAAATAATTTTCATTATAGCAGTTGTGGGAAGTTGCAGCAATGTACCCCTCAACCTTTCCCTAAGACGGCATCAAACAAGGACACGAATAACTTAATTCCGTGATGCGAAGCAATCTGCAGAAAGTCCCCTAATTTATTACCGACATGATTCAATGAATTATCGTGATCAGCAACCGGTTCCGCATTTTTTTCAGCTTGTGGCTTCACGGCGGTAGTGTTAGATTTCGCTGCTGCGTCTCCTTTGGGAGATGGCGTTGGTGACGTCTTAACAGTGGTTACTTGCCCTGGTAGCGTTTTGACAGCGGGCTCCTGTGCAGCTTTAGAGGACGGCTGAGGTCCTTGTATGCGATCCATACCGCTCGACGCCAAGCTGACTCCGAATAAAATACAGAACAACAGCAAGAGTCCAAACAAGCCTACTTTCACATAAAAATGTCTCAGCCTCATTTTGAGATCCTCCTTAAAGTTTTCGTAAGAAAACTGGCTTCGTAAGCATTAACTAAGTTTTGCTTTAGCAAAAAACTAGCTTCGAAAGCATATCCTTAGAGTTTTCGTTGGCAAACTAGCTTCTACGACTGCTTAGGGGTAATAACCGGTGCGTCAACTTTCTTCGCGTTCAAAATCACCTCTGAAATAGCTTCTGCCAACCAATCTGTTGTTCGATAGCACTCTTCGAGGGAATTGTACGGGCCGCCGACTTCAATCAATATATTATTAGGGGAAAAGTTTTGATTATATAATCCGTTGCCTTCACTGGCTTCTTTCGCGTGAATCCCTTTGGATATACCAGGATGTTTGGCCTCTAACACTTGATGAATCTTGTTCGCGAATTCCTCATTCTTTTTCCAATTTGGATTTTTACCACCAATGATGAAGTACACCTGGGCATAATCTTTGCCATCAAAGGTTGCGGTCGTTTTATTTCGTGCAGCGGAATCTCGATGAATATCGAAATAATATTGCAAATCCGGATGTGACACAGAAGCTTCCTGCAACGTTTTCAATGAATATTTGTAAGAATACGGATATTCAAAATTTTTGACTGTACTTGGATAGACTGTCTTGGAATGTACGGCTCCGATGCCGTCCTTCTCCAAATTTTGAGCTAATCTTTGACCTACAGAAATGATATTCACCTTATCGCTATAAGCCTTGTCAGGATCTGTAACACCTCTTAACTCCGGCAAAAATGACTCATTGCTATGCGTTTGATAAATGAAAGCTATATTATCCCCTGCGGTTCTTGGCGGTTGTCCTGTCGTTGGGTTTGTTATCGGGGCGGCGCCACCCACAGGAGAAGGTTCTGGTGATGGAGATGGCTGAGGATTCTTCGCATCTGCCTCTAAATCAAGGGAGCTTGGGGGGCCGTAATCAATAGGATCACTGGGATTTGACGCACTCCCTCTTACCAATACCGTCGTCTTATTGGCATCCATCCCTGGCACTTCACTGGCGACAAGACTTTTAGGGTCGTTCGGATTGATATCCGTCAAGAACTGGAAGGCAAAATGAAACACATTGTGCTGAGAAAATGTAAATTTCTTCTGATCTTTATGTAGATGAGGCACTTCCATGCCCAGCATATCGATGAAAAATTGATTCGTGACAGAAGCAGCTAAGCTCTTCATAGATGAAACAGGCGAAGTCGTCATGACTCTATTCTGCAAGAAGCCACCTACGCCAATAAGAACAAATAGAGCTAAGGTGCCGAAGCTGAGTATAATAAATGTTTTTCCGACGGAACTTGCGCTCTGAAACGTTTTCCGAACATGGCTGAGATTCAATGTAGCTGATGTCCATTTCATAGTTTGATTCCTCCTAATCTATCTTACTTTAATCTATGAAACGAGCTCCTTCGATAGAACCCAAAACACTAGAATTTTTCTGATAGAGGGAAAAAGAAACGCAAATAAACCTGAGACGCTGCTCAGGTTCTTCTGTTGATACATACACGGGAACTACGGTTACAGCTTGTTTTCTTCAAAATCAACTGTCGCCTCATGAAAGGGAACGTAGATACCTTATTTGGGGCTAAATTGGTCTTTTTCATATCTAGGCGGAACGACAATCTCTTTTTTCTCCTTCGACCGCAGTAAATCAGCCAAAATGGCAAAATAACGCTTCTAGGTTCCTCTACTTACCTAAAAGTGCAGCTATTTGATAAATAGCGTATCGTAGTTCCCCTTGGATCG
Source organism: Paenibacillus phytorum (assembly GCF_013141715.1). Classification (GTDB taxonomy): domain Bacteria; phylum Bacillota; class Bacilli; order Paenibacillales; family NBRC-103111; genus Paenibacillus_E; species Paenibacillus_E phytorum. The sequence continues at coordinate 66,560 of NZ_WHOA01000092.1, read as the reverse complement.
ACTTCTTGCGCCTGAACTCTTGAGTAATTACAATTCCCCCATGTCTCGGGTCCGAAAAAGCTGTTACTTGTATAACTACTTAGTAGTCAGTAGTAATCGCGGGTAAAGCTAAATAGTTATATTACGCCTATACGCAAAAAAGAACCCCTTACGAGGTTCTTAGGTTTATCTTATTAATGCTACGCGAGAGATTCGAAATCAAATGACCCTTTGGCCACAATCGTTACCCCGCTCGTTTTATTCAGAACAGTGGGTCCGTTATATAATTTGAGCAACGTCTTGTCACTCGGTTTATGTTTATTGTCTGTGGTTGGTCGGTTACGAACTTTCTTCATGTGCTTCAGCATAAATAATCCTTCCTTTCACAATGGATTTGAGTGAAGACACGAGCTTCGCATTTCTTTCCGATAACTCCATCATGACTTGATGATGATTGCGCGCGGGAATATCCGTCCTTGTCTTGAAATGTATGGATGAAACAATGGTCGGATGCAGCTTAATGCAGTAAATGTATTCAAACTCGCCATCTTCTTTATCCTTGGCTTGCCCCAGGTAGATGTTCGTATCCTTGCCCCGGTAACATTCGGCTAGATAACTAGTAGGGTCATTGACGTTGAAACTGTGGTTGTTGCTGACTTGACCAGCACGGCCAAACTGCTGCAAGGTGACACCATCTTCGAGAAGCTCAAAGAGCGTTGCCGCTGTCACTTCTTGAAGCTCAATTATACCACAATTTGTATCAAATGTCTTATGGAATTTATCCAATACGCGGTCATAATCCACACTGGACACACTAAGCGAATCCAAGGCGTCGAACAAAAAACTGCGTATAGCATCGTTCTTCTTCATATCGGATAGCTTGAACCGATTCTTATGCACACCGATACTATGTTTAATCGGGTAGAGGTGAGGACCTGCTAGCTCCGCAATTCCCGAAATGGCCTGCTGATCATCGATTCGCAGTGGGTTGTAACCCTCCAGATACTCAGGCAGTTCACAACTCCTAGACATCACTATGAACGTGCGGCTATGGCCCAATTCTCCGATACAAAGCCCTATCAATACCAGTATATTCCCGTAAACCAAGGGATCATGCCAATCCGCATGCGTGATAATCAGAAGGGCAAAGTCCGTCTCTTCGATATGCTTTTTTAGCATTTTCAATTTATGATTGGACGCCGTAAGCACACCCTGATTAATTACCGTAACCTCGGATGAAGACGACAACTGCGCTTGATAGAATTCAGCCCATAGCGAACTTGCTGGGGAGCAGCCTATAAATATCTTTGGTTTCATTTCTCTCTCAGCCCTAACTCTTTGAGCATTTGCTTCACGACGAAAGTTGCCGGTCCTAAGCCTGCCATTAACCCAGAGGAATGATTCGCATCATAGGTAAGTGGCGTTAGGCCGATTAAATCGGAGGCTATATGTAATTTTTCTTTTTCCGGAATAAGAAAGTAAGTTCTCTCTAGACCTATTTGTCCAATAAATAGACCGAGTTCCAAAATAACATTGTCACGTACGGTGCTAACCAATGAATCTCTCAAAAGTGTCAAATCATTAGGTTGGAAGACAAAGATAGCAAAATCACTAGACTTCGCCTGCTTAATAAGTGGAGCCAAGGTTGTATGTGAAGGAGGGAATAGCAATTGACTCCAAACTGTTACATCAAATGAAAAATGCAGATTTGACTGCAAAGCCTCTGCTACTTCAACACTTTCAGCAGATGACCCTATGAATAGCTTCGCTTTATGTGCGCTGCTCATCAGAACCACGTCCTCATTTAAGTTGATCGTCCCTTATTTCGACGCCCCCCTCCTTATTCCTTCCAAATTACGTAAAAATGGACAAAAAGAAAGAACTGTATCCACCCATCTAGGGGATCCAGTTCTTAAAATCATTTAGTGCGTATAGGCCGCTACATTATCAACACTTACGGCATCGTGTAAGGCAGCATTTAAGCCGCTAGCAATAATATTGGCGATGTCTTCAATAAACTGGTCGATCTCCTTCGGCGTGACAAGCAGATCGTGTCCTACGGGGTTTAGAACCTCTTTTACAAGCATTAGACGCTCTTCCTCCTGCATACCGTCCAGCAAGCCTAGGATCTGCCCTGTATTTCGCGTCTGCTCGCTAAAATGTTTTTGCATCAGGTCGAAGGCATTATTGACGATGGTAGACGCATATACAACGGTTGGGACTCCAATGGCAACCACGGGAATGCCAAGGTTTTCTTTGGTCAACCCTTTACGTTTATTTCCGATGCCTGAACCGGGATGAATGCCTGTATCTGCGATTTGAATAGTCGTATTGACCCGATCTAGGGATCTGGAAGCCAGCGCATCAATAGCAATAATGAAATCAGGTTTGGACTTATCGACAATCCCCTGAACGATGTCACTGCTCTCAATCCCCGTTGTTCCGAGCACTCCTGGCGCAACCGCGCTAACTGCCCGATACCCTGGACTAACGTCCTCTGGAACTAGTTCAAAGTAATGACGTGTGACCATCACGTTATCCACAACTAGAGGGCCGAGAGCATCGGGTGTTACATTAGAGTTGCCTAGACCGATAATAAGCGCTTTTGCATTCTTAGGGATGCCGATTTCACGCAAAAACTGTTCAAACTCTTGGGCCAATTTCGTGGCGACGCGGTCTTGTAATTGGCTGTCTTTCTCCCGAAGAGCTGGCACTTCTATGGTTATATAATGTCCGAGAAGCTTACCAAGCGCTTTGGAGCCCTCTTCGTTCAGAACGTTGATCTTGGTAACTCGTATCCCGTTTTCACGTGTCGACTCCTGTTCAATGCCAGGTATCGGTTGCCCCTGATTGGCTGCATGAGCCATATCCCTTGCATCTACCGCAAGATCCGTATGTGTTGTAAAAGAGCCTAAGTCCATTGAAGTTCCCCTTTCTCAAAATATAAGAATTTATATGTTTCACATTATAAGCTTTGCATATTTCTGGGTAAACGCGCCTGTCCTTGGCGGACAGCTTAGCCGTTACCCTTGGGTGCATTGCATCCTTTATTGTGCTACGATTTACAACCGCTTATACAAAAACAAAGACCACTGAAAACCTATTGACAGGTCTTGCATTTTCAATAGTTGCATGGTAGAATACTTAAAGTTGTCAGCAAACAAACAAATGTAACGTTGAACCGTGTTTTGTAAGTAGGAGGTGAATTTCATGCCAAACATTAAATCCGCTATTAAACGAGTAAAAGTTAGCGAAAAGCGCCGTCTTCGTAACGCTTCCCAAAAGTCCGCTCTGCGTACTGCGGTGAAAGCTTTCGAAACAGCTGTAAGCCCAGAAGCTCTAATTAACGCTTCCAAGAAATTAGATAAAGCAGCTTCTAAAGGTTTAATCCATAAAAATGCCGCTAACCGCAAGAAGTCCCGTCTGGCTAAAAAGCTGAACGCTCTTACGGCTCAAGCGTAATAAAACGGACATAAAGCAAAAGTCCAGTTCTCTTCACAGAGAGCTGGACTTTTTACTTTTTGAAAAGCCGCCCTCCTAGGCAGCAAGCCTAAGAAGGAACAACTCCAAACCTAACACTTTATCGATTTTCCCCGTTTTCATTTGGAAATCGAGGTCCGCAAGCTGCGACATAATCCTACTCAGCTTCTCAATATCGTATTTGCGCGCCTGCCCTTCAGCCACTTTCACGGCAAAGGGGTGCAAACCGATCTGTGAAGCCATTTGCTGTTGGGAATAGCCTTGTTTACTTAGCTCCTTCACCTGCAGCATGATGCGGAACTGTCTGGCGATGAGCGCCGCGATTTTGATCGGCTCCTCACGCTGCTTCAGCAGCTCCTCGAGAATAACGAAGGCACGTTCCAGCCTTACATTTACAATGTCCTCTATAAGAATGAAGACGTTCTGTTCTGTACTGCGAGCCACCAATTGATCGATGACATCAACCGATGCTTCCGCACCGACTCCTACATATAAAGAAATCTTCTCAATTTCTGCGGATAAGGATTGCAAATTCCCGCCAGTGTATAAGATCAGTTGATCGGCGGCTTCCCCCGTGAACGTAAACCCCAGCTGCTGAGCTTGTTTGGCGACCCATTGCTGCAATTCTTCTGGGCTCAATGATAGGAAGGGAACCGCCGCCTCAAGGTCCTTGAGAGCTTTCACTATCTTCTTACGCTCGTCCAATTTATCTGCATCTACCGTAAACACCACGACGGTATGTTCCGCTGGAGATTTCAAATAATCCGTCAAACGATCCAAGTGATGTTCAATCTTCGAACTTTCCTTCGCCCCTGTGAAGAACAGCGCATTCTTCGCGATGACCAACTTCTTCGGAACCATAAAGGGAAGGGTCTCCGCATCCTCCAGCACCGCAGAGAGACTAATCTCACTCAAATCAAATTTACTCACTGCAAACTCTTTGTGCTCGGGCTCAATGAGCAAATCCGTTAATACCTGAATAAATTCCCTCATCTTATATTTCTCAGGACCGTAGCACAAATAAACTGGTGCAGGGCGCCCTGCTTGTATATCTTTCAATGCTCTCTTTGCGTCCATAGCTAATGTTCACTCCTTGCTTACATTTTACCAACAACAAAGGGATTACGTCAAAGCCCGAAGACCTTGAGGTAATCCCTTTGTTTGTCTATTTAAACACCGGTTTAAGGCTCTAGAAACCTTATACCGTGTGGACACCACCAAAGTATTGCCGCTTCCTTATCCTACAGCATACGCTAGAACCGTCACATTGGTGCATTCGTATCACAAATTTACTTAGCTGCTTCCTCTTTCGCATTTAAATCAATGAGAAAAGTGTGAAGCGAGCCTTCGCTTTGAACTTGATAAAATATTTTGTCGTCATCAGACCATTCCACTAGCGTGATAAGATCACCAGACTTCCAAACTTGCTTGGACGAAAAAACAACTTCTTGGGTAGAGCTGTTTCGGATCACGACATGCTGCTCTTCAACAACAGCCTCAAGAACGCCCGTTTTTGATTTTAATGGATTCGCACTAGGTACTGTTAAAGAATATATGCCTCCGACATCACTCGTTTCTCCACCCTTCTTAGCAACAGGCGTAGGTGTTGGTTCCGTAGTTTTCAATACCTTTTGCTGTTCCGGCGGGTTATTTGGAGTTACATTGCTGTCCGGCGGATTCGTCGATACAAGGTCCGATTCCTTCTTCACATTAGTACCAGCGGATGCCGAATCTTTCAGCCGTTCAGGCTCTGAGGTAGAAGGCGCTTGGCGCAAACCATCCGTACCTTTCGTCGTCTCAGATGTACTCAGCGTTTGTGGCTTCTCCAGCTTCGCATCAGTTGTAGCTTGCGGCCCCACTAGCCCATTTCCCGTCGTTGAATCCGGCACTGCTTTCTCTTGCCCGAATGACTCAGCGGCCGGAGCATTAGGTGCCACCTGCTTCGCGCCTGCACTGTCTGCCGCTTTGTTCTTAACAGCATCTTGTGCGGCGTTTGAATCGGAGGCTGCCGTGCTTTGCATTTGTCCGGCACTCTGCTTCTCAGAAGCAGCCTTTGGCTGCAGCAAACCATCTGCTTGATCTAGTATAGGATGCTTCAGATTAAACGCGAAGAAACCAAGGATGAGACCTGCGGCAACGACACCACCAGCGAATTTCCAGGAGAACTGTGATCCTAAACGGCGTGTCCAAGGAAGTTTGGGAGGCTGCACAGAAGCTGTCTGACTAGCATTGGTGCCGAAAGCAGCCACCTTGTCGGTAATGGACGCCGCGGCATGTCTATCTATATCAGCTAGCTGCGGCATGATAGCATCGACCAAACTGTATGGAGGAATGACCTTTGGCAACTGGGTCAGTTCATCGGACAATCTTTGTAAACGTTCAAACATCTGTGCACAGTCCAAACAATGCATCAGGTGAGCATGAAGCTCAGTTTCCTCTTTTGCATCTAAATCTCCATCCAGCTGTCTTTGCATAAATTCCATCACCTCTTGACAATTCATCCCCGAACACCTCCTTTCTGATATTCTTGGAGCAGCGACTGTAATTGCTGTCTAGCTCGAAATAAGTAAGACTTCACCGTGTTTAACGGTAAGTTGAGAGATTCTGCAATTTCATGATACGAAAAGTCCTGCAAATAACGGAGAACAACAACAGATCGATGGTGTTCGGGAAGCTTTTCGATTGCTTCTCTAATATCTTTGGCTAAATAGCCAATTAACATTTCCTGTTCAACATTATGTTCTGCTGTAAAGGTCATATCATGCTCATCAATCGAAACCGTTGGTTTCGCCTTGCGAAATTTATCGATGCAGATGTTCGTTACAATCCGCTGTACCCACGTCTTGAAGAGCGCTTTTTCTTCATAGGAATTAATTTTTGTATAAATCCGAAGGAGTGCCTCCTGTGAAGCATCGAGGGCATCCTGTTCATTATTCAAAATATAATAAGCGGTTCGATAAACGTGAGACTCAATTTCTCGCAATAGGGTAATGAGAGCATCACGATCACCGGCTTGTGCAGATCTTACCAGTTCGGGTGCTACCACTGGGATCCCTCCCTCTTGCAATCTTACAGACGCAGCAACGTCTCATAAGGTTGCAACTCTTTTAGAATAAAAAAACGATTGCAATCTTGCAACTACCAGAATAACAAACTTCCTGAAATAAATACACTTGTTATTAGACGTATGCTAGACCGATTAGTTTCATCTTCGCCTCACAAACCGTTCTCCCCTCTCTCATCAATCAAATTACTCTCCATTGTAAGCTTTTTTAAAAGAAGGGATAGTACTATGTTTGGATAGTACCGCCTAAGAAATTACCATAACCGATTAATTCTAACCGAAGTGGTAAATATTACAGATGAGCTATTCGAAAGTGGAGGACTGCATCATGTTCAAACAATTATTTGGCAAAAGGAACCGAACCCCTCAGGTTCATACCCAGCCAAACACTTCAAATTCCAGTAAACCATTATCATCGTCATTGCAAGAAAATTTGACTACCATTCAGACGATCCTACACTATCCAAGCGATCTACTCATTAGACAATTTACAATCGGTACAGACCAATATCCGTGTGCTTTAGTCAGCATTGATGGTTTGGTCGACATAGCGATGATTAATGAGCAATTACTAAGCCCGATGCTCCATTCCTTTGATCATCCTGTTACCTCATCTTCGGAATTAATTAACGTATTGAAGCAGCAAATTCTAACGGCTTATGAGTTGAAAACCGTTGAACTTCTGGACGATGCTTTAATGGCAATTCTTTCTGGCGATACGCTTCTTCTATTCAACAATCTCGCACAATGCATCATCATTTCCAGCTGCGGTTGGAAAACTCGATCGATTGAAGAACCACAAACAGAATCGATCATTCGGGGACCAAGAGCAGGTTTTACAGAAGACATACGTACGAACACCGCTTTGCTTAGAAGAAGAATTAAAGAAACCAACCTTGTTTTTGACACCTATCAAATCGGGCAAAGAAGTAGACGTGAAGTGATCGTCACTTATATCGCTGACATTGTGCATCCCGACCTCGTGAAAGAAGTTACTCGCAGAATAAAGACCATAGACATAGATGATATCGAAGGGTCCGGTTACTTAGAGCAATGGATAGCAGACAGCTTCCTTAGTCCATTTCCACTCATTATGAATACAGAACGACCTGATCGAGTATCTGGAGCACTTCTCCAAGGTCGAGTTGCCATTCTTGTAGATGGAGATCCCTTTGTCCTCATATTGCCGATTACATTCGCTTCGAGTTTGCAATCACCTGAAGATTACTATCAAAATTGGCTCATCTCGACGTTGACTCGGGTACTTCGATTAATTTCAGCTTTCATTGCTACCTTTTTGCCAGCTCTTTATATTGCTTTGCTCGAATTCCATCATGGGATGATCCCTTCTAAGTTGGCTTTCTCCATCGCTGGAGCTCGGGAAGGGGTGCCATTCCCTGCAGTCGTTGAAGCCTTCGCTATGGAATTCACGCTCGAACTTCTCAGGGAAGCAGGACTCCGACTGCCCAAACCAATTGGCCAAACCATCGGGATCGTAGGCGGTTTAGTTATTGGAGAATCTGCTGTGGCTGCCGGCATGGTAAGCCCCGTTATGGTTATTGTTGTAGCCGTCACAGCTATATCTTCTTTCTCGCTGCCTTCTTATTCGTTTGCTATTTCACTGCGCGTGATGCGATTCAGCATTATGTTGGCCGCTGCTTTTCTAGGCTTATACGGGATCATCTTAGCCTACATCATGATCAATATTCACCTGGTAAATCTGAAGAGCTTTGGCGTTCCATACTCCACCCCTTTTGCGCCAATTTTATTACGGGACTGGAAAGATCTCATTTTAAGATCCCCCCTGCTATTCGTGACAAAACGGCCAAAAATGATGCAGACCAAAAATGATCAGAGAATGAGAGGAAGGAGAAACAGAGGATGAAATCTTTTGAATATGGCGATAGTGAGATCGGTTTCGTAGATATAGTTATTACGATTTCATCCATGATTATTGGCGTAGGTATACTCTTTCTGCCGAGGGCCCTAGCGAAAACAGTACAATCTTCTGATGGGTGGGTATCCATGCTGCTGGCAGGTCTTCTTGCGATCGGCTCAGCCTGGATGCTAGCCAAAATTGCGACTCATTTTAGCAAACAAGGTTATTTTGCTTATGCCTCAGCAGCCGTTACGAAGCCTATCGCCCTCATTGCCATCCTTTCTCTCACCCTTTACTTTATCCTGTATAGCGCCTATGAAGTTAGGGCTATTGCTAATATTTCCAAACAATATCTATTTGAGCGGACTCCTGTTGAAGCGATATCCTTAACCTTCTTACTGGTCGTCGTATATGCCGTTTCTGGCAGCCGAGTCGGTATTATTCGTCTAAATATTTTATTTTTGCCCATTGTTATCGTCATCTCAATTGTCGTACTCACATTTAGCATGAGTATATTTAACCTGGACGATTTAAAACCGTTTTTGATCTCAGATTGGAAAGGTTTGGCAAAGGGAATAGAAACCAGTGCATTCTCACTCTTTGGTTTTGAAGTCATCTTAATTTACATCACCCTAATGAATCACCCAAAGAAAGCCCCCAAAGCGGTTGTCTTAGGTGTAGCTATTCCAGTTGTACTATACACAGTAATCTACCTTACTTGCGTTGGTGTATTTTCACATTTCGCCCTTCAACAAATCACGTATCCCGCCATTGAGCTTGCCAAGGAAATGCAAATTCCAGGCGCATTCTTTGAGCGGTTTGAATCTATATTTTTTACAATTTGGATTATGGCTGTCTTCACTACGACCATTATGGCCTTTGACTGTTCCATCTATCTGCTAATGTCTGTCTTTAATAAAACAAAGAAAAAAACATGGGTGTTCATATTAAATCCGTTCATTTATATACTTTGCATGTTTCCACGAAACTTAGCTGATTTCGATGAAATAAGCAGTATCATTAGTTATATCGGATTAATTGTCGCCATTATGTTTCCTATCCTCATACACGTTGCTGCCAAAATTCGAGGAGTGAATAGTGATGCTTCTTAAAAAAAGGAGCTGCTGGGCCAGTCTAATCTGCATCCTCTTCCTTTTAACAGGCTGCTGGGATCGTATAGAAATTGACCAGCGGGGGTTTGTAGTCGGTGTTGCGATCGATTACAGCAATACTCAGAAACACAAATTCAAAGGAACCTATCAGATTGTCGTACCTAGTGGGCTGAAACAAAGCAGTCAAGGAAAAAGTGGATCTGGCAGTTCCAATAAAGCCTACTTTAATTTATCCACAACCGAAAACTCCATGCCTGCCATTAGCTCGAAATTGGCAGTCAGGACGAGTCGCTCCCCTTATTTTGAACATCTAAAAATCATTATCATTTCCAGCGAATTAGCCAAAGACGATAAAATTTTCGCCGACTTGTTGGACTTCTTCTTACGAAATAGTGAAATGCGAAGAGGCGTTCAAATATTAATTGCCAATGGAAAAGCCTCGGATATATTAGATATTCCTACTTTTAATGAACCAACACCTATCGATTATATTACATCTATTGCCAGAAACGACCGAAAATCCAATTACATGTTACCCGAATCACGAATAGGTGACGTCCATGAATATTTGGTCAAGCATGAAAGCTTCGCCATTCAAACCGTTAAATTGGAAGAAAAAGGGGTTGCGATGACCGGATCCGCGATATTCGATGGTCATACCAAGGAAATGGTCGGATTCTTGACAGGTGATGAAACACAAGGGTTGAACTTCGTCACTGAGCAAGTGAAAGGCGGTATCATCGAAGGTAAGATTAAGGATCACACTTTTGCCTTCCGAGCGGAAAGAACAAAAAGTAAAATTACAATGCAACAGCTTAATCCAACAAAGTTCAGGTTCAACATTAAACTCGCAACTGAAGGGGTTATTGATAAATCGATTTCTGATTATGATACCTCTAAATCAGAAACAATTAAAAATTTGGAGAAAAGCCTAGAAGATGCAGTCCAAATCAATACCCTCAAAGCAATTAAAAAACTCCAACAAACTTATAAAAAGGATGCATTGGGGCTGGGTGCTTATCTATTTCAGAATCATTATAAATTATGGAAACCAATCGCAAATGATTGGGATCAGGGATTAAATATATTCACACAATCAGAGATTAACGTGCAGACAGAAGTCATTATAAGGCGAATCGGAAATATAATCAAAACGACAAAGGAGTAATGCAAGTATGTGGTTTTCTCTCATTGGAAGGTTCCCTACAGGGATGATACTGATCTGTACCATTCTCTCATTCGTCATTCCCTTCGGTGTTCATTGGATATATAAAGAGCTGCATACGTATGGTGATCCACCATGGAAACAGGACCCCGCCGTGGAAGAACACAAAGATCCACATTCGAACAACTCTGGATAGAGATCATTCCGATCTTCATTCATCCATTATTTTTATGCGGGAGTGAATACCCTCTTTGCGGACTTCTAATTGCACTTCCCCCATTTGATCCGTACGTAACACCTGCACCTTATTTTCTTCCAAACGACTTAATACATCAGGTGCTGGGTGACCATAACTGTTCATAGCTCCTACGGATATGACGGCCCAGGAAGGCTTCCAGAAGTCGAGCCACCCTGGTGTCGTCGATGTTTTGCTGCCATGATGAGCAATTTTCAGTACATCGACCTTGTGATTATGTTGTTCTTGATCAATTAACGAAGGATGTTCTTTTAAATAATCAACCACAACAGCTTCAGATTCTTTCTCCATATCCCCCGTAAATAACCAACGTGTACCTTGCATCTCGAGCAAAAAAACAACGGACTGCGCATTCTGTTCTTTGACAATTTCGATGAGCCGATTATCTTTTTCCAAAGGATACAGGACCTGCAATCTGGTAAGTGGATCGATCTGAATCCAATTGCTTATGTTCGCAGGCAAAAGCGGCACTTTTCGCGTTAGCAGGGTGTCAAATAATTTCTCGATACTTGCCCCTGGCTTGAGCGTTCCATTAAAGAGAAACTGCTTGACGGGCATTTGCGCAATAACTGCTTGCAGACCGCCGCTATGGTCAGCATCTTCATGTGTGAGAACGACGAGATCAAGTTGATGAACACCACGTTTCTTGAGCAGCGGAACGAGCATCTTTTGGCCAACTTCATAAGGATCCTTGCGAATCTTCCATGCTTCACCAGGGTTTCTAAATGTAAGAGTCCCTCCACCATCAACCAGAATATGTCGACCATATGGCGTCCGAATCAGTATAGCATCACCTTGACCAACATCGATAAATTGAACGAGACCGGATCGGTTGAAGCGTTCAGGCGAATACCCCATCCAAAGCAAAAGCAGGAAAGCTCCTGTCGCACATACTAACCATTTCGATAAGTTCACCTTCTTTTTGCCTTTGACACTTACTAAAATAATCGGAGGCTCTCCCCCAGCTTGTTGAGACAAGCGCATACATAATCCATAAATTAGAATGAGAAAAGCATAATAAAAAGCAATCCAGGGTAAGCTTGGCGACGGCCACAGCAGCTTAAACTGCTGTAAATGCTGAAGCTTGTCTGTCATCCAAAAAATCACTTCGTTTAACCAAGAAATAAGCAAACCGATGCTTTTTCCAGCAGGAATATAAATCATTCCCAGAACTAAAGCAAGCAGGCCAGCGGGGAATACGATCATGCTAATAATAGGAACCAAGATGGCATTGGCTAGCCAAGACAATAAAGAAAACTGATTAAAATAATAGATGGATACCGGAAAAGATACCATTTGGGAAACAAGCGTGATGGAAGTCGTATTTCTTATAATTGCGGAAGAAAGCCACGGAACGAGTAAATCATTGACTCTTTGTACGCCAACAATGAGACCAAGTGTAACCAGAAATGAAAGCTGAAAGCTGACATCCAGCAGAAAGTATGGATCCCACAAAAGCATGATCCATGCGACAATCGCCATAATGTGCAAAACATCCTTAAAGAGCCCTCTCCGTGCTGCATAGAGGGCAATAATAGACATGAGTCCTGCCCGAACAATAGAGGGGGAAGCACCTGTCAGTAGGATATAGAATGGCAATAACCATATACAGATTAACAGATAGGTCTCCTTCGCCAGCCTTAATCGGCGCATGATCCATATACATACACCCAGGAATACAGCAATATTCAAGCCGGATATGGCCAAAATATGAGTCAGTCCCAGCTCCGAAAATTGCTGGAAGCGCTCGGGATCGAGATCGTCCGTCTGACCGATCAGCATGCTCTTCATGAACCCCGCCTGCGGCGCGGGGAAGATAAGGTCCATGCGACTGCTGAGGGCGCCGCGCAGCTCATCGTTCCAGCGCAGCAGCTGGACGACGCTTAAGCGCGCAGCCGCAGGCTCGACCTGCGCCTGATCCACCCCTTTGGCTGAAAGCAGCCAATGGGTGTGGTGAAGGCGCAGGTATCGGCGGTAGTCGAAGCCGCCGAAGTTGCGGGCTGGGGACGGGCTGCGCAGCGTCCCGTGCAGCGTAATGGCGTCGCCTCGGCGCCAGCCCGACGCCACCGCCTGCTGCTCCTGCTGGAGCAGGCGCAGCGAGACCTGCACGCTTTCCCCGCCGAGCGGGAAAGCTTCCGCGCTTGGGAAGCGGATGGATCCCGCTTCCATCGTGAAGCTAGCCCTGTCGCCGTCGACGGTGACAGGGCTGGAGAATCGGCCGAGCAGCGTGACCTCGCTGCCGTCCAGGGTCTGCTGCTGCGCTAGCGGCAGCAGCGCTGAGACGTTGCGCTGGTCGGTCCATTGGAAGTAGCCATAGGCTACTCCGACCAGCAGCAAGGCGCACAGCGGCTGTCTGCCAGGCAGCCGCAGCGCATAGATGACGATAAGCGCGGCTAACAGCAGCGCGCTCGTCATCAGAGATAACCACTGCAGCTCGGTATAGAGCGCGAGCATGTAGCCAGTTATCCACAGACAACACCCTATAACAACTGGTCGTTTCATTATCATTTGCATATACATTTGCTTCCCCTCCTCTTGAAAGTAATAAAATCGAATTGTACTCATTTTCATCATTCATCATTTATCTACTTCATTCATCTTTCATCTTTCAACTTTCATCTTCATCTGCGCCATTGGATTTTTTACAATGCTTTTCACTCTCAGACTTCGAAAAACAGCTTCTATTGGAGTAAATCCAATAGAGTCTCTTAAAAAGCCAATTTTCAAGAAAAATCATAAATTTCATTGGATTATTCCAGTGAAAGCACAATAACTCAAGTCAGAATAGCCATTACACTGTATTTACTCCAATGAAAATGTAGGTACCACACAGTTACCGCACCTTTTTATATCCATACTTTTTCCCAGCTGCACAAACAAACAAAAAAACCTCTCCCCAGAACAGCCCAAACGGCTGCTTCTAGAAAAAGGTTCTTCCTATTCCTTCAGTAGACATATTTAATTCACAACATCAGAAACAGTGCCAGGTGGAGGCTCATATCCTTCCATTCTACGGAAAACAATACCTCTGTCCTCCATCAAATGGCTTACTTTCTCATGATCCTTAGGGTATCCACGATGAAAAACGATTTCCATCACACCACTGTTGGCCAGCATATTCGCACATGTCCAGCAAGGCTGATCTGTAACATAGACAGTTGATCCTTCGCGATCTTCCCGATCCGTAAACAGCAGCAAATTTTGCTCTGCATGAATCGTTCTAATACATCGCTGTTTACGAATAACTTCCTCGGTATCATCCACTACTTTAAGCTCAATTTCTTCTACAAGCATGCAGCCTGCCTCAGTACAATCGGGTACACCCATGGGCGCACCATTGTAAGCTGTTCCAAGCAGCTTCTTCCCCTGAACCAACACTGCCCCCACATGCCGGCGGTTGCATCTTGATCGTGTTGATGCCATGTAGGCAATATCGAGGAAATAAGTATCCCAATCTTTACGGTTGCTCATAACGGATTGCTGACTCCTCCTTCCGAAGACCAATGTAAACTCATCGGATCCTTTTTTTCATTTCTAGTATTCTCTCATATTTCCTAGCAAAATAAAAGAAAGGAAAGGACTATGGTCAAGTTACATAAAGAAATGCTTTCAACTTCTCAAGCATTTTCTCTCCGATGCCCTTCACCTCTATCAGCTCTTCAATCCGGCTGAACCGCCCCTTCTTCAATCGATAGTCCATTATAGCCTTTGCCTTGCTCTCTCCAATACCCGGTATCTCATCTAACTGCTCGAGCGTAGCGGAGTTAAGATCCAATCGACCTGAAGACTGCGCTGCTGACAAACTAGCTTCCGGTTTTTCAGTAGATACAACAGAAGGCGCAGGAATTGCTGTTGAAATCGGTGCAGATGCAGGTATTTGTGTTGATCCAGGGATTGTTGCCTTCGGTTCTGCGTCTATATTAGTTTTCGAATCTAATTTTCTTGTAAGTTTCGCTTCAGGTGCCGGCTCCTCCTCTCCACTTTTTGAAATCATAGCCTGCATCTGAGTGTTCAGAGGCATAAAATCTGTCTGTATCATTGATCTGCCTCCACGAAGGAAAGGCCATACGACAAAAGCAAATAAACAGATCACTGCCATCACGAGCAGTATTCTTCCTCTTTTGTAACCAAAAAAATCCACGAATTCCCTCCTAAAAGTTTTGCTTTAACAAAACTGACTTCGTAAGCCTAAGCTTTAGAATAAGTCTTTCCAAACATAATTGCTGACATATGAACATATACATGAAAAAGCATCTGAATGGCATTTATAACTGACCCCGTTCAATAAACTATGAAAGAAAGTGACTGATTTTTTCGGGAGGGATTACTGGATGAAAGCAGGGTTCATCGGTACTGGGAGTATGGGAAGTATTCTGATTGAAGCATTCATTCATTCTGGAGCTTTCAATCCGGAGCAAATTATAGCGGGAAATCGAACAATTCATAAAGTTGAGCTTCTAGCGGAGACATATCCTGGACTTCATGTTGCCGGGTCGAATAGAGAAGTCGTACTGGGGAGCGATCTCATCTTTCTATGTGTGAAGCCGTCTGAATTTAAGAATGTTATTGATGAAATCAAAGAGGACGTGCTTCCCTCTCAACTCATCGTGTCCATTACAAGCCCTGTCCTGCTCAAACATTTGGAAGGTCTTCTGCCGGCGAAAATCAGTAAAATTATTCCAAGTATCACGAACTACGTGTTAAGTGGTGCTACACTATGTATTCATGGGAATCGAATGCAACCTGAGGACAAAGAATGGCTCGAGAACCTATTTGCGCATATCTCCTCACCTATTCGTGTATCCGAAAATTATACGCGGATCTCTTCCGACATATCCAGCTGCGGTCCCGCTTTTTTAGCCAAATTCTTGCAATCTTTTATTGATGCAGCTGTTGAGGCAACTGGTATTTCTATTGAGGAAGCTACCTTACTTGCTAGTGAAATGACGCTAGGCACAGGAAAGCTGCTTACGACCGGAGGTTTCAACCCTGCTACCCTACAAAAACGCGTATCTGTTCCCGGCGGAATTACAGCGGAAGGATTACGTATTTTGGACGATGAGCTTGCGGGGATATTCTCACGAGTCATTAGTGCTACACATACCAAATATGAAGAAGACATTGAGAAGGCAGAGCTGCTGTTTACTTAGAAGCAGTTACCTTCCCAAATTGCCAACTTCCCTTGCTATCCTACGACGATATTTACTAATTTACCTTTTACAACAATCAATTTGCGAACGGCCTTTCCGGCGGTCGCTTCTTTGACTTTATCGAGGTCAAATGCGATTTTCTCCATCGCTGCTTCATCTGTATCCTTGGAAATCAGTACACGATCAACAATTTTACCATTGACCTGTACAACAATCTCAATTTCATTGTCGACCGTCCACGCTTCATCGTAGGTTGGCCACGGCTGATAGGTAATTGATTCTGTTCCGCCAAGCTTCTCCCAAAGTTCTTCGGCCAAATGCGGCGCAATTGGAGATAACATCTGAACGAAATTTTTCATCGCTTCAAGCGGTAAACGCTCTGTTTTATAGGCTTCGTTAACGAAAATCATCATTTGACTAATCGCTGTATTAAACCTAAGGGCTTCGAAATCCTCGGTTATTTTTTTGATCGTCCGGTGCCAAGTACGTTTGAACGCATCGCTGCCCAATGTTTCGTCGGTGCTGATTTTAGTATTTATTTGACCATTCTCGTCAACAAACAGCCTCCACACACGATTCAAGTAACGATAGATACCATCCACACCTGTTGTATTCCAAGGTTTTGTAGCTTCAAGTGGTCCCATGAACATTTCGTAAATACGCAGTGTGTCGGCCCCTTGATCGCTGACGATATCATCCGGATTTACAACGTTACCGCGAGATTTACTCATTTTCTCCATGTTCTCGCCAAGAATCATCCCTTGGTTTACTAGCTTATGGAAAGGCTCTTTGGTATGAACAAAACCAAGATCATAAAGCACCTTATGCCAGAAACGCGCATACAGCAAGTGAAGAACAGCATGTTCCGCTCCACCGATGTAAAGATCTACTGGCAGCCATTGCTGCTGAAGCTCATGCGAACAAAACTCTTTATCATTACGCGGATCGATAAAACGTAGATAGTACCAGCAACTACCTGCCCATTGTGGCATGGTATTCGTTTCACGGCGAGCTTTCATGCCGGTTTCCGGATCAATCGTGTTTACCCATTCCGATACGTTCGCAAGTGGTGATTCACCTGTACCTGATGGTTTAATTTCATCGACTTGTGGAAGCAAGAGTGGCAGTTGATCCACGGGAACAGGCTTCATCGTGCCATCTTCAAGATGAAGAATTGGAATCGGCTCTCCCCAATATCTTTGACGGCTAAAGAGCCAATCTCTCAAACGGTAGGTTACTTTGCCGCGGCCTTTGCCGTTCTGTTCCAACCACGCGATCATATGGCTGATCCCTTGTTCGATGTTCATACCATTAATCGGACCGGAATTGACGTGTTCGCCATCCCCTGCATAAGCTTCCTTCTCAACATCTCCACCTTGCACGACTTCGATAATCGGCAAATCAAATTGTTTAGCAAACTCCCAGTCACGTTGATCGTGTCCTGGAACAGCCATGATTGCACCCGTACCGTAACCGCCAAGCACGTAGTCAGCAATCCAAATTGGCACTTTCACGCCATTAACCGGATTGACCGCATACGCCCCTGTGAAAACACCTGTCTTGTCTTTTGCCAGATCCGTACGCTCGAGATCGCTTTTGCGGGAAGCCTTTTCTTGGTATTCCTTAATAGCAGCTGCTTGATCTCCTGTTGTTATTTGCGGGGCAAGCTCATGCTCAGGTGCCAGAACGCAGTACGTAGCGCCAAACAATGTATCTGGACGTGTAGTGAAAACCGTCAGACTCTTCTCATCGTGTCCATCAATGGCAAATTGGACTTCTGCCCCTGTTGATTTACCAATCCAGTTGCGCTGCATATCTTTGATGCTTTCGGACCAATCCAGCTCCTCAAGATCTTCAAGTAAACGTTCAGCATACTCTGTAATTTTCAGAATCCACTGACGCATCGGCTTACGAATAACGGGATGGTTACCGCGCTCGCTTAGACCGTCAATCACTTCTTCATTTGCAAGAACAGTACCCAGTGCAGGACACCAGTTTACGGGGACTTCATCCACATAAGCGAGTCCTTTATTGTACAGCTGGATGAAAATCCATTGTGTCCATTTGTAATACTCAGGATCTGTTGTACTAATTTCACGATCCCAATCGTACGAGAAGCCTAGTGATTTAATTTGACGACGGAATGTATCAATGTTCTTCTTGGTGAATTCTCGCGGATCATTTCCCGTATCCAGTGCGTACTGTTCAGCAGGAAGTCCGAAAGCATCCCATCCCATTGGATGAAGTACGTTAAAGCCTCTCATCCGTTTGAAACGTGAAACGATATCAGTTGCTGTGTAGCCTTCCGGATGTCCTACATGCAGACCAGCTCCAGATGGGTAAGGGAACATATCCAACGCATAAAACTTCGGCTTATCCGAATTCTCAAGCACCTTAAACGTTTTCTTCGCATCCCAATAAGCCTGCCATTTCGGCTCAATTGCTTGTGGATTATAGCCTTGCTGCTCTTTTGTTTCTTTGGTTTCTTTGGTTTCTTTAGTTTCCTGTGTCATGTGCAAAATCCTCCCTGTGTACAGCCATCCTCATTATGATTCAAAGCGCTGTAAGCGCCAAAAAACCCCTCATCGCTAGCGGATATCGCTAGGGACGAGAGGTTAGATTCCCGTGGTACCACCCTAGTTAACACAAGACATTCTTTGCCTGTGTTCACTCTGCCCCTTAACGCGGGTGAGACGATCCAGCTAGCACCATATATAGGGATCTTTGAGCGTGCTCAAAGTCTCTCCGCTTTTCATGATGATTCACCTTCTAGCTCCAAGGCGAGTTCACAAGACTGACATCTACCGGCTTCCACCCTACATCCGGCTCTCTGAAAGATGCTGTACAAGTTACTATTCCTCTTCTAAGCTTTAATAATCTAATTAGCTTTGATTATATGTAAAATAATGCCGCACTGTCAAGCCGCAAAGAACCTCACTGCCGTTATTTCTTTGCAATAAAGAAAGCTCGCTCCGTCATAGAGGTAGGTTGCTCCCAAGTAAAGTCTGCAGCCATATGCACCTCAGTGAAACCGACTGCAAGCAGCATTTCCTTAAGCCATTGTAAAGAATAAGCCCTTTGCAGATGAGTTTCATCGATGCGTCGGAAAGTATCCTTTCCGCTATCTTTGACAAATATGGTCAACTCGTGCTCAATCTGCACTCTTTCATCATCCAACTCGCTTGTCCATATGTAGGCAACATCGTCTTCATTCAGGAAAAAGGGCTGAGAGTCTGCATAAGCGAACAACTGCTCAGGAGTATGCACATCGAAAAGAAAAAGACCGCCAGGCTTAAGCCCCTTGAAAGTTTGACGAAAAGCATCAACGATATCTTCTTCCTCTAGCAAATAGTTGAGACTATCACAGATCGAAAGCGCCACATCCACTTGTTCACCGAGGTCCCATTCACGCAGATCCTGTTGTACCCAATGAATGGTGCCGCCGCGCAGTTGACTTTTGTGCTCCCCCGTTTTTTGCTCAGCGACTGCCAGCATGTCTTCAGATAAATCAATACCCGTCAGCTGGTACCCTTCCAAGGCTAAAGGAATCGTTAAATTCCCAGTACCACAGCCCAGATCAACAATCGTAGTTGGTTTCATACCAAATCGATCGAAGCTTTCTTTAACGAAACGAAGCCAATCTTCATATGGCATGCTATTCATCAAGCGATCATAGGTGTACGCGAATTTTTCGTAACTCATGTTAACCTTGTGTCTCCTCTTGCTTCAGATAGGTCCAATCATCCTCTTGATAGATGAGCCCGTCCTTCATAAGCTTGCCTAATGCGCGTTTGAAAGCCGCTTTACTTAGGCCAAACCGATCCTTGATGACATCTGCCGACGTTTTATCCGAAAATGGCATCGCATTTCCAGGCCGTTCTTGAAGGACACTCAAAATGCGCTCCGAATCTTCATCCATCCCTTTTTCTTTCCGGAGTCGCATCGATAGATTGACCCGCCCATCCTCTTCACGAACGAATGCGACCCGCACTTCAACCAACTCACCTACACGCAGCAAGCGTGTCCGTTCCGGAGCAGCAATAAGTCCAATAACACCATAGCCAAGGACTCCTGCTTCGCAAATAACAAAGGTACCAATTTGCAGCGGTCTGTACACACGTGCTTTGACCCACTGATTATTCCAACTCGAGGGTGCACGAACGCAAAGAGGAGCCAGGTCCTCTTCCAGAGCCAGCTTAGCGATTAAACGTTCTTGCCGATCGTGAGCTAATGTGGCAAATACCTTATCTCCTACTTGTGGACGCAGCTCTTCGAGCTCCGGCACATGTCGGTAAGGAAGTAATAGGTTGCGACCCAATCCCATTTCCAGAAAATATCCAAATCTAGGGTGAATATCTACAACTTCCAGAAGTCCTACTTCGCCCATGAGAAGAAGCGGACGCTTCATTGTAGCCATCAATCGATCCTGCGTATCGTGGAACAAGAACGCTTCAACATGATCTCCAGGTTGTATCTTACCTACGATTTCTGCATAAGGCAGAAGAACATCCTGCTGGCCGTCAGTAAGGAAATAACCGTTAGGAGGAACCTCCCTCGCTACCTCTAGGGTAACAAGGGATCCTGCTTCCATTCTCATACGCGCTCCACAACTTTGGCATCGGACCAAAGTCTTTCGATATTATAATATTCACGATCATCGCGGTGGAAGACATGAAGAACAACATCACCTAGATCAAGCAGAACCCATCTTGCTGTATCAATACCTTCGTAGCCTCTGATATTAACGCCATGCTCATGTGCTTTTTTTCTAGCTTCGCCGGCAATCGCTTGCACTTGCGTTTCTGAATTCCCGTGACAAATAACGAAATAGTCGGCGATTAGGGATACGCCTTTCAAGTTCAGGGTTACAACATCTGCCGCTTTTTTATCTTCAGCAGCCTCAACAACAAAAGCCAAAACTTCTTCTGGGTTTTTACTCATCCAATCATCCTCCAAGGTTCATGTGTTTAATTGTGTAATCAAATCGTTCCGAGTCAAAATAGTAAGCGGATAAATCCGTTTGCCTTTGGCAATTAAAAAGCTAATCGTAGAATCAAAACCAGCGACTAGCGCCTTCTCTAGGCTTCGCTCAGCGAGTTCGCGAATGAGATCAACACCTGGAAAATCACGTCCAGGCTCCATATAATCCGCTAAGCATACGATTTTGTCCATTAATGTCATCTGAACTCGACCGGAGGTGTGATACCGAATTGCATCTAGTATCTCCTCATCATGGATGCCAAATTGCTCCTTAGCGATATAAGCTCCAGCATGGGAGTGCCACAGCTCCTTATCATAGTCCAGTAAGTCTTGGGGCAATCCGTTCTCGCGGATAATCTTAGCTTGCTCCTGAACGGGCCAATACTTGCAATAATCGTGCAAAATGGCCGCAAGGTCGGCTTTGACTGGGTCTCCACCAAAGCGTTTCGCTAAAGTAACGCTAGTTTCCATGACACCGAGTGTATGCAGCCAGCGGCGTTCAGGCATTTGTTCCTTTACCGCCGTTATCAGTTCTTCACGATTCATACAACCGGTTCACCTCCATGTAACTATTCACCGAGTCTGGGACAAGGTAACGGACTGAACCCTTCCTTTGCCTTTCATTACGAATAGCTGTTGACGAAATTTCAACAAGCGGCATGGGTACAATCGTAACTCGATTACGAATGTTAATAGGCATATGCGTCAAGTCAAGCTCATAGCCAGGTCGAGCTAATCCAATAAAGCGAATATGCCGCACGATGTCATCAATGCGATGCCACTGCGGCAAATATTGAACCATATCAGCACCTATAATATAAGCAAATTCCGTACCTGGATATTCTTTGCATAGCAGCTCAATCGTATCGATACTATAAGATACGCCGCCCTTGGTGATTTCGATATCAACTGGACGAAAAAAAGGATTGCCTTCCGCTGCAAGGCAAACCATCTCCCAGCGCTGCTCCGTCGTCGCTTTTGGCGCATTTGGCTTATGCGGCGGCACATTTGCCGGCATCAACCACACTTCGGCGAGATCTGCTTCCACCCTCGCTCTCTCCGCCGCGATCAGATGACCGCTATGGATAGGATCGAAGGTGCCACCCATTATTCCGACAAGCATACTTCCACCTCTTTAGCGCGGCAGTTCAATCTTCTTCTTGTCACGCGATTCTTTGTAAAGCACGACGATTTTACCGATAACCTGCACGAGCTCTGCGCCAGACTTTTCGGATAATTCAGTGCCGACCTCGTCGCGGTCTTCTCCACTGTTGTTGAGTACAGTAATTTTAATCAGTTCACGAACTTCCAAAGCTTCTTGAATGTGACGGATTAAATGATCGTTCACGCCGCCTTTTCCTACTTGGAAGATTGGATCTAAATGGTGCGCCATTGAGCGCAAATAACGTTTCTGTTTGCCTGTTAACATGGATGTCCCTCTATTCATTCTTATTCAGCTAACGACTGTTCTACCACCTGTCTCATCGCCGCAACGGGCGCAGGGGTGCCAGTCCAATATTCAAAGGCAAAAGCACCTTGATAAATAAACATACCGAGTCCGCCATGTATGCGGGCTCCTCTTGCTTCCGCTTCACGAAGAAATCTTGTAATTCGCGGATTATAAATGAGATCACTAACCAGATGATGCGAACGTAGGAGTTCAAGCGGTAACGGAAGTTCTTCAACATGTGGATGCATGCCGGCCGAAGTTGTATTCAGAACGAACTGGACCTCATCGACAACATGTCCTAGCTCATCCATCCCAAGTCCAATTGCTTCGGTGTAGCTACTAATCGTGTTGGCAAGCTCCAAGGCGCGTTCTTTGGTACGATTCGCGATGTAGATACGGCCTGCTCCCTCTTTGGCAAGCGCATAGGCAACACCTCTCGCCGCTCCACCAGCCCCAAGGAGAAGAACACTTTTTCCTTTCAGTTCGATACCCGTTTCTTCCTTGAGCGATCGCACATAGCCAATACCGTCCGTATTGTAACCGATGAGCTTACCAGCCTCATTAACGATGGTATTCACCGCCCCAACGATCCTAGCCCCTTCATCGATTTCATCTAAGTATTGCATAACTTCCACTTTATGCGGAATCGTTACGTTGATACCTCGATATCCTAATGCCCGTATCCCGCGAACAGCATCGCCAAGTTCATCAGGACGAACGTGGAAAGCAGCGTAAACTGCATTAATACCCGCTTCCTGAAAAGCCCGATTCAACATAATCGGGGAACGGGAATGCCGTATCGGATCTCCGAAAACCCCGTATAGAATGGTATGACTGTCAATCGTCCGGTTCTTCTCCATGTTCTCCTCTTGTCCCCCTAAATCAACGACTCACGCGTGATAACCTTAATCCCCTTCGGCGCATGAACGGCAAGCTGTGCTCCAGCTAAGCTGTTCACTTTAATCCAGCCTAAACCAGAGATCAACACATCCATCTGTTTCCCCTTCGGAATGTGCAGCGGATGCTTCACAAGCTTAGGCAGCTCGTCCAAGTCCGCTAGATTAGGTGGCGCAAGCATGACACCTTTATGTTCTTCATACAAATCATCAGCCTTTTCAAGCTTTGTACGATGAATTTGAATGGCGTTGGACGTATAGCATGTGAATGATTGATGATCACCACTAATAAAATCAAATCGAGCTAAGGCGCCAAAAAATAACGTTTGCGCTTCATTTAATTGAAACACCATCGGCTTAAGTGGTTTGTCAGGCATGATTCTAGTTAAATCACGCTTTTTCACGACTTCAGTTAAACGATGAGTGTGCACGATTCCTGGTGTATCCACAATAAACCGACCATCATCCAATGGGATTTTGACCAGATCCAGCGTCGTACCCGGGTATTGTGACGTCGTAAGCTCCGACTCTAGATCACTATAATCACTGATTAAGCGGTTAATGAGCGTCGATTTACCGACATTCGTTGCACCGACCACATAGACATCCATGTTGCCGCGATATTCCTGCACAGCTGTAATAACACGATCGAAACCAATGTTTTTCTTCGCACTGCAAAGGATGATATCAACAACCTTGAGGTTCTCCTCTTTGGCTCTACGCTGTACCCAGTTAATGATTTTGTTTGCGTTCGTCACTTTTGGCAGCAAATCAATCTTGTTTACGACTAACAGAACAGGATTCGTACCCACAAAGCGTGCAAGACCGCTAATCATACTGCCTTCAAAGTCAAAAATATCTACGATTTTCACAACCAGAGCTTTCGTTTGGCCGACATGTCCTAGTAATTTAAGGAAGTCGTCCTGCTGCAGTGTGATACTCGAAGATTCATTATAATGCTTAATGCGATAGCAGCGTTGACAAATAACCGGTTCCTTCTGCATCGCTTCAGCTGGGATAAAGCCCAGCTTACCCTTTTCTTCCGTTTGCAGCAATACGCCGCATCCCGCACAATGATTAATCGTTTCTGTACTCATGAATCCTCCTATTTCTTCATCCTCGCTAAAGCCCATTTCTCAATACGGCGATTGATTTTCGTGAAAAAACCCTCATCCTTAATTGAAATGGGTTGAACTAGGATCGTGTATAGCCCCATCCGATTGCCACCAAGCACGTCTGTTAACATTTGATCACCAATGACAGCTGTTTGTCTGGCATTCGTACCAAGCAGCTTCATGGCTCTGTGGAATGAAACGTTCGTTGGTTTCTTTGCTCGGTGAATGAAAGGAATACCAAGCGGCTCCGCAAAGGCTGAAACCCGTCCATGATTATTATTGGACACGATGACGACCTTGAAGCCCATTTTTTGCAAACGATTCAACCACTCTATTAACTCCGGAGTCGCATGCGGATCTCGTGCGCCTACGAGTGTATTATCGAGATCTGTTATAATACCACGAACACCAAATCCCCATAGGTGATTGGCATCAATATCATAGATCGTATGTACAGACTGTCTGGGCACTAGCTTTTTCAGCAAACAAATTACCTCCAACTGCTTCCTCGACATATACGTGAAACTATACCATAGTGATCCACTTGTTGCAAAAAGAAAAGAACATATTTTCCCACTAGGGACGGGCCGGAAGCGGCAACCAGTTCAATACGTTTTGAATTTTACGATCCCAATAGCCCCACTCATGTTCGCCTGGCTCCTCTTCATAGGCCAGATCCATGCCCAATTTGCGGCAATAATCTCGGAATCGAATATTATCTTCATAAAGGAAGTCTTCCGTACCGCAGCATTGATAGAGCATAGGGGATTGTCTAGTCGAGCCTGACAGCTGCTCAGCCAAATAAAACAAATCATTTCCGCTCCCTTTAATCTTGGATACATCATCATAAATCAGTTTGAAATCGTCAGGAAAATTCAATGCTCTGTCCGATATATCTAATGCCCCTGATAAGCTTGCCGCTGCGGCAAACCGATCTGGATGTGAAAGTGCCAGTTTCATCGCGCCATAGCCACCCATGGACAGGCCTGCCACATAATTCAATTCTCTTTCCTCAGCTAGAGGGAAAAATGATCGTGCTAAAGCTGGCAATTCTTCACTAATAAACGTCCAGTATTTCGGCCCCGATGCCATATCGTTGTAAAAGCTGCGATTGACAGCAGGCATGACTACCGCAATCCCTAACTTCGAAGCATACCGTTCAATCGAGGTTCTTCGCATCCAAATCGTATGATCATCAGATAAGCCGTGCAGTAGATATAGCGTAGGATGCTTAACCCCATAAACCGCGGATGCTAACCCGATTTGATTTTGAGCAGCTTGCGGCAAAATGACGTACATGGATGCTGAAACACCAAGGGAATCTGAATAAAAATGACAGTCGATAAAAGCCATAAATAATAATCTCCTCTCATAGGAAAACCACCCCCTCGAAAGGTGAGTGGCTTCATTGTCCTATTTCATTTGTTCTTTTAATCGAATAATAGATTGACTAACGGTTTGGTAGTCGACTTCAGTGGAATTCTCCTGACTGTACTTCGCGCGTTCAAACAGTTCGAGCACCGTTTCCAGCTCTTTTTTCATCCACTTACTTTGGTTCGACCATCTTGTCGTCGCTTCTCGCATGGTTTCATACTCATGTCTCGTGTAGCCCTTACGACGGCTTAGCCGCAGCAGTTTTTCGAATTCAACGATAATTTTCTGATTAAAATTAACGGCTTGCCTTTTCTTCCTGCGGGTTCGCCATGCTCTCCAATTGTCGCTTTTCAAGATAAAGAATACAACAACTGCAATACCTGCAGCAGCAGCTGCACCGCTTAATGTCAACCACAACCATGTAAGGCTCGGAGCCTCTTTTGTTTCTTCTGGCAAAGTAACAGGATCACTTTCCGTTGATAGATCAACGGGTGGAGGTGTTTGCTCTGGGAACACATTCGGCAGTTTGAAGCCTGAGGTAGGTTCAAAAGGTATCCAGCCAAAGCCTTCAAAGTACACTTCAACCCACGAGTGAGCGTCTGAATTTCTAACGGTATAGGTACCTGCTCCATCCGCATCGATTTCAGCACCCAGTTGACTCAAAATACCTAAATCCCTAATTTCCGCAGGAATCGGTGAAGTGCCCGAAGAATAACCTTTCACCCAACGAGTTGGAAGCCCAATAGAACGGGTGAGTACAGCCATAGCTGATGAGTAATAATCACAATACCCTTGCTTCACTTCAAATAAGAAGCGGTCTACGAAATCTTTGCTCTTGCCCTTACTTTCATCTGGCGTATTCGTATACGGATAATGATCTGATAAATACTTCTCGATAGACTTCGCCTTGTCATAAGGATTCGTCGCTGCCTTGGTAATCTCAACAGCCAACTGCTTCACTCGTTCAGGAAGGTCGGCAGGCACTTGTAGATACTCCGCCCATTCCAGTTGATTGGTATAGTCTGATTTGACTTCTCGCAATAACGCTTCTTCCAGTATAGGCTCCTGGGTAACAATTGTATAATCTTTAGGATAATTATTTCTTCCTATATAGCGAAGCTCAGATTGACGTGGAGACCATACCAGACGTTGAAACGGGTTCTCACCTTTATTCACTTCCACAATTTTCTGGATGGCGAATCCCCCGAACAAGACGGGAAATGCTTCCTCTCTATCCATGACAACCGTTTGTGTCACTTCTTTGGTTTTCAAAAGTGACAGATCAAATCGCGGTTCTAGCGGCAGCGGATTACCGTTCACACGATAGACTGGCAATTTACGCTCTACGGGGCTAAGCTCCCAGCCTTTTCCGTTGTATAAAGATCTCGTTTCGCCCCGGAAATAGGTTCTCTTACTCGTTTCAACAGTCATAACCGGCGTGTAATCATAACGAAAACCGCCGCCAAGCCGGCTGTCATCCCGACTATAGCCGGAAGAAGCATCGGCGTTCGTAGATGATGTGATACTGACTCCTTTTCCAAGTAGAGGGACAGATTCACCACGGCTTACTTTCCAAGCTGTGTAAGGATCCGTTAATATCGGATTCACAGTTGGCGCTAGTAGACCAACTAGAAAAGTGACACCGACAATCAATAGAACTGGAACAATGAGGGTTGACGGGTAATCCGTAATCGTTTCCCAAATGACCGGAGCCCGTCTCTTCAGTTGACTAAAATGCTGCACCATCAACAGTGAGAATCCGCAAAATATGACCATAGCTACTTGCGGCCACAAAAAGATCATACTGAAGGAATCACGCATAGCAAAAAATAAGATACTGACAAAAATAAGGACAAATACACGCAGTCTTGATTGGACAGACCACATCGCAAACAAATAAGTAATCCATGCAGTTAAACTAAACCAAATGTACGGCTCCAGCTGCCCTGCATTCAGAGCAATCCATTTCACTGCATCTTTCCATGCCGTCACATTAACCGCAACAAAATGATAGCTCATACCAATTCCGTGCAGCCATATAATCAAACCGAATTGAATCAAGGAACGCCAGCCGCGATGTAAGTGCGGTATGAGGTAAGTAACCGCTACAATTAAGAGCGTTCCCGTCACAAAAGCGACCGTTTCAGGCAACCAAAGTCCATCTTCTTTCATGATCCAGATAACAAATTGATAAAGGAAAATACCAGTAAGAATTGCGGTTACTCGCTGTGACCAATCTGTCAGTAAAATCCTTTTCCATAGTACGTTAGGCATAACGTTTCGCCCCTCCCAACAGGTTAGGCAAGTCCGTCAACTGACTAACCTCATAACCCATATAGCCTTGTGAGCGAATCGCCTTTATCCAATCCTCCTGATTGCCTTCAATGTCCACCCCTTGCGGTTTAAATGCATGGTTGGACTTCGCATGAACCCAGATATGGCATGGATTCATCTGGAGATGTTCCAGGTGATGAATTACCTGTATCATCGCTGAGCCCTTTTGCGGAGAAATAAGTACAAAGAAGCAGCCTGCTGGCCATTCCCGCGAGCGTTCTTTGATGATTTGGTGAAGTGAGTGGTAACCATCTGCCTCTACCCCGACCAAATGCTGTATGATTTGCTTGTGATGATTGTGGCTTTGCTTCGGTTCAAAATACGTGGATTCCTTCCCAATCGAAAGTAATCCCAGTGCTAAGTCACGACTTGCTCCATAGCGAAATAAGGAAGCTGCAACAGATACCGCCAGTTCAAATTCGGCAGCGTCCCGATAGGCACGGGCATTCCGATCCAATAAAATAATCGTCTTGGGAAGGGATTCTCGCTCGAATTCTTTGGATTTCCATGTACCTGTCTTCGCAGTGGCATTCCAATGTATACGTGATAAGCGGTCTCCATAAATATATTCACGGACACCATTAATTTGCGTCGTTTCACGATGTGCTCGTGTCGTTGTGGAGTGATGCTGCATGCCTTTAAGCATTTGGTGAAATTGCGCCCATTCCCGAATAGCAACCGTTTGTGGATACACAGTAATCGGCTGCTGAAGCTCTAAACGGCCCTTATGCTGAAAGAAGCCAAAAATATCCTCGGTTAAACACTCCGTTTCACCAAACCGATAATACCCTCTTCTTAATGGTGGAGTACTGTAAAGTAATTCGCCTCTACGTTTCCAATCTGGAACAATGGAGCCTTCGAAAGTGGTCTCTTCCCCATTCTGTCGAATAAGCTGATCTTTAATCATCATATAAGGAATAGGCCAGAACCCCGGAATCTGCACGCCAATACCAATCTGCAACGATTGCCCAGCTTCTATTTGAGTTTCTTGCCCTACATTCGCAAGCTTGCGTGTACCTTGCGCACGTTTAATTCCACTCCAGTTGCCAGAGAGTAAATAGGCAGACAATAACGTGATAATAATAAAAAGCATAGAGGCCAGCTTCCCACCTTGAAACAACAGGAACAATAAACTAGCTGTGAAACAAGAAATAAGAAGCCATAGAGCTGCCGGAAACCGGGGGATTTCCCCGAATCGTTTGAATACCGGTCGATTCATAGGCTCACTTCTCCAATCGAACCGGCACGCGTACTTGCTCGAAAATCGCGCCGAGAACTGAGGAAACCGTCGCTCCGTCCATACGGGCTTCGGAATGAAGAATCATTCGATGACCAAGAACGTAAGGAGCAAGGTATTTAATATCATCAGGAATCACATAGTCTCTTCCATGGAGGAATGCAAAAGATTTGGAAGCTAATACTAATGAAAGCGTTGCTCTTGGACTAGCTCCGAGGAATACAGCCTGATGTTCACGTGTTTTTCTTGTAATGGTCACTAAATAATCAGCTACTGCTTCATCCAAGTGGACATGACGGACCTGTTCCTGGATGGCTAGCACTTGAGACGTATCCATGATCGCCTGCAGCGCCTCCATCGGATGCACTTTGCTTTGGGATGTAATCATCTGCTTCTCGGCGGCTTCACTCGGATAACCTAGACTAAGCTTCATCATGAATCGGTCAAGCTGCGCTTCAGGCAAAATATATGTACCTTCGAAGTCAATTGGGTTCTGGGTCGCAAGCATCATAAATGGGGAAGGAAGCTCGTGTATATCACCATCGACGGTGATATGTTGTTCTTCCATTGCTTCCAGCAAAGCAGACTGTGTTTTTGTTGTTGCCCGATTAATTTCATCGACAAGTAAAATGTTCGTCATTATTGGTCCTGAACGGAACAAGAACTTCTCTTCTTTGGGGTGATATATAGAAACACCTGTTATATCGGAAGGTAATAAATCCGGATTACATTGAATGCGGCGAAATTGACCATCTATGGATCGAGCAAGCGCTTTAATCAACACTGTCTTGCCTGTACCCGGCACATCTTCAAGCAAAACATGCCCACCGGCCAGCATCGCAGTTAGCAACAATTCAATCTCAGAGCTCTTGCCAAGAATGCATGATTCCAAATTCGCTTTCAACCTAGCTAGAGCTTCTACATGATGATGGGTGGCAGTTTCCATGTGTGATCCTCCTTAGAGTTTTCGTAAGAAAACTTACGTCGTAAGCAGTTTCTGAGTTTTCAGAAAATTTACGACTTAAGTATTAACTGCATTTTTCTTGGCAAATTGCGTTTTTGCTGCCATTTAAGGTGAAAATACTTCCATAAGTCCGTATTCCTCAAAAATGATAGGAAAATGAGCGTAAATCTAGTTTACAGTAAAGTTTTTCGTCCGTATACTTGTAAATCCTCTAAATTTATTTGTTAAATTTAACCATCCATGCGGTATACGATGATAAGCAAAAAAAGAGATCCACAGCAACGTGCTCTGGATCTAAATTTAATATATTCATATTGCAAAAGTCATAGTAATAATAACCAACAAAATAAAGAGAACCAACACTGCTGCTGAACTACTTGTTCCTGCTGCGTATCCCATAGATTAGTCACTCCTTTCATGTGAAATCAGTCTCGGACTACCAAAAGAAAAACGGAGATCTACGGAAGAAAAATGGGGACTCCTCAATGGCCAACAAATCAAAGAGGACAAGTGGAGTGACTGGGTTAAAGAATGGACTGAACGGTGTAAATGCGCTTGTGCTTACGGTTTTGGCATTTGAACGAAGATAGATTTTGTCACGCGTGCTCTTATCCAAAGTTCCCTCTATAACTTGCCCTTGGCGTGTCATAACATAAACATGTTTGCCTTTAAGGGATTTTAGCCGATTATTGTCAATTGACATTCCTATAACCTCCACTTCATGCATTCTCTTAAAAAGCTTGAGGTGTGTTATGAATTACCATACAAATGCACTGGTAATAATAACCAAAAGAATGAAGAGAACCAAGACAATAGCCGTACTAGTACCCAATCCACCGCTATAACAACCTCCTGCAGCATAACCCATTCCATCTCGCTCCTTTCTGCTATCAGATGGTTTATTGTATTTCAATGGCATTTGAATTGCATGTACAAATGTCAGACAGTAAAAGCCTGTTTTGAGATTAGGGCGATGCTGTTATTATGACCGCTGCTTCTTGCAGACGGCGGAATGATTCCTGACCAGTTGAAGAAACATTTTAAGGGCAGCAACATTGGTAACAACTTTGACTCATTAAATCGAATTAGCAATGGTTATAATTGGACATAAAAAAGATGACTCCCGGCGAAAACCGAATACAGGAGCCATCTTTTAACTGCTTAATCTAGGGTCTTTCTGTTAAGTGTCCACGAATGGAGCATTCATCTTATCCTTTGGGTTTGACAAATACAGCTGCTATGAAAGAGAAGATAATCGCCGCGGATACCCCCGCGCTGGTCACTTTAAAAATACCAGTGATGATCCCTATATAGCCATCCTTATGAAGTTCTTCTAACGCCCCGTGCACCAGGGCATTGCCGAAGCTGGTAATCGGAACGGTTGCACCCGCACCAGCAAATTCAATGAACGGATCATACAAATTACAGCCGTCTGCTATAGCGCCCAGCACGACAAGCGTGCTCATGGTATGAGCGGGCGTCAATTTGCCGACATCCATCAAAAGTTGGCCAAATACACAGATGGCTCCGCCAATCAGAAAAGCCCAAAAAAAGTTCATGCGTACAACCCTCCAGACTCAATAGAAACAGCATGTGCAATGCAAGGGATGCTTTCCCCTTGTTGGAAAGTAAGCGGTGAGAGCAATGCTCCGGTCGCTACGACTAGTATTCGCTTCAATTCGCCACTCTTTATGCGCTTTAGGAGATGACCATAAGTAACGGTTGCAGAGCAGCCACAACCGCTACCTCCCGCTTGAACGGTCTGCTTCTCGCGATCATAAATGATCAACCCGCAGTCGTCATATGTTGTTTGATCAATTGGAAATTTATGCTTATCGAATAGTTCGCGCGCAATGTTCACACCCACTGTTGCCAAATCACCGGTGACGATTAGATCGTAGTAACTAGGCTCAATATTCAATTCTCGGAAGTGAGTTTGAATGGTGTCTACCGCTGCCGGAGCCATCGCAGCGCCCATATTAAACGGATCCGTGATGCCCATATCAACGATTCGTCCGATTGTGGCCGAGGTGACGACAGGGCCGTCACCGGTCTTACCCAGCACTGCGACCCCAGCGCCAGTGACTGTGTACTGAGCTGTCGGCGGCTTCTGCGATCCGTATTCCGTCGGATAACGGAACTGCTTCTCCGCCGTACAGTTATGGCTGCAGGTGCCGGCCATCACGTAGTTGGCGGCCCCCGAGTCCACCAGCTGCGCGGCTAGCGCGAGCCCTTCCATCGATGTGGAGCAAGCGCCGAATATGCCGAGAAACGGCATATTCAACGTGCGCACAGCGAAGGTATTGGAGATGATCTGATTCATCAGATCGCCTCCAATATAGAACTGTATGTTGCCGCCCACCAGCCCGGCCTTATCAAGTGCTCGCTGCGCAGCTTCTTCTAGCAGCGCCTTTTCGGCTTTTTCCCACGTTTTTTGACCAACGGTCAAATCGCCGTGGACGATATCGAAATCTTCACTAATTGGCCCTTGGCCTTCATCAGGTCCAACAACCGTCCCCGTTGATAGTATCACGGGGCGATTCTCAAAGACCCAGCTCTGATGTCCCTTCAGCATACGGTCAACCCCCACCCGAAATGATAAGATGTACGATACCTACAACAAAGGCTGCGACGGTTCCGAATACAATGACGGAGCCAGCTAACTTGAACATATTACCGCCAACTCCAAGCACAAGTCCTTCCGCCTTGTGTTCAATAGCTGCTGAGCACAACGAATTTGCGAAACCTGTTACAGGAACGGAGCTTCCCGCTCCGGCCCATTGGGCCATTTTATCGTACACACCAAAGCTCGTCAGTATGACGGATATGATAATTAACACGGCAACCGTTGGATTCCCTGCTGTTTTTTCGGTAAAACCAAACCAATTAACGAACATCTCCATGAAACATTCACCAATTAAACAGATTGTCCCTCCAACGAGAAAGGCTCGCATGCAATTTATTAGAACGGGTCTTTTTGGCTCTTGCCTCTTCGCTAGTTTCTGATACTCCTGCTGCGTCATTGTCAAGTTCTTTTTCTTGTTGTTAGCCATGTTTTCCCTCCTGCTTCCTTTAATGCCCTAATTTCTTAAAATCATATTCAGATCCTGAATGACCTTCGTTAACTGCACCGAACATGCCTCGTACATCTTCTTTGCTTGCGGATGACTAGTCGTCAATGAAAATAGTTCAAGATCTGCCTCACATTTCTTCAAAGTGGCTAATAAAGCAGGCCTTTCACTCGGTTGAGGCACTTTTAATTTATCATCATAAAGATCAACCGTTAACTCGCCATGCGTGTCAACTTGTGCGAGGAACACATTCTCCTTAGTTACTCCTAGCTTATCCAGTTCTTTATGTAGCCATCCTCTTCCTCTACCCGCTGCGGCCAAGGGTTCATCTTGAATGACGCCATCCATGATGACGGACTGCGTCGGTTTCTCAATGGTCAGCTTCATGCCCAAGTGATTTGGTGTCAGAGGCTGGAGTTCACTTTTAAGTAGAACACTTAAATCACCACTAGCTTCAAGCATAGCGAATTCAACATCTGCCATGCGAAAAACACTTTTGGTGCGCAGCTGCGCCAGCAGCTCATCCCCCGTGTAACGTTCTTTTTTCAAATTGTCCTCAAGAATTTTGCCATCTTTAATGACAACAGTTCCTTTGCCCTCAAACCAAAGCCGTAACGTCTTACTTTTGAGCGTCAGAATCTCCAGTGTTAAAGGGATGAGAACCCAGACGAGTATAGCAGTGACCCCATGCCAGAATCTGAAATCCACATCCGTGGAAATAGTCCCAGCTAAGTCACCAATCGTAATTCCGAGAACATATTCAAAAAAAGTAAGTTGAGATATTTGTTTTTTACCAAGAATACGCGTCAGTACAAACAAAAAGACTAGTGCAAAAAACGATCTGATTACGATACTTACCCAATCTGCCACAAGCTTTCCCTCCCCTTCCTAAAGCTCGAAACAACCTCATTATGTGCTATTTTGACAGCAAGTATGATCAATTTGAGTTGGATTTAAATGTTAACGATGCGAGCGAAAAAATAAACTTGCAAGATTAATTTTACACGAGTAAAATATATTTTATAATAAGTGGATAAAGAGTAAATTGCTCCTTATCCATTTTATTTTCAACTAATTTTACACGAGTAAATAACAAGGAGGAAGATGAGAATGACGACAGTTACTCTGGATATCACTGAGCTCTCACGACAATTTGAAAATGACGGTTACTTACTGCTTCGCAATGTACTATCTGAAGAAAAAATAGCAGAATTGAATAGTGCCGTTGACGGCATCCTTTCCGATGAGCAAGAATCGTTATCCTATAACATTTACAATAGCGTAGATCGAGCCCCCTCTATTTTGTCCTTAATCGACGATCCGACACTGCTTCCACTTATCGTTAATTTGATAGGCTATAACATCCAACTTCATATCTCACATCTGACCGTGCGCAAACCAAATCCCGATGATCTCAAGACGGAGACCAACAGCTTCATTAACTGGCATCAGGATGGACCAGCGCCCAAATTCCCAAGTATTAACGGACTAACATCCACCTATTACATTAAAGTTTGTTATATTTTGAGTGATATGTCTGAGCCAGACCGCGGGAATACGAAAATCATTCCGGGCAGTCATAAGTGGCCAGATTACCACCCCGTTCAAACCGACGTGAATGTGCCTTTACCAGGAGAAATGCAAATTTGCGGTAAGCCTGGGGACGTATTCATATTTGCTCAAAATCTTTGGCATGCTGGTTCGCCGAATCGCTCTGATTTCACACGTCGCCAATTATTTATCGGCTATAGCCCAATCTGGATGAGACCTATCGATTACCATGCTGCTTCGCCAACTCTACTCGCAGGGGCAGATCCGATACGCCGCCAACTGCTTGGTGCAATTAGTGAAAACTATTTCAAATTCTATGTTCCGGATGAGTCAATGGTCCCTCTTAAAAAGCTATGGTTAGGCGATGCTGCTACGAAAAGTGAGTACATTTAGATTTGTCCAAATTTATGATACCCTTGAAGAAACAAGAAAAGGGAGTTCCTTATGATTACCAGGAAAGAAGTCGCAGACCGGGCGGGTGTTTCGGTAGCTGTCGTTTCATATGTGCTTAATAATCGAAGCATCGTCAAAGAAGAAACCAGGCAAAAAGTACTTGCCGTAATCAATGAGCTAGGGTATCGTCCCAATCAAACAGCCCGCAGCCTCAAAACCAGGAAAACAGGGCAAATTGCTGTCCTCGTCCATTTCGTGGGAAATCCCTTCGAGGGTGGATTACTATTGTATATTGAGAAAAAAGCTAAACTTAGCAATTATTCAGTATTTTTTCATTCCTTTGAACCTGCTCGTGAAGAAGAATTAAAAAATACACTGATGGGGCGTGTGGACGGCATTCTTCTGCTCGGTCAAACGCTAAGTGAGGAAAGTCAGGCCTTTTACAGCCTAATGGAGCTCCCCGTGGTATCTCTGATGCATCCAGGTGTTTCCATGCCGAGCATCCCTGTCGTTGATGTGGATTGGATAGCTGAAATGCGGCGGTTAATTGTTCATCTGCGTGAACAGGGGCATGAGCAGATAGCCTTCATGACCGCTGGCGACCCGCAGGATCCGATTGCGCATCGGCTCATTGCTTTCCGCGAAGCTATGCGTCTCGAAGGATTGAAACTGCCGGAGCCATTCATTCTCGAAGGAGCCGGCCGCTTTGAGCGGGCTTTCGAAGCGTTAACCACAAAACTAACGCAAGATTTTGATTTTACTGCTCTCATAGCAGCAAATGATTTGATGGCGGCGGGTTGCCTCGCAGCTTGCCGCGAATCCGGCATTCTTGTCCCACAACAATTGGCTGTCGCTGGGTGTGAAGATATTCTAATGTCTTCGCAAGTCTCGCCAGCTTTGACAACTATCTGTTATCCACGGATGGAGGTTGGCTTGGAGGCGACAGAACTGCTGCTATCACTCATTGACGGAGATAATAGGAAGACACCACGACTGGAAGGTAAGCTTTCAGTTAGAGCTTCTACCGTAGAGAACCCTTTGAATGTCAAATCATATAGCAATTAAGATGTACGAATCAGATGGCCGTTATGAACAATATTTATTGGAATTAATTGTTGTATATCTGAGTGAAAGGTTAGGGCATATTAAAGATCGCAATCAATTGAAAAACGATCAATTTGCTTGCTATCCTACACAAATCTTAAAGAAGAGGTGCACAACATGACAGTAGCTTCTCAAGTAAAAACAACATTGGCTTCACTTAAAAGTGCGCAAGCAAGCTTAGAAACATTTGCTCTAGGCACGCAAAATCAAGAAGCCAAACAGTTATATGAAGCGGCCGCCTTATCTGCACAAGACATCGTAAATCAAGTCGCCTCCCGTGTGCAGCAATTGGAAAATGAAGAACCACAGTACAAAGGCTTCTAGTTATCAAACCAAAACCAGCCGTCCGCGAACACTCGCAGACGGCTGGTTTTGCATTAGAACATACTAACGAGTATCAGTGTAAGTAAAACGAACAGAATTAATATAAGCAGTATCAGCTTATCTTTTGGCATTCCAGCCGCCCCTCGTTTCGGATGAGATTCCTATTTATTCCAATAGTTGACCGGATGATTTCCTTAGCTCGTTGGCCAAACGATGAAATTCTTCTCTTGCCTCAGCATCCTCGGTTGCCAAATAAGCCGCAGATAAGAACGCTATGATTTTATTAGCATCTTCCACACTTAACATAGATTCTGCACCTCCCTGAAGTTGGTTCATTTACCGGTCCAATAATCGAACGTCATCACGTTGTTTTTGAAAAAGGCATAGGGCATATAACAATACCCTTGATCTCCCCATGCTTTCCCCCATGAATTCCGCACGATGACGGTTCCCTGTCCCTTCTTCTTACCATCCTTATATCCGACGGCTACTAAGGCGTGCCCGCCTAACATCTGCTCTTTTTTCCGATTCGGGTACGGGATCCGCCCTGTTTTTGCCGCCAATGGACTTTCGAAGGATTGATAAAGCCAAATTCCAAAGACAACAGGCTGGCCATCAGCTAATGCAGCTTTGATCCCTGCCAAATCTTGAATCCGATGATACCCCTCGATACGGTAGGCTCCTGCTGCAGTTTCCGCCTCAGAATCAGGCTTTTCTTTAAATTTGGCTATGCGATAAGGCCATTCGGCTTCCGGGCATACCCCTATTTTATGCAGCACCTTCATGCCATCGCGTACTGTAGCTCCCGAATCCCAATTGATCGTTCCCTCTAATTTACGCTCATGCCAATAATGAAAAAGGCGAGATAGCCGTATCGTTGAATCTCGTTCTTGACGAAGCCAATACTCACGCAGCCCGCTTACAATGGCATTCGATGTGCAAGAGCCTAAATTCCCCTGATTTACGATAGGAGACAGCTGCTTGCGCAAATCTACTTTGCGGGGCAATTGCGATTCCCGGATATAATTGACGCTTCGATAAAAATAATCCCGAAAATCTCTCTGGTCCCGTTTAACCGTGTATTTACGCATCCTATGGCCTCCCACGGTGTGTTAACAGAATTGTACTCCAGTATATTCACCCATAGGCTGCAGCGTGCAAAAAGCACGCATCCCTATGGAATGCGCGCAGGTTGTTGCAGATTACTTTTTCATTACTTTTTGATATATTTGTAAGTATTTTGTTGTCATTTGGGACGTTGTAAATCTACGAATGACATAACGACGGAGCACCGCCGGATGCGGGTAATTTCCTTCTTTTACTTTTGCAACCATTTCAGAAACAGAACGACAAATTAATTGAGGAAACCCCGCCATAACTTCGGGTACCGCCCCACGTTTCAAGGCGATTACTGGTGTACCGCAGGCCATAGCCTCAATCATGACGAGTCCGAAAGGCTCTTCCCACAGCGTTGGAAACAGCAAACAACTTGCATATTTGAGCAGCTTCTGTTTGTTCTTCCCTCCAACAGGACCAACAAAATGGATGTTGGGATTTCTTCTAATTCGAGGTACAATTTCATTACGATAAAATGTTTGATTTTTAATAGGTCCAGCAATAATAAGTTTTTTATTCGTTCTCTCCGCAATCTCAATGGCGTGCAGGACACCTTTCTCTCTCATAATACGTCCCATAAATAACATGAAATTGCGCTTTTTATTACTGAATTCATATTCACTGGGATTAAGTCCGTTATAGACATAGTGTCCGCGATTTTTACCCATCACCATTCTAGCACGTTTGGAAACATATACAGGATGCTTCACCCACTGCTTTACAGGGAGATGTAAGGTACACACCGTCGGTATATGAAGATTAATCCGTCCAAGAGTAGATCTAAACGTATGATCATGAATAACGTCAACATTCCGCGGCATCTTATTCAAGACATACCTTGCTATTCCTTGGTCACGAAGACCCTTTGGGAACGGAATAAGCTTAGCACTAGTTCTACTGCCCCTTGTTGCAAATACGGTCACTCGATGTCCTCTTCGCACAAGGTTTTCGGTCAATTCATGCACAACTTTCTCTGTGCCTCCCTGATTCGTCGGTGGCAGCTTCTTTGCATTGGGGAAGTTAGAAATTACCTGCACAATGTTAAGACGCTTCATCATTTATCACTCCTTTTCTCTTAACATTTTTTCTATGTGCTCGAGAAGCCAAGGCCTCAGATCGGCTCTCTTGTTCGCTTCAGAAAGAATCGATTTAATAAATCCTCTATGGTTTCCAACGTCATGCCATTGCCCCTTTACCTCACAGGCATACATGGCTTCGATTTTGTTCAGCGTAATCAGTGCGTCCGTCAATTGAATTTCTTTACCAACGCCAGCCTTTTGAGAGGCCAATACACCGAAAATCTCAGGTGTCAAAATGTAACGACCCAGTATGGCCAAATTAGACGGTGACATTGGAAGAGCTGGTTTCTCAATAAGGTCTATTACACTATGAAAACCTTCATGCAGGGCTTTAGCCTCTACAATTCCGTAATCCGAAACGAATTGATCCTCTACTTCCTGAACACCAATAATAGACCTATGATATCGATTATAGTAATGGATTAACTGTGCCAGTGCAGGCGTTTCAGCATCAAAAAACGTATCTCCTAATAACACGGCAAAGGGTTCATTCCCAACGAAAGAACGGGCGCACCAAATAGCATGTCCTAATCCGAGCGGCTCGGTCTGGCGAATGTAATGAAGGTTGGCTAGCTGGGTTGGCTCCTGCACACGCCCAAGAAGATCAAACTTCTCACGCGCTCTAAGATAGCTCTCCAGCTCAAAAGCGATATCGAAATGATCTTCGATCGCTTTCTTCCCTTTCCCTGTCACGATGATGATGTCTTCAATGCCTGAAGCTACCGCTTCTTCTACGATAAATTGAATGGTTGGTTTATCTATGATAGGCAGCATTTCCTTTGGCAGAGCTTTGGTTGCCGGTAGGAATCGCGTACCCAGACCTGCTGCAGGTATGACCGCTTTTCTAATCTTCAAACATATCACCATCTCTCAAATAAAATTAATAAGCTTTATGTTTAAAATATGCAAACCAGATTGGAATGCCACGGACATGTATCTTTTTCAATCAAAATATACTGGTTAAAACAGGTCATATGCACTTAGTAAACTTTCAGTTATGATGAGGGTGTGAACATGATCAACTGACAGAAAGGAACGACCACCATGACGATGTCATCATTCACGAAAGTGCTGCTCAGTTGCACCAGTCTCTTATTCATGCTGACCTTGGGGACTCAGACTACGGAAGCTAGAGAGAGTCAATTTACTAGAAATGGAACAGGCCCCCTCTATTGGAGCACTTATGAATATCAATACACACGTAATACCCCTATGAACGAGGCAGAATGGAAGAAAAACATTGATTGGATTGCAAGCGATTACAAAGCATCGGGCTATGATATGATCGCATCCGACGGTTGGATTGAAGGTGCTCAGCTCACAAATACGAACGGTTACATTTTATCCCACAATGATAACTGGCAGCACGACTGGGCATATTGGTCAACCTACATTCAAAATAAAGGCATGAAGCTTGGTGTTTATTATAACCCCTTATGGGTAACGCGGAGCGCCGCGGCAGATCCATCGAAAACAGTCGTTGGAACAAATTACAAAATTAGTGAAATTGCCAGCTCCGCAGATAAATTTAATGATGATTTGTATTGGGTAGATGTTACGAAACCCGGCGCCAAGGCGTATATTCAAGGGTATGTGAATTACTTCAAAAAACTAGGTGTTCCCTACCTGCGAATTGATTTTCTGTCATGGTATGAAACCGGAACAGATAAAGGCAAGACGATTGGGGTTAATCATGGCTCCGAGAACTATCAGACGGCTTTAAAGTGGATGCAGGAAGCAGCCGGCGATGAGATGGAACTTAGTCTCGTAATGCCTCATTTGAACAATCATGCAGCTGGTGAACTGCCGTATGGGGATATGGTCCGAATCAATGAGGATCTCGCCCATGGCGGTTGGGAAAACTTAAGCGGTCAACGTCAAAATTGGGTGAACAGCTGGTCGCAGTGGGCCAATCCGTTCCAAGGATTCACTGGATTTTCCGACATCGCAGGCCGCGGTTCCAATATGATTCTGGATGGGGATTTCATCCGCATGAATACCTTTAAAACGGATGAAGAGCGCAAAAGCATCATTCAATTATTCACCATGGCGGGTTCACCCATAGCGATCACGGATCAGTATTCTACGATTGGGATTTCCGGCAGCTTTTACAAAAACAAGAACATGCTTGCGCTCCATAATCAAGGGTTCGTAGGCAAACCTTACTATAATAATGGGCATTCATTTAGCAGCGATCCGGGGGCAAGGAATTCAGAAAAATGGCTTGGACAATTACCAGATGGCAGCTGGGTTGTCGGTTTATTTAATCGATCCGATTTGACAGCCACTCGTTCGGTCAATTATCTGAAAGATTTGGGACTGGCTGAATCAGCGAATACAACTGATCTCTGGACAGGAACTAGCCTTGGTAAACTTACTGCCTACAGCCCGACCCTTGTGAAACATGCATCAAAAGTTGTGAAAATCGAACCGGAAGGCACGAAAGCGAGTTATGCTGCTGAGGTTGCCACTTGGCTAGGCGGTACGCATTTTAATAATAATTATGCGGGTTATCAAGGATTTGGTTTTGTGGATGGGTTGGGATTGA
The DNA here is from genome assembly GCF_013141715.1 of Paenibacillus phytorum. Classification (GTDB taxonomy): domain Bacteria; phylum Bacillota; class Bacilli; order Paenibacillales; family NBRC-103111; genus Paenibacillus_E; species Paenibacillus_E phytorum. Next base: position 24,939 of record NZ_WHOA01000092.1, on the reverse strand, counting down.
CGGAGGCGAAAATCGTTTATGCCGTCCAAGCAGCTGAGGAAGGTGACTATGCGCTCACCTATCGTTATGCGAATGCATCTGGGTTGAACAGCACTCTTCATGTAAGCGCTACCGATGATAAGGGAGTTGTGGTTCAACCTTCGCGGGCTGTTACGTTTGGTTCGACTTCAGCTTGGGAGACATGGATGAACCAAAATGATCGTATTCATTTGAAAAAGGGTGTGAACTTGATCACCTTAGAACGCACAGCCTCAGATACGGGTGAGATTCACTTGGATGGACTTGTGCTCGACAAGAATCGATTAGCCGACATTGACTCTTCGCTCATGCAAAATGGGGATTTTGAAAGTGGTGACATTCGCGGCTGGTCGGAATGGCATCCAGCAGGTCAGACAGCAAAGTACGGCGTTGATTCCTACGATGCATATAAAGGTAACTACAAGCTCTATTTCTGGGACACCAAAGCCTACAAACAAAGTATTCATCAGAAATTAACTGGACTTCCGAATGGATCATATACCGTCAGCGCATGGCTCAAAGAGACGTTATATGGAAACAAACCGACAACGGTGAGGATGGAGCTTAGTGAGCATGGCGCAAAGACAATATACAAGAACATTAGTCCGACCAAAGGATATCAACGCGTTCAAGCAACCGTTAACGTAACCAATGGCAGCTTGGATATTGGCTTCTATGTGGATTCGCCGGGTTTAACTTCTTTGCAAATCGATCAAGTTTCGATTGAGAAGATGGATTGATTGAGCAGGAAAAAAAGGAGCTCGCCAGCTGTAAACTGGCCTGAGCTCCTTTTACATTTTAGTATTAAAGCACTAGACCTACTTTTTATAAGGGTTGTCCATGATAAGCTTTTACCTGTAAGGGAGCATTGAGGAAATTTCCAGCTTTACCAACGAAAGAAGTGAAGTGATCACTAGCATTATGACTAGCAATTGCTGCTTGATCTTGCCAAACTTCAACCATGGTAAACTTTTTTTCTACTTCTGTATCTTTGAGCAAATCGTATGAAATATTACCATTTTCAGCTCTCGAAGCAGCTATTAATGGTTGAATCTCGTTGAGAAAGGCTTCGTGTTTTGCTGGATCAACATTGAATTCTGCATGAATAATAATCATTGGATGTTGGTCCTCCATTCTTCGATAAAGTAGTGACTAGCTCCATTGCGTGATGGTTTCGATGGGAAGACGTACGGATTGATGACCCCCATCATCTGCTTTACCGATTGAAATAAGCATAACGGGAACATACCGATTTTTATCTAAGCCAAAAGCTTCGGCAATTTTATCTTTTTCAAAGCCACCGATTGGATTTGTATCATAACCATGAGCGCGCGCTACAAGCATCAGCTGCATAGACACTAGACCAGCATCAATAAGAACTGTTTCTTTATTTACAACCGGATCAAGTGCTGCAAAGTGTGGTTTTATTTTAGCTAGTGACATTTCTTTTACCTCTAAAGGCATATAACCCAACTCGACGGCCTTGCCAAAAATTTCATCGGCGTAATCCGAATTGTTTAAATCACCAAATACAGCGATTACAGCTGATGATGTTTCGACTTGAACTTGGTTAAATTTAGCAAGCGGCGCAAGTGTTGCTTTACCTTCGGCACTTTCGATAACAACGAATCGCCAAGGCTGCATGTTTATGGAAGATGGCGCGAGTGTTGCTTCTTTCAGGATATCTGTCATCTCTTCACGACTAATTTTGACGGATGGATTGTACTTTTTTATGGAACGGCGTCCTGTAATAATTTCTTTAAAATCGTTCGTTGTCATGGTGTTATTCATTTATCATTTCTCCTTTAATATTTGCTAATATTCGTTAACATGCGTTGGAGCATATCTGAGAGCATATTGCGCTCTTCTTCGTTAAAATCTTTAAGCATTTGAGTAATGAATTGTGCTTTTTCTTCTTTGAAGGAAATGATTTCTGTTCGTCCATGATCGGTAAGACGTACGAGAGTGACCCGATTATCGTCAGGATTCATGCGCCGTGAAACCATTCCGCTTGCTTCAAGTTGTTTTAAATGTCGTGTAACGGCTGCGCTATCAATGTTAACCTCTTTTTGAAGCGTTGTTTGACTAATTTCTTCCACCTGATAAAGTTGATGCAAGAGACGAAGCCGCGACGGACTAATACCCGTACAACGTTCAAATTTAGTACTTATTTGTTTATTGAGGCTCAGAAATTTATCAAATAAAGCAGTTTCGTTGACATCGGATTGGGTCAAAATATACCTCCTTGGAGACGGTCGATTCATAACGAATAGTTGATAGGTCAATTGTTGATGCATCAATCATTGATATATCAACTAATATAGAGGAACTTCGTTAAAACTTCAAGTGTTTCGTAAAATTAAGCCGTAGTAAATTGTGGAATTCTGCACCACTGCTTACTTTCTATTGCGATTGAATTGCCTGGTTTCCAGCCATATATAGGATTAGAATGGTCAATTCTCCCGAATTTACACCAAAACAAATACCCCCGCCTATTGTGACATTTATCACGCTTGGCTGGGGTTATATGTGTAAGTTCCTAACGCAGATAACGTATAAGCGGCTGAATATTTTGCTTCTTTATACAGTCTACGACCAGCTTGGCAACGGCAATACCGCCTCTTTCCTGGAAATGTGTATTGTCCTCTGCACCTTTGGGGAAGTTAGGGAACTCACCTGGCCACGCCCACATGAACAATGACTTCGTTTCCTCCGGACCTAGCGCTTCAAACAATTGCCTGCTCTCTTCTGCCAAATCTATCAGGGGAACGTTCTCTTCCTCTGCGAGCTGCTTCATCGCGGTGATATAGTCACCATGCGTATCTACGATTTTACCGGCACTATCAAAAAATCTCCGCTGAACTGGCGTTACTAGTATCGGGGCAGCTCCCCGCAATCTCGCCTCTTGAATATTGATGTTCAAATGCTCTTTATACGTTGTAAAAGGGGAAGTAGCCCGCTCCGCATCCAGCTTCTGATCGTTGTGCCCAAACTGAATGAACAGGTAGTCATTCGCATTCATGTGCTCAAGGATGGGTGCCAAGCGTCCTTCTTCCAAAAAGCTTTTGGAGCTGCGGCCTGAAACCGCATAGTTGGCTACAGCGGCGTCCGCTTTTATAAAAAGCGGCAGCATTTGTCCCCAACCTGTGTAAGGATAACCATCCTGCGGTTGGTCGGTAACGGTGGAATCACCCACGATATATAAGGTTGCCGCTTGTGTCGCCGAAGTAATTTCTAAAGCATTAATTCGCGGGGCAACGCCAGAGAAAGCAAGCTTTAGCTGACCATCTGCCACATGAACGGTAAAGCTGCTAGTTACAAACTCTCCTGCTGCCGTCAGAACATCGGCCAATACAAGTCTTCCAAGCCCCACCTTCAATCCTGTGCATGTTGCAGTTATCAGGTCTCCCATGAGTATCTGAACTGTATAGCTGCCATTCGGCACATCCACAACGAAAACAGCACCAACTGGAATGCAAAAATCTTGACGTAACGCCGCGGGACGCCCACGATCTCGTTCAAATACCGTTGAACCATCTAGAAATCCGAAGCCTATTTTCTCATTGTAATACGTTTGACCGCTAATTCTCGTGTACCCTTCTTTTGTATTGCTTGAACTCTGTTCTGGACCGAAATCGAATCTGAGGTTTACGTTCATAAACGCTTACCTCCTACCAGTCTTTGCGATTAAGCAAGGATGCTAAGAAAGTAAGCCCTAAGCCTTGTCCCCAGCCTTGAATCCTTTTGTAAGGAACCCCTTTGTAGCCATCAATATCTCTCATAACCGCTGTCCCAGCTGAAACATGAGTGACTGTCCCATCTTCCGTGATGCTTGAAAGTATGCCTTGAATCGATTTATTCGTATATTTGTTGTAAAGAGGACCTGAACTGATAAGCGCCGCCGCGATACCAGCAGAACCGCTTGTTTCCAAATAAGCCTCCTTGTCCGTCAATACGGTATGCCAGAGTCCACTCTCATCTTGCAAGCGGACAAGTGCGCTCAATTGATCACGCAGCGAGCCCTCGAGAATCATAAATGAAGGATGTGTCACATGCACCAGTCTCAGCGCACGCGCCATCGTTATCGCTGCCCATGCATTGCCACGGGCCCAGAATATGCCTGACATATGATTTTGTGCTAGATGATCCCAACCGTGGTAGTAGAGATTAGTTGTCATATCTTGCAAATAATTCTCGTGACCGTGATATTGCTTTAACCCATCTTCGAAATAATCGTCACGCTTTAGCACGGAACCGATCCGCAGAAGGAAGTAACCTGCCATGAACATGGTATCCACCCATGCTTGCTCCGGAAAGTTATAGGTTTCCGAGTTCACCGTGTGCTGGAAAATGCCTTCTCCGAAACGCTCAGCCTCATGCTGAAGGAATTCAGCCATTTGGGTAGCAATTTCGATATACCGATCTTCACCAGTTTCTTTGTACAGTGTCAGCAAGGAGTGTCCAATTGAGATTCCATTAACGGACAGCTTAGGCAAGCCATCCTCCAGCTTCTCATCGATCCAATCTTTCAGCAGCTGCAGATATTCCTCCTTGCCCGTTGCTTCATAAGCTTCGGTTACGCCATAGAAGGCTACGCCGCCCGGCCAATCCCAATTAAAGTCCATCCGGAACGTTCTATGAACAACTTGGTCAATCACCTTGCGAATTTCATCTGGATCGAATTGTAAGGCTGGCATCTCTTCATTTCCTCCCTGTAGTTGGCTATTTTCTATGTTTGTAATCATCTTTTCTTATCCTTTCAAACCGCTCGTCGAAATCCCGTCAACAATGTACTTCTGGAATATGATGAAAACTACGAAAATCGGGACAAGTGATAACGTCGACATGGCAAACATACCACCCCAGTTATTCAACGACTCGCTATCCAAGAAAAGCTTTAGGGCTAAGGAAACCGGATATTGACTTGGATTGTTCAAATAAAGCAGCGGCGTGTAGAAATCATCCCATCTCCAATAGAAGGAGAAAATCGCCGACGTCACGAGTGCCGGAACAATTAAAGGTACGATAATTTTGTAAAAGATGCTGTATTTGCTGCAGCCGTCCATTTTCGCGGCTTCATCCAATTCTGGAGGAATCGTACGAATAAACTGCATGATCAAGAAGATGAAGAACGGAATCCCAAAGAACTGTGGCACAATAATTGGTTTAAAACTGGATAACCAGCCTATTTTGGCAAATAAAATATATTGAGAAATAATCGTTACGTCTTGAGGAAGCAGCAAAGTAAGCATAACCGCTGAAAACCAGAATTTGCTTCCGGCAAAACGAATCCGGGCAAATCCATATCCGACTAAAGCGGAGGAAACCACCGCACCTATCGTCGAAAGAATAACAATAATGAACGAATTTTTCATGAATGTAGCAAACGTATTGCCCGCAAAACCTTTCCAGCCCGACACATAATTGTTCCACTCGAGCCGACTTGGGATCAGACTGGTAGCCGTTGTATAGATTTCATCATTCGGCTTCAGTGAGCTGGCAACCAGCCACAGGATCGGATAAATCGCAGTTATCGCGATGATACAAACGACGAGATGATACAGCAGTGTCTTCACATTTTTGACTCGTATAACCATGGTCTACCCCTCCTAGCTTTCGTAATGAACCCAATATTTCGATGTTTTGAAAATCACTAAGGTAATGAGTCCGATTAGGATCAACATGAACCAAGCCATGGCCGAAGCGTAACCCATTTCGAAGAAGACGAATGCTCGATGGAATAAATAGAGTGAATACAGCAAGGTATTGTTCAGCGGCCCGCCCTCCCCATTGGAAATGATATAGGCCGGGGTAAAGGTTAAGAAGCCTGAAATCGTTTGCAGGATTAAATTAAAGAGAATAATCGGACTTAACAAAGGCAGTGTGATGTGGAAAAATTTGCGAATCGGTCCAGCGCCATCAACACTTGCAGCCTCATAATAAGTTCCCGGAATATTCTTGAGTCCTGCGAGAAAAATCAACATGGAGGAACCAAACTGCCAAACCGAAAGCAGTACTAACGTTCCAAGCGCCGTTGCCGGGTAACCAATCCAAGATGTACTGGTGTGGATGCCAATGTTTCCTAGAAAAGCGTTGATTAGTCCTTTATCTCCGAATATTTGTCGCCACATAATGGATACCGCTACGCTGCCGCCAATCAATGACGGTAAGTAATACGTGGCTCGGTATAAGCCAATTCCTTTTACCGCGCGATTCAGAAGCATGGCGACGAGCAATGCAATAATGAGTCGCAGGGGTACGGACGTAAGTACATAAGTCAGTGTCACTCGGATGGAATCCATGATTTTGTCGTCATCCGTGAACATTTTCTCGTAATTAGAGAGTCCCACCCATCTTGGAGCCGAGAGCAAATCGTACTCGGTAAATGAAAAGTACAACGATGAAAACATCGGAAACAGCGTGAAGATCAGAAAACCCAGGATGAAAGGTGATATAAACACATAACCGACTATGTGATCATTTTCACGTAGTTTCATAGTTCCACTCCCTTACATTCGTCAATTTCTGTTTATTTGGGGAGGGCGGCTTGTATGAAGCTACCCTTTCCCCCCTTTGTAAAGCTGCTTAAAAAGTTCTTATTTCTTATTTTTGGCGAGAATTGTGTTAGCATCGTTCATAAATCTGGCTGCCGCCTTCTCCACCGAGAGCTTCCTATACAAGATTTGCTCTTGCATATCCCGAAGCAGCTTGCTTACTTCTGCAGCCCCTGGCGGATCCGGTGGATCCATAACACTGCTGTTCAGCTGCGCCCAAGCGACGTAGTCATAGACTTTCTGATCTGCCTCTGTCAGTGTGGGTTTCAGACCTTCTTTAACAGCAGCCGAAATCGGAATCCCTCGGTCTCCATTTATGAGCTTATTCGCTTCCAAATCATTAATAAACCAAGAAATAAATTTTGCTGCTTCCGTTTTCTGCTTCGAGCTTTTCGAAATAGAGAACAGCATGGTTGGCTTCAAATAAAGTCCTTGCTTCCCATTTGGACCCGGCAGCCCTATCATGCTCAATGACTTCTTAGCGGCTTCCTGCAGAGTCACGAATTGATTCGACCATGCCATCGTCATGAACCCATCACCAAGGGCAACCGGATTCTCCTCCGGTGTCAATTTGGTTAAAGACTCTTTATCCCAGTTCCGCATGTAGCCGGCATCGTACCATTTGAGATACATCGTGAAGTAATCTATAAAATATTGGGGATCACTATAACCAAGACTCGTACCATCCGAGCTAAAATAGTGCTGATTTTGCGTACGCAAGTAGTAAGGAAAGAACTGATCGAATCGCATATGATCGAGCACTTTACCTTGCCCCTTCATTTGCCTAGCGATTTGCTCCAGATCAGACCAAGTCCAGTTCACAGGAATCGAAGCGATACCAGCCTGCTTCAGCAGCGCTGCATCGAAGGTCGCCCCCATCGCATTCACCCCAAGAGGAATACCGTAAAGCTTGCCGCCAATTCGTCCAGAGTCTATCGTTTCCGCTGAAGCTGAACGAACATCTAGCGTTCCGTTACTCGTAAGCTCTGTTAAATCTTCCAGCTGATTCTTCGAACTGTATTGATTTAAGTACGAGATATCCATCTGGATAATATCCGGCAGTTGGTTGGCCGCGGCTTGCGGCGCCAGCTTTTTCCAATAATCATCGAAGCCGGCATACTCCGTATCGATCTTCACGCCTGGATTCTGCTGTTGGTATAACTCTATCAGCTTCAAAGTGTAGTCATGTCTGGCTTGACCACCCCACCAAGCGATTCGAAGCTTAATGTCATGCTTGCTTTCAGTTTTCGCAGTTTCTATCGTTCTTGATGCCCCAGTTCCCCCATTCGCTGATTGCTGACTCGAGCTGCATCCGATGATGGTTAACAACAACATGACTAGGAGCAGGACTGGTATTGGTATGCGTTTCATAGTTAGCTTCCCCCTATGAGTCACCTGCGCTCCACACTTCTTATTATCAGCTTGGAAGAGCGAAAGTTGAATCTAATTTACCGCGATAAATGTTCAAAAAACAGTGAAAACAAGAATTATAGCGTCAACTTCTTATACTCGGAAGGAGCGCAGCCTGCGATCTTTTTAAACACTTGAGAGAAGTATTGCGGATTGTCGCCAAAACCCAGCTGTTCCGCTAGTTCGAACATTTTTACATCATCATGATGTCTAATCATCTCCATTGCTTTCTTAATCCTTACGGTGACCACATAGTTAGAGAAACGTTCTCCCGTCTCTTTCTTGAACAATTTCCCCAAATAATCCGGGTTCATATACAGCATCTGGTGGGCTACCCAATTGAGAGAAAGTTCAGCGTTGGCTAGCTCAGAATTGACGATATCAATAACCTTCTGAACGACTTGTGAATGTTTATTTTTATTTTGTTCGAAGTTAATTAGCGTGATTTCGGCTGCGATTTGTTTCAGCAAATGGATGCTCGCTTGCAGGGTTTCCAATTGAGATATTTGACCGATCAGCCCCATGTAATGATTCATTTGCTCTTCAGTGCATAGTCGCGTTATGGAAATAAATATTTGAATGACATACGACTTGGTCGTCTGAATATCGAGTCGGGAATTGGACAGTTGTTCGTGAAACGTTTCAATGCTCGCTTCTGCTTCCTCCCAATTGCATGCCCGGATCGGGAACAGAATCCGATCTTCGTCATAGACGAAATCAGTTTTGCTCAGAAGGGTGGAATCCAGGATATCACGCATCGTAATCAGTCCGCCTTCACCGAGATAAAAGCGATGGCCCAAACAATCAAGCGCTTGCAAGTAAAGGCGTCTCGCCTCTACGATATCTCCTGCTTCACTTAAGGCGACAGTTGTATCAATTTTGTAATAGAGCATAAAGATACGTCGTATCTCTTTGATTTGCTCCTGTAATCGCTCCATGTCTTCTTGGTCCTCAATCATAATCAGAATTTGCTCGGCTATGGTTGAGCTTAGCAGAGGTTCATCGAGAATATCCTCAGCAATGTTTTTCACGGTAAAAAGATGCTCATATTCGAACTTGTCTTCCAGACGGAAAAGCAATAAGCGCACTTTCTTTCCGCTAACCTGCAGCCCAAATAAATCCTGATAATAATCCCAATCACGGCTTCCATACGACTTATTCGTTACGAACTCCTTCAGAAACTGTTCCTTCACATGGGGCAGTACCTTCCGCAAATTCGCCTTCATCGACTGAATAAAGCCTTCCTTGCTCTCTTCCTGTTTATATTCCGCAGCAATTTCGCTTAAAGCCTTCAGAATGCTGTTCTCGTTGCAGGGCTTTAATAAATAATGCTTCACCCCATACTGCATGGCGATTTGGGCATATTCGAATTCATCGAACCCAGAAAGCATAATGAACCGGATGTGCGGATGGGTTTCTTTTACTCGGGCTACAAGCCCGAGTCCATCCATACCAGGCATGCGAATATCACTAATAATAATGTCGGGTGCATGTTCACACACGAAAGCGTAGGCTTCAACACCATTTCGCGCTGTTCCAACTAACTGTGTATCCACCGATTGCCAGTCCACAATGGAAGAAATACCCTCCAGAATCATCCGTTCGTCATCAACTAACAGCACTTTATACATAAGCAGTTACCCTCTTTTCGTAATAGGAATACGGACTGTAATGCGAGCACCGCCGCCCGCGCGATTTTCTACTTGGATGCCGAACTCATCGCCAAAGGACAGCTTGATCCGTTCATCAATATTTTTCAAACCGATACCCGTACCTCTGGATTTACGTTCTCCTGTTAGGATCTGCTCTAAATAGGCTTCATCAATACCGGGTCCATTATCCTCCACGATGAGCAAAATGGATTCGCCTTCTTCTCGGCCAATAATTTGAATGATACATGGCTCTAGCATGACTTCTACCGCATATTTAATCGCATTTTCCAAAAGCGGCTGCAGCGTCAGCTTCGGTATACGGTTAGTTCTTAATGGTTCCGGAACATCGAGTCGAAAATCGAGCCGTTCTTCAAATCTAACCCTTTGAATCGTAATATAATGCTGCACAAGCTGAAGTTCATCTTCCACGGTGATGATATCCTGCTTCAGACTAATCGACGAACGGAGCAAATAACCGAGGGATTCAACCATCTGGGACACTTGCTTCTGTCCATTCATCTTGGAGATCCAGTTGATTGATTCTAGCGTATTGTAAAGAAAATGCGGATTAATCTGCGCCTGCAGGGAACGAAATTCGGTTTCTTTGATGATCAACTGTTTCGTGTAGTTCTCTTTGATCAGCTCTTGAATACGCACTAGCATCATGCGATACGTACGCTGCAGCATGCCTACCTCATCCATCTGCTGGGATAATGGCGCGATCGTCGGCAGTTCGGACTTCTCTAAATCACTAATTTGCAAGCCACGCATGTTGGTAATTAAGCCTTCAATCGGCCTTGTTACGCTCCTTGCAACCGTCATCCCAAACCCGACAAGGAGGAAAAAGCTAAGCAGGAATGCGGCAATCATCCAGTTTTTCATCAAAATAATATGATAAAAGATGGTTTGGAAGGGCAGGGTGTTGTAATACGTCCAGCCCAAATAATCAGAGTGAATATGGGAAACGAAATATTTCTCTCCGTCCTGTTCCATAATGCGAAAGCCCTTGGATGCCGACTCCGCTGGATTGCCCTCACTAAGCAAGGATTTCATACTAGCTGCGCGCGGGTATACTAAATTCCTGTCTGATACAATGACGAGTTCGCCGTCCCTCGTTACAGCTTCTCTTGCGTATTGGTTAACAATTTTGTCTAAATTCACATGCAGCACCAAGGTGCCCAGCTTGTTTAGCTCTAATTTGTCGAAGGAACGAATTTGTCTGGCAGCAATTAAACTGTAATCCTCCGCGTCCGGGTTCACCCACCCCAAGGTGCCATTGCCTCGGTTAGCCGTCGTTTGGATAAGGTCTCTCCGCTCTGATGAGAGCGTTGTCAAATTTCCGCTGGAATAGCTGCTTCCCTTCACATCGGTTATATCAGCTGCAATGATATACGTCTCTGTATTAATGTATTGCACGAGCCGATCCACAAGCTTGGCACGTGATTGGATACGATTGTAATCGGATTCATCCTCGTTCATCACGATCAAATTTTGCTGAATTTGTTCATCCGTCATGATACTAAAGGTCAATCGTTCCACTTTGTTTAACTCGTTCTCAATCAAGGTGGATGATAGATTCAGAACCTGAGATGATTTCTCATAAATTTGCTGATCATAAATCGAATAGGCAATCTGGAGCCCCACCAATGAGATGCAAGAACTGACAGCCATAGATATTGTAATGAGCAAAAATAGCTTCGCTTTAATACGCAGATTGCGTATTTCATTAAACCACTTGCTTATGCCTGATTTCATGCAACGTCACCACTTTTCTTCGCTGAATAAGGTTCATGTTGGAGAGAGTCTTCGTGATGGATGTTCCAATTCCCTTTAAGGGTAACAAAAAGGATGCTGGAATTTATAGCCAGACATCCTCTTTCGTTTATGGAATTAAGCGCGCTCTAACGAATTCTAGCGTTTACTTCTCTTCAGTATCCGAACTCTGTAAGGCTGGAGCAGCAAGCTTGAACTGATCTTCACAGTCGACGCTGAATCCGAGGCTAGCATGTCTGTATATGCATGTTCATCCAGTGTAATGGCGTGGGTTTTACTGCTAAAATTCATGAGGAAGATGAACTCATTCACATCGGCGAACTTCCAGTAATTAAGACCTTCATAAGCATCCGTGAGATGCACGTGATTCAATCTGAGACCAATTCGTATACGTATGGCTCCAAAATGAAGTCCACCACGCCATGTTGAGCGCATCAAGCGTTACGTACTTGCGCTTCAGCCATCCGCGGAAAACTTCCTGACAATAGTTACAGTGGCATTCCCTCCATATTCATTGGAGATATGCCAGCCAACTACGGCAGGATGCTTCGCATAGCGCTCCGCCAACTGCTTGTTCATGATCGTGACTTTCTCCCGATAGACCGGGGACGTATAGCAATGATTATGACGCGGACCGCTTTTCGGCTCCTCAAAGGCTCAAAACCTCTAAACCTACTGCATTAAACGCCATTTCGACGCTCTCAGCTCTACAACAAACAGTTCCTCCTTAATACAGCTCCTTTTTCGCAATCAAGGATTAGCTAGGTTCTGCATGTGTTTTGACCGGTTAATAGCCTAAATAAAAAGAGCCTACCCGTAGGTAAGCTCCACATGGAACAAAAACTTATTGTTCTTCGTAAATCACGACGGACTTCGTTTCTTCTTCCCATTTAACCGTAGCTTTTAGAGCTTCGCTAATGAAACGAACCGGTACAACCGTGTTGCCTTCAACGATAGCCGCAGGAACTTCCAATGTTACTTCTTTACCGTCTACAGTAGCTTTCGTGCTATCGATAAAGAGCTTAACTGTAATTCCACCACGAGTAACGGTTACCGAACGTTCTTCGGCGTTCCATGTTACTTCGGCTTTTAGAGATTCGGAAATCGCACGGAAAGGTACCAATGTGCTGCCATCTTTAATGAAAGGATTAACTTCCAAAGTAGGCTCCTCACCATTTACATACAAAAACACACCTTTTTTACCTAGCTTTTCAAAAAGTTTGCCCAGCTTCTTGTAGGAATTCAAGTTCTTTAAGTTCGCTTTTACGGCTTCCTTTTGAACATAAACCGCATCGGTTACACTACCCTGCTCGACCAGTACATCGGCAACAGCAGAAAGAGCAGCATCGCGATCTTTGATCGCATCAAGCTCAGCCTTTAATTGATCGCTAATTTGAGTACCGTATTTCGTCAAGAGCAGATCTGCAATAACAGCTCCGGCTGGCTTATCCTTTACATTCTCGAGCGCATTAAGAAGACCCTGATAACCGTTTTTGCCATGGTCATTGTATGTATCGGAGGTTACAGTTGCATCCTTATCTTCTTTAACTTTCACATTTAGTTCTACTGCTGGTTTGGACGAATCCGCTTTATCCGCATTGTTGCCATTCTCGGATTTTGCAAATGCAGATCCTGTCATAAGACTGGTGGCAACCACACACGTAGCTGCGATCATCAAAGGCTTGTTCAATTTCATAATAACGACTCCTCGGTTGTGGGATTTATTAACTCCCTAACATATTCGACATCTTTCCTGTTTTTGGAGGGGTCGGGTACGTTCAAAACAAAGTTGAAAAAGGTCCACCTCCTGAAATTAGGAAGCGGACCTCTCTTCAACTTTTTTTTTCGTAATCAACGGATTAGCTTGATTCTGCATTTCAGCAACTACTTTTTCGATACCAGCTTGCTTCAGCTTATCATTAAATACTTTCAGACCATGCTTATCATCATTAGGTTCGCCACTATTTCGGCGAGCCAGCGAATTTGACGTATCGCAGCGTACCCGGCGAGGGTACGGAAGTGGAGATTACGATTCCGGTTACATCGGGATCAGAGATGCAATGATAGAAATAGAAAGAGCCATGGGAAGCAGCTTCCCACGGCTCTTCTTCTATCTATTTCAAATAAAACACTTCACGCATCGGTTGGATTGGCACCGCTTCGCGGAAGTCGAAGGAACCGACGACCATCTTCGAAGTAATCGCATTCCATCGATTACAAGCTTCGCTTTCTGCTAAATAGGCGAAAGCAGATTCTACATCATCGCACATGAAGCAATAAAAAAATTGTGCACCGTTTTGAAAGATCGAGTAATCCCTAATCCCGGCTTTCGTGTGCTCTTCCATAATTTCCGGCCATGGAGCCAGATGCATACTCACGTATTCCTCTAAATCTTCTTCACGTATCGTCCATGTCCATGCGAATTTCCCACTACTCGTCATACGGTCACCCTTCCCCATTAACATTCAATCAATTGTACTTTACCGCGACAACATCGTCTCGTCAATAAACTTCATCGGCCAAGCTTTTATACAGAAAAATACGACAGCCAATTAAGGCCGCCGTCTCGTGTTGCATAGTGTCTATTGTTCAATTTTACGGGATGCGCCAATGAACCAAACGAGAAAAACGTAGCACAGTAGTGCAATAAAGCCATAGCCGCCGAACACGTCATACTTTGAAGCAAAGTAGCCGAAGCCAAGACCTGCGAGAGTGTGCACGAGATTCTCCCCTAATGACTGGAACGAATCGATCGTTGCCCGCATGGAGGAATTCATCCGGTGATGCAAGTATCCGGTGGCGATCGGCTCCATCACGCCAGAGAACAAGCAGATGATGAGCATCGCTGTGAGGCCGATGAAATCCTTACTAATGGCAACATAGGTGAAGCCGACAGCGAATACAACCATAATAATGAAAATCAGCGTTCTATAGCTGAACCAACGTATCAGCACGTGTGCCATCAGATTGCCAGGGAGCTGCAGCAGCATGATCGCGGCGGATAACATGCCGAAGTATACAACAGGCACACCCAATCTGCTCACGTATAACTGCCAGAATTCTTCGATATAGCCAATGGCTGCACCTGACACCATGGCTGAAAGCATCACAAGGGTGACTCTTGGATTCGCTCGGAAAAAGCGCAGTGACACAGCCACATATGCCTTGAAAGGAATAACTTCCTCGATAGAAATGCTGTCTTCTGCAGCAGGCTCAATCAATAGCAATGAGAGGACTAGAGCGATTATAGTGCTCCCGAGTGATATCCAATAGTTCAGCTCAAGGTCGTATTTACTAGCGAGGAGGCTTCCGCATAAGGCGGCGAGTATCGCGGATACGAAGTCGCAGGCATTCAATCTGCCAAGTTGCTTTTCGAACGAAGAGGCCTTCCCTTGCAGCTTTAAGGAATCGTAAAGCAAAGCATTTTCTGAGCCGCTGCTGGCCGATCGACTCACGCCCGCCAAGAAAACGACCAGGGCAAAGTGCCAGAATTCCGTCGCATACAATAGAATCAGAAACTCACTGCATGCCAAGAGGGCGCTTAGTACTAGCATCCTTTTTCGGCCCCAATTGTCGGCCATAATGCCAGTCGGAATCTCCAGAAGGACGATTGTCAGGGCGTAAATAATTTCTGTATACACGACCATCTGAATGGTCATACCCCGCTCCTCCCAGAAAAGCCTCTCGATGACGTAGGCTGGTATAAGGCTGGAAAAGAAGCGGAGCGCATATAGTTTGGGAAGATTGGATGTGTAGTCCATGAAGGAGCTCCTCTCCTAAATCTGATTGGCTAATTAGGCTCAATCAAATAAGGGGGCGCTCGCGCTGGACTAGCGGTTACGTCTTAGCAAGGGGGTCGTGCGAAAGCTATCATAGTGGGGTCTCTCCTTTCATTCAGATCGTGGTTATCCCCATCATAAGTTGCGAAGCGAGGCGCGTCAATGTGATTATTTGAGCTGCTTTCTGTGTAGATACCATGCAAGTATGCCCATTGAAATAACCGCTCCGGCTAATCCAAGTCCCATGTCTTTTTGAGTATCAAAGACATCACCTTGCAGCCCGAGATAATCCACTCCCTTTTGCCCAGCTACCAAAGCAGTCCCCATCTCTATAATTTCAAAACAGGCGCTGCAACTGAAAACAACTGCTGTGGGAATGGCATAAGACCAAAAACCACGCTGTGCGGCGGCCCGGGTTAGCAATTCACGGAATGGATATGCCCAGAACAAACCGAATGCGAAATGAACGACCCGATCGTAGTAGCTTCTCTGGATATGAAACGAGGCCTTCAGCCACATATCAAACGGTGTTCCCTGATAGGTATAATGAGCCCCATAAGTATGTAAGCAAAGAAAAATAAACATGAGTAAATAGGAAACGTTAGAGAAACGGAAAACTTTATAAGTAAAAACCAGAACAAGTATGACCATAACGGGAAGTATGCTCTCCATAAGCCATTGTATCCGGTCAGTGGGTGCGATGGCCGTGAATCCCCAATACACAGCAAACACGAAGATCATCAAGTGCAAAGGCCAATTGCGGGAAAACGGTATGTATGGGTTAGTCAGCATGTTCGTCCGTTCCTTTTACACCGGCTGCTAATCATGTAGAAGTCAACCTTTCCGCTTGTATGTTTTTTATCTGGATTACATATAACAAAATCCCGTTAGCCATTTTCGGCCAATGGGAGATTTATGAATGACTTTAGTCTTCTGGGGTACGATCCAAGTATAACCGAGTCACTGAAGTAGCATCGCCCTTTTCAATATCTTCTTCGGTCGCTTTTTTTTCAAGTGGATCATGCGTGTTCATACCCGGTGCAATTGTCGGCTCGTTATGGTTGGATTGGGACTTGTCTTTCAAATTGATCACCTCCATCAACCATAGTTTGGATTAATATGCCGATTCTATACTTGGCAGAGACACATAACATCCAAAGCGGCTTTTGGGCATCCCCAGAAGTATGGTTTGGGGTGAGGGTGGCTCTCGACAAGCATAGATGTAAAAAGTACATCAAAATTTGTTGAAAGTGACTCATCGGGCGAGTAATCATGCATTTTATACATCAAATTCAGGCCAAATCCGGCCTTTTAGCCTGAATCGGTTAATCTTGATGTAGTTTTTGCAGCTTCTGCCTATCGAAAGCTTGTTTGAGCAGAAATCAGCTGCACTTTTTGCATGAAAGTTCGTTTATAAAGCAATCTCTGCCGTTTCACGGACGAGCACGTCAAATTGGCTAATTGCCTTGGACAAATCAGAATGCTCAGCTGTCAAACAGGCAAAGCCTTCCTGAACGCGTGACTCGAAATCAATTGGAGCCAATTGAAAACGACTGCACTGAGCTACCGCCCCTTTTTCGTTCAGAAGATAAACTCCATTGCAGGCAAATAATACTTGAGTCAAACAACTTACGGTCCGAAAGAGATGACCTGCCGCATAAGAAACGTCCTTGCGACTCCATGCTTTTTTGGCATTCGATACGGAAAATTCAGCTTCCCACATAAACTTGGAGACTGTCGCTTGCCTAAGGGTATCCGGATACGGATCTGTCAACGTCTTCATTTCAGCGACAAGGCCATCCGGATCCCAGAGTGGTCGGCAATACGCCGCTTCTCCCATGTATATGGATGTGCAAAATCCATGAGGATGCCCTGGCTGATAATGGATGTCGATCCTCCCTTGGCGGCAATCGTTGATCACTCCAGTTACGTTCTCAATATCACGGTAGAGTAGGTCCAATGAATACCCTCCCACATTTAACCAGCCGCCGCCATTAATCCACGGTCCCCATCCGCCTAGTCGCGTAATTAGTCCGCTACGACCTTCGTCGTCTAGTGCCGATGCTAATCTATCAAGAGCATCCGTGTCGATCGGGTACCCAGACTGATAGTAGAGTCCAATGTCAATGTCGGATTCCGGTGTTTCTGTACCACGGGCCCGAGATCCGCCCAACACGACTGCCCTGATACCCGGGACATTACGTAATTGCCCAACAACCGATTCAATTACTTCGTTTGCATCCATGTTCCATAGCCTCCATTCAATATCAAAGCAAGCCCAACAAGATGAAGGGCCAGCTCCGACACATGTGTATTAAAACTGTAGGACAAGTATGGTTTGCGGTTCAAGAACTATTTTTTCTTTCCATATCAGATTTCCCTCTGCCTGTTCAAAGGAGACGCTTTTCCCGCCAATCGTTACGCTCTTCACGTCTCGCTCAACCAACTGTCCACTTCCAAAGCTGGACAACCTTAGTTCCCCCATCATTACCTCTAATTCCAGCTGTCCATCGCTGCTGCGAAACTCGCCCCAACCATCGTTCAAGCTCCAGAAACAACGGAAATCTTCTGCTTGCCATCTTGGGCTAAAGCCGATATGTCCGCCTACCATATCATATTCGAAGCCGCTTAGAGCAAGAAGCAGGCCATAGGAAGCCATCGAACGTGCATAATTGCTGCCGCATTCGAATTCGTTCCATGGGTTGCGGCGCTCTCCATCATATCGGTCGCGGATAGACTTAACGGCATTCAATCCTTCCATCACGAACCCTTCATAAATCATATGGCAAGAAGCTTGATATTCGAAGCCATTCATGCATTCGTCTGCATAAGGAACCGGCACTACCGGACTGTTCTCGTCAGGCCAAGTACAGATCATCAGGCCAGATTCGTCATTTAATCCATAAATGCGGCAGGCATTCGGAAAATCGCGTAAATTCTCGATATAATTATTGTCATAAATCGATTGGACCGCTCGTTTCACTTTCACAGGATCAAGGACATAACCGAGACCGACAAGATGAGCAAACCATTGCCCGAGTACTTGATCTATGCCGCAGCCTTCACCAATCTGGTATTTATGCTCTCCTGCCTCGTCATTCCAGTACACTTCTTCCGCACCATATTTTTCGAGGACTGATTGATCTTTGAGATCGACCAACTGATGGAAGTACCGGCCATTGAACAGATGCTCATTCGTCCAAGCGGACCCTTTGGCGCAAAGAGCATCGTACTCTGCCGCAATCTCCTGTTCACCGAGTGCTTTTGCCATCTCTGCTGCCGCCTTCAACGCAGTCAAGTACATGCTCGTTAGCCAAGAATTGGGGCCGAACAATTCCATGTCCAGCGTATGATGTTGGCGCCCTTCCATGACACCGTCCTTGTCGGCATCCCATTGGTCTTCGTTTGTAGGATCCCAGGCATATTCGAGAGCTTTACGAACATTCGGCCAAATCGAGCGCAGCCATTCCGTATCGCCTGAAATTTTCCATTCCCTGTAGGACTTAATCACGCCTCCCATCTGACCGTCGGCTGCCGCCCTGAACGTGTTATCACGAGTCGTTCGCTCGGCCGGCAGCATGAGGCGGAACGCCATTTTTCCATTCTCAAACTGGGCGTGTTTGTACTCGATGTTTCGCATCGAACGGGCAAGAGCCGGGAACAAGAAGGCTGTCGCCTGCTCGTAATTCCATACATGCGAGCAGGAACCTTCACACGAGCCTTCGTTCGTATGAACACCCTCGAAACCGTAAAGTGTCCCGTCAGTCAAACGCAGTACAGTAGGGGATTTTAGGATCGAAATATTGCTGCTAATTGCGTCAATCACAGTGTCGGGAAGTGTAGAACGGAACAGTGTCTCTTGGAACAACCGCGTCTCCTTGTTCAATCGGTCATAGTGTTCCATGATGTAATTTGCCGTATCGGTGGAGTCACGGAACACCGTCGAGTAGTAGTTTTTCCAAGAAGGTAGTCGGCCGCTATCTTCCCCACTGCCTGGATTCCAGAAGTTGACGCAATTCGGAAAGTTCCAGGCAAGCACGAAGCGGAATTTAACCTTCCCACCAGCCGCTACAGTGCGATGCCCGCTCAGCAGGCCAACATCCTGATGCTTTTCATGCAGCCTTTTCGCATCAAGCTCACGCGGTCCTTCGTAATTTCGCTCCTGAAAGCGGCCTGGCCGACGGAAATCCTTCCAGAATACGGTCAAGTTATCGAACCATCCACCACGGTACCAATACGATTGGTAGCTGACGTCATCATTGTCAGTCATCAACGTCAGATCGCCGAATTCCGCTTCGTCCGCTTCATACTGTGTGGAAGACATACGGATGGCACTTCGTCCGCCGAATTCCACCGCTTCATTGACCGCTCCCTGACGAAACGGATTTGACACATTGCCGACCACACTGATCTCCAACTCATCCGCTGACCGATTAGTCACCTCATATTCGAAAATGGCACAAGGTATAGATGAATCCCGATCATTCAGAGGAATGAATGGATTAAAGGCTGTTAGTTTGACCGTGATCGGGTCATCAGCATCGTCGAAGCTCATCTCTGCGAACGGGAATTGTCCACGGAACGATGTATTCGTAAAGTGCGGAAATCCGGCCATGTTTTCCCGTCTGGGTCCGTACCCATAACCCTCGTATTTGCCTTTCCCTTCTCCAGTGTACGGTGCCTGCATATCCCCATTGAGCACTTTGGTCAGTTTGACCTCACCCTTGCATTCCGCCTTTACGGCAAAGAAAGAGAATCCGTTAAAGCTCAGCTTGTTGGGCCGGTTGAAAATTTCCCAATCAATCAACCGTCCGTTACCGGCGAGACCGATACTTCCCGTTCCAATCCCGCCAAGCGGAAAAGAGATTTGGCTCGTCTTGGCGCCTGTATACATAAAATTTTTGTCCATACGAAACTTTTCGTTTACTATATTGTTGCTCATTTCTTAGCCTCCTTAAGTTCCTAACTGATTTCATAAATCCTGACAGGCACTCACAGTTTAAGTCCACCCGCCGTAATGCCATCAAGCAAGTATTTTTGTCCGAAAATATAAAAGAGCAGCGGAACGATAAGCGACAATGTCACCCCTGCCAGGATAGAAGACAAATTCCCCGTCCCGAACGCTCCGGTTAATGCCGTCATACCGATCGGCAGCGTCATTTTTTCGAAGGAATTCAGAAAAATTAAAGGGCGGAAAAAATCGTTCCAATGCGCGATGAAACTTATTACCGAGGTAACGGCAATCGCCGGAAACGACATGGGAAGGATGACTTTAAGGAAAACCCATAATCGGCTAGCACCGTCCATATAAGCAGCTTCGTCATACGTATAGGATATGGACATCATGGTTTGCCGAATCATGAATATTCCGAATGGGTTGATAAGGCCCGGCAAAATGAGCGCTAAGTGTGTATCGACCAAACCTAACTTCGACATCAGAATGAACTGAGGAATGATCGTTACCTGCCCAGGGATCATAAGTCCGGAAAGAAAGACGAGAAAAAGGACGTTGCGTCCTGGAAAAGCAATACGAGAGAAGGCAAAAGCCGCCATGCTTGAGATGAATATATGCCCAATCACGATGATCAAGCAAATTTTCAAGCTATTGAAAATAAAATCGGAAAACGGTACCTTTGCGAACACCTCTGCATAGTTGCCGATGTGCCACGCTGTCGGAAAAATGGCAGGCGGCAGTGAGAACGAATCTTTCGGCAGACGCAGCGAGGTGGAGAAAATCCAAAGGAAAGGGGTGAGCATGAGAAAAGAGAACACAAGCAAAGCGCCATCCAATATGATGCGTTCTAGTTTGATTCGCCTCACGGTTCTTCTAGCCGTCCCTGCAACCCGCAGCTTGGTAACCTCCACAAGTATCAACTCCCTTTTAGTCCCGATCGTAATTTACCCACTTATGGCTGATGGAAAATTGCAAGATCGTCACGCACAGAATGATCAAGAACAGACTGAGTGAGAGCGTAGATGCATACCCCATCTCATGATGTTGGAAGGCGACCTCATAGATATACATGTTCACCGAACGCGAAGCATCGCCAGGACCGCCCCCGGTGATAAGGTATGGTTCATCGAATATTTGCGTCGCACCAATCAGCGTAGTAACCAGAACGAAGAATATGGTAGGGGAAAGCATCGGCAGTGTGATGAAGAAGAAACGCTGCATTTTGCTTGCACCATCAATTTCGGCTGCTTCATAGAGCGGCTCAGGAATGCTTTGAAGGCCGATCAAATAGTAAAGAAATGCATTGCCTATAAATTTCCAAAAACTATAAATCGCAACGGCCAGGTACACCCACTGAGGCGATTGCATCCAAGGAATCGGGTCAACACCAAACTTGCTAAGAAAGTAATTTAGAATGCCGAAGTCCTTGCTGAAAATGAATTGCCAAGCGACGGCGACAGCAGCAGAAGTCGCTAATACCGGGAAATAGAAAATCGTACGGTACAGATATTTCCACCCTTTGGCTATATTCCGGTTAACCGCTAATGCAATTAACAGCCCGAGAATAACGTGCATCGGCGTTAAAATCGCAACATACTTGATCGTATTGCCATAGGTAAGCCATAACCGATCATCAACAAGTAAATGTTTCATGTTGTCAAAACCGATCCATTTGGCTGGCGTGATTACGTTGTACTTCGTGAAACTGAGATAAATGGTTGCCACAACCGGTTCGCCGATAAATATAATAAAAAATAGCAAAGCAGGCGACAGAAATAAGAACCCGACAATGATGTTGGACATTTTACGATTGACTGCCACGCTAGATCCCTCCCATGAATCGGGACGCCGGGCGATCCGATTGGACCGCCGCAAGCATACCACGAGTCAGCATCATTTTTTCAGGATGGCATCGATTTCTTGTTTGGCTTTCTTCATTGCCGTCGCTGCATCGGACTGGTTAGACAGGATCTCCGATACATGCCGATCGAATACTCCCTGGATTTCACCATACTGCATCGGAGCTTCTACCGCCTTGGCAATATCGGCGCTTTCTGCATATACTTTCCAATTCTGAGCAGGTGTCTTCGGCAATACTTCGTTCATGACAGAGATGCGGGTTGGAATAGATGTGTTGGAAAGCGTCGTTTTCTGCGAATAGACGCCGCTGAGGAAAGCTGCGAGTTTATATGCCGCTTCCGGATATTTGGTTGATTTAAGCACAGGGAACGCCCCTGAACCGAAAATAACTTTGTTCGTCTTGAACGTCGGCAAAAACTGTACATCAATGTTCGTGAATTTATTTTTGTCATAGGTACCGAATGGCCATTTACCTGCTGATATCATGGCAATCTGACCGTTGATCAACATCTGGATTTGGTTATCTTTGGGGTCTGGAACCGGCGCAACTTTATATTTGTAAATTAGGTCCTGGAAAAATTGCATCATCTCGATCGCATTCGGATCATCTAACTTACTCGTAGTCATACCGTCATTCAGAACACTCGCATCATTGTTAAACAACCATGCAGATGCTCCAAAATAATAATTCGGAATCGCAAAACCGAATGTTTTCTTGCCATCCTTCTCCGAAGTCAACTTTTGAGCGTACTGGAGGAAGTCATCCTTCGTCCAGCCTTTATTTGGAACGGATAGCCCGGCTTGCTTGAGAAGATCGGTATTGAAGTGCATAACAACGTTATTCCAGTCCCAAACAAAGCCGTACGTTTTATTGTCAATAACGAAAGGCGATTGAAGCTTTGGATGCAGATCACTATAGTTTTCCAAAGCACCGGGATCTGTTTTCATATATGGATCCAGCGGGAGAAGAAGGTCCTGTTTGGCAAACATCTGGATACCTTCGATGGCTACGCGAATAACGTCAGGCGATTTGCCGCCAGCAATCATTGTCTGAATCTTATTAAAATAATCGGCCCAACCATTGCTGACCACTTCGACCCTCTTCACTGTGATATCGGGGTTAAGCTTATTGAACTCGGCCAAAATATTCGTAAGTTGTTCATCGGATGCTTCATTCTTGCTCCAGACTAACGTAAGTTCGGCTTTACCTGATTTGTTTGCAGTAGTATTACCTTCCGAGCTGCATGCGACTAGTGACCACCCAAGAGAAAGAATCAATAATAGGACCCAAGCCTTTTTCATATTCGAGACACCATCCTTAACAGATTGTGGGACGCACTACCGGAACAGCTAGCCCGGTGCAGCCAGATGTCTGTCTATGTTGTTGAATCATGGTCGAAGATTAGTTCCGTGCACGTGCACGGAAAAGGCTAAAAAAATTTGTACCGAAGATACTATTACCGATAGGGGCGTCCCCCTCGCCACTTTTCTTGCATCTGAGTGGCAAATTAACAATGTGAGCTCCAATTGCGTAAATCGTGCACGTGAACGACCTTATCTTATCAAATGCCCTCATGTTTGTAAACGCTTTTATTACAAATTAGTTCATCTTTCCTATACTTACTCTTTCTTATATCGTTCACGAGCACGGGGTATTGACCAGCCCGCTCTGTTAAGCTACGATTAGACCACTAGATCCCATTCTCACGGAGGCCGCATGAACATTACCAGTAAACAAATCGCCGAACTGTGCGGAGTTACACGGGGAACGGTGGATCGGGCGCTAAACAACCGTCCCGGTATTAATCCGGAGACTCGTGTGAAAATACTGCGGGTCGCAGAGGAGCTCGGCTACCGCCCCCATTTTTTAGCTCAAAGTCTTGTCAAAGGACATACCAAAACGTTAGGTATCGTGCTGTTTGACATTCATAACCAGATTTTCTCCCAGCTATTCCATGCATTCGAAGCCGAAGCTAGGAAACGGGGCTATATCGTCTATCTTGTCCTTTCTAATCGGGACAAGGACCTAGAACTAGAGTATATCAACAACTTGTTAGATCGTAGAGTTGACGGAATCGCACTATTGCCGACCAATTTCAACAAAAAATTTGAAACTCTTTTGACTCGCTCGCGGACACCTATCGTAACATTTGGCAATCGCCTTTCAGGCCCGTTTCCTTATGTTTGGATCGACGACAAGCAAGCGATCAGAGACTCAGTCGCCTTTCTTTCCAGTCAAGGCTATCGGCACTTGATCTACTTAAGTCCGCCTCTTATGCGAAAGGGAAAAGAAAATATTTATGTGCCCGAACAACGATATCTTGGTTTTATCGAGGCATGTGATGAGATCTCCGATATGCGGCATAACGTCATCGCACAGAAAAATTATTTGGCTGAATTGGTGCAATTGATAGAGAAAACGGACAGCAAAAGCGCGATCTTGTGCTCTAGTGACGTGTACGCACTTGAGATTCTGAAATGGTTAAAATCCCGTAAAATCCGAGTACCTGAACAAATTGGACTCATGGGTTTCGACAACATTCATGTATTAAAATACATTAATCCCTCACTAACAACAGTTGACTATAATGTGGATGAAATCGGCACTAAACTAGCCGACATCTTAATTAACCAAATTAACAATGAAGAGGTTCCTGCCGAGACACTTATCGCTCATCATGTCCTCCATGGAGAATCCGTCACGCTAGACAGAGATTTATAAGTCTCTGTGAGAGTGTTTATAAAGGTTGATGCAACGCAGTGGCTACGTTCAAAAGACGTAATGCTTTAACATTCGCTTCCACATCCGTGTAAAGTTGTACTTTGCACAACAATAAGCTAGCTATTCCGCGTTATCTACGCGATTGTTGCAAAAAATACAACAATTTTAGCCTAAAGTAGCTTTAAAACCAGAGAAACAGGATAGATTGTTGTAGAAT